>JABABM010000029.1 GCA_014238205.1 Phycisphaerales bacterium | reverse complement strand
TGCCCTGTTTCATCAGCAACGTGGGATTGCCCACCAGAAACAGGGAAAAGTGCCCAAGGCAATAGACAGTTTCAAGAGGGCAACTCTTGCAGATCCTGTCGATGCGAACCTGCCCATGATGCTCGCCTATGCCCTCCAGGAGGCAGGTCGACTGGACGAGGCCCTGGCGGCTGCCACGGCGGCGATTGAACTCGCTCCGGATGATGCACAACTGCATCAACGTCATGGACTCCTGTTGATGCGGCTTGGACAGCCGCATGAGGCGCACATGGACTTCGTCAAGGCTCATGAACTGGCGCCTGAAGACATCGGCATTCTTGCGGGCCTTGTCGATGGCATCATCGCGCGTGGCGAAGTGCCCATGGATGATGCACCGGCTCGTGAGCTTGTTGATCGCCAGCCTTACGAAGCACGCAACCACGCGAGCCTTGGAACCATTCTTCGAATGAATGATCAACTCGATGCTGCATCAGCTTCCTATGACGCAGGCCTTGCAATTGATCGCTTCAACCCTGATGCCCGGGCCGGCAAGGCCGAGATTCTCATTTCACTGAATCAGCCCGGGGAAGCGGCTGAACTGCTTCGGCCCCTTGTCAATGCCCCGACCTGCAGGTACCTCCCCATGCTTGCATGGATGAGGGCATGCAACAAACTCGGCGAGCATGAAGCTGCCATCCTTGCAGCTGAACGATGGCTCGCTGCAGATGCACGGTCACACTCACAGGTTGCAACCATGTCGCACCGCCTCGCCACTGCCTACGACAAGGTCGATCGTCGAGATGATGCATTCAAAGCATGGCGCAGTGGAAACTCCCTGCACTCCGCCCAATGGAATGCCGAGGAACACACGCGGACCACGGACGATGTCATGCGTACCTTCTCCCCGGAAGCCATGAATCGTCTGCCAAGGAGTACATGTGAGACGAGACTCCCGGTGTTCATAGTCGGCATGTTTCGAAGTGGCACGACATTGACGGAACAGATCCTTGCATCTCATTCCCAGGTCCATGGCGCCGGGGAACTTCCCGCCATGTTTGAACTGACCAGGGCATTGCCCGGAGAACACGAGGACCAGGATGCGTATCCTCACTGCATCGAGCATGCCACCTCCGGCCTGCTTGACGACATGGCTGCACGCTACCTTCATGCTCTTGAAGTTGATTCAGGCGATGTCCAACGAATCACCGACAAGTTGCCATTGAACTACCTGAACATCGGCCTCATTTCGCTTCTCTTTCCTGAATCCCGCATCATCCACTGCAGGCGTGACCCCCTCGACACATGCTTTTCATGCTGGGGCAACTCCTTCTCAGCCCGGATGGCGTTCACTGCGAACTTCAAGACTCTCGGGCAGGCCTACAGGGATTACGCGAGACTGATGGACCATTGGCGAAACACCGACTGCGTTCCGATTCTTGATGTTGACTATGAACAACTCGTCCAGGAGCCCGAGCCAACCGCCAGGAAGATGGTCGAGTTCATCGGGCTTGACTGGGATCCGGCCTGTCTCAGTCACCATGAGTCAAGCCGGGTCGCCAGGACCCTGAGCATGGACCAGGTCAACTCCCCGATCTCGACAAGCTCGGTCGGGAGATCGCGACGCTACTGGAAGCAACTGGAACCACTGAGAAATGCACTTGGCGATCTGGCTCCTTCGGATCCAGGCACCTGAAGCACTTACTGCTCAAGGCCCCATCGCCCTCCAACACAGGTGTCGACGACAGCCTCGTTTCCGGAACCAAGGATGATGGCGGCTCCAAGTGCAGAAGGTGCAACCTCGGCGAGAGAGGCGGCGCCGAGGTCCACGAGGACGAAATCTGCAAGAGAGCCTTCTCCGATCCGCCCTGCATCAAGTCCAAGCGACTTGGCGCCATTGACCGTCG
Source organism: Phycisphaerales bacterium (assembly GCA_014238205.1). Classification (GTDB taxonomy): domain Bacteria; phylum Planctomycetota; class Phycisphaerae; order Phycisphaerales; family SM1A02; genus SP202. Next base: position 25,392 of record JABABM010000029.1, on the reverse strand, counting down.
CCATGTCCAGGAGGGGCTGGTGAACATGGCCTGAAGCATTACGCCAGGCCCCCCTGCCCCTGAAGTGGAGACGATGAGCCAGTTCGAGCAACCTCAGTTCCTCGATCATGGAGATGCGAGCGTTGGAATCCGTTCCAATACAGATCGAGCCACTATGAAGTTGCATTGCTTCCCGATCAGGAAAGCCGTCACCGAGATTCGCTTCCGTCAAGGGACAGAGGCAGACATGACACCCGGCACCAAGCAGATCCTCAAGGTCACTGTCTGTCGTGTGCGTTGCATGAATCGCCGTAAACTCGCTCCCGGGCGAAAGACGATCAAGGACAAGTCGAACCGGGGTCGAGCCTTTCGCTGCCCTGCAAGCTTCGATTTCCTGGACCTGTTCCTCCAGGTGCATGTGGAATACCAGGCCGCGATTGCGTGCTTCAGCATGAAGTTCAGCCGCCTGTTCAATCGGGACGGCCCTGATGGAATGTGCCGCGACCCCCACCGACTGGTGTGCGGTACAGCAGGATTGAGCGTGGTCCAGCGTGGACCAGAACTCCTCCAGTCCTGTCGTATTGAAACTCTCCTGCCCACCGGACAGTGGTGTTCCGATTCCCCCCGCGACGTAGTGCACCTGGATCAGGACGATGCGAATGCCTGCTTCCCGAGCAGCTTCAAGGATGACCTGATCACCCGAATGGGCCTCATCGCCGGGATGATGCAGGTAATGAAACTCCCCGACCGTCGTGATTCCCGCCAGTCGCATCTCCTTGAACGCATGAACGCATATCGCGCGCATCCGATCCGGATCCATTGATTCAACAAGGCTGTACATGGCCTCTCGCCATGTCCAGAAGTCCTCTTCCTGCGAAGGAACATGCTCTCCAAGTCCACGCAGCGCTCTTTGAAACGCATGGCTGTGGGCATTGACGAATCCAGGCAGCAATGCCCGGCCCGGCAGGGTCGGAGCATCATCCACACCCCGCTGAACCTTGGTGATACGGCCATCATCTCCCAGCGTCACGCGGACGCCCGGAATGAACTCTCCATCAATCCATGTCAACTCCGCCTGGATAATGCCGGAATCGTTCATTGGCAGAACTCCCTTGCCAATGATTCGATCATCACCCTGCCCCGTGCATATTCCTCCACGGGCATGTATTCATCAGGAAGATGGGCCACCCCGATATCGCCCGGCCCGAAGACGACACAAGCAAGTCCCAGTTGCTGGAGATAGGCGCCATCAGTGCCGTAGGACACCCCGATGTCGGCAGGCTGGTTCGTGCTGCTGAGGCAGGCCTTGTACAGCTCGGCATCCGAGGGGGTCAACATCGAGGGAGTCGCATGTACGAGCTCAAGCGACCATTCTTCTGCCGCAAGAGGTCCTTCAAGAACGTTCCTGAGTCGGCTGGTCCAGTCGTCGATCGAATCTCCGGGCATCTGTCGAAGGCCAAGCCGAATCTCGCACCGATCCGGGGTTACATTCCAAGCCGACCCCCCTTCGACACCGACGACGCTCAACACTGGATAGGGCACCTCGTGAAATGCCTCACTGGCTGCCGTTCGTTCGCCTTGGATCGTTGCTCGAAGTTCTTCAAGCGAAGCGAGTGCGACACTCGCCGGCATGATCGCGTTCCGTCCGATGGACGGTGTTCCCGTATGCCCAGGAGCACCCTTGATGACCAACCTGTACTTGAGCAGGCCCTTGTGCATGCTCACGGCCTGGAGTGACGTTGGTTCACCGATGAGAGTATTCCTTGGAAGATCACGCTCGATGGGCCAATGCTCAGCCACGGCCTTTGCCCCGAGGCAGCCGATTTCCTCATCACAGGTCAGGACGAGCGCGAGTGGATGTTTCAGGTCCCACTGGGCAGCTTCCCTGAGCAGGTTGATGGCGATTGCATCGAATCCCTTCATGTCACAACTGCCACGCCCATACAGGCGACCGCCCTGTTCCGTGAGCACAAGTGGGTCGGTCTTCCAACCCTCTCCTGCAGGCACGCAGTCCAGGTGGCCCGAGAGGGTCAGCCCATCTCTGCTGGCATCTTCCGGGCCGACGAAGGCAATGAGATTCTCCTTGCCTCCATCCAAGGGCATCCTCGTGACCTTGATTCCGGGTACATCCAGCCTCTGGCATGCCAGATCGACGGCCTTGCTGTTGGAAAGGCAACTGGTCGTATCCAGCGCAACGAGCTCTGAGAGCAGCTGGATGTCATCATTGTTTCGAACTGCATCCATATTCGCCCACGATCGTATCATGGTCGACCAAGGCTGAACGAGACAAGGAGCACCCATGCCAAGTACGCGATCAAAAAAGAAGACCCCGGTCACCCCAGAAGACCTCAACGAGCTGACATTCGTCTCCGATCCACAGATCAGTCCCGAGGGCGGCCGCGTGCTGTTCACTCGCAAGCAAATCGGGAAGAAGAACAAATACGAAACCAGTCTCTGGATGGTGCCGACCAAGAGCGGCAATCCAACAGCATTCACCCATGGGCCGCGTGACGGCCAGGGCCGCTGGTCCGCCGATGGCTCGCAGATCGCGTTCATCTCAGCACGCGATGAGGAATCACCTCAAATCCACTTGATCCCCGCCGATGGCGGTGAAGCCAGATCCCTGACGAACCTCCCGGAGGGAAGCCTTGCCGACATCACATGGTCGCCAACGGGACGACACATCGCCTTCCAGTTCAGGGAGCGAGAACAGGCATGGACGAAGGCCGCGATCAAGGAACGCAAAGCGTCTGGAGAAACATCACCACCTCGCATCCTCGACAATACGTGGTATCGACTTGACGGGGACGGCTATTTCAATGCCGAGCGATACAAACTGTACATCGTCGATGTTGAAACCGGCGAAACGAAGATGCTCTACGGCAAGGACACCATCGGCTGGTTCAACTGCGACTGGTCGCCCGATGGGCGCACACTTGCGGTCACCACCTGTCGGAATCGCCGCGGCGTTCTTGGCAAGATGCACTTCGACCTCGTGAAGATCGATGTTGCCTCGGGCCGGCTGGCCCCCTTGAAGAACCTCCCCAGGGGACCCAAGACCAACGTCCAATGGTCACCCAACGGCAAGTACCTCGCCTGGGCCGGCCGAGACAGCGACGACGGCCCCTACTCAACGCGGAACCTTGACCTGTGGACCTGCGACGCCAGCGGGCGAAATGCACGATGCCTGACCGAGAAGACCGACTGGTGCCTGATGGCCTGCGTGCTGTCCGACACGGCCGACGTCTCCTTCGCACCCAACCTCCAGTGGTCGCATGATTCAAAGCGAGTGCTGGTGGCCATTGGCTGGAATGGGCAGTCCCACATCGCGTCAATCCCGCGCAGTGGCAAGGGGATCAGGAATCTCACGGAGGGACGTGTCGTGATCAGTCCCGGGAACTGCTCAAGGGACGGAAAGACAATTGCGATGATGGTGGACCAGCCTGCTGCCCTCCCCGAGATCCATGTCGGACGGATCGGAGCAACGAAGATCACGCCTCGGCGACTTACATCCTTCAACGATGCGTACCTCGCCAGCCACACCATTCGCAAGCCGAGCATGCGTTGGGTCCGTTCAACGGACGGCACGAAGGTTCAAACATGGATGGTCACGCCACCGGGCTTCAAGAAGGGCAGGAAGTATCCAGCCATCCTGGAGATCCATGGCGGGCCGCACGCGCAATACGGCGAATCCTTCTTTCATGAGTTCCAGGTCCTGGCCAATGCCGGCTACATCGTCATCTATTCCAATCCCAGGGGCAGCAAGGGGTATGGAGAAGACCACACCAGGGCCATCCACGGATCATGGGGAGGCAAGGACTGGGAGGACATCCGCTCCGTAAGGGACTGGATGAAGAACCACGAATCGATCAACACGAAGCGGATGGGCGTCATGGGAGGCAGCTACGGTGGCTACATGACCCTCTGGGCCATCGGCCATACGAATGACTTCGCGGGCGCGATCACCGATCGCTGCGTGTCGAACCTCGTGAGCATGGGAGGCAACAGCGACTTCGTGGATGTCCCGGACATGTATTTCCCAGGCGCGTTCTGGAACTGCCCGGAACAGATGTGGCACTCGAGCCCGATACGTACGATGGGAAATGTCGAGACACCGACATTGATCATTCACTCCGAAGGCGACCTGAGGTGCAATGTCGAACAGGCGGACCAGGTCTTCGCTGCTCTCCAGATCCGGAAGATTCCCTGCACGTTCGTCAGGTATCCCCGCGAAACGAGTCATGGGATGAGCCGCAATGGACCACCTGACATGCGACTGCATCGCCTCCACCAGATACTCGACTGGTGGAAGCAATACCTGCACCGATCCGGGCGACGACGAAGGTAGAATCACCCCCCGAGGAGCAACATGCTCATGGCGAGAACAATCACAGACATCCTTGGCGCAGACAAGGCCTTGATCGGCATGGTGCACCTGGGTCCGCTTCCAGGCTCTCCGGACGGGTGCGCCTGCGTACAGGAGGTCATCGACCAGGGCTGCCATGACGCACGCCTGCTCGTCGAAGCCGGCTTTGATTCCATTCTCGTCGAGAACATGCATGATCGTCCGTACATGATGCGACATGCCGGGCCGGGAACACTGGCCGCCATGACAGCTGCATGCAGCGCAATAGCTGCACAGGCGGATGTTCCACTTGGTGTACAAGTGCTTGCAGGTGACAACATCGGAGCCCTGGCCATCGCGCACGCCGTCAATGCCCGATTCATACGAGCCGAGGGGTTCGCCTTCGCCTCCGTTGCCGATGAGGGACTCATTGCCGAAGCCGATGCAGGGCCACTCCTTCGTGCCCGCCGAGACATGGATGCCCAGGGCGTTGCAATCTTCGCTGATATCCAGAAGAAACATTCCTCGCACGCCATCACGGGCGATCTCGATGTTGAGGAACATGCCAAGGCTGCGGAGTTCTGCAGGGCCGACGGCATCATCGTGACAGGCACCGCCACAGGATCGCCTGTACACCCGCAGGATCTCGAGGCCGCACGACGCGGCTCCACCCTTCCTCTGCTTGTCGGATCAGGCGCGGACCCCGCATCCATTCCACAACTGCTGGAGCTTGCAGATGCCGTCATCATCGGTTCTGCATTCAAGGAAGATGGGGACTGGCGTAAGCCGATCGACCCTGCAAGGCTTGCGGCTTTCACGTCCTGCCGCGCCTGAAGGCTCTTCAACTTCAATGCCTGTTGAACTGTTACTGCACTTCTGCACCCGGAAGAGAGTTGGCAACTCTTTGCAGAACGTTGCCGACTGCACACTACAGTCAAGTCAAGCAGAAACGGGGAGCGGGAACGCGATACGCTCGTTGGATGGCGCGTCCAGAGGAGGGACTCGACGACAACGAGCGTTCGCTTGCGCAATCAGTCCTGAACAGACAAAGCCCGAAGGGCCTCGATGAGCCTGTCCAGGTGCTCCTGCTCATGGGCGGCTGATATCTGGATTCGAATACGAGCTGCACCCTCCGGCACGACCGGATAGCCGAAGCCGATTGCAAAGACGCCCATGTCCAGCAACGTATTGCTCATGCTGATGGCCCGGGATGTTTCACCAACGATGATCGGGCAGATCGCCGTGGGTGATTCAAGAACCTCGAAGCCCACTTCAGAGATCCCTTTCCTGGCATAGGCGACGTTGTCACGAAGCCGCTGAACACGCTCAGGCTCATTGAGCATCGTCTCTATCGCCTTGGCGGCGCTGCATGCCACTGTCACCGGGAGTGCATTGGAGAATAATGTCGGCCGGCCTCGTTGAACGAGCATGTCGATTGCCGCTTGAGTGCCGGCAACATATCCACCTGCTCCGCCTCCAAGCGCCTTGCCAAGCGTTCCGGTAAAGAGGTCGATGTCCTTCCCCTGCATCCCCCAGTACTCGTGGGTTCCCCTGCCTGTCTCCCCCATCACGCCCGTGCCATGGGAGTCGTCAACGACCAGCATCGCACCGAACTCGTCACAGAGTGCCCGGAGCCCGGGCAGGTTTCCAAGATCGCCTTCCATCGAAAAGACACCGTCTGTCACGACCCACGTCACGCCCGTCGCCTCGGGGCTGTCCTGCAGACCCTTGAGCACCCGTCGGAGATCTTCCATGTCAGAATGCTTGAACACGGCCTTGCCGACACCCTTCTTGATGACGGTTGCAAGACGCATGCCGTCAATGATGCAGGCGTGGTTCAACTCATCCTAGACGATCGTGTCCCCAGGCTCACACAGTGTCGGGAAGAGCGCCTCTGAAGCCGTCCAGCATGACACGAACGTGTAGGAAGCTTCGACTCCAAGCATGCCGGCAATCGTCTGTTCAAGATGCTCATGCGGCTCGAATGTCCCACAAATGAACCGGACCGATGCCGTGCCCGCCCCATGCCGACGCAATCCATCGATGCCCGCCTCGACGACGTCGGGGTGGTTTGCCAGGCCCAGGTAGTTGTTCGAACAGAAGCAGTCGACCTCGCCACGATCACGGAGGGTGATTCGCGGCCCCATCGGCCCCTCGATCATCTGCAGCCGCTTCATCTGGCCGGTTGCCTCGAGTTCTTCGAGTATTCCCCGGGTGCGAACGAGGAACGCGTCCGATCCTGTTGCATTGGTCGTCGTCATGGCTGCCTCCTCGCCCTCGAATCAGGCCTGCGTGTAGTGGGTACGAATACTGGGAATGATGTACTGGGAAAATGCTTCTTCATGGCCCCACCTCGGGGAGAAACCCCAGTCGTCATGTGCCGATGATACGTCCACATCCTCGGGCCAGGAATCAACGATCGCCTGACGATCGACGTCCGGCGTGAACTCGATCTGCGCACCGGGGAAACTGGCTCGGACCATGTCCGCAACTTCACCGGCCGAAGCGCTGAAAGATGACACGTTGTACACACTGTGCTTCAGACTTCCCTCGTCGGCACGACCGATCTGCAACATGGAGTCGATGCACTCAGGCATCGTCATCCATGGAATTCGCGTGTCCTCCCGGACAAAGGATGCATAGGGCATGCCGGAAGCCGCGGCGTGCAGCATTTCCGGGACGAAATCACTTGTGCCACCTGTCGGCTTTGTTTCCGCCGCGATGATCCCCGGCAGCCTCAGGCACCTGAAATCGATCATGGTCGTTCCACGATCCTCGGCCAGAGAACGATAGTGTCGCGAGTAGTATCGTCCAAGATGCTCGCAATAGAGTTTGTTGCACCCGTACATGGTCCGCGGTTCATTGCAGTCCCCTTCGGAGACTGCCCCGACGGACTGCTTCTGGGCGAGGCTGCTCATGCCGTACACGGCGATCGTACTTGGAAGAATGAATCTTACTGGCCGACCAAAGGAAGCCGAATGCGAAGCGGACAGCTTGAGCAGATTGAATGTTCCACCAACATTCACCTCGTGAGCAACTTCGGGAACATGCTCGGCCCTGGAAGAAAGCAGCGCCGCGAGGTGATAGATCTCGGTGACCTCGTGCATGGCGATCAACTGCTGCATGAGACTGGCATCACAGACATCGCCGACATGGACCTCATCGCAGAGGCCGTGGGTGTCTTCAGGAAGTTCCTTCAGGTCTGTTGCGACGATGTGGATGTCATCATGCACGCGAAGACCCTTGATCAGCCCGTGCCCGATTTCTCCCGAGGCACCGGTAATCAGGACCGATCTGCTTCCAGGTTGTTCGTCGATGTTCATGCGTACACCTTCCCTGCAGACGGGAATCATGTGGGCCGCCTGGAACGTCATTGTAGGTGCCCGGGCATGTCGTGTCCGCAGAGCCTGCTAGTCTGGGCTGGATGCAGGCCCCTGATCACCATCACGTGAAAGAACTGGATATCAGGCATGACCGTGCCGAGGATGGAACAATCAAGTTCCTGGCCAGACTTGAAGACGGCCATGACATCGAGTCGGTGATTCTTCCGCTGAAAGGCAGGACCGGCAGACTACGCAGAACCCTCTGCCTCTCCTCCCAGGTAGGCTGCGCCATGGGCTGCACCTTCTGCGAAACAGCCCAGATGGGACTCGTTCGATCACTGACTCCAAAAGAGATCCTGCTCCAGTGGTCCATCGCCAGATACCGCTTCGACACCATGATCGACAACATCGTCTTCATGGGCATGGGCGAGCCCCTGGACAATGTTGAAGCCGTCATTGAATCCATACGAGGCCTCGTCGACCAGCGAGGGCCGTCCATCGCGTCATCCAGGATCGGTGTTTCAACCGTCGGGCGTATCGACGGCATCCGGAAGCTTTCGCAACTCGTGTCTGAACCGGGATTCGGCCGCGTCCGTCTTGCCGTTTCCGTAAACGCCCCCAACGACGACATCCGCAGCTCGATCATGCCCCTGAACAGAGCCATGCCGATGAGTGACCTGCGAGACTCGCTCGTGGAATGGACAAGCACCCACCGCTGGCCGATTCTCATCGAATATGTCCTGATCCCGGGAGTCAACGATCAAGTCGAACATGCCGATCAACTTGCGTCCTGGGTCGGTGACCTGCCCTCCCGAATCAATCTCATCCCATACAACCCTCGACGAGACTCTCCATGGCCCTCTCCTTCGGATGAACTCGTAGAGGCATTTCGAACTGCACTTGCAAGTCATGGCCTGCCGGTCAATCGCCGAATCACCCTGGGCAGATCATTGATGGCTGCATGTGGCCAACTTGGCTCGGAAGAGATACGCAAGAGGAAGCTTGTGAACATCAACAGTCGATGATGTCGTCTGGCTGCTCAGGGGCCGCCGCGTTCCTGCTGAAATTCCTTGCGCATCTGGTCACGTTCATCTGCATCGAGCCTGCCATCACCATTGCGATCGAATCGCTTGTACAACTCATCTCGCCTTCGTTGCGACTCGTCTGATCGCCCTGATGACGGCCTGTCTCGGCGGGGAGCGGTCCTGGCACCAGGCAGTGAGGAATAGCGTTCACCGAGAACTTCCTCGAGAGACTTCATGCAGACCTCTTCCGCCTTGGCCATGCCCGCCTGAGCCTCACGCCCTGCTGCGCCTTCGATCCTCGAATCCACGACTGCTCCATTGAAGGAGCCGACCCACTTCTGCTGTTGATCTATGACCCACTGCGATGGAGACTCGAATCGATACGCTTCCTCGACCCTTAGTTTCCAAGGCACGAGGCTGCTGAGGCAGGAATCTTCCATTGATTCGATCGCTGCAACCTGTCCGGCCTCAAGGCCTTCCATCTGCAATGCGGATTCAAGCATCCGCTCCAGTCGGCCCGGCCTCCAGATGTTCCCGAACTGCGACAAGCGAACTCGCTCCTGGAAGTGGTGCCTTGCATCATCCGGCAGGACCATCGCGAACGAATCGAACCAGTTGAGGTTCTCGTCTCTCAACCCAATTCGCACCTCCGCTTCCTGCTGGATGATCGCCCGCATTCGAACCCAGCTCCCCTCACCGATCGTGTCTGAGATTGCCGGTGAAGCTTCGTGCAGAAATGCCGTCCTTGCCTCGATGCGACTGTCGATCGATGATGCATACTGCTTGAGCATCGGAACGATCCCCTGGCGGGTTTCAACATCAAGATCCAGATCTTCCAGGACGATGGTCAGGTCGGCTGACTCTCCCCCGAGCACCCCGCTTCTGGACATGTCACGTCGACGCACCGCATGCATTGCTTCGGTCCAGTCCTCAAGCTGGGATTCCTCGAGCACCAGGGTTGATGATGATGTGAACTCCTCTTCCAGTTCTTGACGTCGCTCAAGCCATGCACGAAGCAACTGTGACTGCTCGGCAAGGAATGCGCCCCAGTCTCGAGTCTCCGTTGCCTGCTCGGCCGTCGACCTGTGCGTCCTTGTCAACTCCCTCATCTCATCAGCAAACGTGCTGCGTATCTCGAGGCGTTCCTCGGACGTTTCAGCTTCTTGCAGACGATTGGTCATGTCATCTCGCATCTGCTGCATCTTCAACTCGTAGGCTTCCCGCTGCTGCCTGGCTCCCTCTGGTTCCTCGCCCTCGAGGATCCGCATCCTCGCCTCCTGGATCTTGACGCGAAGCACCTGCACTCCTTCGTCGAAGGCATCAACATGATCGGCCAGCAGAGTCTCGATGATCAGGTCCTGCCCCTCGTCAAGTACGACATGGGCCCTGATCAGATCCAGGTCCGACTCGATGAACAAGGGCCTTGTAATCGCATCGAGGGGCACGGAGCGGAGGTGGTTTGCAAACTGGTCCCCCCCCCTGCGATCTCCTCCACGACCCCTGCCCTGCCCTTCGACCTGGTCGGCCAGAAGGAATACAACCAGGAATACGGCCAGGGCTCCACTTTTCAGCATGTTTCCCACCGTCGATTTCGTCATGATTCCTCCATGGTTTGATCCCCCTCTGGAGGCGGAATCGAGTGCCTGATTCTATCCTGTCATTCATGTCACGGTTCAATACGATCATCATCGGTGCAGGTCCAATCGGCATTGAGACTGCATCAGCACTCCAAAAGGCCGGGCTGAAGACCTGCATCGTCGAAGCCGGCCCCATCGGAGCCACGATCGCCAGCCAATTCCCGCCGGACACACGCTTCTTTTCTTCTCCTGACAGGCTGGCAATAGCCGGTATCGCGATTCCCACACGTGGGCAGGAGAAGCCCACGCGTGAGGAATACCTTGCCTACCTGCGAAGCGTGGTTGCCACGCACGAACTGGATGTGCGTACCTTCCATGAGGTTCAACGCATCGAACGGGCCGAAGATTGCCACCGCGTCGAAATGCACATGCGATCTGGACAACTCACCACCCTTGAGGCAACGAATATCGTCATTGCTACCGGTGGCACCGGCAAGGTCCGAACCCTCGACATACCCGGCGAGCAGCTTCCACACGCAAGCCATGATCTGGGTGATCCTCACCAATACCACGGCCGCCGAGTCCTCGTTGTGGGAGGTCGCAACTCGGCCTGCGAAGCCGCACTGCGATGCTGGAGGGCTGGCGCCGAGGTGCACCTGAGCTACCGCGGCAGTGATCTGCATGAACGAGTGAAATACTGGATACGCCCGGAACTGGCTGCACTCATCGAAGAAGGACATGTGCATGCCCATTTCAATACGAACCTCGTTGAAATTACTCCTGGGACGGCCATGCTCCAGTGCATCGACACGAATACCTCCATCGAGCTTGTTGTAGATGACATCCTGCTGCTCATCGGATACGAACACGACAGCGCCCTGCTGAGAAATGTCGGCGTCACCATTCTTCCCGGGCAGGGAAGACCTGAATACAACGAGGAAACAATGCAGACAAACGTGCCCGGCGTCTATGTTGCAGGCACAGCGACCGCTGGAACCCAGGAGCGATTCCAGGTATTCATCGAAAACTGCCACGTACATGCGCACCGCATTGCTGCAGCCATCACCGGATCAAGTCCACCGACGGATCCAGGCGAACGTCAACTCGAAGAAAATTAAGACGCTTTCTTCGTTCAGGAAACGCTTGTTCCACTCAATGCGGACTTGATCGCATCGAAGTCCACCTGGACCTTCGGATCATCACTGACCGAGTCATACACGACCGTTCCAGACTCGTCGATGACGAATACGGAACGCTTGGCGACATCCTTCATGCCGAAGAGATCCTCATGCAGCACCCCGTACATGCGAGCGACATCGCGATTGAAATCAGACAACAGTGGAAAGGGAAGCCCATTTTCTTCGGCAAACTTTGCATTGACGAAAGGACTGTCAATGCTGATTCCGAAGACTGCTGCGCCCGTGGAGCCGAACGACTCCCAGTCATCCCTGATCATGCAGAACTCATCGGTACAGACGGGACTGAACGCCAACGGGAAGAAGAGGAGCAGGACGGGCCTGGATCCAATCAACTCGCCGACATCCACGACTTCTCCGGGTCGTTGTGGAAGTGAAAACGACTGTGCAGCATCGCCTGTACGAATCATGAGTGTGCTCCCTTCACGAAGCTTGTTTCAGAAGGAACCATCATATTCGATTCCCGCCCCAGGATCCCTCCAGGTGCAACACACGTTGCCTGCGAGGCCGGTCAAGCATGACCAGAACCATGTCGATCCTCATCGGCCGACCACCTACGAGCCCCGTTCCATGCAGTTGGCTTGCGAGCCATGCCAATCGTCGCTTCTGGGCCAGGCTCAATCGATCTGCAAGACGAGAGGCCTCCGCATGCCCCGTCTTGACTTCCACGATGATCACACAGCTGCCATCAGGCGATTCAACAAGCAGATCCAGTTCACATCGTCCGACAATGATGTTGCGGGCAAGAATGCGATGCCCGCGACGCCGAAGCCAACGGGCGGCGATCCTCTCTCCTCGACGCCCTGTTCGAGTTGACGACCTCCCGCTGGACAACTTGATCAACGTCTTGCCAGGAACCTCATCAACGCGATGGATACGATCTTCTCTTCCATCATCCTGATGTCGTCGTAGATCCCTTTCCTGAGAATCCCGTCAATGAACTCACCCTGCGCCTCGGCAATCCGACGCGAATAGATGTCCCTGTACAGCGACTGCTGGATCACAGGCTCGAACAAGGTTCTCTTCTCCGGCTGGAGGATGTCGATCACACTGATCCAGATCGTTCTCGGGCCCTGCGTGAACGCACTGGAAGTTTCCCCGGGGGCCAGTCCATCCAGATGCTCCTTGTAGAAGTCGGCGATCTCGATGTCGGAAGTTCCGCCCGGCCCCATCGGGAATGTGTCCCAGACACCCCCATCGTCGGAGCCTGCCTCGGCAGCGACAATGTTGAATGGCTCGCCGGCATCCAGCTGATCCTGGATCAACTGGATCAGCTCTTCATTCCCCTCGGTACGCAGCCGAATTCTGCCAAGCGTCACGGTCGGCTTCGGGTTGTACTCCTCCTGCCTTGCATCCCAGGCTCGCTCGACATCCCGCCAGGAGACGATGGCATTCGGCCGCACTTGTGTATTGATCAGCATGTTGATGAGCTGCTTCTCTTCCTCCTGCTCCATGAACTCATCGATGGTCTTGCCTTCTTCTTCAAGCATCTGCTGCTCAGCTTCGGCCTGGATTCCTCCACGCTTGCCTATCTCGATCCCGCGAAAGTCATTCATGAACTGGAGAAAGCCGGTCTGCTGCTCTTCCGACATCCCTGCACGCGCTTCGGAGAGAAAGAGTTCGTTGTACAGGACCGCTTGCAACTGCTTGGAAACGAGCCGCGCAACCACCGTGCGGAACTGCGGCCACTGAAGGCGAGCAAACTCCGCGTTCATCTGGTCCATGATGGGGGTAAGAATCTGATCCGCAAAGATCGGCCGCCCGTTGACCTGCCCGATCAGGCTGTCAACGATGACGGTCTCACCTGGCCGAACCTCGACATCAAGCGCCTCTGCCAACTCCTCCTCGTACACCGACGTCGTTTCTCTGGATTGAATCGGAACCAATCCCGCTTCCACGAGGACCTTGTCAACCTCACCCCGTTGCATGCGAGCCTTGGATTCAAACGCGGTGTTCGAAAAGTCCCCCAGTGATACGGAAGAACCTGAATCGATCATCGGCGAACTGCCCGTGCAGCCGGCTGCAAGCAGGAGGAAGCTGCTGCAGGCAATTGTCACAACGAGGTCTTTGGAGCGTAGGTATCTCACCGGTTTAGATTCTATCTCATCCACCATATCCCCTCCAAACGACCTGCTCTCTGGCAGATTGGCCGTTCTCAAGTAGAATACCCCTCCTGCAGACTGAACTTGTTTCTACCGTGGAGAGCCCGATGACAGACGAACCAAAAATCCAGGTCGATTCGGATTGGAAGGCCGAAGCCCAGGCGGAGAAGGAAAAACTCTCCGCTGCAGCCGAAGCTGCTGTTGAAGAAAACTCACAGAAACGGCAAGCACTGCCTGCTGCGGATTTCAAGGGGCTCATGGGCCTCCTTGCCTCGCAGGCAATCATGGGACTGGGCGCAGTCCAGGATCGAGAAGGCAGAGGCGTAATGGTCGATCTTGAAGGCGCACGGTTCGCAATCGATCTCCTCGTTGTCCTGCAGGAAAAGACCAAGGGCAATCTGGAAGAAGAAGAACAGAAGGAACTGGACACCATCATCCCGGAACTCCAATCCCGATTCGTCCAGATCTCCGAACTCATTGCCCAGCAGGCCGCCTCTGGCGTAGACCCCCAGGCCGGGGAAAGCCTCAAGATCCCAGGCATGCCAGAAGCCTGAACCTGATCACACAAGCCAGTTGTTGATCATTCGAAGCATGATCACAAAGAGCGCCAGGCACTGAAGTGCCAGAAGCCATCGTGGCAGGTATCTCACCCACAGCACTGGCAGGCAAGCTCCCCAGACGACCAGGTATCGATCAAAGACGAAACCTCTTGTAAAGGCATAGAGGCTGATTCCGGAAACAAGGACCCAGAACTGGATACGCGCAAGCGTGGTGAGTCCATCGTCATACCTGTAGTAGAGATTGGCATTGGCTTCGCGATTGCCCAGTGCCAGAGCTCCAAGACCACCCAGTGACGCAAAGCCCAGCATGCAGCATGCCCCCAGAAGCACCGACCTGCCCGCCCCCTCTCCAGCAATCATCGTGACTGCTGTTGCAGCGATCCCCTGGTACCGGTCGTGCATGACATCAAGTTCAAGAACAGATGGAATGGCGAGATCGGGCATCGCGATCATGGACAGGATGAAACCCAGCACGGCTCCAAGCGGGCAGAGGAACCACAACGTGCAATGCCTGTACCTCGCAAGCCAGACCAGGAGAAAGATCCCGGTCAACGGAACCAGGGCTGCGCCAAGATAGACCAGGGGCTCGAGCCTGAATCCCAAGCCATGAAGGTTGGAATAGTCTGAACTGACCAGTCCGCCCCATCGATACCAGAGCGGAATACGAAGCAGACCTGCAAGCAGTGCGGCAAGCCACCAGGGCCAACTGCGAATGCCCTCACGCTGAAAGGCAACCAGGCAGACAGCGCCAGCCCATGCCACCGCATGGATCCGGCTGTGAAGAAGGATGACAACCAGGAGACCAAAGAGTATTGGTCCTGCAACCGGGTGCCCCGCCCGTCGCCCGTCTCCAAGGCCCCACAATGCGGCCAACAGGAGGCAGATGGCTCCGAATATGAACGAGCCCTCTCCCATCACCAGCTGTCCATAGACAACCTCCGTGGGAAGCAGGATGAGGCAGACAGTGACCAGGAACAGGTCGAACCGTTGCGTCCCGCACCGCCACGCCAGCAGAATCATCGGTACTGCGGAAAGAACGAAGAACAGGCCCGACACGAGGCGGAGATCGCCCAACGAACCACCAAGCCAATCACCCAGGAGGGCATACGGCCAGATGAGCGCAGGCCCCTTCGTCTCCTGGAAATCGATGGCCGTCTGCACGGACCAACCATGTTCAATGATGTCGAACATGGGCACCGTGATGTAGATCTCATCCCATCGTTCCGCCGAACCTGCGACACCTGTCAGCAGCCGCAGGCCGATGAATACGAGAACAATGGCGACCAGTGAAGCAATCGCCCAACGTCTCGAAGCCCGATCTGAATGCGCCAATCCAGTCATCAACCAAGGCCTCCCCTGCGGGCAATCACGTTCAGGTAGGAACCCTTGACGCAACGATCAAGGATATCCCCACATGACCCACCCGTGAGACTGCCTGTCCCCTCGTCCATGGTCCCCATGCTGAATCCGTGACCCTCGAGATGCTCAAGAAGCGCAAGCGGATCATCGCCGATGTCTCGAAGCATCCATGGGGAGAGCTCGATGACCAGGATGATGCCCAAGTTCCGAGTCAGGACACCTTCCATGCCTGCAAGCACCCTCGCCTCGGCGCCCTGCACATCCATCTTGACCATGTCCACATTGCCGCCCTGCTCCTCCATGAATTCATCAAGGCAGACGACCTCTACGTCGACAGCGTCTCTCCCACGTCCGCTGTAATAGAGTTGGTGATCGCCCGTGTTGTAGGGAGAACAGTGCAGTTTCATTGTTCCGGATGCATCCGACACGGCATTGGAAAGGACATGGACGTTTTCGATGTTGTTTCTTTCCAGATTGCTCATGAGCAATGCCCGGTTCTCAGGGTTGGGCTCGAAGGCGAATACGCGTCCTTGTTCACCTATGCGTCCAGCGGCAGGAATTGAAAACAACCCGACATGCGCGCCTATATCGACAAAGGTCATGCCAGGTTCGATTGCACCAAGGCAGTACCGTCGCGTCCCCTCTTCATACCCACCCGTAGCATGAAGCTCCAGTGAGACACCGAAATCTCGTGGGTCGACTTCGTAGGTGCATCCATCAACCTCGTACGTCCCGGGGTGACGCCGCCCCAGCCACCACAGGGCGGGGCCACGGAGCAGGCCCACGTGTTCAAGCATGGGCCGAAGCAGCGGCGCCATTCGTGATCGCACTCGATTGAAGATGGAAGAAGATTCCATGGTGTCTCGCAGATTGTGCTCAGGAAAGGTATCGACCTCCTGGGCATGGAGGCTGAAACACCCGCCGCTTCAAATGGGGCCTAGAGGAGGTCCACAAGGACCGTATCGGCCTGAATAACCCCATTTCTAGTAAGACGGATATGGCCCCCAGTCTTCTCCAACAGCCCACCTGTGACATGTCGTTTCAGGGCGGCCAGACGCACCTGCCCTCTGGTCCCCCGCTTCAGGAGTGCCTCCACATGGTCGTATTTCATGCCTTCCAGGAGTCGCAGCCCAAGCATGAATGCTTCTCCAACTGCACCATCATCGTCAAGATGCTCCACGGCACTGATTGCCGGAAACCCGGAGTTATCCACATAACTGGAAAGCCGAGGCACATTCTTCCATCGCAGTCCATCGACATGACCACAAGCCCCCGGCCCAATGGGCCACCAGTTTCCGTTTCGCCAGTAGACAAGATTGTGACGGCACTGGAGCCCGGGCCTTGACCAGTTGCTGATTTCGTACTGGGTCATCCCCTCACGTCCAAGAACATTCCTGGCCGTGCAGTGCATGGCCGCCTCAAGCTCTTCCTCGATCGGCACAACCAATCCACGATCACGCCGTCGTGTCAATGGCGTTCCATGTTCATAGACAAGTCCGTAACAGCTGATGTGCTCTACGTTCATCAAGACGACTTCCTTCAAGTCCGTTTCCCATGACTGCATGGTTTGGCCTGGTATGGCGTAGATGAGGTCTATGTTGAAATGCCTGATGCCGGCGTTGCGCAGACACTCCACCCCCCTTCCAACCGAATCTGGATCGTGCCGACGCTCGAGATTCGCCAGGAGTGACGGATCGAATGACTGTGCCCCGAGACTGATCCTGGTAGCGCCGTGTTCTGCGAGTACCTGGGCCACTTCATCATTCACTGTTTCTGGATTCGCCTCCACCGTCCACTCGAGGTCCTCGTCAAGCGGTATGTACTCACGGACACCATCCATGAGCTTCGTCAGCAGTGGCGGTGGAAGCAGGGTCGGGGTGCCTCCTCCGAAGAAAATAGATGAAACCGGCTTGGCGAATCGATGGGAAGATATCCTCATTTCATCCACAGCCCTGTCGACATACGCCTCCATCCCATCTTCACGGCCTGCCAAGGTGTAGAAGTCGCAGTAATGGCATCGGTGCCTGCAGAATGGAACATGAAGATAGACCGCCTCCAGGGAGAGGTCCTCTCCCAGCATGTCGCCGATGCCGCCGGGACGAATCCCCGGCGTTGATTGGGCTCCACCTGTAGACTGGGGGGTGCATTGGGGCAGTTGCATGAGTGACCCTGTGCCAAGCCTGGCCATTCCACATCCACTGGAATGTCCCACATGGTAGGCATCTACTGGAGCTAAGCCGAATGGGCCTTCGATTGGTCATGGAAACACGTGATGGATCGGATCGGTATTTCCCGGTTCGAGAAGGTCGTAACGTGATCGGCAGGAGCAATCGCTGCGATGTACGGATCAGCCTTCCCAGCGTTTCATCCAGCCACTGCGAGATCACGCTCGAGAATGAACGTGCCCGCCTGGTGAACCTCGATGAAATTCTCGGGACACTCCACAATGGGCAGCCTGTTGAAGAGGTCATTCTCTCCAAGGATGACATCGTCCAGGTCGGCCCCGTGAGATTCCGCGTCGAGCTCTCTGCGGACGGACCAATGGATTGACACCGGGGCCTGGCGTTCCAAGGGAGAAACCGCCCTGCTACCATGCCTTCTTCAGACGTGCCGAAGCGCCAAGTTCATTCTCACCAGGAAACAACAGATGACGCTGCAGAGACATACGGCTGTCACGGGGCTCCAGTGGGGCGATGAAGGCAAGGGAAAGATCGTCGACCTCCTGACCGCGGACCATGACGTGGTCGTCCGGTACAACGGTGGAGCAAATGCAGGCCACACCGTCGTCATCGGTGATCAGAAGTTCGCGATTCACCTGATCCCTTCGGGCATCCTCTCCCCGGAGAAGACCTCCGTCATTGGCAATGGGGTAGTCGTCGATCCTGAGCAGCTCCTCAAGGAGATTGATGAACTGCAGGAACGCGGCATCGATATCACTCCCGGCTCACTGCTTGTCTCCGACAGGGCTCACGTCGTCATGCCCTACCACAAGGAGCATGACGCGGCCCTTGAGCGAGTCCTCTCTTCGACTGCCAAGGGAGACGAGGGAGACTTGTCAATAGGAACGACGAAGCGTGGCATCGGCCCCACGTATGCCGACAAGGTTCACCGGTCCCTGGCCATTCGGATGGGCGAACTGCTTGACCCAAGCCACCTTGAATCCCGGCTGAACGTGATCTGTGCCATTCGGACCAGGGAACTGACCGCACTCGGTGTCGTTGCCCCCCCACTTGATCCCCAGAGCCTCGCGAAGATGTACGCCGAGTTCGGTGCTCGCCTTGCTCCCTACATCACCGACACCGTCTATGCACTCAACGACATGCGTCGTGATGGTCAATCCATCCTCTTTGAAGGTGCCAACGCCTGCCTGCTTGACATCGATCATGGCACGTTCCCCTACGTGACCAGTTCAAACAGTTCCTCGCTGGGCATCCCTGCCGGCACCGGGCTCGCTCCTCCATGTGCCGATTCGGTTGTCGGAATCATGAAGGCCTACACGACCCGGGTCGGAGCAGGTCCCTTCCCCACCGAAGAGATCGGGGACATCGGCGAACGAATCAGGGAGCGAGGCAAGGAATTTGGCACGACCACCGGTCGACCACGGCGGTGTGGATGGCTGGACATCGTAGCCGTGCGGTACTCGGCGATGATCTGCGGTGCCACATCGATCGCGTGCATGCTTCTCGACGTCCTCTCTGGCTTTGACGAACTGAAGATCTGCACTGCCTACATGCTCCCTGATGGCTCCAAGACCGACCGCTTCCTCCCAGACGCGAGACGGCTTCTTGGCGCTGAGCCTGTATACGAGACCCTCCCAGGATGGAACGAGGAAATCACTTCTGCAACCGAACGCTCCGACCTGCCTGGAAATGCCCTTGCCTATCTTGACCGGATTGAATCCCTTCTTGAGCTGCCTATTGACATCGTCAGCGTCGGCCCGGAGAGAACCCAGACACTCGAAGCCGCGGGGTGTCGTGGATGACGCGGGCCGAACCCAGTTCGTCCGACACCCTCCACTTCGATGTCCCCCCGGAGCATCGGCCGCGAAGCATCGCAGTCATCATGGATGGCAACGGGAGATGGGCGATTGAACATGGCCTGGCCAGGAACGAGGGACATCGGGCAGGCGCCGAAGCAGCAAGGACCGTCGTGGAAGAATGCGGGGCACTGGGCATCGACACCCTCACCCTCTACTCCTTTTCCACCGAGAACTGGAATCGGCCTGCAGAAGAAGTTGATGCCCTCATGGGGCTGCTCCTTGAGTACCTCCCACGGGAGCGTGATGAACTCATCAGCAACAACGTTCGCTTCCGGGTCATCGGCTCCCGCAATGGCCTTGATGCCGATGTCCTGGCCGCCGTGGATGAGACGGTTGAAGCAACAGCAGGGTGCACAGGGCTTCGACTCGTCCTGGCCATCAACTACGGATCACGACAGGAACTGACCGAGGCAACCCGCAGGATTGCAGGAGCGGTCCAGCGAGGA
Source organism: Phycisphaerales bacterium (assembly GCA_014238205.1). Classification (GTDB taxonomy): domain Bacteria; phylum Planctomycetota; class Phycisphaerae; order Phycisphaerales; family SM1A02; genus SP202. The sequence goes on along the minus strand of JABABM010000029.1, from coordinate 5,441 downwards.
GAGCTCGACCCGGAGGAGATCACCGAGGAAACCATCTCCTCGAATCTGTGGACTGCCGGCCTGCCTGATCCCGACCTGTTGATCCGCACTGCCGGCGAACATCGCCTTTCAAACTACCTCCTCTGGCAGATCAGTTACGCGGAACTCCATGTTGCAGACTGCTACTGGCCCGAGTTCGACAAGCAGCGGCTCAGGGCAGCCATTCGTGATTTCGCCGGCAGGAATCGACGATTCGGCGCTCTTGACGAAACCAACTCCTGAGCCTGAAAAGGCATCGCCCCGCTCCCGTGGCCTGGCAGCGGACACGTGAAACGGGGCGAGCACATTCAATGGACAAGGTGTCAGTTCTCAGCCTTCTGAAGGTACCTGATCACGGGCCTTTCGTCCGGAGTATCGACGTTCGAACGATCGACAAGCATCACGTATCGGCTGTCATCAACGATTGCATCTCCATCGGTCGCATCCCAGACACCCGTATCCGGGTTCTGACGGAAGGTGCGGATCCTGAAGTGGACCGTGAACATGTCCGATCGCGTGGAGATCATGTTTGAAATACCCGCAAAGAGCAGGTTCGCCTCTTCGGAATCGCCTGCCACCTTGTCGCCTGCCAGGTAGGAGAACTCCAGGTCGTTCTGGAAACCCGTCGGCTGCGGTTCATTCCACTGCCCACTGCTGTTGACAAGCGGCATGCCATTGACATCCGTGCTGAGTGGTGCACCGATCGACTGCATGTTCAACTGAGAACTGTCTGCCAGGGATGGAACAAGCGGAATGTCGGATGCCCAACGAGAACGCCATGCAGGGTTGGTTCTTCTCATGTCGTTGGCGGGGTTTCCATCCCAGTCGTCGTTGTCCGCACCCGGGCCTCGAAGACGAAGCAGTTGAGCAGGGACCGGTCCCGAAGCATCCCTGTAGAACCTGCGGGTAAACGGGTCATTTGCCGCGTAATCCATGGTCCATGCATCAAAGTGAAGTTCGTTGCCTGTCACCTCATACGTGCCATTTGCCTTTGAGAAATCAGTGTTGTTCCAGGCTGCTTCGTTGAGATTGAAGAGCTCTCCAAGTCCGGAGATGCCTCGTTCACCTCGCAATGTCGTGTATGGCTGCGATGGATTCCACCCTGCAGGCGGATGTCCCCGATCGTCATACCTCGGACCAAAGGCATAGCCGGTCAGTTGATCGGGCATGTGATACTCAGCCGTGTTGGAGTAGTTCCCCTGCCGGTTGCGGTACTGGGCAATGGCCTCGGGAATACCCACTCGTGGATGTGGGTCGAACAACTGGCTGCTGCTGGTCGATTCGAGAATGCTTCCATTCGTCCAGTCCGGTGTTCCATGCACCATCTTGTACATGTGCGGCAAGGCACGCATCGCCTCGATGGTCGCCGTATTGATGTTGATCAGGCCTGGAGTCGCCTTGCCTTTGAAGCCCCTGGCATTTTCGAAGGAAGGATCGAATTCAAGGTATTCACGAACCTGCTGCTCCTCGTCGACAACACCATCGCCTATTCCATACAGTCCAAAGTCACCGTTCCAGAAATCCCATGTTCCCGGACCATCACAGACAAAGAGGTCGAGCACCCGCTGCGCAGGTGTCAAGTCCGGCTCGACGTGACCGATGTGCGTGTGATAGGTCTCTCGTGACGCAGCGCTGCCTCCAGGGTGCCCCTTTGGCTTCCCAATGCCATTGCCCTCGTGATCTACCGCCATCGACGGGTCCATCAGCAACCGGTTCAGGTGCCGATGATCACCCGGGAACAGGTTCATCGCATACGGATTGTCGGCAATGCCATTGTTGGTGTTGTCCTCGAGTGGGTCGGCGAACAACTTGCCATCCGTCACGCTCTCGGAGTCCCACTCCCGGTCATTCTTGAAGGCAAGACCATGCATCGCCTCGGAGAAGGTCTGTGTCGTGAATACCGGAGGAGCATTGCCATTGCCGCCGCCTATGAGTCCGAGCTGGAGTTCATGGCCCCAGAGCCAGACATTCAACACCTCACCGACCTGTTCGAAAGGCGCATCCTTCTGCAGCATCTGCAAGCCGTATGGAGCAAGCTCCTGCCTGCCTTCGACCCCCTCGTATCCGTAGTACCCCTTGTCCGGGTACCGGAAGTGGTATCCGTCCAGCATCGGACCATTGTCGACACCCTGCCAGGAATCCCCATTCATATCGAAGAATGACGGCTTCCGGTTCGCGTAGAGGTAGGAGAACACTCCCGACTGTTCCGTCGTCGCCGGCAACCTGTAGTTCCTGGTAAACCAGGGTGGTCGCTCCCAGTGATGATCGGCACCGATGGTCCCTATGCCATCAGCGTAACTGCCGTCTGGAAGACCAGGCCTGTATTCATACACGTTCCCCCAGCACACCTTGAAGTCGAGGCTGCCCCTGGCGGGAGCCTCGCCGGGCTGGAAGCCCGGGCCACCCTCCCACATGTATCGAGGCGTATTGATGTTGCCATCCCTGGGATCTCCATTCAGGACATGGACGGTGGCCGTGGTGTACTGCGGGCCACCTTCAGCCTTGTCGGTGATCGGGCCTGCAACCTGTTCCATTCTGAAATACGGGGCCGAGTTGGACAAGTCCCTGTTGACCTCCCTCGGAGAAAGGGGAACACGATCCTCAACCACTCCGTTCCCGTTGACATACATCGGGCGGCCCTTGCTCCTTGTTACTTCACCCTTTCCGATGATGTACCGGGGAGCATTTCGATTCATGTGATTGATTGGACCTCGAAGAATCGACGAGGTCGTCGGGGGCTCGGACTCGCCCGGGAAGTCGTCGTAGAAGGTGCCGATCGAGGGGTAGCCCGGATCGACGCCCCAGGCCCGCGTGTACCTGGCCCACTGGCACCAACGTGCATTGCTCCCTCCAAGACCGCCTGGAACGGCTACCTCGAACTGGAATGCTCGAGGCCGAGTCGGAACCGGTTGGAGGACCCTCGAAAGTGATGAGACGATCGTCGAGTACTCCGGGTACGGGGCCCCCGAGATATCCCTGAAACGGGACCAGAACGGCGAATTGCTCATGAGGTTGGGTTCGGTTGTAAACGACGAGAGAACCTGTCCTCCCTGGCCACCCCCGAAGGGGTCTCCGCCACCCTCGATGATCTTGGTTATTCCATTCATCGGATTCTGAGCAGAACCAAGTTCCTGGAGGGTGGGCAGTCGTTCACGGTAAAGGCTCTTGGAGACGACGTCATGAAACTCGTCGTAGTGGCTTACGCTGCCATTATTTGCCACGTCATAGGTGCCCGTCCTGTCGATGACCACATCGACCTGGTATTCATGAACCTGAGGCGTCGTATTGCTGGACCAGTCGTGCTTCTCGTCCCTGTTGAAATCACGACGGTGCGTTCGAACCAGTTCGATCGCCATGTTGTTGCCGTCCTGGTCATAGCCGCTCCGATCGGTCTTCCAGCCCGCCGCGACCTCGCAGACGAGATCACCCGGGAAGATCTGTTGAATACCATCGGAGTTCATGCCGACCGCCTCCACGGCCTTCGTATCAAGATACCCGTCCCCATCGACATCCCTCTGGAGCAGGTAGTCGTGCGGCTGTTCATTCTGGACCATCTGGTTCGGGTTGAAGCCCGGGCGGAAGAAATGATCGGCGGGATGGATATCAAGGAAGTCAATCCAGTCATCCTCTTCCTGTGACGTATCGATGCCCGAGGCATAGAGAATCAGCGTATACGGCGCTTCGGGTGTCGCAGGCGGAAGGTAGAGCGGCAGCCTCGCAGTCAGATCTGGCGGCACGTCGACAAGGCTGGGATTCGGGTTTGGATATCCCTTGTACGCCATGGTTCGAAGTGGCGCATCCTCATCAGCCACTTCGCCCTCACCTGCGTCGTTAAGTGTAATCTCCTGCCCGAACAGTCGAAGCTTGTACAGCGGAAAATTGCGATCAAGGTATCCATCCCGGCCCCTGCCGAAGAGTGGAAGTGGCCTGTCGTATGGATTTGCCAACTGGACGACGACGACGGAGGCGGAAGGCTCGATCCTGTCCTCGATAGCGAGCCTGGAGATCGTCGAGTTCGTGTCGAACGGGGCGCTGTCCCCCTCCTGGTACTCGACGAAGAGCTTGCCGCCATCCCGCCATGCATACTTTTCGCTCATGACGGGATCTTCGAATGGATCGTCTTCCGTCGGTGGTTCAAACGGCTTTACGATGTGCGCGATGAACGCCTCCATGATGAATGGCTGCATCTCCATGCCCAGGAATGCCGGCTCCGGCTGGCCATCCATTCCTGCGACCAGCTGCGGCTGCGACCAGGAGTTCGTTCCCTCGAGGTATTCATGATGGAAGACAGGGGGCCGGACGGCGCCCAAGTCCACCGTGTCCCGCAGGACCGGATTAATGTCCATATGGTCGGGAATGATCTGGCTGTAGAGCGGAGCGTCGGCATCCATGTCCCGCCATGCCAGGATGTTCGCCGCATAGGAAGCAGCCATCTTCCGAGTCATCTGCTGCGCAGACTTGTTTTCAGTTGTCTGCGAATCCTCCGGATCATCGTGCGGATTCGAGCCTGACTTGAAATAGTCCTCATTCGCTGCAAGCGGGGGCGGCGCCGTCATGTCTCCGCTGTTGAGCGCCAGGTAGAGCGAGTACGGCAGGCGTTCGGAGAACGTCCGCGACCGGTACGACTGGGTCCCCACTGCGAGGAGGCTGGGTGCATATCGCTCATGCTCACGTAGATCGAGCTTCGTTCGCATCTGGTCGTAGAACTGTGAAAGAATGGGGTCGGACCGTACTCCACCAAAGCTCGAGGTGTTCGCAAGCACGTCTTCCCACCGCTCGGCAAGCGTGTCGTAGCCGTAGTTGCCGCCATTGGCATAGTTGTTCTGGGTCGGACCAACAAGGCCCAGCAGATCCATCGGAGGAGACAGCGGAAGTCCATGGAGGTAGCTGGCGGCGGACGTCCTGTTCGCGCGATATTCCCACCACAACCATGGAGGCAACTGCTCGTTCCGGGTGCCGTTGAAGAGTGTCAACTGGCGACGAGCATCGAAGAAGAGTTGGCGGGCGGAAAGCCTGTCAATCAGTTCGGCCTGTTCCTGCCGATGGGTGAAGGCACGCAGGAGATGGTTGTATTCACCTCCAGTTTCCGGCAAGGGGCGGCCATCGCCGACGGATCGCTCGAAGCGCGTCATCAGCCATGGCTGGTTGTTGCCCTCGTTGAGCCGCAGTTCTATTTCGTCGGATGTGGTGAATGGCGCGAAGGCCATGCTGGCATCCTGCGGGTCCTGCCCGGCCTTCTGCCAGTAGTACAGACGATTGATCTGTCTCCTGATATCCGAGTACTGCGTAACACTGTCGGGAAAATGTGGATTGAACTGGATCCCCAATTCGGAAACCATGTCGCCCATGGTGAAGTAGCGGAAGAACTTCGAGCTGTAGATCGGGTTGGCTTCCGACTCCTGGTACACAGGCGGAAGATCGAC
>JABABM010000028.1 GCA_014238205.1 Phycisphaerales bacterium | reverse complement strand
GTACTCCTGCACGCGCCCGAGGGGAGCTCGGAATGCCCGTCGGTCATCATCGAGTGCACGGACCGGGATCTGCTGCCGACGTTCTGTTCCCTTACGGCCGGCATCGTGGACGACGTCGAGCGAAATGGACTGACCGAAAGCCATCGTGTACTGCGGGTCGTCGGCGAATGGGAACGACTGTTCAATGGTCGCAGTGGACTGGGGCGACGTGAAGAGATCGGCCTGTGGGGCGAACTGCAGTTCATGCTGGAATCCGACGACATCGAGTACCAGGTCATCGCCTGGCAGGCATCGGCACGAGGGCGACTGGATTTCGTTGATGCTCGTCGCGCCCGTGAGATCAAGACCTCCACCGGCGGACACCGGCATCGTGTCAGCGCCGATCAGGTGGCGCTGGGAGATCATCACCCGGATGCGGCGCTCATGTCCTACTGGGTCGCCGACGATCCCGTAGGCACGACGCTTGCGATGCAGGTCGATCGTGTCCGGGCGGCGCTGACGAATGCGGCCGATTTCGAACGGGGTCTGCTTCGCTACGGCTATCGGGATGCCGATCGAGACCGGTACGAACGACGGATGAGCGTCGTGGGGGATCGACTCGAGGTTCCGTGGGACACCCTGCCCAGGATCCGTTCCTGGGATGCTGGAGCGGAGGACATCAACTACGAAATCGATCTTGATCACTGACGAAACTACGGAGGAGGCGGCATGAACAGGGTGGAAGATGTCTTTGACGACGATGGCAATGTCATATTCATGCTCGATTACGAGATGGATGGCTACTACATCCTGTTGCGTGGTTCCCACTCGAAGAATGAAGTTGTCAAGAGATCCAGGAGCATTGTGGAACTCGTTCAACATGTCTGTGACACATACCCCGGGAAGCCAAAGCTCATATTCTCGGATGTCTGTGAAATCAACTTTTCTCTTCAGATCAGCGAAGGAAGAGAATGGTGGCATGAGATGTTCGGCGAGGAATGCAGTGAGGTAGAACTGGACGATCACCTGACCCAGGACACGGAGGACTGAAATGGTCAAGCATGAAAAAGAGGTGAACGGACAGGGCAGCCGTCTCGAAGGAGATGGTCTTCTTCACCGTGTGAAGCACACCAGGGTGGAGGGCCACGTCGTCCAGAACGAGTTCGAGCGGATGCTGCTGCCTTCGCTCCATCGTGCGGGGTGGCGGTCGATCGACGCGTTGGTGTTGCGACGTCTTTCGAAGTCGACGCGTCGAATGGAGTTCGACGTGCTTTCACGTGAGTCCCGTGAACTCACGGATCGACTGCATGACGCGCTCGGAAGGACCGGTGTTCCTGTCCGCGGGATGTCGATGGTCGACGATCGTCTATTCATGCACCATGACGAGCATGGCGCCGAGCTTCCTTCACCGGTGCCGGTTGAGCCCTGCGTCGACGGACATGCTCTCCGCACGACGTCGTCCGCCATCGAAGCGTCCCGCACGCGGGAGATCAGTCGACGTTTCGACCAGGCCGGTCTGGACCTGGAACGCATCGAGCAGGAGCTCCGCATAAAGGACGTCTGGCTGTCCCATGGGCACTGGATGTGGGACATCGACCGCATCCTGCTGGCCCCCGACGGACGGATGCACCTGCTGGAGATCAAGCACAAGTATCCGATGCCCTGGAACATGACATTCGGCATGAATGCCGGCGAGGTAGATCAGTCGAGGCTCATGTCCAAAGCGGGTTTCGGCGTCTGGCACGTGATTCTCGCCAAGCCGGTCTGGGAGAAGCGACAGTCATCCCGTGCACTCTTCGAGGATGAGCGGATCCGTCATCATGCGCTGTGGATGGCGGCCGACATGTCGGGCGACGACTTCATCGCCGGTGGTGGAGGCCGGGCGTCGGCCGACACGAGCATCGATGGTCGATCGAGGGTGCGCTTTCACGAGTTGAACCTGGGCAGTTTCAGATACCTGGGCAGGAACGACGGTGCCCCCGAGGAGATCTCCGGCAATCTGTTGCGGATGATCTGTGGCGATGAAGGCCTCGAACCTGTGACAGCCGATCTGCTGCGTCGGAACCGGCTGCCGAAGGGGTGATCGAGGACAATACAGGGGTGAAGTGGAGGGCCGGCCACTTTCAGTGGGGCACCAGGTACACTCTGCTTTGAACATCAAGGCTGGTCTGAGTTCAACCCGGCCAGGCTGCAATGGAGGCACCATGCTCACGTCAATCACGCTCGAGAACTTCAAGGGATTCAGGGAGAAGACCACGATTCCTCTGAGTCCCATCACCATGTTCTTCGGCCCCAACTCAGGCGGCAAGAGTTCGATCCTCCAGGCGATGCTCATGATGAAGCAGACGGCAGAGAACCGAAGGGATCTCGATGGAACGGCGATCTTGACGCAAGGAAATTGGGTTGATCTTGGGCATGCCAGAAATGTATTTCACGGTGATGCGCAAACCATGACGGTGGGATTTACTTCCTGGAGTCAACAACGTGGCACATTTCAAAATAGAATAGGCACATGGGAAGAAATGGAAGGTGACGTCTTCGGGATCGATTGGAATTATCGCCTGAAGGATTCTTCCATAGATGTCGTTGGGCTCGACCTTGTGCACTGGGATCCTGTTTCCCAATCAAAGCAGTTGATCTATGAGTTTGAAATCAGAGATGCGTTTGGCGATGATGAAAAAATTGCAGAACTATACCCGCCGATAGTGGCTCGTCGGTTGTATTCTCAAGATTTAGAAGTAAAGAAGATTGACTTGCCGTTGTCGTTGTTTGAAGAAACGATCGAGAATGCGAACGCGGATGGAACCATCGATCGGCTCAAGAATGCAATCATTCACGAGACCATTCGAGGTTCCATGCTGTTGCTGACAGAGGAAGAAGTTTGGAATGAAAGTAGAAAGCATAGGAATCTAGTAGAACAGCTGAAAGAACAACCAGAAGAAGAACAGTCGCGAAAACTCCAATGGGAAGAAAAGAGGTGGGCATACGTGGAATCCCAAAATCGGAAATGGGTCGCGTGGCAGCAAGAAAAATGGGATCCGGTGCGTAAATACGTATTGGAGCTTTCAAAAAGTAATGATTCGTTAACGAGTGCACAGCTCAAGCAGTGGTTTGAGCTTGTTCTCATGGGAACTTTGTTGACACGGCGTGGTGGGTCATTCCGGCGAAGTAGTGATGTGACTCGAGATTTGCTTGCTGATAATGAATACGCACATGAACAACTAAAGAACTTCATTCACTTCTTCGATCCTGATGACGAATTCGGTAGGCATCCGAACTCGAGTCATGAATTTGCGCTGATGCGTGAATTTCGAAACGAATATGTTCATGACATGAATGCGATGACAGCGATGTTTCCTGAAATAGAAAGTTGTTTTGACAAGTATGTCTTCGAGATGTGGAAGTATTTGGGGGGTGGCGAAGATTCGTTTAAGCCTGTGACTTATGAACACAGGAGAGATCTCATGGACTCATGTGTCGTGCCCCATCTCCTGATGCAACCCGGAGAACTGTATGAACAAGCAACAAGAACCATTAACAGGTCGCTTCAACGTATTCAGGCCATTTCCGCGGCAAGAGAAGTGCCTGATCGCTTCGAGCAGGATCTTGTGTACAAGACGACCGGGTTCAAGGGTGAAGGCACTGTAAGGAGCCTGGCTGACAGGAAAAGAAAGAGGTCTGTCGTCAGATTCCTTGAGCAGCTCGATATCGAATACGGGGTTGAGGTAAAGACTGAAACTCTGGGCGGCACCGATGTCAGTGTCCTGACGTATCTGGATCATTCGACCCCCGGTAAAAATCAGCGTGCACCAAAGGATGTCGGACTGGGACATGGCCAGATTCTGCCGATTCTTCTGAATCTCGCCGACAGCGGGGCCAACCACATCTTGATGGAGCCCGAAAGTCATCTTCATCCAACTCTTCAGGCTCAGCTCATGCAGCTCATCGTCGAGCAGACAGCCGAACAACAGGGACAGTCATTCATCGAGACTCATAGTGTCATCATGTTCCTTCGCCTGCTCAAGATGGTGCGTGAGGGCAAGCTATCTTCGAATTATGTGGTTGCCAACTACATCAGCCGGCTTGGGAGCAGCACCGAACTGACCGTCTTGAAGGTGACAGAGGAGGGCAAGTTCGACAAGCCCGTTCCGGACAAATTCTTTACCCAGGACGTCGCGGAGCTGTTCAGCTGATGCACTACACGGTCGGCATAGATGAATCCTGTCTGCGTAATGCAGCATTCAACGGATGTAGCGTCGTCCGTGAGTTGCATACCGACCTGATCAGGCAGGCCGTGCGAAACGAGAAATCCGGACCCTTGCGGTTGCTTCCTGTTGGCATTGAATCGCTAGGGGACATGTTGCGAGATCTGGCGAACAACCCTGGTTACAGCCCAGTTGATCCCGGCACCAGCGATCTCTTGGTGGCTCTCGTCAAGCTCAAGGAAAAAGGCGTCCTTGATCTGGGAGTGGTGCATGTGTCTCACATCGAGGGCGAATTCTTAGATTATGACCTTCCCAGAGAAGGCGTTCAGAATGGCGATGATGCAAGGGCCGCTTACATGCAACAGTTGGATGATAGAACAGAATTTGATCTTCCAGGCAATTCGGAGCAGGTCTCCGATCTCTTTTTCCACTTTGCGACTCTCTATGGGCAGCTGTTCTACTACAACCCGCACTTGTTCAAACGACCGCATAAGAAGAATTTGAAGAAAAGTAAGCGTTCAAAGCACTTTCACATTCAGTGGCTGGTGAAGCTTCTTACGAAGTGCATCTGCGATCCGGACCGTTTGGCATGTCCAATCACACTGGAACTGATGGGGTCGGTGGAGAAGAAAGAACCTCCTGATGTTCCTTATGTAGAAGGTAAGTTCAACGAGTTCAAGGAGCAGCTGAGGACTGATTTGAAAACCAGCCTCATGGAACATAGTGTTAGCACATCCATGATCCGCACATCTGGGTTTGAGCGAATCACACTTATTCATCACCCGAAAGACGAACTACCTCATCAACAACGTGTTCTGCATGGCCGAAATCATGTACCAAGTGAAGTATTCGGCTTGGATGTGAGCCACATGATGGAGTGTGATGACGAATACAGGCAGGAAGGCCGGGATCCTGCACTGGCAAGATGGCTCCAGCGTGAGCGTAGTAATCAGGGCACTTCGATCGCCAGACAGATCGATATATTCGAAGACGATTCGGCGACTATCCGATTCGACATCGACATCCTCGCCTTGTTCGACTGACCGTTGAATGCACCCGATGGGCCCATGCCATGGTCGACACACTCACCTCAACCCAGCGAAGCGAGATGATGTCCCGGATCAGGGGCTCGGACACCGGGCCTGAACGCCAGGTTCGCTCGATTCTGCACCGCATGGGCTATCGATTCACCCTCGACAACCGAGACATGCCCGGACGGCCCGACATCGTGCTGCCCAGGTACGACTTGGCCATCTTCGTCCACGGCTGCTTCTGGCATCGGCATGCCGGATGCCGGTACACCTATGCCCCCAAGACCCGAAAGGCATTCTGGGAGGCCAAGTTCCAGGCGAATGTGGCCCGAGACAAACGCGTGGTCTCTTCGCTTCGACGGGACGGGTGGCGGGTCTGGACCGTCTGGGAATGCCAGCTTCGCAAGCCTCAGCAGGTCGCCGACAGACTGGAGCGAATGCTCGTGCGGCTCGATGCTGGGTATTGATCATCGATTCCAGGCATCAGAGGACGGTTTCCCCTGGGTATCTCGGGTATGATTCAAGCGGCTTCACACCTTCCCACCAGGAGTCGCCATGCCAGCTGCCACCCGGAATACCCCTGAGGGGGCCACAGACCTCTTTCGTACCGAACCGTTTCACCGGACCGGCGACCAGGGACCGGTGCCGTTCACCTTCATCGATCTCTTTGCCGGCATCGGCGGCTTCCGCCTGGGCCTCCAACGGCTGGGGGGCTCGTGCGTCTTTACTTCCGAGTGGGACAAGTTCTCCCAGCAGACATACCGGAAGTGGTTCGGTGAGCTGCCCCACGGTGACATCAATGACATCGATGCAGCCGACATCCCGAACCACGACATCCTCGCCGCCGGCTTCCCGTGCCAGCCGTTCTCCATCGCCGGCGTCTCCAAGAAGCGGAGCCTGGGCATGCCTGACGGTTTCGACTGCCAGAAGCAGGGGAATCTCTTCTTCCGCATCTGCGAGATCGTCGATGAGAAACGCCCACCGGTGCTCATTCTCGAGAACGTGAAGAATCTGAAGTCGCACGACAAGCGCCAGACCTGGCCGGTCATCAAGAGTGAACTGGAGAAGCTCGACTACGTGGTGTACGACCGGATCATCGATGCCAGGCACTGGGTGCCTCAGCACCGGGAACGGATATTCATCGTCTGCTTCGATCGCAACATCTTCGGTGCCCGGCCCGACTTCATCTTCCCGGAACCTCCTGGTGGGACATCGCCGAAGTTCAGGGATATTCTCGAAGATCCGTCGGATGTCGACAATGTCGACAGGAAATACATACTCACCGCGCACCTCTGGAGGTACCTGCAGAACTACGCCGCCAAGCACAAGGCCAAGGGCAACGGATTCGGGTTCGGCATGACGGATCTCGACGGGGTTTCACGCACCTTGAGCGCCCGGTACTACAAGGATGGTTCCGAGGTGTTGATTCCACGGGGGAAGAATGGAAAGGCCAGGCCACGCCGGCTGACGATCGTGGAAGCGGCCCACCTGATGGGATTCCGTGAGGTTGTCAGTCAACGCGATGATGTACCGGTCTCGGACACCCAGGCCTACAAGCAGTTCGGCAACGCGGTGGTCCCTGATGTCGTCGAAGCCGTGGCCTCCCAGGTGTTGCGGGTCATGGTGGGCAAGCTTGCCAAGGGGAAGAAGGGGTGTCTGCTCAAGAAGTAATGGCCTGATTGGACCTTTCCGGCTGTTTTCAATAGTGTCAAGAGCATGACGCATGATGTCGATCTCCGCCATGTGATGAACTGCTTCAGCAGGCACGGTGTTCGTCAGGTGCGTGTCAAGGCATTGGCTGGAAACGACAACTCGAAGAACCAGATCTACGTCGGTCCTTCAGAGAATTCGATGTCCTGGTTGCCGTATCACAACTTCAGAGAGTCGGTAGATGCCGGTTCGGAAACTCGTAAGAAGGTTGGATCCGGGAGAAGGGCCTTCTACGCTGATCTCGACTTCCATTGGATGGATTTCGCGGGGCAGCTGCACGGGTCGCCGCATGCAAAGATCATCTGCTACCCGCAGTATCCGGAAGTTAGACTTTCCGGGTTTCTCAGGGGATGTCGTGCAGCTCGCAACGAACTTCTGACCGGTCGCCAGGAGGGGCGGTGGTTGATTCTCGGCGTGAGTGGGGGTGGTCGGGTACTCGGTTCCGTATTCGGTGCCGGAGAGCCGGCAGCGGTCCAGTTGCGGTACATGCTCGGTACTCATCGTGGTGAAATGTTCACCTGCCTCTCTGTCGATGATTGGAGTACGTCGCACGACAACTGGAGCCTTGTTGCAACCAGAATGGCTGATGTCTGCAGTGAAGGTTGGATTCCAGGCAAACGCCTGACGAAGAAGGGAGTTGTACCGTCCAATGCCGTCAACTCAGGTGGGTATACGTTGGAGGCGGAACTGGGCATCTCAGCCAACGGATCCGCCAAGCCTGATCTGATGGGATGGGAAGTGAAGGCACACGCCGGGAAACCGATCACGCTCTTCACCCCAAATCCAGACGGGGGTGTGTATCAGGAAGAGCGCATCGAGGGGTTCATGGAACGATACGGTTACCCGGCAGTGAACGGTACACCCAACAGAATCAACTACGGAGGCATTCATCGGACGACGAAGGTCTGCAGTCGAACCGGCCACCGTTTGAGAATCGAGGATGGAGGGAGTATCCACCTTGAGGATGCCCGGGGGGACTTGGCGGCAGCCTGGTCCGAGGCCAAATTGTCGGAGCACTGGAACCGCAAGCATCAACAGGCGGTCTATGTTGATTACGAAAAACGTCTGAACGATGCCTCGCGTCGTGAGTTCCGCTACGAGCCGATCGTCCATGCGGGGCGGGAAACGAGTTATGGCATCTTTCTCGACGCTGTCAGGCAGGGGGCGGTCTACCTGGACCCGGGCCTCAAGCTCATCCGGGATGAGGCCGGGTCGATCGTCGAACACAAGACGCGGTTCCAGTTCAGGATCCATGTCCGGAGCCTGCCGGCGTTGTACGAAGGCTGGTCCAGATTCGACCTCGCAGCAGGGATCGAGCTGCCCCTGACCGGCTGAACTCCATTCTGCTTCGGTCAAATATCAGGTCTTGAACCGTCAGATGGCGGGAATCCCGTTCGTACTTCTTGTATGCGGAGGGCAACCGGTGCGTTCCGCATGCCTCGCATCGTACTGAGCCGACCAGGTGCCGCCATGACTGACAAGGTCCAGATCGTCTACGACGAGCGCGGCAATGTCGTGATCCACATCGACTACGTCGGGAAAGGCTGGTATGCAGCCGCACATGGGAACGAGCACAGTTCCAAGGTGCTTCGTCGCGCAAAATCAATCGTGAAGCTGGTGAAGTGGGTGAGCGGTCACTTCGAAGGTGATCCGCAGGTCTCGATGTCGGATGTCTGCTGGGCCATCTGGTCTCTTGAGAACTCCGATGGCCAGGAGTGGTGGAATGAGATTCTCGATGAGGAGATCGGGATCTGATCAGGTAAGGCGTTCCAGAGAGTGTTCTGGCGGGCCTGATATTGATTCACTACGCATTTGGGTTTCCATCCACTTCGCCGCCGGAATCGGCTTTGCTCTGTTCTTCCCAGTGCTTCTCCAATCGACCCTTGAACTCTTCAAGGCAGGTGATTGCATTCTGGATCAATAGATATTTCAACCACTGGGCTTCGTACTGTGTGAGGCGGAGATCGAGATCTCCCCAGATTCTTCCTCGTTCTTCCCCGGATTTGTCCGTCTTGTCCAGTTTCCATGAACGTCCAAGGAGAGCGTTCGCGTGTTTCATGCACTCGGTCCATTCACTCCGCTTCTCTACTTCGGTCGATGTATGTGATCCTCTGTTGCGCAAATGGACTATGAGCAGATATGATTTGAGATCCGGCACTTTGTGTGTATCGCCGAAGGTGAACATGTTCTTCAACAAGTCTGGTGCCTTGGCATTTGCGTCATCCTTGATGTTTATTTCGAGATTTTCACCTACCGAGAGCCAGAGTTCACGACAGAAATCAAAGACGTTGCTCCAGATCTCTCTCTCCCCGTCGTCATCACACAGGATCGACTTCTTGTTAAGAGATTTGAATACGCTCTCATCCGGGAGGTTGAATCTGTAGTTGGGTTTTTCGCCGTAGATATTTGTCTGAAGGTCCCTGATCTGAGGCAACAGGGATTTGATTTTTTGAACAAGTGCCTTGATCGACTCTTCGGTGTCGAAATGGAAGGTGTAAGGGTTGCTTCTTGAGATGTATTTGGGCTTCCCCTTCTCTGTGTGCCGACTGGATGAGATCACATCGGTCAGACCACGCGCGATATCCTTCTGTATCTGGTGATACGATTTAGTGTCAAGATGGTCGGGAAATTCCCTGAACCGGTAGTAGTCTCTCAATGTCCTGTTCTGGCCCACCTTGGACAATTGCTTCTGCGCATCCAGATGAATCAGAAGCAGGAGTTCGATTGGATCGAATTCACTGGATTTGTGATATCCCTTGAGTTCGAAGATTTTTTGCGTTGGAAGAAGAAGTGCTGCATCGAATACCAGATGAAATGCTGAAGCAATCCACTCTTTGAGCTGTCTTTCATCTTTGATTGTGCCTGCAAAGGACTTGCATTTCGATTCATCTGGTGCATCCAGTGAAACAACTTCTCGGAAGTCCTTCAACGCATCCAAGGCTGCCTTCAGTTCATCTTCATTGACTGATTTGATTCGAACTTCTGCAGGAGGGGTTTCTGTTCGCTCCGAAAGGAGGGGGAGCGTGTTCTTGGGTCTTGCCAATTTCAATGTTCCAGCGTATGAGGATTTCCAGAAATCTGGATGAGTCATGTCACACCTGGAGCGCATGAGATTGTCGAAAGCGGCGTGTTCCTCATGGATCGACTTGAACTCCCTTCCTCTTGGGCAGGAGTTCAGATAGGAGGTGATTCCCTTGAGGTGGTGCCAGAACTCCGTAATCTTGACGGCTTCGTCGAGATTCAGATCGAGGAAATCAAGCTGGGAATCCGCAGTGATGATGAAATTCAGCGGCGTGGAGACTTCTGCGCCCGCGGGAAGAATGAATCTCGAATGTGCACCTTTGAGAAGCCCTTCTTCTGGTGCTGTTCCATATCGATCCAGGTATTGATCCTCAGTGAAGATTGCTGCTTCTCCACGCCACAGCCAGGTCAGAATGCGGTGAAGAGTCGTCCATTTGAAATTGTCGTCTTCAAATGCCTGGTCAAGGTTGAAGAAGCCCCTCTCGCCAAGCCTTGCCTGGATGCAGGCATTCTTGAGGCCAAGTTTCGACTTCAGAACAAGAAGGGCCATTCTTTCAAGAGATTGCCTTTTTGAACTCCATCGGTGATCCTTGAACTTGTCATCATAGCCAGGGTAGATGTTCTTCTTCTCCATCCACCACCTGTGTGCTGCTTCAATGAAGCCCAGTGTCTCGATGCGGTGTCTGGTTGCCCTGTAGCGCCTTCGTTTGTCTCTGGGAAGATCGATGTGATGGAGCGACGTGCGAAGCCCGGTAATGGCTGCGCCTTCTTTGGCCAATGCGCAGTGGGACTTCCGGCGATTTCTTGCATAGGCACTGCCGTCCAGGGCATTGTCGATGGCGTCGCTGGTCCTGAGGAGGAACTTCATCGTTCCGTCTTTGGTGCAGAGATTCGCAGTGATCGCGGCCTGCCTGGATATTGAGATGGTGATGTCATCAAAATATCTGGTGTAGATGATGCCGGTTTCACCGTACGTTTCACGAAGTTGTCGTCTGATCAGTTTGTCGAACCTGAGGAATGCGATGTTCGCCAGAAGAGGCGAAAGTGGTGATCCCTGCGGCAGGCGACCCCGATGTGTGCCCAGCCGAGCGATCAGCTTGGCGGAAGCCGGTGACCAGGGGACAGGCACTTTTGCTCCATCAACTACTTTGCTGTCCATATTTCTCAACGTCATCGGAATGTCATCGGCCTCGAATCTGTGCAAGCCTTCGAGGATGTGCCTGATGGGCGTCGATGGAAAGAAATCGGCAATGTCATGACTCGCGATCAGGTACTGACCAAGGTGAGCCTGGGCATTGTGGAAGATCGTTCCTTCCTTGCCGATTCCCTTGATGAACCGGGGCATCGCCTTGATGGCAGTTGGTGCGATTGCAAGCTGAGCGGCCTTCTGCAGTCGCTTCAGTGGCGGGTTCGGGATGTCCAGACTGCGGGAGCGTCCATTATTCTTGGGTATTCGAACACGTCTGTAGAGAGGCCCCCAGGCAGCTGCTTCATCCGGTGCCGATGTCGTTTTGCCGAAGGACTCCGGTCGGTAGGCCATTGCATGAATGTGCTTCGAGTTGACCCACGGAAATCTTGATCGAGCAGATCGCATGATCTGCCCAGTAAGGATGTATTTGCTTTTATCCCGCGGTGGAATGCCGATGCGGACTTTCGGGTTGCCATGTCCGTAGACCCATAGGATGAACTTCTGCCGGCCACCGAGAGCCTCGAGGAGTGCCTGGCGATCATCAGGGAAGCTCGGTGGTCGACTGCCTATGAAGTACTTGAACAGAGCCGATGGCCATTCCAGGCCATACCTGGCTCTCATCAGATTGCGTGAGTTCGGATCTTGGAAATACTCTGCGAAGCTTCTGTAACAGAGCCCCTTTGGGTTATGAACCTTGTAATTCTTCTTCTGTGAGATGTACTTGCTCGAGGTCATGACCCAGGCGACATACTCATGCATTTCTCTTGTGTATTGAGTCGATGTGATCGCCCAGAATGCCCTTTGTGGGTAGCCCAGTGAAAGGTGGTATCGAAAGATCTCAACCAGGTCCCCCCAGGCCGGGTGGATTACAAGGGCATCACGGATCAGTTTATTTTGTTCCAGCTGATGAGATGTCGGCTTGGAGGGGTCCCATTTACGTGCCTCACGTATCCCACGCAGAACGCGACTGAGGAAACCCTTGATGTGCGGACTTGCTTTGTGTGCCCGGTGTCCAAGAAGTCGACTTGTTGGTTGTGTCTGAGGCATGTTGAAAAGTGCAGCGTGGGGCTCCTGCGTCGGGTGTGGGGCTATATGTTGACGATCGAGCGCCTCTGGCGACGAGGGAGTCAACCCCGTAGTCGGATCCGCGCGCGTGCCAATATTGGCTCGCGCGCTAGAGCCCACAGTGCAAATCGCAAGCCATATTCCTCAGCGTCGAAACAACGCCTTCAGGCTTGCAAATCCAATGGAAAGCCAGGTGTGGCCCCACGCTGCATCCGACCACGATAGCGAGATCGCCGCCGCTTGGTCAACAGCGGGGCGGTCGGGCAGATTTCGTGCTGGATACGGCACGAACAGAGGCGATCGGGAAGCCATATTCCACATCGAAGTGCCGTTTCTCAGCAACGGGCACCTGGCAGATCCCTGTGCCTTGCGTCATGGCAGCGAGGGCAGAAATCCCTTGAACCGTCAGATGGCGTCATGTGACTTCGTACTTGATGTGAAGGCGGACTTCATTCATCGGGAATGGGTCGCCGTTGAGAACGACAAGCGGTGTGATAACAGCAAGTTACGCATATTCGACTGCAGGGAGACTGCACATGACCAATCGCAAACCCACATTCAAGGAACTTCAGGAGGCTGCCAAGTCCCAGATGGACCGAAATCTCATGGCCCGTGGCCGTCAGGCCAGCCAGATCGCCAAGATCGTCCGAGGTGCAGCCCGTCGGCGGCTCTACAAGGTCAAGGACAAGGCCCTTGCTCATCTGATTCGGTACGGCAGGGCCAAGGTCCGAGTGGACAGGTTCAAGTGTCCCGGACTTCTCAGTGTTCGAGTCCGAAGTCAGGGATCCCTCCATACGCATGCGGGTTGGCTCAAGCCTCATCTGGGACATGACCTTCGCGATCTTCCAGGCAGAGGAGGTTCGAAATGACGGACTTCAACATCGACAACGTACTCGGCTTCGATTCCAAGCAGCTCATCGAGATCGTGATCAATCTGATCCAGACTGGAACGCAGCAGCACTCATTCATCGACCCACGCATGCGTGTATGGGACATGCAGAACGTTGGTGAGAAGATCGAGGTTACGTGTACGGAAATCGGCGTCTCAATGATTGTCGAACACATCAAGGACAACGAGTCATCTGACGGTGGCCAGGCAGACCAGGAGCAGAAAAATGACGGACACGAATGAGAATTTCGCAACACGGCTGTTCGGCATCATCAAGGATGTCAGCAGGGATCGAGATTTTGGTTTCGTCTCGAATGTACTCGGGGTCAAAGGCGACACATTCCTTCATTGCACCGATTTCGGTTCAAGAAATGACAAGGTTCCGGATATCGGCACCTGGGTTGAATACGAGTTTCAGGAGAGCCCGAAGGGACCCAGGGCTGTTCTTGCAGTGCCATGCAGCATGGAACCGGAAGATCGCATGAAGCGTCTGCTTGCCCAGTATGGACATGCAATGCAGACCAACCATGGTTCTCTTCGTCTCGATGGCTTGACTCAGGATGAGGGACGGAGATTGAAGGATCGCAGGGTCATCAGTCTTCTTGATTACTACGCGTGCATGTCGGAGAACGGCCTGCGTGGCGCGGCAAATGCACATGGAGTCGACTTCGTCTGGGGGAAGCAGCTGGAGATTGCCACGGCAATCGTTGCTGCCATTCGTGCCAAAGAAGACGAATCAGATGGCCAGCAGAGGTGATGATCAACTTCACGCATGCTGAGTGGATCCTCCTGGCTCTGGCGTCGATGCTTTCTGATGTCGGCTTTCAGTTCAAGACTCTGCTGTTGATCCGGTTGGTCAAGCTCGAGGAAGCGCATGAGAGGCTGCGTCAAGTCAGCCAAGAACTTGCATGGGTGTATGAGAATGCAGTTCTGTTTCTGCCACTCCTTCTCTGGGCTGGACTGGTGCTCTACCAGGAAGAGGGCTGAGGTTAAGTACCTGTGAGGTGACTTATGAAACCAGGTTCGATGACTCTATGTAAACGGCAGGCTGTTTCTACAGCATGTCCCAGTGTGGTTGCCCGGAATGGCAGTCCCGAAGCAGCCTCAGCATGGAGATTGCAATCCTCCTGCCAACAAGTGCCTGGAACTGGTTAACAACTCGTGGGTGCATGGTGTCGTTCCGATAGTCTGTAAATGGTTCAAGATCTTCAATAAACGCCGGAGTGAGAAGTTTGGCGTAGGCCTGATGATCTCGAATGTGTTCAAGCCAATCACCACACAGATTGTCCATGTGATCGCCGCAGGATTTTTGTACCAACGCATAAGCTCCATACTTGAAATAACGATAGAGGCTGCCAAGAGTCGGATCATTATGCGTAGTGCTGCCTCTTCTTTCATCAAGGACAGCCCTGGCGAGAATACGATCGTTTCCTTTCTTTGACTGCAATTTGTTGAGAAGATCAGTTGGCCACTTCTGTGTATCCTTGACAAGCATATTCAATGCATGACGGTACGGTCTATTGACAAGTTCACCTTCGATGGCGTTTGCATAGTTGACCATGACTGGTGTCCAATCGCCTGGCGGATTCGGGTGGGCAGGCGAAGACTGCCAATTCATCAATTGACTATATACAGCTTCTGCTGATTGGAATGCAGTATGAGAATACTCAGAGAGATCCTTGCTCCAATCACCGAAGCGGACAAGTGTAGATGCTGGCCCTCCGTCGGCATCAATCCTCCTGCAAAGGGCACGCAGTCCACTTGCATTAATATTGCCAAGAAATCCCATGTCAGGTTCTATATCTGCCTCTGTTTCAGAGATAGGGATGGCTTTGATTCCATTCTGCTTCACGAGCGTCACAAAATCATCAATGCTGTCGTGCAGTTCTTGAGTGTGTGCAGAGGGGATATCATCGATCAGTTGATGTACGGTGGTTGCTGTACTGCCGTCAGTGTTCCAGGTACACAACGACATGACTTTCAGGTTATATAGAGCAATCTTACGAAGTTGCTGATCAAACTTTTTCAGGCTATCCACTCTTTCTTCAGAGGATTGGTCAGGAAAAGAACCCCAAGGATCCGAAGGCTCAATCAAGCCTTGGTACAGCCATCTCATATCCCTGATCGAAAGTAGGGTATCTCCCTTCATTCCCCCTGAAGAATCGGCAATCGATCCAAAGAAGTTGCAGAGATCTTTTAGATGTTGAGCACAAGTAGTTTTTATAGAGACATCCAAATCCAGAAAATGGGCATTGTGGTAGGGGGCATACCGTTCTTTAATGCGTTCTACGTTTCCTTCAGAAGCGAGGCAGCAAAGCGAATACGCCACATGTGAGTTATGAACTTCAAGATAGTCACGAACGCGATGCCCATTCATCAATGGTTCAATAATTTCCATATCAGCAAGTCGAATAGTATGCGCGCAATGAACAAAGGCCATGATCAAGCCGTTCCTGAAATCGTCTATTGGATCAACTGCAGTGAGCTCAACCATCGGAACGGTAGGCTTTGGAAGAAGCGACTCAATGTCAACCAATCGATTTGATCTTCCCCAGAAACCGGCAAATTCGTCATGCAAGACCTCTTTGTAAATGCACCCCGAGTAATGTGCATTAAGTATTCCACATGCAACCCAATGCATAAGGAATCTGCGCAATTCGTTTCTCTGGGCATCGGTGCCCAAGACATTGCCCATGTTCAACACAGCCCCAGTTGATCTGTCACGGAATCCAGGGCGATTGAGAACATCTGAAGAATCCAGACTGTTGTACTCGAGCCGTACGCCAAGGCGGCTTGCCAGCAGGCTTTGGATATATCGAAGGATCAGGTTCATATAGACATTGATATTGGAAGATCCCACTTCTGAAGCCCGACGAAGTGCGGCTTCGGCATCTGCTTCCATGTCCTCCTTCACCTTCAGAAGGAAATCAGGCTTCCATTCATCTCTGCCCAGCACATGTGCAGCATGACTCGCATAGAAACGGAAGGATTCGAGTGCAGTGATAGGCTTGGGCCAATGTCTGGTTGCATCTGTGAAACGATTCTCTGTTGCACATACAGGGTCGTAGGGCCCCCCAGGTTGAAATATGCGTATATCGCTGGAGTCAAAGCCGCACTCATCTATGAACGCTCTCTTATAGATATCAAACAAAGCGTCAGGTTTCTTGGAGGATTCGTTTTGTTTAGCGTAGTAATGAAACGACTGTGCAAAGACGGATGGAAACAGCTGGGCGCCTTCCAGGTAGCAAGAGGCCGCATGTTCAACACTGCCAAGTTGAAGCACATTCCTGCCCGCGGACATCTGCCGGTTGCGGGATTTTATCTTTTGTTCTTGCTGCCTGGCTTTGGCGGCCTTTTCCTTCTTCTTTCTTGTCTTCTTGTTGGTGCGGCCCATCTTCAACCTCGTCAACACAGGGCGTGCGTCGTCAAAGCACCGCCTCTGAATACCATGAAAGACCCAGTCCTTCTGTTCCTTGACTCGTACGGTCAAGAACCCCTGGCGGACTCGCTGCAGCCGACCAAGACCAGGCCCTCAAACAGTTCGAGAGTACCGCATCTGCTGTACCTTCGCAGAAAGTACATCCTCGACTCTGCCTGGATGTCGCCACTGCACTGCAGCAGATCCAGATCCGACCATAGCAATTGAAGCAAACCCGCCCCGGTGGGCGAAATACCTCTTGGGGAGTGACTTCAAGTCAATACTCGTGCAAGCGAAAGGCGGAACCCCATGAAGATGTGGCATGGTGTCGTAGTCGTGGCCAGCCTGGCTGCCACGGTTGGATTGACCGATGTGACCGGTGACTGGATTATCCATCCAGCAGGGGAGCCTGAGAGGGTCATCGCTCCACCTGCAGACGTCTTCAGAACCCGGCACATCACGACATTGCCCGAGGGATGGGTCGGACTCCTGCCCGTTCGATGGCGCGGTGACCGCTACGGATATGACAAGATCGTGTCCCGTGCGGATATAGGAACCCAGCTCGATGAACCCTGTATCCGTCGCACCTGGAATGGAGAAGAAGAAATCGTCGACCTGCCCATGGCCCCATTGAAGGATGACAAGCCGGATCTCGACCAGGTCACCTCGGTCACGACCAGCCGCGAGTACCTGGAGTTGGCCGAGCAGGGCATGATTTCAGCCTACTGGGATTTCGTGTCAGACAGCATCCTGCACGAGTTTCGCATGCGATCGGATGCCCTCAAGTTGCTCAGGCAACTCAAGCCCTCTTCTGAAAGCCATGTGGACTCATTTGTTCTTGGCCGCGATGCCTTGTCTCACCTGCCAAAGCACTGGTTTTCAAACCGGTCCTGGGAAAAGGAGGCGCTCGATCGCCTCAATGCCGGTGTCGAGATGGTGCTCAAGGATGAATACGACTGGGGCTTCTACCTGAAGTACCGCAACCCCTGGGACATCGCCCTCTACACGGTTTCGGACCCCGGGGAGGATGAGTTCGTAGAGCAGGAAGCCGGCTACTGGTTCGATACCCAGGTGCTCGCCTGGGGCGATGCCAATGGGGATGGCTTCGAGGACCTCGTCGTCGAGTTCTGCCTCACCTGGAAGGGATCTCGTTATTTCAGGTGGGGAGGGATTCACGTGCTGACACGTTTCGATGAGCACGATCGCCTTCACCACGTGGCAGACTGTTGCTTCCTCGTTGCAGAGACTAATCCGGATTGAGCAAGTGATCCATCAACCCCAGTCGCTGATGCACAGCAGCAGGTCGTCGACGTTGATCACGCCATTCATGTCCAGGTCCGGCCCGCAGATGCCCCCAACCGGCCAGTCGCCCCACAAACCGATGATCAACAACAGGTCCGTGATGTTCACCAACCCGTCACCATTGGAATCACCCGCCCGTGCAGGACTGAGCACCACCGTCATGTCATCGCCACCACAGAAGGTCAGCAACGTGCCCACCTGGCCCGAGGCATTCATGTCCGAGGCCGTCACCATGAAGATCGATTCGTGGCCTATCACGCGGTCGTCCACGATGTGCAACTCGTTGCCGACCGATGTCACGAAGGTCTCCATGTTGTAGTCGCTGTCGTGACTCAGACCCATGATCCAGCCGGATTCATTGACGGTCCGCAACATGATCCCGATGCAATCGTAGGGGACGCTGAGCTCCACGAAGCCGTCCTCCTCGCTCCACCATCCCAGGTAGCCTGTGAAACCGGTGTTGTCATGCGTGTTCCACGAGAAGGCCACCCCGCCCGATTCATTGGCAACAACCTGGATGTCGGCCTCGTCATTGTCGAAGTAGGCAACCTGCACCGATGAGAAGTCACTCGAGTCGACCATGAAGAAACTGGTGATGCCCGCAAGATACTGACGCACCAGGATGCGACCGTCATTGTCAATCGCGTAGGCCTTCGTAGAACCAGCCCAGGACGAACCGAAATCGGTTCGCTTGCCATCCTGGTACATGAAGGCAGTGTGGGCATTGACCGTGCCGTGGTACCCGACCGCCACACCCGCATCATTGATGTCAAACCCGTAGGAATGCGACTGGTCCGGCGTGATGTGCACAACACCCAGGTTCTTGTCCCACGTGATCGCCTGGAATACGCCCGCACCCAGCGGCCGATACCCGATGAACTGGCCCGATTCATTCATGCCATGCATGTACAGACCCGAGCCGAACATGTCGGCGATGTACCCCAGGTCCGTGATCCCATCCACCGAGTAATGCAGGGCGTGATCCACGTCGATGTCGACGCCCAGGCACAGCCCGGCCTCGTTGATGTGGTAGCCCTTCGTCCAGTACGCAGTGGTGGGAACCAGGTGCACCTCGCCATCCTGCCAGATGTAGGGCTGGTAGAGAATGTCCGGATCAGTCGAATAGGTCGAACCCGTGACCGCCCCGGCATCATTGATGTCACTGATCGAGAACGAGTAGGCATCAGGATGCGACAACTCCTGCAGCACCCAACGCTGGGGAATCTCCACGCCAGCAGCAGCAGCACTCAATGCCGCCACTACGGTCAACAAGATGGTCCAACTGCATCTCAAGACGAAACCCACTCCATATATATGGAGTGTAGATCCACCACAGTGCCATTCAAGATGATTTCGAAGGCTTCAAGCCCTCAGGGCCATGCAGAAGGCCTGCAAGGGCCTAGTTGCACTCGCCCCAGGAGGAAATGACCGCCAGCAGGTCCGTCACGTCTACCACGCCGCTGCCATCAAGGTCACCCGCGCACCCACTCGTGCAACCCCAGTCGGCAATCACCGTCAACAGGTCCGACACGTCCACGCTGCCATTGCCGTCGATGTCACCCGCACACTGGCATTCATCCGGTATCCCGTCACCATCCTCATCCTCGCTTGAGCCGCCAGAAATGTCATCGGCGTCGGGAACACCATTGCCATTGCAGTCCGGGGCCGTCTCCA
This sequence comes from Phycisphaerales bacterium, assembly GCA_014238205.1. Taxonomy (GTDB): domain Bacteria; phylum Planctomycetota; class Phycisphaerae; order Phycisphaerales; family SM1A02; genus SP202. The sequence continues at coordinate 7,996 of JABABM010000028.1, read as the reverse complement.
GCACCAGGCACAACTGCTGGATACTGCCAGCATCAATGGGGGAGTGATCAAGCACCATCACCTGCCAACTGCCACCAGGAACAAGACCATTGAACACGGCCAGCTCATCCTTGGGTTGCAGGTTTCCACCAAGCACCGGTACCTCGTCCAGTGAACAGGTGTCCTCGGCAGCAGCCGTGCCGGCATCATCAAGCATGCAGACGATGTCGTCGCCGCCGCATCCCCACTCGCCAATCCACCCGCCATTGGGCATGCCCGGCCGATCAAGCAGCATCGCCGAGATGCCACCCGGGGCCGTCAATACCATCGACAGGTCGCCAACCCATGGATGCGTGATGTCCACCATCAAGCGAGCACTGGTAATCACCTGCGCCTCGCCTGGCTCGGGTACGTCAATCATCCAGTTGGCCACCGAACCAGTCCCGTCAGGAATGGCCGAAGGCCCGCTGCCGCAATGCATCTCCGCGCCGGCGTGCGCCGCCAGGGCCAGGATCGCGATGGAAGCCATCCGCATCATCGGGCGCCCTCCACGTTGATCTCGTTGTTCCTCGCCGTGTCGTACACCTGCGGCGGATCCACCATGTCCTCGATGTGGCACCACCCCTCCTTGGTGCCCATGTCATTCGTGCCATCAAGATGCGCCGCCCATGCCTCGACCACGCCGTCCTCCGGATCCCACAGCACCAGGTCACTGAGCACGTGGCAGTAGTCATACCACCACCAGACGTCCGTGAAGGTCGTCGACCAGGCCCAGGTCTCTGCGCGTGCCCAGCCTGGCAACCAGGATGCCCACTGGGCTGCCCCGTCGTAGGTCATGTCGTAGTTGGCCCCGCACAGGATGCCGAAGATCTCGCCGAGGGCCGCGATGTCACCGGCCAGGGTCGTGCCTTGCAGCGGTGTTCCCAGCGCCTGGACACGACGATTGCCCGTCGACCAGTCCATCCCGCTCCAGTAGAGGGAATACAGGTGCAGGCCCGCATTGCCGCCCTGGCTGTGGCCGACCACCGAGTAACTCTTGAAGTTGTTCCCCCAGGACCAGATGTCCAATGCAAACTCGTCGTGCGTGAAGTTCTGCTCGGTGTTGTTGTACACCGCCACCTCGCCCGTGAAATGACTCGGCGGCCAGGATTGACCATCCGAGCAGTACCCGTGGCAGAGCATCAAGGCATGACTGCCGATGTTCGCTCGCTGTGGAGGCTGCAGGCCGGGAACCTCGATGACCCTGTCACCAGCGCCCATCTGCATTGCTCGCCTTCCAGCAGGAGAGATCTCGCCGTGGAACACCTCGATGGAACCAAGGCCCATCACATCCATTCGATCAAGCGGTACGAAGGAATCGACATCGGCAAGGCGCACCGAGCGAAGTTCAACCCCGCGTCCGTCACACCCGGCCTCTGCAAGCCAACGCGTATCAAGCACCAACTCGACAACACCATCTTCAACAGGCGTAATGCCGCCAATCCAGCAACGTGGCAATACACCACCTGGACCAGCCGCCCAGACCTCGGCGCCTGCCAACACGCGATCACGCTCGCCGGAGCCGATCACCTCGAGCCTGCATGCGACACGATGCGCATCAAGTACATCAATGGAGACGCTGCCGGTCAGCAGGGGAGGCACTTCCTCGATCGACACCATCAGTGACGTTGTCCTGTGCATGTGCTGGCCTTGGCCATCTGCAGCCAGGGCATCAATGATGACCGTTCCAATGCCTGTTCGCGTGGGCGTGAACTGGATCCTGTTTCCCTCGATGCTCAACGCATCCTCGGAACCATCCTGCCAGAGCACACGTGCGGAGGCGTCAAGTATCGATGCCCCGGTGGCTTGCGCCCGGGCTGCGGCCAGGTTGCCATGCATCGAGACATGCTCGATGTAGGCCAATCCCAAGCCAATGCCCACAGGCTGGCCGACGATCGTCGAGGCGTCCTCCAGCCAGGCACGAAGGTGAAGCGGATTGCCATCAGAGACCCACAACTGGCCGCTTTCAGTGCCACGATCGCCTTCAATCACGACCCGCCAGGTGCCAGGTGCAGGATCGAGTATGTCCAGGCGAATACCGCTGCCATCCACGCCCTTGGCCAGTAAACCACGTACAAGACGCGATCGTGGACCATCACCTGCATGGACCTGCCCCGTGGGTTCGATCGCCTGGAGGGTCCAGTTTTCACTGCCAATGCCGACCGGCAGCAGTCGCAACTGCGAACCAGTCGAAACCTCGACCTGGATCGTGCAACTGCCATCTTCAAACGTAAATGGAAGCACGCCGTGGCTGCTCCGCGCGCCATGTTCGGCTGGATTGGGTTCCTGCATCCATCCGCGGGCAAGATCAGAGGGAGGACAGCCAAGCTGCTTTACCGGGACAGGTACGGCAGCCAAGGTTCCAGCAAGGATGCATGAGGTAAAGAACATGGCACCAATCTCTTGCATGAAAGTATACAGGCAGGCCATGGGGCTTCATGAACCCCGTTGCCAGATGGCCCAGCGTTGCCAAGGAGCGACACTTGATACAGTGTTGGAATGTCGATGATTCTCCAGGAACGCGTCCGGACCTCCCGTGAACTCGGGGCCGACCCCACCTTCGTCCTCCATGGCGGTGGAAACACGTCAGCCAAGGGCACCGTGGCTGATGTCCATGGCAATGAACTGGAGGTCATGTGGGTCAAGGGATCCGGCTGGGACCTGGCAACCATCGAGGCACAGGGCCTTCCGGCACTGGATCTTGAAGCCCTTCGGGCACTGCGGGCACTCGAGGACATGTCCGACGAGGAGATGGTTCGCGAGGTCAAGCGCTGCATGCTCGATGGCTCGGGCCCGACCCCATCCATCGAAACGCTCCTGCACGCCTTCCTGCCCCAGGCCTTCATCGATCACAGCCATGCCAATGCCATCCTCGCCATTTCCAACCGGGACAATGGCGAGGACCTCTGCCGTGAACTCTACGGCGATCGAGTGATCTACCTGCCGTGGATCATGCCCGGCTTCCCACTGGCCAAGGCCGTGGCCGATGCATTCGATGCACAACCCGATGCCATCGGCGCCCTGCTGCACAAGCATGGCCTCTTTACCTGGGGCGACACGGCCGACGAGGCGCTCGATCGACACCGTGAACTGGTCGGCATCGCGGCCGATCACTACAAGGAAGAACGCAGCACGCTGCTGGCATCAAGTTCGACGCCAAGCGTCCTGGCCAGTGATGTTCTTCCGACGCTCCGTGGCGCCATGGGCAACGACCCGCGGCTGGTCATGACACTGCAAGACGACCCGTGGATCCTCGCCGCGCTTGATCGAGATGACCTCGATGACGTCATGCGCACCATGCCCCTGACGCCAGACCACTCCATACGTACCAAGGGACTGCCCATGGTGCTGCGACCAGGCGATGAAGCCGCCGAGGCGCTGGCTGCCTACCACGAGGAATACACCGCCTACTACACGGAAGGATGCGCAGCCAACGGCGAACGCCTTCCGCTTGATCCCAACCCGCGTGTCGTGCTCGTCCCCGGCCTGGGACTCGTTTCCTGTGGAACAACATCCAAGGCCGCCCGTGTTGCAGGTGATATCGCCGAGCACACCCTCCTGACGAAGATGTCTTCCTCGCACCTTGGCCCATACAACGCGCTGACCGGCCTGGAACTCTTCGACATGGAGTACTGGCCGCTTGAACAGGCCAAACTTGCAGGCAAGAAGCCCAGGGAACTTGAAGGACAGGTCGCCGTCATCACCGGCGGGGGAGGCGCCATCGGTGAAGGTGTCGCCGCCGTCCTCATGGAGGCCGGCGCCGAGATCGCCCTGCTTGATATCGATGCGGATCTTGCCGCCGCCGCCGCGGAACGCCTCGGTGGACATGCCATCGCCGTGGCAGCCGATGTCACCAGCGAGGCCTCCATGGCCGAGGCCATGGAACAGGTCTGCCGACACTTCGGGGGCATCGACATCCTCGTACCCAATGCCGGCATCGCCCATGTGGCCTCCCTTGATGACCTGGAGGTCGATGACCTGCGACGTGCCATCGAGGTCAACCAGGTGGGTGTCTTCCTGACCATGCAGGCAGGGGCGCGCATCATGAAGGACCAGGGGCTCGGCGGCTCCATCGTGCTGGTCTCGTCCAAGAACGTACTTGCGCCCGGGGCCGACTTCGGGGCCTACTCCTCGAGCAAGGCCGGGGGACACCAGTTGGCACGCATCGGCGCCCTTGAATACGCAGCCGATGACATCGTCGTCAACATGGTCACACCCGATGCCATCTTCTCCTGCGGCGAGAATCCCTCGGGCCTCTGGCAGGAAGTAGGACCATCACGGGCCAAGTCCAAGGGACTGGACCCGGGGGACCTCCAGGAACACTACCGCCAGCGGAACCTCCTGAAATCAACCGTCTCGGCCCGCGACGTGGGTGAGGCCGTCCTTTTCTTCGCTGCACGACGTACACCGACCACCGGAGCGGTTCTGCCGGTCGATGGCGGCGTCGCCAATGCCTTCCCCCGATAGACTGCACCCCATGATCGTTCCACGCACAACCCGAGATGCCATCCTTGCTCGACTTCGAAAGAAGATCGATGCCCGCCAGCCCATCATGATCGCCAGCGCCGGAAGCGGCCTGGTCGCCAAGCTGCTTGAGCAGGCCGGGGTGGATTGTGTCAACACCTTCTCCGGGGCTCGCCTGCGCGCAAATGGCATGGGCACCATGTCCATGATGTGGCCGATCCTCGATTCAAACAGGCAGACCCTGGACTACACCCGCGAGGACATCATGCCCGCTATCTCAGGCGACGCCTTCATCTGCGCCTGCCTGAATGCCAATGATCCGCTCAAGGACATGCGCATGGTGCTCCAGGAGTGCAAGGACATGGGCGTCATGAGCGCCTCGAACATCGGACCGTCGCTGTCCTACGTCGACAAGGGAAGCACGATCCGCGCGGTCCTTGAGAACTGCGGCATCACCATGCAGAACGAGATCGACATGTTGATACTCGCCCGCGAGATGGACATGGTCTCCGTGGGCCTGGCCTTCGACATGGAGGACTCATTGGCCATGGCCAAGGAGGCCAAGCCGGACATCTTCTGTTTTCATGCCGGTACCACCAAGGGCGGACGCGTCGGCTACGACTCGGGTGAATCGATCGAGGACACCGCCAAGCGCACCGAGGAGGTCTACCAGGCCGTCCGGGAGATCCACCCGGACGTCATTCTCGTGGGCCACGGTGCTGCCATGGAAACACCGGAAGATGCCCAGTACATGCTCGACAATACCTCGGGGCATGGGTTCTGGACCGGCTCTTCAACGGAACGCCTGCCTATCGAGCAGGCCATCAGCCAGGCGGCGGGCGCCTTTACAGCCCTCCGCTTCAGCGACTGACCATCCATGGCTGCTGCACGCACCATTGTCGTCCTTGCCACGCTCGATACGAAGGGTGCCGAGGCCGACTTCATCCGCGAGCAACTTCAAACACTCGGATCCGGGACCCTCTTCATCGATATCGGTGTCATCGGTTCGCCGGCCATCGAGCCACACCTCTCGCGTGAGCAGGTTGCCGATGCCGCCGGAACCTCCATGGAAGCATTGCTTGCCAACCCGACTCGACAGGAAGCCTCGGACATCATGGTCCGCGGGGCCTCGGCGCTGCTCCAGGCACTCGTTGCAGAAGGGAAAGTGCATGGGGTCATCGGTCTTGGCGGTACACAGGGAACACCCAACTGCACGGCCATCATGCGCAGCCTTCCCTACGGATTCCCGAAGATCATGGTCTCGACCATCGCATCCGGTGATGTAGGGCCCTTCGTCGACATCAAGGATGTCACCATGATGTTCTCGGTGGGAGACATCCTCGGACTCAATCCCCTGACGAGGCAGATCCTCGCCAATGCAGCCGGCGCTGCCCATGGCATGGCCGCTGCGCATGCCTCCATCAAGGATGCCGCCGGTGATCGAAAGGTCATCGGCATGACCAACCTCGGTGTGCTCACGGATGGCGCCATGAAGGCCATGGCCCTGCTTGAACAGCGAGGCTACGAGGTCATCGTGTTCCATGCCGTGGGATCCGGTGGTCGCGCGATGGAACAACTCATCCGTGAAGGCGTGATTCATGGCGTATTCGACTACGCCATGGGTGAGATCAGTGATGAACTCTTCGATGGGCTGCGGGCCGCCGATGCGCATCGACTCACGGTCGCAGGCGCCCGGGGCCTTCCCCAGGTCATCTGCCCCGGCGGAGCTGAGCACATCGGCCTGCTCGTGGAACCCAATGTCGTCCCGGATGGCTGGACGGACAGCATGCATGTCTTCCACAACCCGGTCATCTTCGCTCCGCGTCTTTCGCCCGAGCAACTTGAACAAGTCGGGGCGGAAATCGGCAGCCGACTGGAATCGACGACCGGGCCGGCCGTGATGATGATTCCAACACGAGGTGTCAGTCGCTACTCGATCAAGGGTGGCCCACTCCACGATCCAGCCAGTGACGATCGCTTCTTCACCTCGCTACGCGAACACTGCCCGGACCAGGTCGAGGTCGTCGATGTCGATGCGGGAGTCGAGGACGACGCCTTCGTCGAAGCCTGCGTCGACCGACTCGATGCAATGATGCGTTCCTGAACAGGCAGGTTACATCGTCCGTCTAGGGCTTCCTGACCAGCCGACAGCCTGCATGCACTCCCAGCCAGGCAGCCAGCAGGCCCAGGCTGATGGATCCGACCACACTGATGCATGCTTCCAGAGCGGCGCCCTGCTGCAACTGCTGCACGGTCAGCAGGCTGAAACTGCTGAAGGTGGTGAAACTGCCGATGAAGCCCGTGATGACAAGGGCCGAGGCGGCCTGCAGTGAACGGTTCATCCGAAGCAGTTCAACGGGTGAGAGGGTCGTGTCTCCTTCGGGCCACCAGGGATGCTCATGCAGTTGCCTGGAATGGGGCAGGTCCCGGAGGCGACTGCTTCCATCGCGGCGGAGCGTACCTTCCAGGAAGGCGAACACGATGCCGATCAACAGGCAGCCGATGATGTTCACACACGCCAGGGCGATGTACCGGGGCATGCCCAGTTGGCCATGCAGCAGCGACATGGATCCCTCGCGGGACAAGGCGCCAAGCCCTCCTCCGAAGCCGATGCACAGGATGAGCTGCAGGAAGCGCATCATGCCAGTTGCCCCCCGATGAACAGGCCGGTCCACGCGGCAATGATGCCAAGGAGGAGGCACCCGAGGATGTTGCAGACCAGTTGTCCTCTCTTCCTGTATGCCAGGAAGAGATTGTCGAGACTGAACGTACTGAACGTCGTCAGCCCTCCACAGAACCCGGCAAGCAGCAGGGCCATGCCCTCGTGAATCGACTGGCTGTCGCGGTATCGCTGGATGGCATCAAGTGCTTCATGTGACTCAAGCACGACCAGTCCATGAAGCCACCCGTAGCCGATTCCCATCAGCAGGCTTCCAAGGATGTTCGCAGCGAGAATCGCAGTCCACCCCGGCAGTTTTGTCCAATGCTGCCCGGCTTCCTGGGCAAGGAAGCGTGCAGCGGCTCCCAGGCCGCCGCCGAGCATCACCATCAACATGGTTGAAAGCAGGTTCAAGGAGCAGGTGTATCGGCAGGGCTGTCGATGGTGGGAAGTGGGAAGGCATCGCTGGACACGTGTTCCGTGTCCATGATGCGGGCCATGTCTGCGACGACCTGGGGATGGTCATCGGCGACATTGGTCGTTTCACCAGGGTCGGTCTCAAGGTCGTAGAGCTCGATGGTCGTATCGCCCTTCTTGAGCTTCACTCGAAGGGCCTTCCATCGACCCTTTCGTACCGCCTGCTTGGCTGCGTACTCCCAGTAGAGATGGTCGCGTTTTACGGAATCCCGATCTCCCGTGAGGACCGGCAGGAGATTGCGGCCATCATGCCCCGGGGGGGGAGTGATGCCCGCGACTGCGCAGATCGTCGGAAGATGGTCCTGGAAACTCGATGGCACAGCACTCCTGCTGTTCGCCTCGATGTGGCCTGGCCACCAGGCGATCATTGGTACGCGG
>JABABM010000027.1 GCA_014238205.1 Phycisphaerales bacterium | reverse complement strand
TGTAGGCCTGTTGCTCTCTGATTGTGTGTATCCATGCTGTCTGCCCCTCCGTGATGCTCCTTCCTGCACCACGAGCCTCATGGAGTGTCGAAAACAACAGGGCCACCGGCCAGTCAACCTTGCTGGTTTATAGCCGTTTGGAATGCTACAGACCGCATGACCCGTACAGGTCATCCCCCCGAAGCCCCTCCCCAACAGGCTTCCAGGGCCGCCAAGGCCTCGTCGGCATCGGTTGTCACAACCCCAGGAGCAGGAATGTAGATCACCCCTCCGGCGTCCTGGTCGTACTCACCACGAACGCAGGCAAGGAAGAGCGAGGTCACCTCTTCCATGGGGACGATCGCATTGCCTGGAGCCTCGGCATCCCCCAGGGCACACCGCAGGGCAGCTGTATCGACGCCGCCAGGAGCCAGGGAGAATGAAACAACGCCATTGCCCGTGTCCATCGCCTCAGCGTGGATCGACCGTGTCATGCCCTCGATGGCATGCTTGCTCATCCCGTAGGCAGCCAGGCCGGGAAATGGGCTCAGGGTCGAGACGCTGGATACGTTGATCACCACACCGCGATCGGCTTCAGTCAATGCCGCCCAGGCTTCGCGAACAAGAATCGCCGGTGCGATTGCATGTACCGCCATGGCACGTTGGATGAATCCCATGGGCATGTCGGAAAGCAGCGACTTCTCAAGCATCCCGGCGTTGTTGATGAGTACGTCCAAGCGGCCAAAATGATCGAGCACTTCTGGAACAACGGCGGCGACATCATTGAGGTCGATCAGGTCGACCTTGCGAACCATCACGTTGCTTCCATGCAGATCGCGAAGCTGCACCGCCAGTTCATCGAGTTCATCCTCACGTCGTGCACAGATCGCGAGGTCAAGCCCCTCCTTGCACAACATCGAAGCAACGGCCCGGCCGATGCCGGAGGAAGCCCCCGTGACAAGTGCGACTGGAGATGACATGGGAACGGTGCACTCCCCTCGGATCTGTTAACCGACGATTCTTGCAATGTCGTTGTAGAAGGTCACGACGAATGCCGTCGCAATCAGGAGCAGGCCCGCGATTGCCGCGCCATTCTGGAAGCCGACCGATGGAGGACGTCCCTTGATCTTCTCGTAGACAAGGTAGAGGAAGAGCCCCCCGTCCACGATTGGGAGCGGGAGGAAATTGATGACCGCCAGGTTGACAGATATCAGGCCGAGAAAGAACAGCAGGTAGGTGAATCCACGGTCAGCAACCTTGGTTCCGAGATGGACGATTCCGAGTGGACCATGGAGCTGCTCGACTCCGACAGTTCCCCTGAAGAGACGGTCGATGGTCAGGTAGGTCAGAACAACCAGTTTGCTCGTTTCCTGGAGGCCCATGCCAACGGCCTTCAAAGGATTGCCGCCGGAACTGCGAACGACGTACAGGGGTTCGAAATAGTAGAGAGGGATCGGGGTTGACCAGCCCAACTCGAGGATCCTGCTTCGAGAGTGTTCATCCAGCGGCAGTTTCACCACCTGGAGTTCCCCACCGGGCGTCGGGCTCTGGATCTCGATCGATGTGGATTGATGACCCGATTCCGCGGCTTCATGAATGCCGACCCAGAGATCTGTCCAGTTCTTCACGGGGCGACCATTGATTGATCGAAGGATCGAACCCCCCATCAGGTCCAGTCCCGCCAGAGGTGTGGGCGATCCCTTGTCTGACTCGACGTTCTGTTCAGTGGAATCCATTGGCCTTGCAATGCGAGGCACGCCCCATGCATAGTCGGGGTTGACACCAAGAACGGGTCTTGGATCCAGGATGCCTGACTCCACGATTTGAACCTTCACATCGACTCGATTGCCATCACGGAGGACGGACATGTCCAGCATGCCCGCGCCATGGGCTGCAATGGCTTCACGGAATGTTCTCATGCGTGGGGCCTGGTCATTTCCAATGCGGAGTACGACATCACCAGGTTCAAGAATGCCCACGTTGGGGCTTCCTTCGGTCAAGGCGGCGATCTGGACCAGTGGAACCAGTCCGAGAAGCCCCTGTTCAAAGCCCACGGTCATGGACGAAGAAGCACCGACGTACTTGAGTTGTTCCCACTCGGGCATGGGACTGAGTTTGGCTGAAACGCGGAGGTCCTCACCGCCTGCTTCCTGCAACATCACCCAGGAGGTCTCCAGCGTTCGGCCATTGGAGGCACTGCTGATTGAATCGAATGCCTCCCAGTTCCGGATCGCCGTTCCATCCACGGACTCGAGTGTCATCCCCGGCTTCACGCCCTGTTCCAACAGCCCAAGCTGGTCCAGTTCAGCTGACACGTACTCCACTGCATCCTTGTCATCGATGAGCCTGGTTGATGAGGCTGGCAGTACGCCGATCCCAAGGAGTCCGGTCATCTCGCTCTTGACAGGCGAGATTTCGAAGGAAATGGGATTTTCGATCCCCTCCCGCTCTACAACAACTTCAAGATTGATCTCCGGTCGACCCATTGCTGTTGCGATGAGAATGTCACCGAACGTGTTCGCGTGTTCCCCATCGATCGAAAGGATCCGATCTCCAGGCTGAAGTCCGATGGCATCGATACCGAGCGAACTCGCCTCGAGGGGTACTGCAAGTGCGGCAGGTGAAGAGGGAGCGACAACGCCTACGATCGGTGCTTCGAAACGAACACCGACTGAGAAAGCCACGACGAAGAGCAGCGCTGCCAGGAGCAGGTTCATCACCACTCCGGCGGAAATCACGACCATCCGGGCGCCGATGGACTGCATGTTGAAACTGCGAGGATGTGCACTGGATGCCGATGGATCAACATCATCCTGCCCAAGCATCTTCACGAACCCACCCAACGGCAGCCAGCGAAGTGAATACTCGGTCTCACCCAGGCCATGTGATGCCAGGTCCTCGTCTGAGAGTTCACCTGGATGCGACCCGGTTCGTTTGTAAACCGCCTCGTAGGTCGAGCCCGCACGGAATCCTATGCCCTTCCGCCAGGAGAAGATGGGAGGGCCGAATCCAATCGAGAAACCCAGTGTCCGGATACCTGCCCACTTCGCGGCGAGAAAATGCCCCAACTCGTGAACGAATATCAACAGACCGAATCCAAGAAGGATGAGGAGAATGTTGAAGCCTGAGGAGAAGAGGGTCATTTCAGGTTCCTGCAGCAGCCGTGTCCTGCGAGGCGATCATCTCGGACACCACGGCCCTGGCACGCCTGTCCGCCTCAAGTACATCGTCCAGCGAGGACACTTCGGTCGAGTGGATCGTTTCCATGGCATGTGCAACCAGGTTGAATATTCCACCAAACCTGGTTCGTCCGTCGAGAAAGGCCTCGACAGCGACTTCGTTGGCGGCATTGAAGATGGCTCCCGAAGTCCCCCCGGCATCGATGACGTCCCATGCACGTGAAACGGAGGGAAAGACTTCATGATCCAGTTGTTGAAAATCAAGGGATTTCAATGCCTGCCAGTCGAGCCGAGGACTGCAGCCCTCGAGTCGGTCCGGGCAGGTCAGCGCATACTGGATGGGGGTCTTCATGCTTGGAGTGCCACACTGGGCGATGATGGAGCCATCAACGTATTCGACGAAACTGTGCACGATGGACTGCGGGTGCACGATGACATCGATCTTCGATGCCGGCATCCCGAAGAGCCAGTGCGCCTCGATCACCTCGAGTGCCTTGTTCATCAGCGAAGCTGAATCAATGGTGATCTTCCGACCCATCGTCCACGTTGGATGAGCCAATGCCTCCTCGATCGTGGCGTTGTCGATCGCTTCCCTGGTCCATGTACGAAATGGACCACCAGAAGCCGTGATGACGATCCGATCGACTTCTTCCAGGCAGCGGCTGCTTCGCAGGCACTGTGCGATGGCACTGTGCTCGGAATCGATCGGTATCAGTTCGACACCGTGTTCACGAACCATGGGGATGACAAGACTTCCCCCGGCAACAAGGGTCTCCTTGTTGGCAAGAGCTATGTCACAACCGAGGCGAATGCCTTCAAGGACAGCCTCGAGCCCTGCTGCACCAACAATCGCTGCAACGAGGAGGTCACCTGCTCGTGCCACTTCACTTACAAGTCGGCAGGCGGAATCATCGCCTGTTCGAACAGTTGCCGATGGGCCCAGTTCTCCTGCTGCTGATTCATCACGCAACGCCAGATCGGCGACACCCAGTCGTGCCGCCTGCTCGGCAAGCAATCGACCGTTGCTTCCCGCGGCAAGTCCGACGACTTCAAATCGATCAGACTCTCCATTGAGATGCTCAATCACCTCGATCGTGCTTGTCCCAATGGAACCCGTCGATCCAAGCAGGATGATCCGACGAGCCGCACTCATGCAATACCGTCTCCAGCATGCGCCTTGTCAACTTCACTCTTGGAAATATCCCTTCGGGAACCTCCATAGAGTGTCCGACGCTTCGGTTTCGGCTTGGCTTCCGATGTCGAATCAGGAGATTTCGACTCGGGGCTGCTGGTTCCACCTGCCGTGGTGTCCTTCTTCTTTCTTCCACGGCCACCCCGGCGGCTACGCTTCTTCTTGGTGCCTCCAGATGCCTCCGACTCGACCTGTTCGCCGCCACTGTCCCCTTCCGGTTTCGTGCGACGACCTCGCCCTCCCCTGGATCCACGGCGTGATCGACGCTTCTTCGGGGGAGAGTCTTCGCTGTCTTCCTCGGAACTTGTCTCTGGCTGCTCTGAAGATGCGGCAGATGCTTCTCCGCCCCCTCCTCCTCGCCTTCGTCGCCTTCGTCGCCTTCGTCCACTTCGCTTGGGCGAGTCATCTTCGGCGGCACCCTGTTCGGAGGTCTCTGCTGGAGTTGCAAACCATCCGGCAATGACCGTGGCCTGTTCAGGCGTCACGGTCGACATGTGGTTCTTGATCAACCAGCCCTCGACCTCTGCTGAATCCGCCTCTGCAATCCGAGCGAGTATCTCCTTCGAAGAAGAGTCGATCTTCTTTGCGAGGATGTAGAGACGAGCGGCAGATTCGATTGGGGGTTCGACTTCAGGCTTCCTGCCTCGGCCTCGACGACCCCGACCTCCCCTGGAACGTCGACGTTTCTTGCGACCCGTGGTTGTCTCATCGGCCTTGGCCTCGTCGGACTCGAGCGAATCGATCTTGGCCTCCTCGGCCTCGTCAGCCTCGTTTTCCGCTTCCTCATCGAGTTCATCAAGCTCCTTCATCAGTTCACCTGAAAGCGCGATGGCTGCTGCATCCGCAGGCGGCGCCTTGCGTCGTCGACGGCGGCGTCCATCATTGTCCTGCTCCTCGGGTTCCTCCACCTGGGCATCGACCCCGGTCCAGGAGGCTGCTTCCTCGGACAACTCCTTGATCGACGGCAGGATCGGCTTCTTGAGTGAAGAGAGCTCCAGGTCCGTATTCGATTCGTCATAGGCGTAGAAACTCACTCGATCGGCGGCAATCGTCTCACTGACCCGGACATCGACCTGCTTCTTGAGCTGGTCTTCCATCGAGTTGAGGTGATGTCGACGCGTGGAGAGCAGAACGGAAGCGACCTTTGGTGAGACCACGACCTCGACCCGTGCAACCTGGTCATGCTGCAACAGGTACCCGACGTTTCTCAATACATCCGTGCCGACCGAGTCGGGGGACTTGATCTCGCCCTGGCCATCGCACGAGTTGCAGTTGATGAAGTGACTCATCCGCATGCTTGGTCGCATGCGTTGGCGTGTCATCTCGAGAATTCCGAAATCGCTGATCTTCAGAATGGTCGTCCTGGCACGGTCACGTTCCAGGTTCTCGGCAAAGCGTTCCTCGACGGTACGCCTGTGTCGCTGCATTCGCATGTCGATCAGGTCATGAATGAGGAGTCCCCCCAGGTCACGAAGTCGAAGCTGCCGGCAGATTTCGTCGGCAGCTTCCATGTTGGTCTGGAACGCGTTCGTTTCACTGTCCTTGGCTGAACGGCTTCGACCCGAGTTGACATCAATCGCCACAAGGGCCTCGGTCTGATCGATGACCAGTCGACCACCGGATGGCAGTGTCACTTCCCGCTGGTGAATGGAGTCGATCTGCCGTTCCACATCAAAGGCATGGAAGATAGGGAGGCCGCGGCGATACTGGATGATCTCGGGGGCGGATCGTGGGGCAATCACGCGAAGGAACGCCATGCATCGCTGGTAGGCGGAATCTGAATCGACGACGATCGCCTTGATCGAGGGGCGAAGCACATCACGGATCGTTCGAATGAACAGGTCGGACTCGGTATAGAGCTCACATGGAGTCCCAACCGTGTCCTGTCGTTTCTTCATGACCTTCCACAGGCGGGTGAGATAGGCCACGTCACGCTTGATTTCCAGTTTCGTTCGCCCGATACCAGCTGTTCTCAGGATGAACCCGAAGTCATCAGGCAGGTCGAGCTTGTCCAGCACATCCCGCATGACTCGACGCTGGTCAACATCCTCGACCTTGCGGCTTACGCCGACCCGGTCCATGTTGGGCATCATCACCATGAGTCGCCCAGGTATCGACAGGTAGCTTGTCAGGGTCGGCCCTTTCGTGCCGATGCCCTCCTTGAGCACCTGGACGAGTATTTCCTGTCCACGCTTCAGGCAGTTCTGAATGGGTGGCCGATCACGCCGTGTCGTCTTGCGACCGACCTTCTCAGTCTTGTCCCCACCAGGGAAGTACTGGGGGTGCAGATCGGAGATGTGCAGAAACCCACGCTGTGCATGACCGAAATCGACGAATGCCGCCTGGATGGCGGATTCGACATTGGTTACACGTCCCTTGTAGATGTTCCCGACGTTGCTCGCTGCTGTAACTCGCTCAGCATAGAGCTCCTCGAGATGTCCATCCTGCACGATGGCGATCCGGCATTCTTCGCCGGGCACATCGTTGACGATCATGAGTTCGTCGGGTTGTTCTGTTTTCTTTCTTGGTGCCACGATTGGATCCCTTTCCAGTGGATCCGGCGTTCCAGCATTCGTGGATGGAGTAGCACAGGCGGGCAATTGCAGCCATTGCTCCTGGGAGCATGGGCTCATGGGTAGGCAGGGAGACAGGGCCGGGCCGCCTGATCGACATCAGTCGATCTGGGCGCTCATCGGTCACGTCATGCGTACTTGCTCGTGTGTCCATCATCTCATCCACGATTCGCGTGGTTCGTCGGTTGCCGATTGGAAAGGCCTCGTACGTCGGGCTCAATTTCTCAATCAGCGTATTTCGTATTTCTATCCTGGATCCGGTTACCCGGTGGACCATCCACCGTCCAGATCCGGCATGATCAATTTCAGTTCATCCTGGAGACATTTCAGCGTCCTGCGCTCCGAATCAAATGAGCCGACCTTCCTGGCCAGCCGTTCACAACTTCCTACATCCACCCTCCTGATCACCTGCTTGACGCGTGGTATCTGGGAGGGGACGAGGGACAGGATTCGCAGTCCGAGTCCTATCAGAAGCATAGTGTAGTTGATATCCCCCGCTATTTCCCCACAAAGGCTGGTTTCGACGTTTCGTCGCTTTCCAGCCCGTATGACGGCCTTTACAAGCCTGAGTACGGCGGGATTCGTTGCCGTATACAGGCTTGCCACTCGTTGATTTCCACGATCTACGGCCACGGTGTACTGGGTGAGATCATTGGTCCCGATGGAGAAGAAATCGACCTCCCTGGCAAACGTCGAGGCCATCAGTGCTGCACTTGGAACCTCGACCATCATTCCAACGGGAACTGCGCCGGCTATTTCGACACCCTCATCCTCGAGTTCTTCGCGTACATCACCAAGAATCATCTTGGCCTGTTTCAACTCGGTCATCGTGGTGATCAGCGGGAACATGATCTTCAGGGGTCCATGGGCACCAGCCCTGAGAATGGCCCTGAGCTGTCTCTTGAACTGGGGAAGATGCTGGAGGCTGTATCGAATGCTCCTCAGGCCAAGGAAGGGGTTTCGTTCGGGTTCAAGAGCCTGCGCCTGCGTGTGCTTGTCTGCGCCCAGGTCCAGGGTACGTACGGTCAAGGGCCGCCCATCCAGATTCCGGACGCAATGGACATACTGTTCGTAGAGTTCTTCCTCCGTCGGCTCCGTCGTGCTGGTGAGGTAGAGGAACTCTGTCCTGTACAAGCCGACGCCTTCACCCCCGTGTTCCAGGAGGGAGGGAATCTCCCGAGGAAACTCGATATTGCCCAGCAACTGGATTCGGGTTCCGTCCAGAGTGACAGCTTCATCGTCGGCCGACACGGCCACGATCGACCTGGCCTTCTCAATCGCCTCGATACGCTGCTGGTACTGCTGGACCACCTCTTCTTCAGGATCGACGATGACTTCCCCTGACATGCCGTCCAGGATGAGCACATCGCCATCATCAACATGCTCGGTCAAGGACTGGCAGCCGACGACAACCGGCATGCCCAGCGCCGCAGCAACAATCGAGGTGTGGTCTGTTCGACCGCCGAAGTCCGTTGCGAGACCTATGACCAACTCTTCGCTGAGAGAGGCAGCCTGCATCGGGGTCATCTCGTGACCAACGATGATGACCGGGTCTGAGAGTGTTGACAGTCGATCCTCGGTACGCCCAAGAAGGCTGTCTATCAGCCGACGTTCCAGGTCGAGAATATCCCTCGCCTTATCACGGAATACGCTGGACCCCATGGCCCTGAACTTGTCAGCAAGACTGCTGAAGGCTTCAGAGACTGAAAATGCCGCCGTGACGAATTCGGATTCGATCCTGTTCCGGACCGGTTCCATGAGAGTCGGATCCTTCAGGAGTCCGAGGTGGAACTCGAAGATCTTTGCCGGCTCGGTGCCCAGGTCGGCTTCGGCCCTGTCCCGATCGGCACGAATGGAGTCATGGGCATCGGTGACCGCCTGGTCGAGTGTTTTCAGTTCGCGCGTAACTTCCGTCTCCGCCACCTGGTGGTGCGGTATGCGTTCCCGGAACTGTTCAAGGACGAATGCCCTTGCAATCACGATTCCGGGGGAAACTGCGATTCCCTGGATTCTTTGCATGGTGAGGCTTCAGGGGTTGACCTGAAGAGGACCCATTATACGTCTCGAAGCTGATGAGGCCTGGGAAGATGGGTAACCCACTGCAGGATCAAGACTTGCATGGGCCTCGGGCGATGTTCATACAACACCCTGCGAGGAGTGACCGGTGGTGGCCTGGTCGCTCAAGCCAGTCGCTGGAGGCCGTGATTGACCGTGCCAGCAATGGTATGAAAGCCTCTTGATGTCATCGAGGATGACGATCAGGCATGGCATCAGGAGCAGGATCAGCACGGTGGCACTCATGAGGCCGAAGGAGATGGCGATGGCCATGGGAATGAGGAACCGAGCCTGGAAGGACTCCTCGAGCATCAGTGGAGTCAACCCGAGCACGGTCGTAATCGTGGTGAGAAAGATAGGTCGAAGTCGTTCAGAACCGGCGGAGAGCAGGGCTTGTTTCAGTGGCACGCCTCGTTCCAACTCCTCCTGGTAGTAGTGAACGAAGATCAGCGAGTCGTTCACGACAATGCCGCTCAATGCGACGAATCCGATGATGCTGAGAAACGTCAACGAGAAACCAAGAAGTACATGACCCCAGATGACACCGATGATGGCAAAGGGGATCCCCAGCAGGACGGTGAACGGAAGCGTGTAACTGCGAAAGAGCCAGGCAAGAATCGCGTAGATCACGCAGATCGCGGCAAGGTACCCCATCGGCAGCGAAGCAAAGGCGCGATCCTGGCTCTGCTGCCGACCCCCGAACTTGATGTCCAGTTCTGGAAAGTTCGACTTCCAATCGGCAACAGGCAGGGATGCCATCACGAGTTCAGGACTCAGACCCTCGGCAGTTTCCGCAGTAACAGTCATCGACCTGGATCGATTTCGTCTCCGGATTCCAGCGTATCCATCGCCATCATTGATGGACGCTATTTCCGCAAGTGGAACAGAGCGGCCATCGGGCGTAATGACCCACATTGTTTCGATCGCATCAAGCGAACCCCTGCTTACACCAGCAGCGCTGACACGTACATCAATGTCCTCACCTTCGTCAGCGAAGACATGCGCTTCTCGACCGAACACGGCTGTACGAACCTGCTGAGCAACATCGGCAACAGTAAATCCGATAGCGGCTCCGGAAGGCTTCAGTGAGATCTGCAGCTCCCGCTGGCCATCGAAGAGATCATCGCTGATGTCATGCACACCGGTGAACCGGGAGAGATCTGTCTTCATCTGCTCGGACATTTTCAGCATCCGGTCCATGTCATCACCGGTGATGAAGATCGTGATGTCCTTCCCGCCTGGACCACCGGAGAGTTCTTCCACGGAAAAACTCTGGACCCCGTGCATCTTGCCCTCAAGCATGCCCCTGAGACTCGTCATGACCGCCGCTGCATTGCGTTCACGTTCCTCGGCCGGCAGCAGTTCCAGGAAGAACTGCGCGACGTTCGTCGAGAAATTCGAGCCCATCCTCGAATCCATGCTCATGGATGCGCCCACGATGGAATTGACGGTTCGTACCTCTTTAAGCGAGACGGCGGTGTTCTCCACGAGCTGGGCCATGGCACGCGTCTGCTCGATGGGAGTTCCCACGGGCAACTCGAACTTGATCATGACGCTCTCGGCGTCATCATTGGGCAGGAAGGTGTAAGGCACCCGCCCACCTGCAAGCATTCCCACCGAGAACAACAGGACGGAACACGACACCGTCAAGGTCAGGTACCGATGACGGATCATGAGGCCCAGCAGCCTGCGATACGCCGGCACGATTCGGTTGAATATGAATCGATCTCTTCCCTGCTCGTATCGACGGAAGAACCCTGAAACTCCTCCTGGCACTCTTCGGCCACGCCGCTTGAGGCTGTGCCCCATGTGGCCCGGCAGCATGAGCAGGCACTCGACCAGGCTCATGAACAGCGCAAGAGCGATGACGATCGGCAGTGCACCCATCAAGTCACCAATGGTTCCCTTGATGAACGTCAGTGGAAGGAAAGCCACGATGCTCGTCAAGACAGTTGCCACGACCGGCCACTGCACACGATTGGCCCCCCGCTCTGCTGCTTCGAGTGGATCCATCCCCTTGTCATGCGATGCCTGGATACTCTCGCAGACGACGATGGCATCATCGACAAGGAGTCCGATGACGACGATCAGCCCGAACATCGTCAGAAGATTCAAGGTCGTATCCGTCCAACTCATCAGGATCAATGTTCCTGAGAAGGCGATGATCAGCCCCATCCCGACCCAGAAGGCCGC
The DNA here is from genome assembly GCA_014238205.1 of Phycisphaerales bacterium. Classification (GTDB taxonomy): domain Bacteria; phylum Planctomycetota; class Phycisphaerae; order Phycisphaerales; family SM1A02; genus SP202. Next base: position 18,651 of record JABABM010000027.1, on the reverse strand, counting down.
CCGCCAGTTCAGGAAGACGAGCAAGGTCAGGAAGACGAGGATCGCTCCATAGGCTGCATTTGCAGTCAGGAGGTTCAAGCGGCCTTCGACGAAACGGGCAAGGTCCGTGAAGGTCGTCATCTGGACCCCCATCGGCAATGCGCCCGCTGAAGTGGAGCCGATGTCCCATGCCTCCTTCACCTCGGGATTCATGAGAATGTCCGCCGTAGACATCTTCAACGGTTCGCTGTTTCGCCCATCAACATAGGAACGAACCATGCGAGCCATCTTCACGATGTCCTGCTGCCCGATTCGAGTCGCTGTCAGGCTCACGGATGGAGCCCCGTTGAACCGGACGTGGATGGGGACATCCTCGAACGTACGTTGGACCGATGCAATGTCGCCCAGCCGAAGGATGTCACCTCCCTGCCTGGCATCAACGACGATCTCGCGTATGGCCTGGGGATCTTCGACGACGCCAAGCGTTCGGATCCCGATCGTTCCCCCGGAGTTGCGCACCGAACCGCCGGGTATCTCGCTCATCCACCGTGATACCGCGTCAGCGATGACAGGCAAGGAGACACCATGGCGAACCATCGCATCGGGGTCGACCGCAATGCGGAGTTCCGATTGCCTCGTACTGCCGAGGCTCAACTGCCCCATCCCCGGGAGTGACCTCAGGTCTTCGCGGACCTGCAGGGCCGTTCGTTTCAACGTTCCCTCGTCCACGTCCCCGTAGATCTCAACCATGATGACCGGCATCTGGTTTTCGAGCTTGGTTACCTGCAGTTCATCGGCATCTTCGGGCAGGTCCTGCAGGGAGTCGATGGCACGTTCGACTTCCGAGACAGCCACATCGATGTCAGTGACTTCCTCCCTGAACGTGACGGTGATGCTTCCGCCACCCTCCATGAGGTTGGTTCGAATCTCGTCGACTTCCTTCAACTCGGCAAGGGCGTCCTCGACCTTGATGGCCAGGCCATCCTCGACCTCTTCGGGAGACGCTCCCGGAAATGGAAGCGATATGGTCGCCCTGTCAGGTTGCGTCTCCGGGAAGAACTCCCGCCTGAGCGTGATGGCTGACCATGTGCCGAACAGGAGCACTGCCACCATGACCAGGTTGATGGGTACGGGATTCCTGACGCTGAAACGGGGCAGGTTCACTGGACCTGTTCCTCATCATCAAGTGCACGGCGAGCAGCCGCCATGGCATCTGCAGCGGAGATCTCCTTCACGGGCAGTCCTTCAAAGAGTGCCCGCGTCGGGTTGAGTATGACGGACTCGCCTTCCCGGAGCGGTGTCTCAAGAACAATCCAATCACTGTCAGGCAGGCCGAACTGGTCGAAGGTCCCTGTAACGAAGTGGGCCACATCGACGGGTCGACTGACGACCTGTCCCTCCTCGACAAGCAGCAAGCGATCATTCTTCACGGCGCGGCGAGGAACGATCCAGCGGCTCTGCTCGAGTGCCCCGGAGACTTCACCACGCACGAAGAGGCCTGGCGCCAGATAGGGTGCTTCGCCTCCCCCCTGCTCGTACTCGATGTACGCGGCAATCGTGCGGGTGTCAGGATCATCTTCCGGCGAGATGCGGACAAGTCGGCCATCCCAGACACTGCTTGACTGCCCGGTTGCATGAAGTTCGACACTGTCACCGATGGACAGGTGGGAACGTGAAGAAGATGGAAGACGAAGTGGAATCTCGATTCGGGATGGATCAACGACACGCGCAATTCGCATCCCTGCTGATATTCGTTCACCTTCGGTCACATCGATGGTTTCGATGAACCCCGTATTCGGGCTCGTGATCCGACACCGCTGGATCCTCTGCTTTGCCAGTCGCAGGTTTGCCTCCTGTGATCGCTGTGTTGAAAGCAGTCTCGTCCGCTGGGTCTTGAGCATGTCGGCTTCCTGCCTGACATTGACCAGGGATGTCCGCTTCGTAAGCAACTGCTGCGTGAGTTGATCCACCTCGCGTTGGTGGGCTGCTTCACGTTCATAGAGTTCCTTGATCCGTTCAAGATCCGCTGCAGCAAGTTCCACTTCCTGCTCGACAAGCAGCACTCGCTGGTCTGCAGCCTCCTGCTCGACTCCAAGGGATGCCAACTGGGCCTCGATGTCGACGATGCCCTGCTGCGCGATCATCTCCTCCTCGCGAAAGTCGGCATCATCCAACTGGGCGAGGACCTGGCCTTCAACGACGGGGCTGCCCGGCCGGGAGGAATCTGGGACCTCGATGACGGTACTCGTCACCCGGGAGGGCACATCGGCGTGATAGACAGCATCGGCAATCCCGTATCCCGTGAAGTGACGGCGAACATCAGATGAGCTTGCCTGGATCGTGATCACCGACCTGGCTGGCTCCGCCGAAGGGTCCACTTCGGCCTGAGGTGCAGTAATCATCATCCAGTAGAGGCTCGAGAAGCCCAGGAACAGGGCAATGACACCCACCAGGAACCTGCTGGTCCACTTCAAGGCGACATTCGTTCTCGGATTCGACTCGTGCATGTAACTTGTTCCCGGCAGAACACCTATTCTAGCCCCTGAAGATCGGATCATCAGGCTCGTAATGATCATCATTGCATTTCAATCCCCTATTTGAGTACCCTGCCGGGGCCATGGCACACGAATCAGAACACACGATTTCGATTGACGAAGCCAGGCATGTCGCCGATCTGGCTCGGCTCCAGATGACCGATGAGCAGGTCGAGTCCTGCCGAGGTGATCTCGAAACCATCCTGGGGCATATAGAAACCATCAATGCGATCAACGTCGAGGGCATCGAACCACTTGCAGCGGCGATCGAGATGACCAACAGGCTGTCCCCTGACGAGGTGCACGACCCCCTGCCGGTCGAGGAGGTGCTCGCCAATGCACCCGCACTTGAGGACCGATACATCGCCGTCCCGAAGGTGCTCGATGAAGATGGGAACAATTGACCCATGAGCAATGATGGTGGCATCCTGCAGTTGTCCGAGCAGGTTCGCAGCGGCCAGACTACTGCAGAATCGGTCCTCGAATCCTGCCTTGAACGCATCGATTGCTACGACCCGGTGCTTGGTTGTTTCCAGAACACCTTTGCCGATGTAGCCCGGGAACGAGCTCGCGAGGTTGATCGTCTCGTCAATGATGGGAAGGACCCCGGCCCACTTGCCGGTGTTCCAGTTGCAGTCAAGGACACCATCGTCTCTCGAAACGAGATCACGACATGCGGCTCTCGAATCCTGGAGAACTTCGTGAGCCCGTACGACGCCACGGTCTACACACGCCTGCTTGATGCAGGTGCAGTTCCATTCGGCAAGACCCGGTGCGACGAATTCGCGATGGGTTCCTCCACGGAGCACTGTGCCTTCGGATCGGTTCGGAATCCATGGGATACTTCTCGTGTTCCAGGGGGTTCCTCCGGAGGAAGTGCAGCAGCGGTTGCCGCAGGCTTCAGTCCCGCTTCCCTTGGAAGCGACACGGGTGGATCGATTCGACAGCCGGCGGCGCTCTGTGGTGTCGTCGGCATCAAGCCCACCTATGGCCGAGTCTCCAGGTATGGATTGGTGAGCTTCGGACCGAGCCTCGACCAGGTCGGCCCATTTGCACGCTCCGTAGAAGACGCAGCAGCCATCCTCCAGGTCATTGCAGGCGAGGACGTGCATGACTCGACGACCATCGATACACCTGTACCCGACCTTCTGGGCGAACTGCACTCGCCGATCGAAAAACTCCGGGTCGGCGTTCCCTCCGAGTATCTCGTCGAAGGAAATGATCCAGCGGTCAACGAGCGGGTGCATGCCGCCATGGATGTCTACAGGTCACTGGGAGCGGAAATCATCGATGTCCAGCTGCCACTGACCGATGTCGGCATCGCCACCTACTACGTCATCGGCCCCGCGGAGGCCTCGAGCAACCTCGCTCGATATGACGGGATCCGCTACGGACGACGCGCGGATCTTGAACCTGGAGAGGTTCTCTTCGACCTCTACGCTCGAAGCCGTTCCGAGGGATTCGGTGAGGAGGTCAAGCGACGCATCATGCTGGGAACCTACGTGCTCAGCGCCGGCTACTACGACGCGTACTACAAGCGGGCCCTCCAGGTCCGTCGCCTGATCCGGGACGAATTCAACTCCGTCTTCGAGCAATGCGACGTACTGCTTGGGCCGACGACGAACGGGCCTGCATTTGCACTTGGTTCCAAGAACGATCCGCTCTCCATGTACCTCTGTGATCGCTACACCGTCAATGCGAACATCGCCGGGATCTGTGGCATTTCGCTTCCAGCTGGAACAGTGGCCGTAGATGGCCACGAACTTCCCATCGGCATCCAGTTGCAGGCACCGGCCCTGTGTGAACCCACGCTGCTTCGAGCTGCACGAATGTTCGAGGCCGCAGCCGGATATGAGAATCATCTTCCCGATCTCAAGAAGACGGTGGCATCATCGTGAGTGGCCCCGTCATCGGCATCGATCTTGGTGGAACCAACACCCTTGCCTGCATCATGGATGCAAAGGGAAACCTGGTTGCACGCACCCACAGGAATACCGATGCCCGACGTGGACCCGAAGCCGTCATGGATACGATTGCCGAGGCGTCACGTGCGGCTTGTGAAGAAGCGGATGTTGACCTGGAAACGATCGCTGCCATCGGGGTGGCCGTCTGCGGCGCTGTTGATCACGAAGCTGGCATCGTCCTTAAGACGGGGGCCCTGGACTGGACGGACATACCGCTCTCCAAGGGACTCCACCAGCGACTGGGCCGACCCGTTGTCCTTGAGAATGACGTGAACGCCGCTGCCTGGGGCGAGTACCGACATGGAGCCGGCAAGGGTGCCCGCGGGATGCTGGCTGCCTGGGTTGGAACGGGAATCGGTGGCGGCATCGTGCTTGATGGGCACCTCTTCCACGGACCGTGTGGAACCGCTGGTGAACTTGGGCAGACCATGGCCGACACGACCGGGACTGAACCTCGCATCCTCGAGGCGATTGCCTCCAGGACCGGCATGCGCAACCTCGCCGCTGAGCGAGCTGGCGAACATGCCGGGTCATCACTGCTTGAAGCAGTACATGGAGATGTTGACTCGATCGGAACCCATCACATTGCAGAAGCCTTCAAGTCGGGCGATCCCCTGGCGATCGAGATTGCTTCGATTGCCGCCTCCGTACTCGGATCGGCCCTGGCCAACTGCATCACGCTTCTCTCGATCGACACCATCGTCGTGGGAGGCGGCATGACCGAGGAACTGGGCGAACCATGGCTTGACCTGGTGCGTGCGAGGTTCAGGGAAGATGTCTTCCCACCGCAGGCCGGTGAATGGTGCAGCATCGTACGGACAGCACTGGAAGCGGATGCTGGACTGGTTGGAGCGGCAATGCTCGCAACCGACAAGGCCTGAACCAATCGGACCGATCAGTTGATCGGCGGTATTCGTTTCATGCGACCGTAGTTGGACATCCATTTCATGAACGAGGCCTGCACCTTCGCAGCCTGGGACATGGAGTCGGGTTCATCCGGATAGGGACCCACCCTCGCGTCCGCCCAGACCCATGGAGCTTCCTGGAGGCGGGTCACCTTCACGCTTGCGACCCAGCCTTCAAGCGAGATCAACGTGTAGACCTCATGATCCTCATCAACCTCTTCCATCCCAAGGACCGCGAGGTTGCTCTCCTCGGCAGCCTTGTCCATGGCCATGGAGTTGTCAGACCAGCGGATCCCGCCTGGTGGAAGCAGTTGAAGGGGCTCATCCCCTGGGGGTGTTGCCATGGCCACTTCCTTGAGAATGGCCATCATCGAGTCCTCCTGGGCTGCTGAGAGTTCGTGTGTCGAGGGTGAAGCCATGGTGACATTCGAGTGGCTGGAGCCGCATCCAGGCAGCATCGCAAAGGCAGGAATCAAGCAGAACATGCCTGCAAGGCCGTTTTTTGCGTTTCGAAGGTCGAACTTCATGCCCCAGACCATACCATGTCGCCTTGGACACGGGGCCTAGTCGCCCTTGCCACTGCGGGGCTGGAACGCCGATAGAGAGTCTGCTGATCAGGATGCTCCCGGGAGAGTCCCATGTCGAAGTCAGGCAACCAGAAGACCACCTCCACCCGGACAGGACACCGGCGCCAGGAAATCCGCCGCAACCTGCCCAAGCCGGCCATGACCTTGAAGACGGCCATGCTCAGGCCGGAGTTCATCCGCTCGAGCATCATCGTGTTCATCTTCCTTGTGATCACCGGCCTGATGGTTGCCTGGGGCCACGACCAGGTGATCGTCAAGAACGGCCAGTTGATGAGCAAGACGCGAATTGCGCGACTGGACTGGGATGACATCAACGTGGAAGCGACGCAGCAGGCAAGGAAGGAAGCCGAGCTTTCATCCCCGCGCATCTACGACCTGAATCGAACGGCGATGGAAGAACTCGAAGGTGCCCTGCTTGGCCTGCCGATGGCCGTAGAGGGCAAGACCTCGATCGATGAACTGGCCGATGAAATCAAGTCGCAGTTCCAGCTTGATGCCGCGGGACTTGCAGCCCTCCAGGACATGTCCGTCGAAGGTGAAGTCACCGAGCAATGGAAAAGCTGGGTCGACCGCCTTGTCAACAAGGATCTGCAACGCGCTCCCATCCTCGATGACCAGGAAGCCCAGGTCTATGCAACCACGAGGATTCCCAACCGGGTCCTTCTGCTTCCTGATGGAAAGCGTGACCTGCTCAGGGCGGAAGCGATTCCGCTTGGATCACTCGAGGAGAATTCACAGAACCCTGAGATCATCGCGATGATCTCTTCGGCAGGCTTTCCTTCCTCGCTCTTTTCGACGATTGCGGCCCGCATTGCCGCGGATGGGCTGCCGACCCTTACCCTGGACAAGGAGTTGACGGAAGCCACCGCCCAGCAGGCGATCGATGCCGTGAAGCCGGTCCTCGACCCTCACAAGGCTGGCGAGGTCATCTACCGGCGTGGCGATCGACTCTCCGCCGCCCAATACGAGATGACACTTCGGGAGGCGGAGGAGTTCGCCTTGTCGGCGCCACTTCACCAGAGGTGGGGTCCACGACTCGGTCTGCTCGGACTGTTGGCGGTGCTGTCGGTCCTTTTTGCGGCGTATGCAACGACGTCCTACAGGAAGATTGCAAGGAATCCGTGGCGCCTGATCGCCCTGTGCATGCTCCTGACATGCATGCTCAGCGCATCGATATTCATCACGATCGAGGCGCCGATCTTCCTGTATGCATCGGCAATTGCTCCCATCCTGCTGACTGGCTACGTGGTCCGCCTGGCCTATGACCAGAAACTGGCCGTCTTCCTCGCCGGCATACAGGCCGCCATCACCGCGATGACACTTGGACTTGGCATCGGTTGGTTCATCATGATCATGGCCGGGTGTGGAGCATCGGTTGCCCAGCTCAGGGAGGTCCGAAATCGGAACAGCCTGCTGCAGTCCTCGATGCTCGGGGCAGGTGTGCTCGCCTTCGGCGCCATCATTCTTGGGCTGGTGGAACTGCCCATGGTCACGGCGGCCTGGGGCGAGATCATCGGCAGGGCCATCCTGGCTGCAGCCAGCAGCATCGGCGTGGGCTTCCTGATCCTTGGCATGCTTCCAAGCATCGAGCGTGCCTTCAACATCACGACCGGCATGACCTTGGCAGAGTTGCGTGATCCACGCAGGCCGCTTCTTCAGCAACTCCAGTTGCGGGCACCGGGCACCTACAACCACTCACTGCAAGTTGCGAACATTGCCGAAGCCGCGGCCGATGCCGTTGGTGCCGACAGCCTGCTTGCCTACGTCGGTGCCCTCTACCACGACATCGGGAAGATGAACAAGCCCGAGTACTTCGTCGAGAATCGCGGCGAGGGTCCCAACAAGCACGAGAGCCTCTCCCCCGCCATGAGTCTCCTGGTGATCATCGGGCACGTGAAGGATGGTGTTGAATTGGGCCGGGAATACGCGCTTCCACGCGACATCCTCCACTTCATCGAATCACACCATGGAACGACCCTCGTGGAATACTTCTACCACGCGGCAAAGCAGCAGGCCGAGGAAGAAGAACGCGAAGCCGTTGATGAAATCGCCTATCGCTACCCGGGACCGAAGCCACGAACGAAGGAAACCGCCATCCTCATGCTTGCCGATTGCGTCGAATCCGCTTCCAGGGCCATGACGGAACGAAAACCGAACCAGATCGAGAGCCTGGTCCGCGACCTGACACACAAGCGTCTCGTGGATGGACAGTTCGACGAATGCAACCTGACCTTCGCCGAGTTGGCGCAGATCCAGACAGCCATCGTCTCGCGGATCAATGCCATCTACCACGGGCGGGTCAGTTACCCGGGCTCGGACGAGGAGCCTGCGGAACGGCCCGTCGCCAGCACGGCCTGATCCTCTCAAGCCAGTTCAATGACCCGACGGAATGCATTACTTGCAGGCAGTTGATCCAGTTTCGAACCAGCATGCCATTGCCCACGCGTCACACCCGTCTTCCTGCCCGAGGCGAGGTCGCCCTCGAAGACATGCACGTGGATCTGGCGGTGCGAGAGCACATGGGTGAAGGACCCGGCCCTGCGAAGTTCCCTGAGGGCCAGGCCTGATCGCTGCCTGACCTGCGATGGGGCGAGCTTCCGCTTCGACTCGATGGTCGGAACCTGCCAGAGTCCCGCCCAGATTCCCTCGTCTCCCCGCTGCTCGACGAGTAGACGTCCCCTGTTGCGTATGACCAGGGCATGGTGATGCACCTCGACCCTTGGCTTGGTCGTCTTCGGTGGCGGGATGGAGTTCTGACGCCCGGATCGACGCGATGCGCACCTGGAGGCCAATGGGCACCTGCCGCATGCAGGCGTTCCCGGGGTACAGACAAGTGCCCCCAGTTCCATCATGCCCTCGTTGAGCAGTTCCGGCTTGTCGCAGGCCTCCACGAGTTGCTCGGCCCGTTGCCAGGCTCGATCAAGCGCCTCCTTCGATGCCTGCTCGTCATCATCTTCACAGAGCCTGGCAAGCACGCGCTGAACATTGGCATCGACGATGGGCACTCGGCGCTTGCCCGCGATCGAGGCAATCGCCCCGGCGGTGTAGCGACCGATACCCGGAAGTGTCATCAATGGCTCGACATCCAGCGGCGTCCGCCCGCCGAACTGCTCGACGATCGCCTCGGCAGCTCGCTTGAGATTCCTCGCCCGGCGGTAATAGCCCAGTCCCTGCCAATGGATGAGCACCTCCTGCTCATCGGCTGCTGCAAGGGAAGTCGGATCAGGAAAGCGTTCCATGAAAGGTTCGAACTTCTCGACGACGCGTGACACCTGCGTCTGCTGGAGCATGAACTCAGAGACCAGGGAACGCCAGGCGCTGCGTCGAGTGCGCCAGGGCAGTTTCCGGCGATGCGTCGTGAACCACTCCTCGATCGTCATGGCAACGACCTGCTGGTTCACGGGTTCACCTCTGCGTTGAGCAGTACCTTCTCGACATGCTTCTTGACCGTTGGCCAGGTCGTGGACTGGACCTTGCAGATGGTCAACCAGTCACCATTGAAGAGAATGTTGTTGACCTTGCCCGTTGCAAACAACGCCTCCCCCACCGGGTGCCCGACTGCGGCCTCGGCATTGAGGAAACTGAGAGGGCCCTCACTGATGGGCCCATCGAGCCAGCACTTGAGTGCATTGGGGTTGGGCGTGGTCTCGTACTCGGTGATTGTCCAGGGCATGGTCTGAGCCTGATGTCCTTGTGCTTGTGCGAGTATCCTGACCGGAAGGGACCTTCGTGTCCACGGGAGAATCAAAGGTGCCTGCAACAGAAGGATCATCGCTGCTTCGAGGCTGGATGATCTGGTTCATCGGCACCCTCTTCGTCGTCTACCAGTTGATGCTCCAGAACGGATTCGGAGCCATCTCGGAGAGCGTGACGAGGGACCTGTCCCTGACAGCCGTCGGCACCGGTGTGCTCTCCGGCTCCTTCCTGATCACCTACAGCCTGATGCAGCTGCCGGCAGGCCTGGCCCTGGATCGGTTCAACCCGAGGTGGCTGATGGCCGCCGGCGCACTGATCTGCGCGATCGCCGCCTGGTTCTTCGGACAGGCTGATTCACTTGGCTCGGCCATTGCGATCCGGGCTGCCATGGGCGTCGGAGCAGCGGTCGCCTTCCCCGGGGCGGGGCTGCTTGCGAGACGGTGGATCAACCCGGCCCAGTTTGCCCTCGCGATGGGTCTCATTGACTGCGGCTTCGGCATCGGAGCCGTACTGGGTGATTCGGGATTCAATCACCTGCTGACCGTAATGGACTGGCGAGGTGTACTTGTCCTGCTGTCCATCACCGGGCTGGTGGTATCGGTCCTGATCGCGGCAGGTGTTCGAAGTGCGCCACCCGGCTGGAGCAGCGAGGAGGAAATACCAGTTCCCTTGCGAGAGGCTCTTACGGTGATGCTGCGGAACAGGCAGGTCCTGCTCGGCATGATCTTCTACGCCGGGACCTGCGGAACGCTCTTTGGATTCGGCGGGCTCTGGGACATCAAGTTGCAACAGGCATTCGGCTACGACCCGGTGAAAGCCGTCGATCTCAACAGCTGGATCTTCGTAGGACTTGCAATCTCGGCACCCATTGTCGGGCTCATCTCCGACTCCTGGGGTCGGCGAAAGCCGCTGCTGGTCATCGGCTCCCTGGGCTCGACCATTGCCTGCGCCGTGGTGCTCTTCGGCCCGGTGTTCAACGACCTTGCGACCATTCTGGTACTCCTGATCCAGGGAATGTTCCTGGGTGTCAATGTCCTGGTCTTTGCAACGGTCTGCGAGTCGCTGCCGAAGGGGTACGGGGCATCAGCGATCGGCCTGGTCAATGCAGCCGGCTGTCTCTGCGGCGGACTGCTGCAGATGATTCCACCGATGATGATGGGCTCGGACAGATGGCAGCCGCTTGAGGTCTACCAGCAGACCCTGACCATCTTCCTGGTGGTTCTCGTTCTGGCCACGGTAGCGGCGCTGCTCATGCACGACACGCGGCCAGGGTGGGATCACAAGCCCGGGACGTAGGATCAGGTTCACTCGCTGAAATGTTGCGTTCCATAGGCTGCGCGGTATCCTTTTGGCCGTTCAGGCTTCGGCCGAAGCGGTCTCAAGTGAAGAATACGCGGGTGTAGCTCAGTGGTAGAGCGTCACGTTGCCAACGTGAATGTCGGGCGTTCGAATCGCCTCACCCGCTTTTGAAATCAACCCCTTGTTATGCAAGGGGTTATATTTTTGAAAAGTATGTTTTCTACCCACAAATTATTTTGAAAACCAATTACCCTCAAGATTCACCCTCAACTTACGGGTAATTTCTAAAACTTGCACACATAAAACAACCCCCCTGCGATGGGCAGTGGGGTTAAATTAAAAAGAGCCCCGACTTTCGTCAGAGCTCTTTTTGTAATTCGATTGGAACGAATTCCGAGAAATTACATTTAATGCGCGTCTTTCCGAGGTGTTGCTTCGCTGCACTTAATAGCGCGACCATCAAGTTCCACACCACTGCATTCTTCCATTGCTTTATTTGCTTCTGAGTCATCATCCATTGTTACGAAGCCAAAACCTCGTGAACGACCGCTTTCGCGATCAGTGATGACGATTGCGTCTGATACAGCACCGAATGCCTCGAAGTGTGACTTCAAATCTTCAGTAGTAGTATCCCAACTTAAGTTACCAACATATAGTTTCATACTCAAACCTAACCTTATTTTTCCGCCCCCCCCAGAAGCGGCACATACCTAGAACAAAACACAGATCTAGGCACTAGGCCACCAAGATGTACAAATTATACAGGCAATTAGACAACTTGCATACTTTCTAAAACTTGCAGACATAAAACAACCCCCCTGCGGTGATCAGGGGGTGTTGAGTGGGTTTATTTCAACTCTGCAATTTGATTGATCAAGATTGGTGGAAGTTTACGGATAGTCACGTCGGTTGCCTCGATGACTAATATGCAAATAAATGCAAATAATTTCTTTGGAGTCACGTTCCATAGGTTTATACTTAGTCCATGATCGCATGTTCTTTCATATTGACTACTTGCACGTCGATGGTGTTTGCCGGCGGTGAACTGGTCCCACTTGAGCCAGTTGCCGAAGCTGGCTCCTACGCTGGACAAGCATTGGATGTACTAGGGAATACTGCTGCAGTTGGTCACAAAATTGATGATGCGTACGCTCTGCGTTTTTACGAACATACTCTTAAAGGATGGAACCCTACAGAAGTTGTAGAGATCGGTTCTCGCAGAGGTATATCAGTTGCCTTTGGCGTGGACTTCCTTGGGGTGGCACTCTCTGGAAGTGGAAATGCAGGTGTTGTTCTTGAACCATCTAAGTCTGGTTGGGTAGTAACAGCAGATCTTCTCAACCCAGATCCAAGCCGGTTTAACTCTTTCAGTTTAGCTGCGGCTAGCGATGGAGCAATTTTCATTGCATGCAACGATTCAAAGCAACAATACCGAGATGCAGTGCTCGTATTCGAACGTGGTGGCGGAGGATGGCAATTCGTGCAAACAATTGCTCCCTGGTCTGCTTCCTGCACACTTTTTGCCGAGGACATCGATGCTGCAGGCGACATGCTTGTTGTTGGCGCTACGCGTGTGCTTGGATGTTCAGGTGGAAATGTACACGGTGCATATGTTTATATTCGAGGTGAGGAAAATTGGGAACTCTCCACAACTCTGCAAAATGGAGATACAAATGGTAAGTGGGTTGCATGTGATGCCAACATGGTTGTTTCATGGTGTTCAATTACTGGACCCAACTCGACGTTCGATTACCTAAAAATGTGGAATCGCAACGGGAGTTCTTTTGTAAGTGCTGGATCGTTATACAGTGGTGACTGGGGATTTGACATTTACTTTGCAGAGGGCATGCAGATTGACGATGATATTTTGAGTTTCGGAACATGTGATTCGTACTGGGGTTGCCAGACTAATACAACCACAAATCGTACGGTGTATACAGCGCATCGACTTGGAAATTATTGGTGGTTAGGAACTCCTATCACAATTCCAACTGGATACAGTTCTTCAGGGTTTGGTCGCAATACAAAAATGGGTGGCGGGTCGCTTCTCATCGGCGCTCCTGCGTACTCAAGTTCGCGTGGTGTTGTGTTCCAAACAGCACTTGCCCAGACGCTTCCGTGTCCAGCGGACTTTAACGGTGATGGAAATGTTGATGTTACAGATATATTACGCATCATTTCAAATTGGGGCGGAATAGGTCGTGAAGACATTAATGGCGATTCGTTAGTGAATGTGACAGATTTATTAGCCCTCATAGATGCATGGGGCGATTGTAATTAGAACACTACCTGCAGGATTGATAGAAATAGAAGCACAGATGAACCTTTTATATGGGGTGGTGTTTCAATCTGATGCATAATGCACAACATGATTGATAGCATCACAATCCAACCTCCATCCACAAATTGCGGTCGAGTGTGCGAACCGATTCTTCGTGCCTTGACAGGGTGGTTTGGTATTGAAGAGTCACTAATTCAATATGTGAAAGATGCAGACAGTATGCCAACAATGCTTGTCAAAGATGGCAACGATGTCGTGGGATTTCTAACAATCAAAAGAAACTTTCCAGAATCTGCGGACATTCATTGCATGGGCATACTTCCAAAATATCATCGAACTGGAACTGGAAGACTCCTAATTCAAGCACTAGAAAACTATCTCAAAGTTGATGGAGTAAAGATACTTCAGGTGAAAACTGTTTCGGCAGATCGTAATTGTGATTTTTATGCAAAATCACGCGCCTTTTATAAGGCAGTTGGATTTATTCCACTTGAAGTATTCCCCACGTTGTGGGATGAAGCAAACCCTTGCTTAGTCTTAGTCAAAGCACTTTAGTGATCTTCAAGTGAATGCTACAATCGACAGTATGTTTAAAATATTGCTCTTGTTAATATCATTTTTCTCGCCACCTGAGCCCATTGGCGCAATTCCATCTTCCAGACAACTTGCTTGGCACGACAGAGAAATGTACGCTTTTATTCATTTTGGCGTCAATACTTTTTCTAACGAAGAATGGGGGCATGGAAACGAGGACCCAGAATCCTTTAATCCAAGTGAACTCAATACAGATCAATGGTGCAAAGTTTTTAAAGACTCGGGATTAACCGGAGTTGTTATTACAGCGAAACACCACGATGGTTTTTGCCTTTGGCCAAGTGCGTTGACTGAGCATTCTGTGAAATACAGTTCATGGAAAAATGGCAATGGTGACATACTCAAAGATTTGAGTGCCTCATGTAAAAAGTATGGGCTTCATCTTGGTGTCTATCTTTCGCCATGGGATCGAAATAATCCGGTCTATGGAAAAGGACAGGAATACAATGAGTATTTTGCAAACCAACTCCGAGACATTCTTTCAAACTACGGACCGATGACGGAAGTATGGTTTGATGGGGCGTGTGGTGAAGGACCAAATGGAAAAAGGCAAGTTTATGATTGGCCACTCTTTCATAGTGTTGTTCGTGAATTGCAACCAAATGCAGTGATCTTCAGCGATGCTGGTCCAGACATTCGGTGGATTGGAAATGAAAAAGGATTTGCAGGAGAAACCAACTGGTCCACAATGAACCGCGATGAGTTTTATCCGGGTGTTCCAGATAAAAACACACAACTCAATGAGGGACAAGAAGGTGGCACGCACTGGCTTCCGGGAGAAGTGGATGTGTCCATACGACCCGGCTGGTTTTACCATGCTGATCAAGATGATAAAGTAAAGTCGCCAGAAAAGCTCTTTCAGATTTGGCTTGAGTCGGTTGGAAGAAATGCAAACTTATTGTTGAACTTTCCAATCGATCGACGAGGTCTTGTGCACGAAACTGATGCCGCAAATGCAATGGCGATGAAACAATTGATTGACAGATTTACATTGACAGATGTCGCGTTGACCTCCGCTACAACTGCAACGAATACTCGAGATGGCTTTGATTCATCCAATATAAATGACGATAATAATTCAACCTACTGGTCTACTGAAGATAACGTAACAACTGGAGCAATTCAATTGGACTTTGAAGATCCAGTAGAAATTACTGCAGTCGATGTGAGTGAACACATTCAACTTGGGCAGCGAGTTCAAGCATTTACCGTTGAAGTAAAAAGAAATATGGAGTGGGTTAAAGTAGCACGTGCAACTACTATTGGGAACCGAAGAATTCTTGGATTTGAACCAGTCATTTGTAGTAGCATTCGGATCAATATCACTAAATCACATGGTCCAATTACACTAGAAACACTGAAGGTGTATGAAACTCAGCCAAATCAAGGTCGGATCCTTGATGAAGACGGCGGATGGTGTTGGTTCCAAGATGAACGGTGTATTGTGAAAGATGACACGCTCTATGTTGGCACAGTTTCAAGTGGTTACAAAGACAAATCGCGAAAAGGCGACATCAATGTCATCAAACATAATTTAGACTCGGGGAAATTAACACCAATTGAAATACATGATCAACTTGAACTTGATGACCACGATGCTCCCGCATTACTTTCCACAGACGATGGAATTTTAGCTGTGTGGTCAACCCATGGCGGAAATTGGAAAACACATTACCTAAAAATAAAATTAAACGGTTCAATGTCTAAGCACTCCACGTTTTCTCCACACGCACGAGAAGGATACGGCGTTACCTATTCCAATTTGTTTAAAATGAACGCAGGAACTATTGTCAATTTTTACCGTGGTTTTGATTGGGATCCAAATGCGATGGTCTCTGAAGATGATGGCAAAACTTGGACAGATAAAGGACAACTCCTCGGCGGACCTGGAAGACCGTATGTGCGGTACGCAGATGATGGACAGGGAAATATCCATTTCATCACAACTGAGCAACACCCAAGAAATTTCGATAACTCTATTTATCATGGAAAACTCGTAGGTACACAAGTGCAAAATTCACTGGGCGAAGTCAAAGGTGAACTCGGCTCTTCCCCGCCAACGCCCGAAACACTGACGCAAGTCTTTAAGGGTGATGAACATAATGTCTCGTGGTGTAATGCAATTGAAATTGGCGACAATGGCCATCCTGTGATTGCCTATTCGGTGCAAAAAAATAGTGCAGGGATGAAAGTTGGCAGTGGAGGCGAAGACCATCGGTATAGGTATGCGTGGTTTGATGGCGAAACATGGCATGACAATGAGGTGGGCTATGCAGGAACAAGGTTGTATGCACGGGAAGATGATTACACAGGATTAATATGCATCGATCCTGAAAATCCATCAACTGTTTACTTCTCTTCTAATGTTATTCCATGGAACGGCAAACCACTCATCAGCAAGATGGACAACAAACAACATTATGAAATTTGGCGATGTGACACAACAAAGAGTGGCGATAATTGGCGAATCACAAAGGTCACATCAAATTCAACGACAGATAACATCCGCCCAATGATGCCAGAGAACAGTGATGTTCCGATTCTTCTTTGGATGGAAGGGGAATACACCACGTATCAAAACTTTAACACACGCGTTCGCTGTCTAGTCGGTAGTGAAATACCAACGCACAAGTAATAATAGTTAAAACACTTAGAGAAGCCTTTGCGTGATTTTCAAATCGCGTTGTTGGCGTTTGCTTACGACCTCTATAGACCTCACGCCAGACAAGCCCTTACTCACCAAATATTTAAATTTAAACTCGTATCCATGAATTGAAATGTATGCAAGGTGATGTCAGTTTTCTTTCTTATGACCACGACAAATGCTAGAAGAGTCAAAAAATTTATAAATGACCAGTACAACTAGCACTCGTTACGAATAAGATGATTTACCTAATGAATTTGCTTACTAGTCTCTTCACATCCATCCTAGCCTTCGGTTCTCCATTACAAGTGGGCATGTTTGATGAGTTGTCGCCCTTATTCATAGATACAAAAATTGAACTGAATCAAAACACGTTCCAGTGTGATACGCCCCGGAATACTTACGCAGCAGTACATCTACTTCTATCTGGAATAGACCCATTGTCACCTATTGAATTGGAGTCGACTATTGAAGGTCAGTGGTACAGGCTATTGCCCGTTCCAGTTGAAGAAAACACAGGGGTTACAAGCCGCACTGAACAATTTGAAGGTAAACAAAATCCATCTGTCATTCGACGGGCACCATTTGAAATTTATGAAGTAATGATGCCTGTTAGCAATACAGTAATTCCAGATAGTCCTGTTATCGCATTGCGGTTTGAAATGTTCATCCCAGAAGATGCATCAATTGAAAGCAAGGATGTCAAACTAAAACTGCAACAGAATGATAAACAGGTCACATGTCACTTTCAAATAAACATCTTTTCAGCAATTGTGCCTGAGTCAGGCCCCCATTCGCTGAATTACACAAATTGGTTTGACCTCACAAAGATGGCTACGTGTCATGAACTCGAACCTAATAGTGATTCCCATTGGTCAATGATTGACAAATACGCTGCGCTTATGAAACGCGGAAGACAGAACACATTTTGGATCGCTTGGCCCTACTTTTTTACAGATGCATTAGTTCTTGATAAAGAAAAACTAAAAACATATGTTGAACATTTCACTCTTGCGGGCTTGTGGTGGATAGAAGGCGCGCCAATTGCCCATAGACCAAATGGCGATTGGTCTTCACCTCATTTACAGTTGCGTCTTGGCAACTCGCTCACAAATACCAAGCAGGGTCTTGAGGATCTCACATCAATCGCTACACAAATGAACGATGCGATTGTGGAATTTGGTTGGCAAGATCGGTGGTTACAACATATTGCAGACGAACCAACGGACACAAATGCTTTGGAATATGCCGCCGTTGCAGATATTCTTCATACATCTATGCCAGGCATCCCAGTGCTTGAAGCAACAATGAGCCAACAATTAGTTGGAGCCGTCGATATCTGGTGCCCTCAAGTTCAAGAGTTTCAAGCGAATAAAGATTTCTTTAAAGAACGGCAAAAAAATGGAGAGCAAGTGTGGACCTATACTTGCCTCATTCCCGGAGGAAAGTGGCTTAATCGATTGATTGATATGGAGCGATTGCGTCAGGTTTATTTCGGATGGGCAGCATCGAAATATGATATCTCTGGCTACTTGCACTGGGGGCTAAATCAATACCAAGCTGATCCATTTACACAAAGTGTTGTTGACCACCCTGCCGTGCCAAACACAACAAATAAATTGCCTGCTGGTGATACACATGTTATCTATCCAGGAGATGAAGAACCCTGGTCTGGGCTTCGTTTTGAAGCACATCGCATCGGATTTGAAGATTACGAATTGCTCCGTCAACTAAAGAAGTTGGATGCAGTGAAGCACAAGGCTATCATTCAAAAAATATTTAGACAATATGACGACTATGAGACCGATGTGCAGCAATATCGAACTGCACGTAAAGATCTGTTGCAAGCATTGCCGTAGTTCTTCCTAAAGTAGCCTTATTCCCTCTATAACTCAATAAAAATTGCTTTTTACAGAAACTTGCTTGCATTTTTGACCGTATATGTCAATATAGCAATAATAACTGAAACACAGGAGAGAATTCGTTATGAACAAAAGTCTATTCATTTTATCGATCGTAATTACTGGAGCAGCAGTCTCCCTATACCTACCCACAGGGCTCGCGGATGAGGAAGAAAATGCTACAAATGGAATCGTTGGTCCCGATGTTGTATGTTGGTATACAGGTGGTAATAGTGGACTTGACATGGAAACTTACGGTAGTGGTGG
>JABABM010000026.1 GCA_014238205.1 Phycisphaerales bacterium | reverse complement strand
GATTGTGTCACCTGCGCGTACATCATCAATCGTCTTGATTGCCGCGACGAGGTATCCCACCTCGGAATGTTCAAGCGTCTTGACCTTGGTCGGCTGTGGTGTGTATCGCCCCAGTTCGGTGATGGTCCAGGTTCGACCACTGCTCATCATCCGGATCCGGTCGCCCGTTGCCAGAGAACCATCGAAGTTCCTGACATAGATGATGACTCCCCGGTAGTCGTCGTAATGGCTGTCGAAGACCAGGGCGCGTGATTCTTCAACAACGGCTTTCCTGGGTGGCGGGAAACGTCGACATATGGCATCAAGAAGTTCCTCGATGCCTTGCCCGGTCTTTGCCGAGCAGTAGATGCACTCTTCCGCAGGGAGTCCAAGGACCTGCTCGATTTCCATGGCAACACGGTCCGGGTCGGCGGCAGGCAGGTCGATCTTGTTGACCACCGGTATGAGTTCAAGCTCATTTTCAATGGCCAGATATGCATTTGCCACGGTCTGGGCCTCGACACCCTGCGCTGCATCGACCACGAGCACGGCGCCTTCGCAGGCGGTCAGGGCACGGGAGACCTCGTAGGTGAAGTCGACATGGCCCGGGGTATCGATGAAGTTGAGCTGGAACTCTTCGCCATCACACTCGTGGTGGACCGTGACGGCAGAGGCCTTGATGGTGATGCCACGTTCACGTTCCAGGTCCATCGAATCGAGCAGTTGATCACGGGCCTCTCGCTCGGAGACGGCGTGCGTAGCCTGAAGCAGGCGATCGGCCAGCGTGCTCTTCCCATGGTCGATGTGGGCAATGATGGAGAAGTTACGGATGGGCAAGGGTGGGATTCTAGCCCGTCCGTTCAGTGGCTGTCGACAAATAGCCCCGCATTCACTTCCAGGTGTCGCGAAGAACCCTGAGCCAGTTGCCGCTGCCGAGTGCATGCAGCGAGTCATCGTCCCATCCGCGATTCGCCAGGACCTCGATGAGCGTCGGCAACCCGGCACAATCACCTATCGGTGCAGGCATCGTTGCTCCATCGAAGTCGCTCCCAAGTGCGACGTGCTCGATTCCCATGCGATCGACCATGTAGTCGAGATGGTCGGCGATGACCGAGAGCGGGGTATTCTCGTCGTTGGCACCGTCAGGCCGCAGGAAGCCCACGTGGAAGTTGACCCCGACAATGCCGTTGCTCTCGCGGATGACATCCAGCTGGTCATCAAGCAGGTTCCGGGATGAAGCGCAGATGGCATGGACACCACAATGGGTTGCAACGATCGGGGCGGTCGTCAAGTCCGCCAGGTCCATGAACCCTCGGTAGTTCATGTGAGATACGTCGAGCATGATGCGCAGGTCGTTGCAGCGTCGTACCAGTTCCTTCCCTGCTTCGGTCAGTCCGGGACCGATGTCGGGCGTGCAGGGAAAAGCAAAGGGCACCCCGTGGGCGAATGCATTCGATCGACTCCAGACGGGCCCCAGTGAACGCAGCCCCCGGGCATGGTCAGCTTCCAGGTCTGAAAGATCTTCGCGGAGCATTTCCACGCCTTCGTAGTGGAGCACCAAGGCCATGACGCCATCGGTCATGCACTGCTGGATGTCATCGACTGTTCGGACGAGTCGAATTCGATCCTCGGCTCCTTCGAGCATGGTCTCCATGCGATCAAGCACACTGTCGGCCTGGGAGCGAGCCAGTTCGTAGGGCACCGGGTCGCTGCAGCCAGCTTCGAGGGTCATCCCATCATTGGCAGTGATGGTGCGTCGTTCCCCTTCGCCCTTGCTGGGAATGAAGATGGCGAAGAAACCGCCGGCAAGCCCTCCCTGGCTGGCGCGGAGCAGATCGATGTGGCCTTCTCCCTTGCGATCGTCGATCGAACAGGAAGTGTCATCTGCTGGAGGGAAGAGACGGGTGAGCGTGTCGTTGTGACCATCAATGATATGGATCACATCCGACATGTCAGGACACCACGGGCAGGGAGAGTCCCTGCTCCAGTTCATCCACGGGTCGTGCAACCAGATCGTAGCCGTCGCTGTCGATGATCATGCACCGAACGAGTTCACCCGGGGAAAGGTCCCTGTTTGAAAGCACCCAGCTGCAGGCATCGACCTGTGGCGCCTGGTGGTAGCAGCGTCCAGTGAAGACCTGGAGCGTGGGATCATCGGTTTCACGCTCTCGTCCGGGCCCATCGACCAGTACATCGAATATCGCGGACTGTTCTGCAAGGTACGCGGTATTACCGAAGGCGATCTCCTGCTGAGCCAGCATGAGTTCCTCTTCGCGGCGTGCCTTGAGTTCAGCCGGGACCCGCAGTTCAGGGTCATCTTCCATCGTTCCCGCCACGGTGCCCGCTTCCTGTGAATACTGGAAGACACCCATGGCATCGAACTGGAAGTCGCGTATCCATTCAAGGAGTTCTTCATGGTCCTGCTCGGTTTCACCGGGGAAGCCCGTGATGAACGTCGTTCGAATGGCAACGCCTGCGATTCGCTCGCGGAGACGTTCCATGAGTTCCCGCTGCTGGTCACCCGTGACATTCCGCCGCATCGCAGTCAGCATCCTGTCCGAAACATGCTGCAGGGGTATGTCGATGTAGTTGACGACATGCTCAAGCGAGGCGATGGCATCGATCATCTCGTTCGTGAAGTTCGTCGGGTAGGCGTACATGAGACGGATCCAACCACCACCATGTTCAGCGGCAATGCCGTTGAGCCGTGAAAGGAGGCCTACGAGTCCCTCCGGATCACCGGCATCGGGATCTGCCCACCCGATGTCCAGACCGTAGTTGGTCGTGTCCTGGCCGATCAGGTTCAGTTCAAATGCGCCACCCGCCATGAGGCTGCGTGCTTCGGTGAGAAGATCGTCGATCGGCTTTGATCGCATCTTGCCTCGAATGGATGGAATGGTGCAGAAGGCGCAGTTCTGGTTGCACCCCTCGCTCATGCGAAGGTACGTCCAGTGCCGCGGAGTGAGTCGATAGCGGTTTTCATCGCCTTCCCAGTACCCAAGTCCATGTCCATCCTTGCCCTGTACGGTGAGCCCCGTGATGTCGCGACCTCGTGCACGGGCAGCCTGGAGGGCGTTTCCACTGATCCAGTATGGGGGGGAATCATCAGGGAGACCGGTGTCTCCATGGACTCCTGCGAGTGCTTCTCGAATCCGATCACGGTCGAAGACACCGACCATCGCATCGATCCCGGGAGCCCATTCGAGCATCTTCGCCCTGTGCCTCTGTACAAGGCAGCCGGTGACGACGACACGCTGAACAGTCCCCGCCTCCTTCCGCTGGATCGCTTCGTGGATTACCTCCAGGGATTCCTGTCGTGATTCCTCGAGGAACCCGCATGTATTGATGATGATGGCATCGGCTTCATCATGGTCGGATACAAGTTGGTAGCCATCCTCGACAAGGGTGCCGAGCATGGCTTCGGAATCGACGAGGTTCTTCGGGCAGCCGAGGCTGACGAAGGCCAGTCGAGTGGATTCAGTCTCCGTGCTGGTCATTGATACAGGCCCTGCTGCTCAATGTACTCGTACACGTCGGGCTGCAGTTCATCCTGCGGATCTCCGCCGCCTGCAATGATGGCGCGGACTTCGTCCGAGGAGATGTCCATGCACGGCAGGTCGATTCGCCAGTTGAGCCACTGATTGACCTGCTCCTTCGACCATGGACATCCTTCCCCGGCCAGGGCGTGGGCAAACTCATCCGGGTTTGACCACAGCCGTGGGAGGACAAGTGGTTCGGCCAGTTCAATGATGCTGGCCCAGTCCTTCCATTCGTGGAAGTTCACCGCCTGGTCATCACCGATCAGGAGCCGGAATGGGATATCGCCATCGGTGATTTCCCGGAGCTCCCTGATGGTGTCGATCGAATAACTCGGACCGTCTCGATCCAGCTCGATGTCACACAACTCGGCTCCCTGGATTCCATCGACAACCAGTTCAACCATGAAGCGCCTGTGAACGCCGCTTGCCGGTGGATCGTCCATCTTGTGCGGGCTGAGAGCAGCAGGGATGTACAGGAGTTTCCGTGCTTCAGCCAAGGCTGCCGCCTGTGGGGGAAGTTCGGCGTGTGCGCGGGTTGGTGGATCGAATGTTCCGCCGAAGAGCACGATGGGGGCCTGGCCAGTCACGTGTATTCAATCAGTCCTTCGGCGTGCTGACGATGCGGACCTGCGTGAACTGCCGGTGGCCATGAACTCCGCCGTGGAATCCATATCCCGACTGCTGCGCACCGACCCATGGTGCACCCTTGGCACCTCCACAGCCCTGGTTGATGCCGACCATCCCGGCCGTAAGTCGTCGTGCGACGCCCTTGGTTCGATCCGAGTTGGATCCGAAGACCACGGCACCAAGTCCATAGGGGGTGTCATTGGCAAGCCTGACGGCCTCGTTGTCATCCGGGACTCGCATGACACAGGCGATGGGCCCGAAGGTTTCATCCCGCATGATGTTCATTGAATGGTCGAGCCCTGTGAGTACGGTCGGCGTGACGTAGTTGCCATCCATCGGGGCATCTCCATACGCGACGGTTGCACCCTGCTCCTTGGCTGTTTCCAGCTGGGCAAGAACCATGTCCTTCTGCTGGCGACTGACCATCGGTCCGATTCGCGTCGCCGAATCGTTGCCATCACCGACCTTCAGGTCCTTGACTCGCTCAAGCAGGGCCTGCTCGAACTCGTTGGCGATGCCATCTTCGACGTAGATGCGTTCCGTACTCACGCACACCTGCCCGCAGTTGCGGAAGGAGTTCATCGCGGCGAAGTCGGCAGCTGATTCAAGGTCCGCATCATTCAGCACGATCATGGGGTCCTTGCCGCCCAGTTCAAGAATGACTCGCTTCAGGTCGCCTCCTGCGGATTCGAGGATGTTCTGGCCGGCGGCGCGACTGCCGACGAACGCGATCAGGTTGACATCCGACTTGACGAGTGCCTTGCCCTGCGCCTCGTCACCGTGGATGATCTGCAACACGCCTTCTGGAAGGAACTCGTTGTACACATCGGCGAACGCCTGCCCGACGAGCGGTGTCTCCTCAGAGGGTTTCATGACAACACTGTTACCGGCAGCCAGTGCAGGCAGGACGGTCTGTTGTGGCATGAGGAACGGGAAGTTCCAGGGGGTGATGACGCCGCAGACACCGAATGGGTCGTAATAGAGATCGGTTTCCGTACTGCCGTCATCAAGACGCTCCGGTTCAAGAGCAGAGGCGATCGAGTCAAGCAGTCCGGGCAGGCCGGCAGCTGCATACCCAACTTCGCCTTCACCTTCCGCGATGGGCTTGCCCATCTCGCATGTCATCAGGGAACCGATTTCACTGGCCTGGGCCTTGATGGCGTCTGCAGCGGGCCGAATCATGTCGATTCGTTCTGCGAGGCTCATGGCGCCCCAGGCCGCCTGGGCGTCCCGCCCGCGGCTGACCACGGCATCGATGTCCTCGACCGGGGTGATGGGGACCGAGCCGATGGACTCGCCGGTGGCCGGGTTGAGTGATTCAAGCGTGCTTGTCGTTGCAGTGGTCATGGCTGTCTCCGCATGCAGGTTGGAGGGTGATCGACCATTCTAGCAGTGTTCGATGCCGTGTCCGACCCGTGCCTGGAAGTCTCCTGCGAGGGTTGCAGGAACAGCCCTCAGGCAGGTTCATCGAAGGTGGATCTCGATGCAATCTGCGTGATAGTTGTCGATGAGACGAACGTGCCCAATTCTCGCAGCTATGAGCAATCGCATCCCGTCACCCCACATGGGGCCACCGCAGGTCTCATCACGCCAGCCAAGTGGCTCAAGCGTGGTCTCATCCCGAATGACAGCGTACTCGATGGCCAGTTCATGTTCAGCAAGCACTTCGTGCATGGCGGCTTCCACGTCGTTGATTCGTTGAACACGTGTTGCTGCTCGAACGAGTACTGCAGCCTGAAATGCACGAACAATGCCAAGTGCCCGCTCGCGTTCTTCTTCACCAAGGAGCACGTTGCGACTGCTCATGGCCAGACCACCATCTTCACGCACCGTCGGTCCACGCAGGATTCGAAGACCCGGCCAGCGATCGGCGTGGGCCGCCACCATTGCCTCGAGTACAGCCAGCTGCTGCCAGTCCTTCTCACCGAAGATCGACAACGAGGGTTTTGCAAGATCGAAGAGCCGGGCGACGACCTTGCAGACTCCGGAAAAGTGACCGGGGCGAGAGGCGTCCTCCAGTTGGGGGTTGGTGGCGACATCCGGCAGTGGGGGGAGCCACGTGCCTTCACCTGGATAGATGGTCTCGACCTCGGGGGCGAATACGGCGGTTGCTCCGGCAGCCTCTGCGGCAACCAGGTCGTCCTCGAGTGTTCGAGGGTAGCGTTCCAGGTCGGCTGGATCTTCGAACTGCGCCGGGTTCACGAAGATGCTCACGACCACGTCATCGGTATGCGTTCGCATCTGCTCGATGAGGGAACAATGCCCGCGATGCAGCGCGCCCATGGTGGGGACGAGACCACAGCCCTCGTGCGACTGCAAATCCTCGATGGAGGTGATGCAGTCCACGCCGATCAGATACGTGAGACGACGAGCGTATTGTTCTGGCCGCCGAAGCCGAACGAGTTGCTCAGGCAGGTGTCCATTGCCGTCTCTCGTTTCACGTTGGGGACATAGTCCAGGTCGAGATCCGGGTCCGGTTCATCGAGGTTGATGGTCGGCGGAATCACCTGGTCGCGAAGCATCAGGAGGCAGGTGATGAATTCCACGGCGCCAGCGGCGCAGATGAGATGACCCATCATCGACTTGATGCTTGTCATCGGGATGTCGTACGCCATTTCGCCGAAGACCTTCTTCGCGGCCAGAGTTTCGATGTGATCGTTCTCATTCGTACTCGTCCCGTGCGATGAGATGTACTGCACGGGTGGCTTGCCGTCGTCCCGTCGTTTCGCCGGGTCGAGTCCCGCGTCGGCAAGTGCCTCGAGCATGGCGACGGCCGGGCCACGCCCCTCGGGGTGGATGTCCGTGATGCGGTAGGCATCGGCGCTTGAACCGTAGCCGGTGACTTCCCCGAGCACGTTTGCGCCGCGGGCCGTGGCATGGTCGAGGGTTTCCATGATGATGATGCCCGATCCTTCGCCCATGACGAATCCGTCTCGATTCTTGCTGAAGGGGCGTGATGCCGTTGCTGGATCGTCATTGCGGGTCGACATGGCGGTCAGTCGGTTGAACCCGGTCACGCCCAGTACGTGGAGCATCGTGTGTGTGCCGCCGCTGACCATGACGTCCGCATCCCCACGACGCATCATGGAGGCTGCTTCACCGATGGCCTGGGTGCTTGCCGCGCAGGCAGTCAGGCAGTTGTAGACGGGGCCACGTATGCCAAGCTCGCGGGAGATGTGCGAGGCGGGCATGTTCGGTTCCTGCTCGACTTCCCCGACGCCGTCGAGGAATTTCGCCGCGGCTTCGCCCCAGTTGACGGTATTGATGGTGTGTCCATCATCCTCCCGGCTTGCAAGGCAGGTCTTCTGGTAACTCTGGAAGTCGAGGACACCCTCGCCGGCACCCAGATAGATGCCGATGCGATGTGGATCAAGGCCGGCAACGGTGCCAAGCCCGGACATGTCCCATGCCTGTCGAGCAGCGCCCAGTGCGAACTGGGTATGGATTCCGGGCTGGCCGTGGAGTGATGGATCCTTGACGAACTTCGTCCAGTCGTAGTTTCGGACCTGTGAGGCGAATGTAGTCGGGAAGGTACGGGCATCGAAACGTTCGATGGGCGTGATGTCGGTTTCTCCATTGAGCAGGCGTTGCCAGACGGATTCAATGTCATGGCCCATCGGCGTGACCCAGCCGATCCCCGTGATCACGATTCGTCGTCGTTCGCTGCTCATGAGACTTTCCCCAGGATGACAGCCGTGTTCTGTCCGCCCTGGCTGACGCTCAGGACGAGAATGTTCGACAGTTGGGCATCACGGGCTTCTGCGGGACCGACCTGCAGGTTGCGATCGATCGTACCGGTGTTGAGCCGAGCAGGCAGTGACTGGGTTTCCAGGCATCGGCAGGCGATTGATACCTGGATGGCACCGTTGCCAGCATTGCAATTGCCGGTGTAGGGCACGGTGAGGACCTGTGGGATGGACGTTGCACGCTCCCCGAATACGGTTTCGATGGCATCGGCTTCCGCAGCATCGACCGAAGGGATTCCGCATCCAAAGGGAACGATGGCATCGATGGATTCGTGATCCAGATCAGCACTGCGCAGGGCATTGTGAATGGCTGCAGCGATGTCTTCGGCAGTGGCGCTCATTCCATCATGGTCGCACGACTGGGTCGCGGCGTATCCGAGCAGTTCGGCCCGGGCTCGCCCCCCCCGGGCATCGCAGTTGTCCTTGGCTTCAAGGACCAGCAGGCCGCCTCCTTCGCCAAGTGCCGTGCCATTGGCTTCGGTGCTGAAGGGGCGGACTACATCATTGACCTCGAGTCCCGAGGAGTCGGCAAGTCGCCCTGCACACGTCTGGCGGTAGTAACTCAGCGGGTTGAGTTTCGATTCTGCTCCACCGGTCAGGCAGGCATCTGCTGCGCCACGCTCGATGACGCGCATGGATTCGCCCAGTGAAAGGGCGCTGCTCGACTCGGAGCAGGTGATCGTATTGCTCGGCCCCTGGCAGTCATGCACGATCGTGACGTGGCAGGCAAGCATGTTGGGCAGGTACTTCAGGAGCCACAGCGGCGTGAGGTTCTCCATCCCGGTGACACCCCACTTGCCCAGGTCGACCTCCTCGTCGTCGCCGAGGCTCGTCACGAAGGCATCCGTAAGTTCCTGCACATCGGCGGCGATGAGGCCGGAACCGATCTGGCATCCCATGCGATCGGGGTTGATGACATGGCCGTCCTCGTTGTCCACGCCCGGTGTCTTCAGCCCGGCATCATGGATCGCGGCGACTGCGGCGCCCACGGCCAGTTCGACATCGCGACACATGACCTTGACCGCCTTGCGATAGGACTTGGGCACGACGTTGCGGACCTTGAATGTCTCGGGGTCGACTTCGCCTCCCACGTGGCAGGGAAAGGCACCCGGGTCGAAGCAGGTGAGGGGCTTCAGCCCGCTGCGACCTTCGCACATTGCACTCCAGGTGTCGTCGATGCCGACGCCAAGAGCACTGATGGGACCCGCTCCAGAGATGACCACGCGGCGTGTCATGGGGCGATAGTGTAGCTTGCGGGGTTCGGTGGCGACCCTCAAGACCGGGCCCGTCAGAATCGCGAGGTAATCACCGTTGAGCCACGGACACAGATGCCGGTCCTGGAATGGCATGCCTGCCAGCTTCCATGGACGGTGTATTCGCAGGTGACGGGGACCGAGAATCCATCGGCAACCACCAGGACCTGGGCGGTGATTGACCCCTCGTAGGCACTCGTGGCCATGCCGTCGACTTTCTTCAGTCGAGGTTCCGGCCAGGTGATGGAGTGCACCTTGTAGCCCTTTGAGAGCGATATACCCAGTTCGGTGGGTATGGCCCAGCCACCCTCGCTCGCAGGCGAGATCGACCATCCACGTTCGATCGCGAGCTGGACATCAATGATGGTTTTCTCGGAGTTCCCGACCGACGATCCAGCGGTGATGCAGGTCATCCGAACATGCCCATCAGCCTTCGTGGTGGAAGTGTCATTTCTTGAGTCCGGGGGAGTGGCTGGTTGTTGTCGATACAGCCACACCCAGCCATGCGATTCATGCCGGTGTGTTTCAAGTGGCTCGAGCCGATCATAGAGTCGGCCGATCGCCTCATCGATCTCATCGCGACGGGTTGCCTGCTCTTGGGTCAACTTCTCTGCATTCCAGAGCGGGATACCTTCTTCACCCAGCGTTTCGATCTCGTCCTCGATCCGCTCCCGTTCCTGGACCTGTTGCTCGGTGAGATCACGAACCTTGTGCCAGGTTGAACCGAAATCGCCTACGAGCAGATCTGTCAGCCCATCCCCATCCCAATCGGTGGCGTGCACCTTGCAACGAGAACCGTTGCGGACTGGCGTCTCAAGTTTTGCGAACATCTCGTCCCGCGTCATGGGTGGAATGAGCACCTGGATCGGACCGTAGACGGGCTGGTTGTCCACGCCGGAGTTGCGGTGCCAGTAGACGCCGCCATCCTCGCTGCCGATGAGCAGGTCGCTGGCGCCATCGTGATCCCAGTCGAAGACATGGACATTCGAGCCATAGTCCCAACCCCCGATCGGCGTGCCGTCGATCGTGGTAAGCGGGACGGTGGTTGTCGACCAGCGAGGCTTGGAACGCGTTCCAGTGTTCTCGATCCTGTAGCACCCGTCGAGGCGGGAGCCGATCAGCAGATCCAGGTCGCCGTCGGCATCAAGATCATGCAGTTCAGCCGTCGTTGAATGGACGTTGTTTCGATCCGGCTTGCCGGGTTTCCGGTATTTCTCGGGCACCATCTTCCATGGCAGGAGGATTTCACCCTCGTCATCCCTGAGTTGAATGCCGGTGGCCCAGTTGTCCTCACCCGAGCCTTTGAACAGGTACATGTCACCGGGGTAGGAAGCTGAGAGCACGTCGATGAAGCCGTCATTGTCGTAATCGATGAACTGTGGGACGAAACTGACGCAGCAGGTGATCGGTACGGCAGCAACCTTCCCACCGGCCTGCATGTACTCGAATTCCTTGAACCGAGGGTCAGTATTGTCCCCATGATTCCTGTAGATCCGGAGCCGTCCATTGGCCCACTCGTGCCCTGGTGTTCCAGGCTCATGGACCGGGCCGGTGTAGGTGCCGTCGCCAAACTCGCCCACCAGCAGGTCCCGGATGCCATCACCATCCATGTCACGCATGTATGGGGCAGCATGACCGGTGGTCACGTCAATGGCTTTCCCTTCTGCCTCGATCCGTACCGGTGGTTCGAATTGCGTCGGAGAGGTTTCTGCCGCCAGTGAGCAGAGCAGGAATCCAGCAAGCATTGTCGTGGCCATCATTCGTCTCCCCGTAACTGGTCAGCCACCGAGTTTCTCAGCCACGAGCATCGCCATTTCAAGGGATTGCTCGTAATTCAGCCTCGGGTCGACAAGTGACTGGTAGGAGTCACCGAGATCTTCGTCGGAAAGGCCGCGTGCTCCTCCCGTGCACTCGGTGACATTGTCACCGGTCAGTTCGAAATGCACTCCGCCGAGGATGCTGTCGTTGTCGGCATGGAGATCGATTGCACGTTCCAGTTCCTTCAGGATGTCCTCGAAGCGACGGGTTTTTACGCCGGAGGACGTTCGAACGGTGTTCCCGTGCATCGGGTCACAGACGAAGAGGACCGTCTTGCCGGTCTTTCGTACCGCGTCAATCAACTTCGGCAGGTGTTCCTCGATCCCCGTTGCGCCATACCGGTGAACGAGGGTCAGCCGTCCCGGTTCGTCCTCCGGGTGCAGGATGTCGAGCAACTGTTCGATGAATCCCGGCAGATCCCTGCCGGGTTCTCCTGGCCCAATCTTCACGGCCAGCGGGTTTCGTATGCCACGGTAGAACTCGACGTGCGCATGATCGACGTCGGCTGTTCGCATGCCGATCCAGGGAAAGTGCGTGCCAAGGTTGTACCAGCCATTGCGTCGGGGAACTTCCCGCGTGATGGCGGATTCGAACGGCAGCAGCAGGCCCTCGTGGCTTGCGTAGAAATCGACACGGCTGATGTCCGACACCGAGATGCCTGTAAGGGTTTCCATGAATCGGACTGATTCACCGATCGACTGGACGATCGCCTGGTACTCGGCAGCTCTCGGTGAGTGCTGTACGAAGTCGAGATTCCAGAACTCCGGATGATGCAGGTCTGCAAAGCCACCACCGATGAGAGATCGAATGAAGTTCAATGTAAGTGCTGATCGCTCGTACCCGGTCATCAATCGTCTTGGATCAGGGATACGTGCTGCTTCGTTGTAGTCGGCAGCATTGACGTTGTCACCGAAGTAACTTGCAAGCGTCTGTCCATCCCGCTCCTCGGTTGGCGATGATCTGGGCTTTGCATACTGCCCCGCGAATCTGCCGACCCGGATGACCCGCTTTCGAGTTCCATGGACAAGAACAAGTGACATCTGCAGCAGGATCTTCAACTTGTTCGTGATGGCTTCCGGGGTGCACGTGTTGAACTGCTCGGCACAGTCCCCGCCTTGCAGCAGGAAACGTTCGCCCCTGGCTGCTTCGGCCAACTGGGCCTTGAGTGTTTCGATCTCCCATGAGGTCACCAGGGGTGGGAAGGAGGCCAGGTCCGTGAGGACGGAGTCCAGGAGTGGGGTATCCGGGTAATCCGGCTGGTGGGTAACAGGCCGTTCTCGCCAGGTCTGTGGAGTCCAATCACGCATCTTGGAGGGCCTCTTTCAACGAATATCCTCGAATCGAGGGCTGGGTAACCGATGAGAATGCGGGCGAGAGGATTCGAACCTCTACGGGTTGCCCCACTGGATCCTAAATCCAGCGCGTCTACCAGTTCCGCCACGCCCGCCTGGTTTCGGAAGTGCAGTCTAGAGAATATCCGTGAGCGGCGGATTTGGAGCAACAAGCCCAGAGGGGCTCAGCAGGAGCGATTCAATGCAGATCAAGACCTTGGCAGGTACATCCCTGGTGCCCATTCTCAGCCGCCTCGTACTTGGCGTGACCTTTCTCTTGAATGGGTGGTTCTTCTGTTTCCAGACAATGGAGTATTCACCGGGGGACACGGCACGGCTCCAGGAGATGCGTTCCGTGGATGGCCAGGCTGCTGGAACAACCGATCCCGAGAGTTCAAATGAGCTTGCTGTCAATCGCCTGATGCTGCACATGGAGGGTTGGAACCTTGGGCACTGGGCTCAGCCGGCAGCCTGGTTGATTGCGATCTTCCAACTAGTCGCAGGTGCTTCGCTCATCTTCGGCATCTTCATTCGACTTCTTTCTCTGGGCATCTGCCTGATCATTGCTGCTGCCTTCTGGGGCCTTTCGATCCAGCAGAACGGCATGCTCGACATAAGCCCGCTTTCATGGCGATTGCATCCGGGTGCCTGGTACACGATGACCAGTCAACTGGGCCTCTTCGTGCTGGCATTTGGCCTGGTATTTACAGG
The DNA here is from genome assembly GCA_014238205.1 of Phycisphaerales bacterium. GTDB lineage: Bacteria > Planctomycetota > Phycisphaerae > Phycisphaerales > SM1A02 > SP202. The sequence continues at coordinate 18,744 of JABABM010000026.1, read as the reverse complement.
TGGCGGGCCATTCTGCATCGAGCGCTTGATATGGCGGAGCGGCGCTGCGGTTCCGAAGAAGAAGTCGGCGGGGGCCGACTGACCAATTTTCGACGCTCATTTGCGGATGCATGACATCCAGCAGCAGTCGCGTCGAATCGACCAGCCATCGCCTAGACTGCATCCATCGACCTGGCCGAGGATACAGCAGGTCTACGCGAGGCGATCATGACGGTTCAACCCGGAAGGCCACATCGCGAAGCTCAGGAACATGGAAGTCGTTTCATTCCATGGGCGATGTCCATCGGCATGCACATTGGCCTTGTCGCCATAGGGATGCTGGTGACCTGGACGGTGATCATTGCCCAGGACGATGGTGTACCGGAGCGGATCAAGGCTGATTTTCAATCCCTGCAATACCAACCTGTCATCGATGATGACGTCGAGGTGCTGGAAGCGACGGTCAATACTCCAACGCCGATGGCGACGGTGCCCGAGCCACCGGCGCCCGATCCCATCGTTGATGGATCGACGCTCGACCTGGAAGACCTGCTTGGGACACCGGAAATTCCACACGGGCTGCTCGGGACGGCATCGGAGTCCGACTTCGTAATCGAGTTTGCAGGATCGCGGGCAACCAATGCCCGTCGAATCGTCTACGTCGTAGATGCATCCGGAAGCCTCGTATCCTGGATGCAGATCGTGCTCAACGAGCTCTTCAAGTCGTTGGAGCAACTTGACGAACAGCAGCAGTTCGCGATCATTTTCTTCCAGCAGGATCGTGCCGTGCAGGTCCCTCCTCGGAACAGAATGCAGAAGGCCAGCGACGCAGCCCGCCGTCGAGCGATTGATTGGATCAACGAGGGTGACAACGTCATTCCAGGCTACGGCTCGAACCCGGTTGCGGCTCTCGAGGTCGCCTTCGACCTGCATCCTGAAGTGATCTTTCTACTGAGTGACAGCATTACCGGTTCCGGAGCGTATGAAGTCGACCAGTCCCAGTTGCTTGCTGCATTGGAGGAACTCAATCCCATTCGAGATGAGGAGACCGGGCAACGGGATGTTCTTCTTCGATGCGTGCAGTTTCTCGGCGAAGATGAGGACCCCCTGGGGACCATGAAACGCATAGCCCAGCGTCACGGAGGCGAGGGTGGATACAGGCTGTTCGATCGAAAAGCGATGGGACTCGAAGACTGAGTATGCTCCACGTGAGCAACAGGAGACCGAGGCATGACAGGATTCTGCACCATGGTTACTTCCTTCCTGGCAATGGCCGGGGACCCGGGCCCGATAGAACGGAGCTTCGGCGAAGCGTTCTTCATAGCACGCAATGCAGACAACAGCATTGAACTGCTTGGCAGTGTCATCATCTGGCTGTTGCTTGTGCTGTCGATCATGAGCATCGGGATGATCGCTGCAATGGCCATGGGTAATACCCGTGATACGTTGCTGCCGGAATCGCTCGTCGATTCGGTGAGATCTCATCTTGCAGCGGGCCGGTACAAGGAGGCCATGGCTGCGACCGAGCAGGATGACAGTTACTTCGCACGAATCATGCATGGTGGGATGAAGGAAGCATCGCACGGGTACGGGGCCATTCTTCGAGGACTTGAGCAGACGGCCGATGAGCAGACAACACTTCGCTTTCGCCGCATCGAGTTCCTCAATGTACTTGGCCAGGTGAGCCCGATGATCGGCCTCTTCGGAACGGTCTACGGCATGATCGTGGCATTTCAGGCCATCGTCGTCAGTGGAGGCAATGCTGATCCGGTCATGTTGGCTGGCGGTATCGGCACGGCCCTGACAACAACCTTCTGGGGCCTGGTCGTGGCGATTCCGGCATTGTCCGGCTACGCGATCATCAGGAACAAGATCGATGAAATGACGACCGAGGCCACGCTCGAAGCAGAGAACATGCTCGGTCAATTCCGTCCGCGTCGTTCATCGAAGTCATCATCCAGATCGTCAACGGCTTCTTCGTCCAAGCCGGATGAAGACGTACCTCTTGCCTGACCACATGGTGCCCCGATGAGCCGTATCTTCAGGAGAGGACCAGCGAAGCCGATGGCGAATCTCACGCCGATGATCGACGTGACATTCCTGTTGATCGTCTTCTTCGTCGTAGTCTCACAGATCGTCGATCTGGAGAGCGTCGACTTGGAACTGCCTGCACCGGAGCAGCCTGCCACCCACCTGCCGGGAGAGGAACCAAGGGCGGTTGTCAATATCCTTCCTGGCAATGAGGGTCGAAGTCGCGGGTACAAGGTTGCAGGCCGGGAGTACCAACCCACGCCGGAGGGGCTTGCAGGGCTTCGAGATGCACTGGTGCTGCTTTACCAGTCGACCCCGACAATGCGAGTGAACCTTCGAGCTGATCGATACACGGACTACCGGTGGATATCACCAGTGCTGAAGGTGATTCGACAGGCCGCAGGCATCGCCGATGTCGGTCTCGAAGGGGCATCACTGAACCTCGTCGTCGTACGGGAGGATGCCTGATGTCCACCGGAGAGCTGCTGCACGAAGCCGTCGATCTTCCACCGGTGCGTCGTCGGGTCCGGGAAGCGCCGGCGATCGGCTTGAACCTGACATCGATGATCGACGTGGTCTTTCTCCTCCTCATCTACTTCATGGTTGCAACCGACTTCAAACAGGCCGAGGAGGTGTACCGACTCGATCTGCCGGAGCGGATCGAGGGTATGTCCGTCGATCCCTTTCAACTCGATGACGAGCCCTTGCGCATCATGGTTCGTTCAACGGGACCAGGTGACGAGGAGTATCGAATCCACATCGACGGCCCATGGGGGGAAGTGAATGACTTCGAAGGACTCTACGAGTTCCTGGACAGCCGCCGACTTGATGGAATGGGAGGAGGTCTCTTCGCGGAAGATCATCCCCTCATCGTGATACCCGGCGCCGACACGAGATGGTCGGATGCTGTTGGAGCATTCAATGCAGCAGTCCGTGCCGGTTACCTGAACATCACGTTCGAGGAAATCTCATCGTGATCGGTTCACTCGCCCTGTTGCTCATGTCCATTGTCCTTGCGCCGGCCGGAACAGAAGAGAAACTGGTTGACCTGGGGGTGGTCATGCGATCTCCAGGCTCAACGAAGCTGGAGCGCATCGATGCATTGGAGCAGCGACTGCTCCTGCGAAGCGAAGCAATCGAGGGCGATGAGTTCAAGCACGATGCGGAGAAGACCCGGTGGCGCATCGACCAGGCCGAGGATCTTCTCATGGGGGGATTGGGGCTCGATCGCCTTGGCCTGGTGATCATCTACGGGTTTCCAACCAGCCAGGAGAAGGACGAGGCTCGATCACGAATCGATGCTGCGATGTCCGTTTTGAACCAGTCGGAAATCAAGGTCGAGCAGGGTATTTTTGAACTGGAGCAGGTTCGTGCTTCAAGCAGGAGCGGGATCCAGCGGGAAATGCTCCTGCACTATCGAGAAACGGAGCGTGACCGTCGCCTTCCACTGTTACGCGGCATGGCCCTTGTCCACAGGGCAGAGGGTTTTGAAGAGGACGAGTTGCGATCCCGGACCATGCAGGAAGCCCTGGAAGCCCTGGAAGGACTTGATGAACGCCTCGAGGGCGCCGCCTCTGCGAGAGCATCCTGGCTCCAGGGCATGGCCCTTGCCCGCCTTGGAAAGTACGAGCAGGCGGAGGAGGCATTCCGCGCAGCAGCGACGAATCAAGCGGCGACCTTGGACGTCGTACTGGCAGCTCGACTTGGTGGAGCGGTGAACCGGGCAGAGCAGGGAGGAACAGTCCGTGGCATTCGATCAGCAGGCTCTCTCCAGAAACGGTATGAGGGCTCAAAGCATGTCATTGGTTTCGTGCTGATCGTCGATTACATCGCGAGACAACACGCTTACGCAGGGCGTCTTGATGAGGCATCGGCGGCATGGAGTCGCATGCGGGGGAATCTTTCTGCTTCAGGACTCGATGCCGACAGCATCGAGGCGATCATCATGGAGCGGATCAGGAGGTTGCCGGTTGAGAATCCTTCTTCGGCGGCACTGCCCCTGGCCGTACTCCTCGCGCACGCTCCACGTGCGGATATCAACCTGGCGGAGATGGTTGAATCACTGCAGTCGAGCCTCGTTGAGCCGGATATTTCGGATGCGGATCGAGCACGGTGCCTGGCCACGCTCGGCTCCCTTTTGCTGCGGTCTGATCGTCGACAGGAAGCCGCGTCTGTCCTGCTGGCCATGGCATCGAACTTTCCAGACCACCCGGGATCAGGGCCTGCGCTGGAGCAAGCTGCTCGCCTTGCTCTTGGAGGACACCTGTCGGATCCCTCCGATGCAGTGTGGAAGAAGCTGGCGAACACGACGCTGGATCGCCTGCTCACGGGGTACCCCGATCTGGCGGGAATGGACGGCTGGCGAGTTGCAGCTGCCCGCCTTGCATCCCGGGATGGTCGTCTGCGGGAGTCATTGGCGATCTACGATGCTGTCCGACCTGGTTCAAGCGAGTACGAGGATGCGATCCAGGAAGGTGCCGTGCTGGTCCTGAGACTTTCACGCGGTGAGCGTGCGACGTTCACTCCCGGAGTCGCTGTGGAGGAACTGCAACATCGAAGAACCCTGGGAGCCGAGGCGACGCAGGTTGCCGTTGACCTGCTCCTTGTTGAAGCGCTCATGGAGGACGGGCAATCGCTCGAGGCTGCCGCCCTGGTCAACGCGCTGGATGGACGGCCCCTTGGTGATGAACAGCGTGGGCGTATCGAAACACTTCGACTTCGTTGCGCTGCAGGTGACTCGACAGCCATGGCCGCAGCAGCCTCTGCAGTAGCACAGCGAAGGCGACCGGAGGGTGGTGAAGCCATTTCATCCGCATTGCGTACTGCGCTTGCACGTCTCGGTGAAGATGCACGGAGTTCTGGAGTCGAGCATGGTGTTGTCGTCTACCAGGGAGACGTCCTGCCGTTGGCGGAGGCGATGCTGGATTGGCTCGAGGGAATGGACGTCGACGATCCTGGTGCCTATCTCCTGGTCGTGGAAGGTCTTCGCAGGAGTGGTCGATTCGCCGAGGCGTTGAAGATCATCACGAATGCACTGTCCGAAAGGAAGGATGCCGGGCAGGTGCTCTTTGAACGGGCCGAGTGCCTGCATGCCCTTGGGGAGGAAGAGCAGATGGCCGAGGCCATGACCATCTACAGGAGGCTTTCGAGAGTCGACAGGGAACAGGCGCCGCGGCGATGGTGGTGGAGCCAGCTGAGGATGCTCGAGATTCTTTCAACCCTTGATCGAGACGCGGATCGCATCGGACCCCGAATCCGCCAGTTGCTGGCGGAGGACGATGAACTGGGTGGAGCTGACATCCGTCGCAGGTTCGAGAACCTGCTTGCTCGTCACCAGTAACAGGACATGTCCGCTGCTATGAAGCCTTGGCCTGTGGAACCGGGTTCCTCGCGGCAAAGGACTTGAGCAATGCACGACGCCGGTTGTCACCCCTCAGTCGTTCCTGCAACTTGCGGAGGGTATCGACTTCGATCTGTCGAACGCGTTCGCGCGTCAACCCGATCTCCAGTCCGATTTCCTTGAGTGTCAAAGGCTCCTGGCCTTCGAGCCCGTAGCGTAGTTTCAGGACTCGTGCATCACGCTCTTCCATGGTGTCAAGCATTCCGAGTACTTCGCCCATCTGCTCTTGACGCAACGTCGAAGAGGTCGGCTCCACACCTCGACGATCCTCGACCATGTCGGCAAAGTCCATGGGTTCACCATTTTCACCGGTCGGGAGTTGACCACGAGACTGGTATGCCTTCATTGCCCGGAAGAGTACCTTCATCTTCTTCCTTGGGATATCCATGACATGGGCGACCTCTTCGTTGGATGGCGTCCTTCCAAGCTCTTCCTCAAGCTCTCGGGAGGTATTCTTCCACCGCGTGATCAGGTCAACCATGTATGCCGGGATATGAATGGGTTGCATTGCATTGATGAGCGTGCGCTTGATGGATTGCTTGATCCACCAGGATGCGTATGTCGAGAATCGTGCTCCCTGTGCCGGATCGAAACCTTCAACGGCGCGGATGAGCCCGATGTTCCCCTCCTCGATGAGATCGGACAGGGGAAGTCCACGATGGGTGTAGTTTTTACCTATGGAAACAACGAGCCTGAGGTTCGCTCGGATCATGTGATCCTTTGCTTCCATGCAGCCATCGTTGATGATCAGCCAGCCAAGCTTCTTTTCTTCCTTGGCTGTCAACAGAGGAGTCCTGTTGATCTGCTTGAGATACAGTTCGAGATCCCGGTCAGACGTACGTCGTGCCATGCTGCACCCTTCGTCAGGACTGCTGCCAGATTGATCCGATCCCGGTACTCGCTGCCCTGAAGCAGCTGTCCCACCGGCCTGAATCGCTGGCTAGCAGTGTGTTCTTGATGTCACGGGCGGCAAGCCACCCTCTCCAACTCCACTACAACCATCCGTGGGACTGTCTCTGGCGGTTGCAATGGCATTAAGACTTCGTTCACTTTTTCCCAAGCTCCTGCTTGACTGTGTGGAATTCGCGTACAAATCCACCATCGGGTAAGCCTGAACCCCTCTTCGGGCCATGCAACCAGCTTTCGAAAGGAACGATCCTTCGTGGGGAGTCCTGCCGGTACAGAACGCATGACCCGAACAGGCAGGGGTCCGGGAACAAGGACCGGTGGCAGGGGGGACGTTTTTGGCCTCGTGACGCATGGGGAAGAATCGAGCCTACGATGAGGGCTGGAGACCAATGATGAGCCATGATTTGTCGAAGTTTCTTGATGAATGGCCCCGTGAACAGGGGACCTTCCAGGTGCGAGAGGTACGCGGGGCCGACGGTCGTCCACTCATACAGGTCCGCATCGACATGGGAATTGCCCAGATGGAGGTTGCTGGTCGCCCTGACGGTGTCCCGTCAATCCTTGATCGCCTTGAGCATGATGATGATCAGCCCATGTCATTGGATCCCGAAACCTGCCAGGAGTTGAGGTCCGAGGCTGTACTCGTGCATCATCGCTATGTCGCGCTGTTTCAACTGAAGCAGTTCGAGGGTGTGGTCAGGGACGTTCAACACAATCTCCGGATTCTCGACATCTGTGGTCGTTTCGCCGAGGAGGAGCGTGATCGAACAGCAATGGAACACCTGCGGCCGCAGATTCTCACCATGGGCATCCGCGCCGATGCGGAGTCTGCACTGGCTCGAAAGCAGGTTGATGTGGCGATGGAAGTCATTGATCGAGGCCTGGCGGAACTCACGACCATCCTCGGCCCACAGGCAATCGAGCACAGCAATGAGGTCCAGTTGCTGCGTGGCATGCGGGATCTGCTTGTCCGCAGGCTGCCGCCTGCTCAAAGAGTCGAGCTCGAGCAGCGACTTGCCCAGGCCCTGGAAAAAGAAAACTATGAGCTGGCAGCGATCCTCCGGGACGAGTTGAAGATGCTCAAGGACTGAAAGGCCGCTACCCTGTAGGGTCCATGACTACCGTGACCGATCTCAAGAAGACCCCGTTTCACAAGGCCCATGTCGAACATGGCGCCAAGCTCGTTGAGTACACGGGCTGGGAAATGCCACTGCTCTACACCTCGATCATCGAGGAGCATCGCCAGGTTCGCCAGGCGGGAGGGCTCTTCGATGTATCACACATGGGTCGCTTTACATTCAAGGGTCGTGACGCCGGTCGATTTCTCGATCGTGCATGCACGAGGGACATCGCGACGATGCAGGATCGGCAGGTCAGGTATGCACTCGTGTGCAACGAGCAGGGCGGGTGCCGTGATGACGTGCTTGTCTACAGGCATTCCGACACGGAATACACCATGGTCTGCAACGCAGCCAACAGGATGAAGCTGGTGGATCACTTCGCCCAGGTCAAGGGAGATCTCGTCTACCGGTTCGCAGACATCACAGACAAGACCGCCATGGTTGCGCTCCAGGGTCCGAAGGTCATGGATGCGCTGGCAGGATTCTCGAAGGAGATTCCGACACTGAAGCGATACCGATTCACGGAAAAGTCTCTGTTTATCGCCAAGTTCCTCGTATCCCGTACCGGTTACACCGGGGAAGACGGAGTCGAGGTCATTCTCCCCGCATCGATGGCAGGCAAGGCGGTCGAGATGATTCTCAAGAACATGGATGAGGGTGCCATCACGCCATGTGGACTTGGTGCCCGTGATTCGCTTCGTCTCGAGGCCGGGATGGCACTGTATGGACACGAGATCGACGAGACGATCGACCCACTCACCGCTGGACTCGACTTTGCTGTTTCACTTGAGAAGGGTGGGGATGGTTTCATCGGCCAGGAGGCGCTCCGCGAGATCGCCGCTTCGACTTCAAGACGACGCCTTGTCGGCCTGCAATTGGAAGGGCGTCGAGCTGCCAGGCAGGGCATGCATGTTCTTGCTGGTTCAGGAACCGTAGGCGCAATTACCAGTGGATGCCTGAGCCCGACGCTTGATACATCCATCGCGATGGCCATCGTCGAACAGTCGGCGTCGAACGAGGGTACGGCACTCCAGGTCGATCTTGGTCGGCAGGTCGTCGCCGCCACCATCGTTCCGATGCCCTTCTATTCAAAGTAAGCCTGTTTTCTGCTCGTCAGCCGTCGCCGGCATCCTTTGCAAGCCTTCGTTCGAGCTTCTTGACGCGCTTGGCCAGTTCACTCAGGTGCATGGCGGCCAGGGCATTTCGCTTCGCCATGTCAGCGTCGATTGCCGGTGCACCCCCGATGACCGATCCAGGTTCAATATCTCCGACGATACCGGTCTGGGCCAGGGCCTGGACACCATCCCCGATGGAGATGTGGCCTGTCACACCGGTCTGGCCTCCAAGCACGACGTAGTTTCCGACGTCAACCGATCCGGCAATGCCCACGAGAGAAACGAGCAGGCAGTGGGAACCGATGGTGGTTCCATGCCCGATGGAAATAAGGTCGGCGAACTTCGTTCCTGCACCAATGCGTGTTGAACCCATGGTCGCTCGTTCAATTGCGCAGCCACCACCGATTTCAACGTCATCCTCGATCACCACGTTTCCGTCCTGGGGAATCTTGTGATGTGCGCCTTCATGAGTTGCAAACCCGAAGCCATCCTGTCCGATCACGCTGTTGCCATGAATGATCACACGGTTGCCGAGTTCGCAGCGGTCGTAGATCGTGACATTGGGATACAGGATGCAGTCCTTGCCGACCGAGGCATCCTTCCCGATGTAGACGCCGGGGTAGACATGGCATCCCGTCCCGATGCTGGCTCCCTGTTCGATCGTGACATTCGGGTGGATGCGTGTACCTTCACCGATCGAGGCGGTGTGGTGGATGGTGGCGACTTCGCTGACATGCTGATCGTCGGAGCCAATCGGGGTCGGATGCTCTCGGTAGCCGTGAAGTTCGACCATCGCATTCCGAAATGCAAAGTAGGGATCGGTGCAGACAAGCCGCGTGATCCCCTCCGGGCAGGGTTCGTCATCTGAAATCAGAACAGCCGTAGCCTCTGTCGTCTCCAGGAACCGTGAATACTTCCTGTTGGCCAGGAAGGTGATATCTCCCGGTTTCGCCCTGTTGATGGCGGCGCAGCCGTTGACAACCTGCGTACCGTCCCCGTGGACGGTCGCTCCGAGGCATTTGGCAAGTTGATCAAGCGTCTGGCTCATGGAGTATCGATGGGAACCTATCCTCAGGTTCGACAGGGGTCAATAAGGGGCCCTGTGTGCAGCCCCAGCGGGTGCGGGGTATCCTCCGGATTGCATGCCACGACTCACCTTCCCAGCCTTGTTTCTTCTCGCCATCGTGGCATTTGGGACCACTGCTCCAGGGGCTGCCGCTTCCGAAGCCGCATTAAAAGCGCTTCAGGACGAACATCTCTCCGATCGGCCGGTTTCTTCGATCACTTTCAAGGGCCTGGGACGGGTCTCTGAACAGAAAATCTGGAACAATATTCGTTCCCAGGTTGGTGGACCCTATGACCCGAAGACGGCGAGCACCGACGTTGAGCTGCTGACTCGCCTGGGGGATTTCAGCAGCATCGACATCGAGGCAACGCTGGAGGATGACGGGACGGTCTCCCTTGTCTATGTCTTTGACGAGCAGCAGCAGCTCGCCGAGGTCCAGGTTGTTGGCAACAGGGTATTGACGGACCAGGTACTGCTGGGACCCACCGGTTTGCATCGTGGTTCGCCTCGTGATGATTTCCTGATCGAACGGGGCATTCGTGAAATGCAGGATCTCTATCAGGAAAAAGGGTACTACCTCACGGAGGTCTCGGTTGACCAGAACCAGATTGAGGAGAATGACCTCCTGATCTTCGAGGTCGTGGAGGGCCCACGCGTGCGGGTCCGGGCCATTGAGTTCGAAGGCAATGTCAGCGTGTCGGACAATCGGCTGTATTCCGAGATCAAGACCAGGACCTGGTTCCCCTTCTTTCGAAGAGGAGAACTCGATACCGAGTTGCTGAAGCGGGATGTGTCGACGCTCGACTCCTACTACAAGGATCGTGGGTACCTCGATGCGCGGGTCGACAAGGTGATCGAGATCAGCCCTGATCAGCGTGAAGCAAAGGTTGTGTTTCTCATCGACGAAGGACCTGGATTCACCGTTGGACAGATCACGGCTTCCTCCAGATTTGCAGACGAACATCTCGAGGTCTTCTCTACGGACCAGTTGAAGGCATTGATGGAGTTGAAATCAGGCGATCGATACATGTCGAATATCCGCAAGCGGTCCGAGGCCCAGTTGAAGGCGGCCTATGGAACGCTCGGGTACCTGGATGCGACCGTCAGTCTGCTCCCTGTGCACAGTGCATCAGCCAACGAGGTCAACATCATCATCGAGATCAGCGAGGGAAAGATCGCGGATGTGGGAATGATCAGGATCCACGGCAACTTCCTGACAAAGGACAAGGTGATCCGTCGTCACGTCGGTCTGCAGCCGGGAAGGCGATACGACGCCGTCGAGCTTGAGTTGTCCAAGACCCGGATCAAGCAGACCCAGTTGTTCAACGATGTCAAGATCACGGTGCAGCAGGAAGACGAAGATCACCCGGAGCAACGTGATGTACTCATTGAAGTTCAGGAAAAGAACACCGGATCCTTCAACTTCGGTGTCGGCTTCGGCTCCGATTCAGGTGTTCTTGGACAGATCTCACTCCGGCAGAACAACTTCGATATCGCTGATGTTCCACAGACATTCGGGGAACTCTTCCGAGGTCGTGCCTTCCGTGGTGCCGGCCAGCAGTTCGCAATGAACTTCCAGCCTGGTGTCGAGATCTTCGCCTATGACATCAGCCTGACGGAACCTCGAATATTCGAGACGGACTTCGCGCTCAGTGGCAACGGCGGCTACCTGCGTCGTGTGTATCGTGACTACATCGAGTCGAGACTCTCAGCGAGCACGGCATTGAGCCGTCGCTTCGGTGATGTATGGCTGGGGTCACTTGGCACCAACTTCGCTCATGTGGAACTCGAGGACTTCCAGTTCAACACGCCCATCGAGATCCGCGAAGACAAGGGCCCGGACAAGCTCTACAGCGTTGCGGGACAGTTGACGAGGACGACGATTACGACTCTGAGTCGACCCGGCAGCGGAAGCAGGTTCGAGTTCAGCTTTGCACATTATGGTTTTCTCGGAGATGTGAACTTCAACAAGGCACGGATCGATTACACGACCTACCTCACATTGAATCGTGACTTCCTGGGTCGAATATCCACGTTGCGACTGGATGCCTCGGCCGGGGGAATCCTTTCCGGTCGTGCGCCTACCTATGAACGGTTCTACCTTGGTGGCCGTACCTTGCGTGGCTTCCAATTCCGCGAGGTGAGCCCCAAGGGAACCCCGGCAAATCCAGGTGGGGCAACCGATATTCCCATCGGTGGTGATTACATGATCTTCCTCGGCGGGCAATACCAGTTCCCGGTCCTGAGCACTGTCATCGATGGCGTCTTTTTCATCGATTCGGGCACCGTTAACGATGATTTTGGTTTCGAAGCCTACAGGGTGAGCGTTGGATTGGGTATTCGCTTGTACATCCCGCAGTTGGGCCCAACTCCGATGGCGTTCGATTTTGCCTTTCCCCTCCGAAAGCAGGACAATGATGAAACCGAGCTCTTCAGCTTCTCGGCGGAGCTGCCTTTCTGAGAGATGGGCCGCTTTCGAACTCCATCAACCCCGTATCGGGAAATCGCACCATGCTGCACTACCTTCGAACGAACGCCACCGCACTCGTAGTCACCGCTGGAATTCTCGGCCTCGTCATGGTCTGGCCTGCGGAAGCAAATCGCACCACCTCGATGGGACCGACGGTTGTTGCAACGGTTGACATGCAACTCGTCATGGGCGGACTTTCGGAACGAGCGGATCTCATGGTCGATCTTTCTGTCAATGGCCAGGCGATCCAGGAAGAGGAGAAGACGCGAGCCGAGGAAATAGAACGTCTTGCCAAGGAACTTGAGGATGTGGTCGACGATCAGCGTCGCGCAAGCCTCCAGGATGACCTCGACCTGAAGATCCTTCAGAGAATGGCATGGCTTCGGTTTACACAGCAGGAGGTCGACATCGAGAAATCCCTGATGCTCGAGAACCTTTTCAGGAGCATGCAGTCGGCAGCGAAGGAACTGGCGGAGATCGAGGGCATCGACCTCGTGATCATCGATGATGCAGGTCAGCAGTTCGACCTGTTGGCCAATTCGCAGTTGTCTCGGGAAGGCCAGGTGGCACAGCAGATGACGTCACGCAGGGTGCTCTACAGGGATTCAACCATTGACATCAGCGAAGAGCTGATCATCCGTATGAACAATGACTATGCAGCTTCAACAGGCACTCGCTGATTCCATTCAGCGATTGCTTCGGAGATCATCAACATGAAACTGTTTACTTCTCGAAACCGGGTACTCCTGCTTTCATCCTGCATGCTTGCGTTGGCAGGATTCATGGTTGGAGTCCAGGCATTGGCGATCCATGCTCTTCCGCTGCTCTCGCCAGCAGTCGTGGCAACGATTGACCTGGAAACAACGATCAACAGCCTCGATGAGTGGGCCGAGATGCTTGCTTCGGAAACGGACATCGGTGATGGACTTCAGTCCGAGGTAAAAACCCGCCAGGAGGAGATCGAACTGCTTGAAGCCGACCTGGCGGACTATCCCTCGGGCAGCGAGAAGTTCAAGGAGGCCTTCAAGAGATACCAGATGGCGGGCATCGAGCTCCAGGGATACGTCCAGTTCCAGCAGTTGAAGAGCCAGCAGAGAACCAGCGAACTCATTCTCAAGGTGTATGAGAAGATCAAGTCCATGGCCAAGCAGCTTGCGGATGAGAATGGGTACGACATCATCCTGATGAACGACTCCGTGCTCGAGATTCCGGAGAACCCGGAGAACATCGTCCGGGAAATTTCCAACCGCCGGATCCTGTTCGCTCGAACCCAGATGGATATCACCGACCAGTTGATTCAACGGATGAACGCCGATCACCAGGCTTCAGCGGATTCAAAGTGAGCGAAGCCGGACCTGTCGCAGGCTCCTCAAGGAGCGTCCGGGTCACCGCGGGTGAACTGGCTGGCATGCTTGGTGCAACGTTGGAGGGTCCTTCGGATCTTCTGCTTGATGGAGTCGAGGCAATGCATGTTGCGGGTGCATCCGACCTCACCTTCATTACAAGCGACGCCTATGCGGAACAGTGGAGTGCATCTTCTGCAGGGGCGGCGCTGGTGACGGCGGGTATTGACGTTCCTTCGCATGACGCATCAACGCGTGCCCTTCTCGTTGTTCCAGATGCCGAGTTGTCCATGATTGACGTCCTCGAGCAATTTGCTCCTTCAGTTCTTCATCCGGACGCGGGGGTGGACTCGACGTCATCGGTTCACCAGAGTGTCCAACTTGGAACCGGGGTCTGTATCGGTCCGCATGTCTCCATCGGCGCCAACTGCGTGCTTGGAGATGATGTCGTCATCGAGGCTGGCGTACGAATAGGGAATGACGTGCAGATCGGCACCGGGACCTGGATCGGCATGAATGCAGTGGCAGGTGACCGGGTTTCGATCGGGGCCCGCTGCAGGTTGCATTCGCTGGTATGCCTTGGAACGGATGGATTCGGGTACCGTCCTTCGCCTGACGGAGAGGGACTCCGGCGGATTCCGCATGTCGGCACGGTGCAACTTGGCGATGATGTGGAACTTGGTGCTGGAACCTGTGTTGATCGAGGCAAGTTCGGTGTAACGAGCATTGGCGACGGCTCAAAGCTTGACAACCTCGTCCAGGTGGCACACAACGTCAGGATCGGCAGCCATTGTGTCGTAGCAGCCCAGGCTGGCTTTGCAGGTTCAGCCACCGTGCATGACTGGGTCCAGGTAGGTGCCCAGGCAGGCGTTGCAGATCACGTGACCATCGGCGATGGGGCACGGATCGGTGCGAAAGCCGGCGTGATGAGAGATGTCCCCGCTGGAACCTCTGTACTGGGCATTCCTGCAGATGAAAGCAGGAAAATTTTGCGTCAGGTCTCCTGCCTTCGTAAACTACCTCAATTCATGGCGGCCCAGGGGCCGCAGCAGCGTCGAGGGGATGACGCATAGGCGTGTGCAGGTGCGTTGTTGACCGGAACGGTGGAGACTCCAGCCATGGAGACCAGGACAGTCGAATTCGGATCAGACGAGCAACATGACTCGTCAACGCGATCCACGAAGCAGCACACGCTGCAGGCGCCGATCACGGTTGCAGGCCCGGGGCTGATGCACGGACACGAGGCTATCGTGACGATCGATCCTGCCCCCCCCGGCCATGGCATCGTCTTCGAGCGTGTCGATCTCGATCCCCCTGTACGAATTCCGGCACTTGTCAGCTACGCTGTCGATCGCGATCGCAGGACGGCATTGAAGAACGGCGAGGGGATGGTTGAGACTGTCGAGCACTGCATGTCGGCGTTTGCAGGATTCGAGATCGACAATGCCCTGATTCGTATCAATGGCCCCGAGATGCCGCTCGGCGACGGCTCGGCCTTGCCGTGGATTGAACCGATGAGGGAAGTGGGCAGAGTCGAGCAGGAGAGTGACAGGCGACTGTTCCGTGTTACGCAGCCGATCGTCATCGAGGAGAACGGCTCGGTGCTTGCTGCATTCCCCACGGACCGCCGGATGATGCAACTGCTCTACGAGCTTGATTACGGCGTGAACTCGGATCGCATCGGTCGTCAGGCGTGCAGCTTCTCTCTTGGAGTCGATGATTACTGCAACGAACTGTCTCCTGCAAGAACCTACAGTCTCAAGGAAGAGGCGCAGGCACTCTGGGATCAGGGGTACTGCAGGCACCTGAGTCCCAAGGAAGTACTGGTGATCGGTGCAGACGGTCCCATCGAGAATGAACTGCGATTCCACAATGAGCCGGTCAGGCACAAGGTGCTCGACATGCTGGGGGACCTGTACCTCGTTGGAGGAGAGATCCAGGGACGTTTCGTTGCGTCAAGGAGTGGCCACACTCTCAATCGCCGCATGTGCGAACTGATCATCGAGCAGGACCGGGTTCTCCAGTCGGAAAATCCAGGGCAGGAGCGTGCGGCAATGGATATCCGCACGATTCGCCGCATCATGCCCCACAGGTACCCGATGCTGCTCGTGGACCGGGTGCTTGAGATCGACGGTGATCGCAGAGCCGTGGGTGTAAAGAACGTATCGATCAACGAGCCGTTCTTCGAGGGGCACTACCCGGAGACTCCGATCATGCCGGGCGTTCTGCTCGTTGAAGCAATGGCCCAGTTGGGAGGTCTCCTGCTGAGCCAGAAGCTGGAACACACGGGCAAGATCGCCGTGCTCCTGAGCCTTGATCGTGTCAAGTTGCGACATCCTGTCACTCCCGGTGACCAGGTTGTTCTTGAGGCGGAAACGATCCGGGCAAGCAGCAGGACGGCGTCCATCCGTGGCACGGCTTCGGTCGGAGGGAAACTTGCTGCCGAGGCGAATATCAGGTTCATGATGGTGGATGGAGACCAGGAATGACGATGCTGGACCATCTGAGGGCAGTTCAATGACGATCCATGAGACAGCCACGATTGATTCCAGTGCCAGGATCGATTCCAGTGTCGAGGTTGGTCCGTACTGCGTGATTGGACCAAACGTCGAGCTCGGGGTGGGCTGCAGGCTTCATGACCATGTCTCGATCCAGCGGGATACGATCATCGGTGAACAGAATGTGTTCCATCCCTTTTCCGTCATCGGCGGTGATCCCCAGGATCGCAAGTACGACGGCGAACAGACGATGTGTCAGATCGGGAACGGAAACGAAGTCCGTGAGCATGTGACGATCCACAGGGGCACCGGAAACGGGGGATCAGTCACCACCATTGGCAACGGGAATCTGTTCATGGTCGGTTCGCACATCGCTCATGACTGCAGGATTGGCGACGAAGTCGTAATTGCCAACCAGGTCATGCTTGCGGGCCATGTCTATATCGAGAACGGGGCAAGCATCGGGGGGGGTGCGGGCATTCATCACTTCGCGACGATCGGCAGCTGCTCCTTCGTGGGGGGGCTGGCCCGGATCTCGCGTGATGTTCCTCCATTCATGATCGTGGAAGGACATCCTGCCGAGGTACGTGCATTGAACGTGATTGCCCTTGCTCGTCGTGGATATGAACCTTCCCACGTGGAGGCTCTGAAGGAATCATTCAAGCGACTGTTCAGGGGAAACGGCTCTGTCTCCAATCACACTCGATCCCTTCGGGAAGAGTTTGCCGGTGTACCGGCTGTACTCAAGCTCTGTGATTCCATGGATGCCTCTTCGGGCGGAACACATGGCCGAGCTCTGGAGTCTCGCAGGAAAGACGACAAGTGGTCCGGCAAGGTCGAAGCCGAGTCACGCTGATTGAAGACCAGCGAAGTACAGGAGTTGATCAGACGAGGTCCTCGCTGTCCTCGTCATCGGCATCCAGGTCGACATCATCGTCACCGAAGCCGTCATCGCCTTCTTCGTCTTCCTCATCTTCCTTGACGTCCCCTTCCTCCTCGAGATCATCAGTCTTGTCCAGGTCGACATCATCCTCGTCCTCTCCTTCGAGGTCGGAATAGTAGTCATCATCATCTTCGATGGGACTGGCGAGGGGAGCTGGAGATTCAATCCACTCCGTCGTATCAGGTGCACCTGGAAGTGTCAGCCAATCAGTCGTCTGGGTCATGAACCACTCTTCTCGATCTGGAACTCGGGATCACTGGCCGGGCCAGTCCGGCAGTGGCACAAGGTCGATTGAATCGGCTGTCTCAAGAATGAGATACGTGCCTCTCGATCTTGCTGCGCGGATTCTACTATCGAGTGGGTAGAGGTCAAACAGGTCGAGCAATCGGCCCTGTTGATCAAGCATGTGAACTCGGTAGAGATGCCTGCGTCCCTGGGGACTTCCGGTTCCCGGCAGATGCGTGATCGACTGGAGATAGGTCAACAGGAGCCATCCACCCTCATGTTCAAGCAGGAGTTCGTGTTCAAGATCACCCGGAATGCTGTCCGCGCCGATCAATGCCCCATCAGCATCGTGCACAGCCATGCCACTTTCACGAAGCAGGGTGAATCCACCAGGTTGAACGTCCATCTGGATCGCTGCTCCTTCCTCCCTGTGGGCGGGGTTCTCAAGCAGACCTTCTATCCGGCCATGAGCCAGCGAAACATGCAGCAGTTCGTCAGCTGTATCAAGTACAACCAGGCTGTTGCCTGATGCCCAGGCGTGTCGGGTATCAAGCAGGTCGGGGGAGGTATTGATCCATTCGGCCCGATGCCCAGGCCACCCGACCGCGGCGATTCCCCTGTCACCTCCAAGGACGAGGTCATCAAGGGGCGAGCGTGCGAGCCAGCGAACATCACCGATTTCATCAGGCCACTGGACACGTTGCACGTCCATGCTCCGAGTATCAACGAAGTAGACAACCGGGTTTGCATTGCTCACGGCAAGGGGGTGATCCGCAACTGGGTCCGGTCCAATCGCCATGAAGCCGCCCGGCCAGGGCAGGAGATCATGAACAACCCGAAGGGGCAGTGATGCGTGTTCCCATGCTGGCGCGCCGCCCGGGTTGCTCAGGATCCGCACCTGCCCGTCGCTTCGAACGAAGGAAATCAGGTCGGGATCAGCGGTGACCAGCAGTTCATCGGGTTCAATGAGGTGGCCACTGGGCCTGATCGACTGCCGGATCGCTGCTCCTGCATCCAGGGGTGGAAACTCTGCACCGACATCTTCCACTCCGCCCAAGTGTGCGCCCGTGGCATCATCCATCACCATCAACTCGATACGTCCGTCCTCATTTGAACCAAGCAGGGCAGTGCGTCCATGTTCCTGCTGGATGATCGAGTCAATGGCCATGGCAACAGGCGTTCTCCATCGGATCTGGAGAGTCTCATGATCAAAGGCGATGAGTTCTTCACCCGTGGCAATCAGCAGCAGGTCTTCCGTGATTCCAGCCCGTGAATAGGGACTGTTGTGAACCAGCCGCCCGTGGATCCTCCTCGCTTCGTCGAGGTTGCCTGTCGAGGGTTCCATGCCCTCCATGCTTCCGATGGTGGCGAGGATGTCCGTGGGAGCAAGTGGCCCGGTGGGGCCGATGAGGGGCTTGTCACCATGGTGCTGTTGCCACCCGACGACAAGGGCTCTTGCAGCCTGGAAGCGTTCCTGTTCAAGGAGCAGGTCGATCGTGGAGGCCAGTTGGGGAGCAAGCTTCTGTGCGTCAGGCGTCCAACGTAGATTCCATCGTGCGGCTGCAACCTGCTCTTCCAGTGAACGTGTACCACCCGATTCCGCCAGGGGCCCGAAACTCACATCAAGATCATCGATTCCAGCAA
>JABABM010000025.1 GCA_014238205.1 Phycisphaerales bacterium | reverse complement strand
ACAGAGCAACAGGCCTACACCACGCGAGGAGGACCTTGCGCGTCCTCTTCATTGAACCGGATGCCGGAGTTGCAGCTGGGTTCAAGACCTCGCTCCATGCTCGCGCTGGTTCAGGTGTGGGTTGGGATACTGTCAGTTCCAGGTCGCTTCCATCGCTTGGTGCATTGCACGAAGCTGATCTCTCGCTTGTTGATGTCATCGTTACGGCTTCGACACTTCCCGATGCCTGTGGACTGGATCTTCTTGCCTACATACAGGGTGCGGCACCGGATACCCCGGTGATCCTGACCGGCGATGTCTCTGATTCGGCAATCGCCGTCGAAGCAATCCGTGGTGGCGCCGTCGAGTTTGTTCTGCAGACCGGTCACGAATCAATCACCATGCCGCTGGCGATCGAGAAGGCATTCGTACACAGGCAGCTTCGATATGAGAATGAATGTCTTCATGCAGACCTGGGTCGGTCCGTTTCCGAACTTGCCATGGTCAATCGGAAACTCAAGAAGTCGATTCGAAGGCTTGAAGTGACGGCCAGGACGGATGAGCTTACCGGGTTGACGAACCGCCGCTGGCTGAACCTGATGCTCGAAGGTCGCTGGGCGGAGGTTGAACGTCATGATCTTTCACTGGCGTTCGTGATGCTCGATCTTGATGGATTCAAGCAGCTCAATGACCGTCTTGGTCACCAGCGAGGCGATGATCTTCTGCGAGTGACGGGAGAAGTCATCAGGGACAACTGCCGTTCCATCGATGTTGCAGCTCGCTACGGCGGTGATGAGTTCTGCCTCCTGATGCCACACACGAGCGTCGATGCAGCGATGCAGGTTGCATTGCGCATCGTCGAGGCATTCCGTGAACGACTCCTGGAGCATGAACTGGGTGAGGTGAATCTCGATGTTTCGATCGGCATCAGCCACAGCGAACTTTCAAACCCCTCCTGCGCAGAGGAACTCGTTCACCATGCCGATGAAGCGATGTATGCGGCCAAGTCATCGAATGCCGAGGGGCCGCGCGTCATGTTGCGGGGTGCAGCTGGCAGCATGGGACGACGTGCGGCCTGAACGGGCCATCGCAGTCGTCACTTCTTCATTGCCCGATCCATGTCACGACGTGCATCGCGTTCTCGAATATCCTGCCGTCGATCACGCTGCTTCTTGCCCTGGCCGAGTCCGATGAGGATCTTTGCCCGGCCGTTGACGAAGTACATCTTCAATGGAACGAGGGCAAACCCCTTCGCACGTGTTGCAACGGCGAGTTTCCTTATTTCCCGCTTGTGGGCAAGCAGCGCACGTGCACGGTCAGGCTGATGTTGTCGAGCTGGTCCCGCTGGCGGGTACTCGGCGATGTGGACGCCGTGAAGTACGAGGGACACCGGCGTGTCCTCGGCTCGTACATATCCCTCGGCCAGGCTGGCCAGTCCAGCCCGGATCGACTTGATCTCTGTTCCGGTGAGCTTGATTCCACATTCAAGCGTATCGGTGATGGTGTAGGAATAGCGTGCCCTCCTGTTCTGGATGACTGGCTGATTCGATCCGTCTTTGTCGTGCCTGTTCTGTGCCATTGCCGGGCCCATGCTATGGAAACGGCCCCGCAGCGTGTACTGCGGGGCCGAAAATGCGCGAGAGAGGACTCGAACCTCCACGGGATATAAATCCCACCAGCACCTCAAGCTGGCGCGTCTGCCAATTCCGCCACTCGCGCCGAGTCGGGAAGGGGGTCAGGATACCCCAGCAGGGCGGGTTCTGGAAGCCCTCGAAGACCGTCGAATCCGTCGATCGGGGGTGACCATGAGTACCATGCCGGGTCATGACTGGTTCATCGCTTCTCATCAATGAGATCTTCCATTCGATTCAGGGCGAATCCTCTCGATCGGGGGAGCCCTGTGTCTTCGTACGGCTTCGTGGATGCCACCTCAGGTGCCGCTACTGCGATACCGAGTATGCCTTCAATGAAGGAGGCCGGAGGGACATCGCCTCGATCGTGGAGGAGGTCGAGGGCCACGGATGCGGCCTTGTTCAGATTACGGGCGGAGAGCCACTTCTGCAGGAGCCGGTTCACGAGTTGATGGAGGAACTGTGCAACCTGGACATGACCGTACTTCTCGAGACATCGGGTGCATGTGACATTGGACAGTGTGACTCTCGCGTCATTCGAATACTCGACCTGAAGACTCCCGGAAGCGGAGAGGCTGATCGAAACGACTGGTCGAACATCTCGAAGCTCAGGTGTACTGACGAGGTCAAGTTCGTAATCGTGGACCGGGTGGATTACGAATGGATGAAGAAGGTCATTGCCGACCATCAACTGCCGGGGAAGGTTGGCACTATCCTCGCCTCACCAGTCCATGAGCAGCCGGCGGGTTCTGAGATTGCAGGTGCTCCAGCCCTTTCTCCACGCGAGTTGGCAGAGTGGATTCTTGAAGACTCCCTTCCGGTGCGACTCCAGTTGCAACTGCACAAGTTCATCTGGGATCCACAGGCTCGAGGCGTGTGATGTCGGAAACACGTGCATGGACGAAACTTGAGCCCACCTGCCCGGGGGCATGGTGTACCGGGTTGATTCCATTCGAAGAAAGCACATTCCTGCTCGAAGACCGGGCACTGCTAGTTGACGGGCCATCTTCGGCGCCAAGCTGCTGTTGGACAGGGACACTGGCCAAGCCCGGTGATCCACCATTGACGTGGATCAGGGAGGGATGGGAGCAGCTCGAAAAAATCCTGCCATCCTGTACTTCTCGCTGTCTGCTCCGGCCACATGCCTGCCACCTGGCAAGTGATGTTCCATCCACCAGGCTTCTCATGGAGAAAGCAGCCCCATTGGGGATCGGCATTGCTCTCGGGCCCGCCTCCATGCTGGTCCCGTCAATGCTCGAGGATGCATCTGACCACCTCATTCGTCTTCTTGAAGGGCTCGGCCCGAAATGCCAGATGGTGATCCTTGAGGATCTCGATGAAGCGGGCAGTCCCAGGCCGGCAGGGGAAGGAATCCTTCCCGGGAAGCTTCTTGGCCAGGTGATTGCCGACCATGTTCCGGCAGCGGTTCCAGTCATTGCATCGGCGCATTCGATTCAGCACATCATGGATTGGCTCGAGGCCTGACTTCGCTACAATCAGTCTTCATGTCTTCGACTTCCATCGAACATCCAGCCCTGCAGCGTGTAAAGGAAGTCTTTCCAGAGGGGTCCTTTACAGCATCCCTTTTCAGGGGACAGGTGACCCTGGTGCTCGACTCATCAGAGACCCACAATGTTCTTCGTTTCCTTCGGGAGGATCCGGAGTGCAGTTACGAGTTGCTCAGTGATGTCACCGCAGTGGATTACCTGGACTACCCGGCCAGGACTTCGAAGCGATTTGCAGTTGTCTGGGTACTGCGGAGTTTCAGCCGCGATGATCTGCTGCTGGTCAAGTGCTGGCTTGATCCCAGCATCGAGACGGATGGAAACGAGGATGATCCCGCGCTTGAGGTTCAATCCGTATGTGACATCTGGCCTGGAGCCGAGTGGAGGGAGCGCGAAGTCTACGACATGTTCGGGATCCGCTTCTCCGGACACCCCGACCTTCGCCGCATCCTCATGTGGAAGGACTTCCCGGTCTTTCCGCTTCGGAAGGACTATCCACTTCGAGGTCGAGGAGAACGCGAGAATCTTGACGTCATCGACCGCGATGCGACCTGAGGTTCAGGGGTTGACCGCGCCACCCCTGGCGTTCGTAATGGTAATGGTGTCGATTGCCGGGTCCATGTTCCACAGCACGCTGCCAGCCCTGACCGGAGTCGGGGATCCCTCGGTCAGGATCGAGACGGTTCGACCCGGTGCTGAATCGATCTTCGCAAGGCCGGTTGAAAGGTTGTAGTCGAAGAAGTTGCAGTCGACCCGTCTCCTGGGCGTGCTGATATACACGCTTCCCTCGGCGAAGAGCCTCTGGATCTCCATGTCACGCCCGAGATCCAGGACCCCGTCATCGGAGTCTTTCTTGTCAGTGCCTCGCTCTGCCGGGGAGGTTACCGCCTTGACTTGCTGGGCGGTGATGGTCGCGGTGTCACTTTCTTCCAGGCCCTTGTACAGGCCCTCGACATCTCCATCCATGTCGATGTTGAACCCCCCAGATTCATCCTGGACCATGTCCAGCCGCCGCGTCCAGATGAACCGGGAAATTCCCGGTCCCTTGAAGAGGCCCGACTCGGGGAGGGTGCCATCGACCGGAGGAGCTTCACGAAGGACCAGTTCGCCGTTGCCGATCACCTCGGCGCTGGTTTCGAGGTCGTTCCAGGTAATGTGCTTTGCCGCGATGTAGAACACGTTTGGAATACTGTCCCTGTGTTCATCGGGCCATGTCCGCTGTTCGAGCTTTGCATCGCCACGGGCTATGAGTGTCTCGAGAACCCGCGAGCTGCTCTCGATGTCGAACGGATCGTCTTCCTGGTTCTTCTTGAGGCTCGAGGAGAGTGAATCCGAGTCGACCTTCCTTGCGTTGGCGAACTGGAGAACCATGTTCTGCCCCTCGAGTCGATCGAGTTCATGCGGCTTGGGTTGCGCTACGACCGCGACATCTCCATCAAGTTCAATGGATCCTGCACCTTCGTTGAACCTGCTGTCGTACTCCATGGACGTGTTCCACCTCGCCCGCATCGTGACGGATGAATCTTCTCCGGGTACCGGTCGTGGAACCTCGGGGCGTTCGATGCGTTGATCCGCGGAAAGGTCAAGTGGGCGGGTAAGGAGTCTGGCCTGCCCGGGACCGATCCAGGTTGCCGTGCCATTTCGACGTTCCAGTTCAACATGGCGGCCATGGTCGATGAGCATGTCATCACGGGCGATCACGACATCATCCCCTGTAAGGACAACCTGTTCCTGCTTGGCGTCTGCGACCAGGTGATCGGCAAACACGCGAGCGCCATCGGACATGAGTACCTGGACGTCTCCGTTGGCGAGGACATCCTTTACTCGCGTTCCACTTCCCATGAGTGAGCGTGAGCCGGTTTCTTCCTCGGGCGATTCCCCGTCAACAGCTTCGACGACGAATGTCACCTCAAGATCATCGGCCCAGATGGTCTGGTCATCATTCTTCGCCCTGACTTTGTCACGCGCAAGGAGTCGGGCTGGGGCCGCCTTCTGATTCTCGTCCTTCTCGAAGAACATCTGCATCCAGTTGCTGGAAAAGAGCCCGTCCGGCGAGACGACGTCCACGTTGCCTCTGAAGATGATGTCCTGGATTGATGGATCATCGGAGGTATCGGAGGAGTCGAAGGAGATGTCCACGCCCTCGGTCCATGTGATGTCCAGTTCGCTCTTTCGAGGAGTGGTGTCGGTCTGATCTTCAAGGCTTATCGAGGTATTTGCAGCGGGGGCGAGGACGGAGACGTTTGTCAGGGTGACCTGTTCACGATCAAGGACCGAAATGGTTCCGGCATTCACGAATCCTCCGTGGCCGGTTTCCTGTGTTACCCACATGTGCGTACCACTGGCGCGGAGTCTTGGATCTTCCAGAATGACCTCGCGGCCTTCTTCGGCATACAGGTCGAAGCGATCCTCCAGGCCGTGGTACAGGAGACGATCGCAGGTGATCTCCGTCTGTTCACCGGCATCGATGATGAAGACTGGAGTGCCTTGCAGTTCAGCCAGGGTGTCATCTGGATCTTCAAGAACCATGTTGGACTCGCTGGCTGGAACCATGATCATTCCATCGTCACAAGTGACAAGGGTGTCCTCCGGACCAACGGAGGGGGCGTTTCCATGACCCAGCGTTGCTGCCGCCACCAGTTCGATCCAGTGTGGCTGTGGGTGGAGAAGCGGACGTGGCTGGGTGAATGGAGATGCCATGACCAGCGACTTGCCCTCCCTGGTCTGCTTGAAGGAAAACGTCACGTCCAGTTGATTGCCCGTGACGGTTCGACCTCCGCGTGCGTCCCCCTGCAGGATTCGAACATTTTCACGAAGCGTCAGCGTATAGAAATCAATGTCCAGGCTGGCGCTTGCAGGGCCCTTGTCCTGTCTCTGCATGGCAACAGGGATGAAGGATGAAGATCGGTTCCTGCCGTGAACGGGAGGGTTGGCCATCGTGGTACGTCGTGGCCACTCCGGGGCAGTCTGCAATGCCAGGGCCTGTGAATCAGGGCGAATGAGGAGATAGTCGAGTTCCATGATCCGCATGTAATTCACCCGGTCGGTGGCGTCGTCCAAGAGCACCTCCATGTCGAATCCCACCATCTCCTCGGTTGGGGTGTAGACCTCGATACGTCCCTTGCAGGTGATCTTGCCAAGGTAGTTGTCGAAGGCGACTCGCTCGGGTCGCATCTCCATGCTCGGGGGATCCACGGCCGGGTTGGCGGTGTCGCCATCGACGGGTTCATAGAGGTTGATCTTCACATTGCCCGTGATCCAGCCCTTTTCAAGCGCCCTGTTGGGAGCGTATGTCTCCGCCTTGTCTCCCTCGATGGTCATCAGCCGGCCATTGTCAAGGAACAGTTCCACTTGCGGCCGTGTCATGTCGATCCAGTGTGCAGGGAGATGGGGGGGGTTCGGGTCCAGATGCTCACAGCGATATTGTTGAGATGGATTTCCCCGCTTGTCTGCAATCTGGATCCAGCCTCCCCCCGGGAGGTCCAGTTGCATTTTTGGATCGAGCATGTCCGTGGAGCCACTGTCCACGAGGGCGGTGGGTCCGATGAGATCGGTGACATCGATCTCGCTCATCTCCCTTGTTTCAACAGGGCGGTCGGTGTCAAGGGCGAGGACAATGCCAAGGAGCACTCCAGCTACCACAATGCCCATCAGTGTCAGGCGAATCGGAAGGCTTGCCCCCCGTTCTCCCTTTTCTCCAATGAGGAGCATTCGTCGCAATCGTCCCTGGTCGGCCATTGTTCAGTGCTCCTGGAGGGGCAGTGCCTTGTTCATTCGAGCCTCAACGAGGGCATCCCATCTCCCCTGGATTCGCAGGAGATCCTCGATGAGTTCACGAATGGCACCTTCACCGCCACTGTTCATTGTTACATGTATTGCAGTCGACTTGACCTCCGCCACCGCATTCGCAACGGCGACTGGAAAGCCGACGGACGCAAGCATGGGAAGATCGGCAAGGTCATCACCGACAGCTGCTGTTTCAGAGGACGCCATCCCGGTGTCCTTGAGGACCTGTTGAAGGGCCTCGTACTTGTTTTCCACTCCCTGGTGGAGATGGGTGATGCCCAGTTCTGTCGCACGGGTGCTGACAGCCTGGCTGCTTCTGCTGGTAATGATTGCAACAGCGTGCCCGGCATCCTGCCAGAGTCGAATGCCCATGCCGTCATGGACATGGAAGACCTTCGATTCGCAGCCATCTCCATCAAGAATGATGCGACCGTCAGTCAAGACTCCATCAACATCAAGGCAGAGCAGCCGAATTGAGGCAGCACGTTCAGGATCCATCCCGGGGGCCTCCAGTCAGTTGGTGAACAGTGTACGCGAGGGTTGAGTTACGGGCATCAAGGTCCCTGTTACTCCTGCACGATCTTCATCGTGATCAAGTCCTGGACGTCCACGAGGCCCACGGGGTGACCCTCGGCATCAACAACGGGAATCTCATCGATCCGGTGCTCCGCGACCAGTTGCCGGGCGTCTCGTACACGATCACTCTCAAGCAGGTTTCTCGGGTGCCTGGTCATGACATTGCTGATTGGTTGTGCAAGTGCCCCCCGGTCATTCATGACAAGGCGGCGAAGGTCCCCATCGGTAAAGATGCCGCTGAGCAGGCCCTGATCATCAACGAGAATGATGGCACCTGCCCGCCTGAGATCACTGCTTTCATTCCATGCAACGGCCAGGGCTTCCTCGACGGTGAGGTCATGTGAAACGACGGGCAGTTCTTCTCCTGCCCTGAACCGCATCACGTCCGAAACATGACGAAGCCCGGCACCAAGCATCCCGCCGGGATGGTGGCGATGGAAAT
This sequence comes from Phycisphaerales bacterium, assembly GCA_014238205.1. Classification (GTDB taxonomy): domain Bacteria; phylum Planctomycetota; class Phycisphaerae; order Phycisphaerales; family SM1A02; genus SP202. Next base: position 29,307 of record JABABM010000025.1, on the reverse strand, counting down.
CCTCTTCGGAAAAATCCAGCCGCTTTGACGCGGCCAGTGCCAATGCGTCGCCGCAGGCAAGTGTTGCAGTCGTTGAGGCGGTCGGCGCAAGCCCGACAGGTCCCGCTTCCTCCAGGTCGCCAAGGGCGAGGTGGGCGTCACATAGTTTTGCAAGGTGCGTGTCGTGATTGCAGGAGATCCCGACACGGCCGACTCCATCAGCTTTCAGGATGGCCGCGAGGTTCAGAACTTCGTCCGTCGTTCCCGAGTAACTCAGGAGGAGAACGACATCATCCTTTCGAATGCGACCAAGATCTCCATGGACGGCTTCCGCGGGATGCACGACATGCGAAGGGATGCCAAGGCTGCTGAACGTGGCCGAAATCTTTGCACCGATGAGTCCGGATTTGCCCATTCCACTGACGACGACGTGCCCGGTGCAGTCGGCGATCAACTTGACCGCCTGGCACCAGTGAGCAGCTTCGCCTCCAGGAGTCGAGGCCGTGATCCCATTGGCGATATGTTCGATTGCTTCCGCCTCGCAACGGAGGACTTCCGCAAGAAAGCGAGCCTCTTCGCCTCCCGGGGAGACTGCATTGCCTTGCGACGTCGATTTGGATGGTTGGACGCTCATCGTGGAGTATGATGCTGCCGAGGGAATGCCGCACCAGCGTGCATATTGTACCCCCGCAGGCCGACTTCGACGATGCAAGCCCCGGATATGACTACATCCCACCATGCAGCACAGGACGACTACGTAATCAGCCTTGAGGCCTTCGAGGGCCCCCTGGATCTCCTCCTGTTCCTCATTCGGCGGGCAGAAGTGGACATCCAGGATATTCCGATCGCTGCGATCACCGACCAGTACCTCCTGGTACTTCAGCAGGTTGATGATGTCGATATCGAGCAGGCCGGCGAGTTTCTCGTCATGGCGGCAAGCCTCATCGAGTTGAAGTCCCGGACACTGGCACCCCCGGTCGAATCCGATGGGGAAGGTGATGCTGGCCAGGACGAACCCATGGCCGATCCTCGCCAGGAACTGGTGAGGCAGCTGCTGACATACCAGCGAATCCGAACGGCAGGAGAGGATCTCGACGAAGCGAGGGAGTCCTTTGCAAGACGTGCACGAGCGAGGATTCGTCCTTCGGACGACGTCTTCCAGTCGGAGGATGACGGCCTGGAACTCGACGATCTTCACCTGATGGACCTGGTCGAATCCTGGGAACGCATCGCAGCGGCAATCGACTTCGATCAACTCGGTTCCCACATGATTTCGGTCGATGACGCGCCCATTGCGCTCTACCAGGAAGATCTGATTGACAGGCTGGAGCGTCGCAAGGGCATGCCGGTCGTGCTCCAGGAGACATTTGCAGGCAAGACACCGGCCCAGCGAGTGGGTCTCTTTCTTGCCGTGCTGGAACTGGTCAAGACCAGCCGTGTCAACTGCATCCAGGAAGGGTGGGGTGAGCCGATTACGATCGAACTTACTTCTGCTTCGAATTCTTCCGAGGGGGAGTTTGTCGAGGTTCCCGATTCAACACCGCCTGAAGCTGCTCAACTTCCCACGGTGTCAGATCCCGCCACTGCCCAGGGCGAAGACCCTTCAGGTTCAGGGGCCCGATCCGGAGACGGCGAAGCTTCCTGACTGGATGGCCCAGGCGGGCCATCATTCTCCGTACCTGTCGATTTCTCCCTTCAGACAGAATGATATTCAATCGAGTTCGATCACGGTCACGGTGGAGGACTTCCACCTTGCTGGCGACAGCCTTCTTGACGTGGACGCGGCCACGTGCTCGTCGGTCGGCGAGCATCATGCCTCGTCGCAGTCGCTTCAGTGCCTTGTCGGTGAGTTCTCCACGAACGGTGACCTCGTATTCCTTCTTGATTCCATAGCGGGGATGCGTAAGTCGAGCGGCAAGTGCACCGTCGTTCGTCAAGACGAGAAGCCCGGAGGAATCGACGTCAAGTCGGCCCACGGGGAAGAGACGAACCCCCTTGGGGTGGGGCACCAGATCGATGGCGCGTCGGCGATCTTCCTGGGGTGCATTCGTACAGATCACACCCCGCGGCTTGAACAGCAGCACGTATACGAGTGGGGCATTGGTCCGAACGCTCTGACCGGAGACGACAATGTGGTCCCTGGCGGGATCGACCCATGCAGGGAGTGTCTTGACGATGTGACCATTGACAAGGACCTCGCCTGCAAGAATCAGTTCTTCACATGCTCTGCGTGATCCGACACCGGCACTGGAAAGAATCTTCTGCAGTCGATCACCCCTGGCTGCATCCTGAAATGAATCGGACGAGACGGGTTCCGCATCGGGTTCCGTCGTCCAGCCACCATCGATTGGAGGGGGAGGGGATGGCGGAATCCCGGGATCCGAGGCATGGTTTTGATCGTCATGAGGCATGGTGAATCGGATAGGCTACCTTGGCATGGTTCTCAGGAACAGGGGTCCCTGCATCCATGCCATGTATTCAACCGATAAACAGGTGGCAAGGCGGCTTTCCAAGCCGTGTACAGGGTCCTGGTTGAAAGACAAATTCATGAAGGCACCACTTCGACAACGCCTGCGTGACCTGGTTCATCGACTTGAAGTCATGCCCATGGCGGAGTTGACACGGGGCCAGCGTTTCATCCGATTCCTCCTGCAACTCTGGGTGACGGCCTACCACCAACTTCGTCAAGACAGGGCAGGCTCCAATGCCGCAGCTCTGACCTTCCGTACGCTCTTCTCCCTGTTGCCGATCCTGGTTCTTACTGTTGTCGTGACGCGTTCCTTCATCAGCGAAGAGACCTTCATGAAGAGCATCGACGAGGTCATGGAGTGGCTCCACATGGATGAAGTGGGGATTTCGATTCCGGAAGGGGTAGAGGGTAATTCAATCGACCTGGAAGAGTGGGTGTCTGATCGGGCCAGGGAGGCCATGGCAACAGACCTCACGGGACTTACCTGGCTGGGCATCATCATCGTGATCTATGCCGCATTCCGGCTCATCGAGGAGGTTGATACGACCTTCAATTTCATAACACGATCCACGGCCGGGGGCTGGATTCGAAAACGGATCTGGGTCTACCTTGGCGTGCTCCTCCTGGCGCCAGCCATGGTCATCGCCGCGGGATGGTTCCTGGAACAAGGGGTGCATGAACTTGGTGCACTTGTCGGTACCTGGCCATGGGTCGTTCCTGCGGTGCAGACGCTCATCACGCTCATACTCATGTGGTGGCTTCTGCGCCTCTGCTACCGCGCCATACCGGCACGGGACATCAGGGCTCGACCTGCAAGTCTTGGCGCGGCATCGGCGACGATCCTGCTCGTGCTCGGGCAATGGGTGCTTGTTCTCTACGTTGATCGCGCCGTCAGGTCGAGCCCATTGGGAGGCAGCCTCGGATTCGTGCCGGTCTTCATGTTCTGGGTCTACATGATGTGGCTGTCGGTGCTCTATGGACTTGAGATAACGATGGTTGCCCAGCAGCTTGGAGATCTCAGGTCGAAGGAGCAGGCGTCCATGGATGTGGACGGGTCGCCAGCCTAGCGTCGGCTCCACCATTGATCGTCTTCGTCCCTGCGCCAACGCCGTTCGAGTTTCTCGACGGGGCCGAACGCATCTTCGAACGCCTTGAGTTGATCCCGGGGAAAGACGTAATCGGGATCTTCACGCAAGGATCGAATGTAGCCATTGAGCTGTGTTCGACGGAACCTCCAGAGCCAACGAACCAGGGCATAACTCTGTGCATAGACCACGTTCAGTCGATCCGGCTCGATGTCCTCGAGGCCGTTGATTGCAAGCAGTTCCTGAAGCGGAATCAGCTGACCATCATTCATCGACTTGACGAATTGTTCTCGCCTGAAAGGTGATTCGTGTGTGGGTCCGAAGGCACGCGAGGTGTCATGGGTCTCAAAGGAAGTTGCGAAGCCCTCGTGCATCCAGAGATTCCATCCTCCACGGTGATCAGTGAATTCCGTGATCCAGGCAAGTTGGTGCGTGGCCTCATGCACCGCCAGGGACGTTCGAAGGCCCACCTCGAGATCTTCGAGGGCATCTCGATGCTCGTTGATGCGGCGGGCCTGTTCCTGGGCCTCCTCCTCGTCGTCCGGAAGGGAATCTTCGTGTTCATCAAGTTCCCTTCGAGCGGATTCCAGTTCTGGAAGTCCACGAGGTTCGTAGAAGAGAATCCATTCCGAGTCGGGTGAGAAGTAGCCGCCGATCCGGTCGGGGTCGATCTCGAGGTCATCCCCTGCACGTGCAAATGAACTGAATGCTTCCGGGTCGCTGAACACGATGCAGAGCATGCGGTCCGAGGGCATGGGCCGTGTTGCGCCCAGCAGCCTGCAGGTCCGGGAGAATTGGTGCAAGGTCGCTTCCAGGTGCTTGCCAACGTGATCAATCGTATCCCACCGTGCGTCGGAGAGAATGACCCAGTGACGGGTGTGGTGCTCGCTGAACTGGGATGGAAGCAGCGAACGAGCCTTCTCGATCGGGGGTTTCCCGGCCCACATTTCCTGTGCAGGCTCTGGTTCCGTTGGAGGTGGAGTGGTCGGTGCCGGGGCCAGCGCCAGGAGGATGCTCAGAAGCAGTGGGGTCATGACCTGATTCTAGGTGTCCACGACGCAGGGGTATACAGCCCGCCCGATAACAGGTTTCCAAGTTCCACCTGTGTGGGTTGGAGGGTTTGAGAGAACCCTGTTCGTTGCAGGAACGGCCTCCTGCAGGCTCCATGCCACATGGGGGACATCACTCTGCCGATGGTTCATGGGGGCAGTACAGGAACATGGTTACGGGGAGTACCAGGAATGAAACAGCAGAACCAGGGGCGGATGAGCCCGTATGTCAGGATGTCGGTCGAGAGTGGGGTCCTTACGGTCCACATGACTGCTCGAAGCGTGGGCGAGAAGGAAGTCTCGGTCATTGCTGCAGCTGCACATCGGGTGCTGCATCGCCATGGCGGTTCCATCCAGGCACTGGTCCTGGATGTCGGCAGTGTCGAGATGATGAAAAGCATCGGACTTGGGATGTGCATCGACATACGAAACAGGGCGAAGGCATTTGGAATCCGAACATCCATTGTAGGACTGGCAGGGCGACTCGAGGAACTCTTCAGCATGCTGAAGATAGATCGAATGTTCGACAGAAAATCGACCAGAGCGGCTTGAATGAGCCATCATGCTGGAGCGATGGCTGCCAGAAGCCTACAATGCCGGGCAAGTGGCAATGACGCCTCTTGCTGGAGCAGACCATGGGTCTTGAAGCGGCACTCCCGGTTGACGGAATCCTGACAACGCAGTTGAACCGTGTCATCAACTGGGCACGCCGTTCGAGTCTGTGGCCGATGCCGTTTGCAACTGCATGCTGCGGCATCGAACTGATGGCGACGGCTTCAAGCCGATTCGACCTGTCCCGGTTCGGAGCGGAAGTCTTCCGGTTCAGCCCTCGCCAGGCAGATCTCCTGATCGTTGCGGGAAGAGTGAGTGTCAAGATGCTCCCAGTCCTTCAGCACATCTACATGCAGATGACTGAGCCCAAGTGGGTCATTTCGATGGGGGCATGTGCTTCCACTGGCGGTGTCTTCGACACCTACGCCGTCGTCCAGGGGATCGACCAGTACGTGCCGGTAGATGTCTATGTTCCAGGGTGCCCCCCGAGGCCCGAGATGCTCATCGAGGGCATCATGGCAATTCAACGGATCATCGACGAGGACAATATTCCACACGACGGCCAGGGCCGTCGACTCCCCCTGAATGTCGCCATCGAACCGACACATGTTCCTGGTTCGCAGCCGATCGATGTCAGCATCGGTGCAACCGGTTGAACTGAACTTCCAGTCAGTGCCTGAAATGACGTGTGCCTGTAAAGAGCAGGGTGATTCCCCGTTCTTCACAGAGCTTGATGGTGTCCTCGTCACGCCTTGATCCGCCTGGTTGGATGATGCAGTTGATTCCCGCGTCTGCAAGAATGGCCGGACCGTCGTCGAATGGGAAGAAGGCATCGGAGGCGGCAACGATCCGTGGAAGCGACTCCAGGGCATCCCCGGCACGTTCAATGGCCAGTCGACATGCACCGACACGATCAACCTGGCCGGTGCCTGCTCCACGCAGCGAACCACCTCCGCCGACGGCGATGGCGTTGGAGGACAGGTGCTTGCAGGTTATCCACAGCAGTCGAGCATCATCGAGCATTGCCTCGTCGGGTTCGGGGCCGGCAACCAGAGTCCAGCGGTTCGGATCCGCCAGTTCCGAGTCGGCGTCCTGGACCAGGAGGCCCCCTGGGATCGTGCGTATTGAACTTCCGTCAGTAGAACTGTTCCCGATCCCGCCTACCTCCAGGAGCCGGACGTTTGTCCAGCGTGCGGCCAGGCAGTCGACCGCCTCCTGTGAGAATGAGGGAGCAATGATGACTTCAAGGAATCGCTCCCCCTCGGCCATGTATTCAGCGAGAGACAGGTCCATGGGTTTCGAGGAGACAACGATGCCGCCGAAGGCAGCCAGAGGATCTCCTTCCCATGCTCGCTGGAACGCCTCTCGTGGCGTGCTGCCGATCGCTGCACCACATGCATTGGTGTGCTTGATGACCGTGGCGACACACTGCTTGGGAAATACCGTCGCCAGTTCGGAGGCAAGTTGGAGTGCTGCAGCCGCATCATTGAGATTGTTGTAACTCAGCGGCTTGCCATTCCGCATCTGCGCACTTGCCAACTGCATGGAATCATTGGAGTCCGTCGTATACAGGGCAGCATGCTGGTGAGGGTTTTCTCCGTAGCGGAGCAGGCGTTCCCGTCGCCCCACGACCTGGAGGATCGGCGGGAACCGATCATTGCCGCCGGCAGCCATCCAGGAACTGATGGCGGTGTCATATGCGGCTGTACGTGCAAAGGCCTGTGCTGCAAGTTCACGTCTCAACGGCAGATCAATGCAGCCATCATGCTTCTTCAACTCGTTGACGACACTGTCGTACTGGGTGGGCGAAGTGATCGTGCAGACCGAGGCATGGTTCTTCGAGGCTGAGCGGAGCATTGCCGGTCCACCGATGTCGATCTGCTCAATGGCCTCTTCCTGGGAGACTCCCTTCTTCTGGATAGTCTGTTCGAACGGATAGAGATTGATGCAGACCAGTTGAATCGGAATGATGCCATGTGTATCCATGGCGGCGGCATGTTCTGGTCGATCAGGGCACCCCAGCAGGGCACCATGTACCAGTGGATGGAGTGTCTTGATTCGACCATCCATCATTTCCGGAAACCCGGTGACATCCTGTACGTGGGTCACGCTCAACCCTGCTGACTCGAGTGCCTTGGCCGTACCGCCTGTTGAGATCAACTCGACGCCCAGTTCGGACAGGGATTGTGCAAAGGGCACGAGATCAGTCTTGTTGCTGACCGAAAGAAGGGCTCGCTTTACTTCAACGAGGGACATGGTCGTTCTGCTGGTGGGCCGGTTCAGTTCGAGGGAGTCAGACAGGTCAATCGGCCGTCGTATCCCAGGGCGAAGATCGTGCCGTTCTCAAGGTCATCCGCGATGACCCGAATGACATCTGGTACATGCAGGAGCGTGTCGGAGGTGCCTTGGGACGCTGATATGGTCCCAAGAACATGGTTGGCACTGTCCCAGACAACCAGAATACTTCCATGCTTAGTCAAGACATTGCCATTGATGTTCTTGTTGATCCAGTACTGGTGACCATTGAAGTCATCTGCCGGTCGGGCTGCAAATGCGGCAAGCCCCTGTCCCGGGATCTGCTGGTAGATCCTGTCGCCGATCAGGACGGGAGAGTCTACAAGAGGTGTATTCGTAAGGACACGCCAGCGGGTATTGCCGGTAAACAGGTCAAAGGCCCGAAGGTGCTGGTCAAGACCGGCGATATAGGCTGTGTCGTTCGAGGCTACGGGGTCCGTTGTCACGTTGTCCAGAAGTTTCTTTCGCCAGAGTTGGGATGCATTCCTGACGTTGAACGCCATCACGATGCCCGATGAGCCCGTGACGAGTGCTATGTCACCGGAGATAATCGGTGCCTGCCTCAGCCCATGGTCGACCTGGTATGCACGCCAGGGAAAACCGATACGCCATGCCTGCCATACCAACTGCCCGGACCGTGCGCCATACAGCAGGTGTTCTCCATCGAGAACACCAGGCGTGCTTGCAACCCACTCCAGTTTCTGGGTGGCTTTGCCAATGGTGACTTTCTCAGCCATGCCCGTCGAGATGTTCAGGGTGGTGATGGTACTGGGCTTGAGAACGACGACGAGCCCGTCGGACTCGTTGGGGAGTATCGATTGGACTTCATCAAGAGGCTTGCCGACCGATGCCGTCCAGACCCGGAGTCCATCGTGGCTACGGACGCAGATCAGGTCGTTGTCGTGTGTGAGGATGAAGAAGTACTCACCGGATGAAATCAACTGTTTGACCTGCTCATGCGGTATGGGGAACTGCCATTTGATCGTGTAGTCGATCTTGGCGGCGGAAATCGGGCCAACCGTGTACTTCTCCTCCAGTTCAACGCGAATGGCTTCCTGTCGTGCCTCTCGATCGGAGGTTGTCACTGCTGGAACTGGTCCAGCGGACTTCTTGCTCGGGGTGCTCTGGCAGGCACTGGCGAAGAGGGGGAGGATGGTGACGACGAGAAGCAGCAGCGATCTTGGGATCGTCTGAAGGCATCGGCAGGTCTTGCAGTAGGTCATCATGAGTGGGCGTTCTTGCCCCCTTGTTCGTTGGATGTACAGGGGCGAAGTGGAGCAGTATCAGGACTCTGACGAGGGCCGTCAAGACCACGTAAACTTGATTGGATGTTTACTGGCCTCATCAGGCACCTTGGGTGCGTCAGGGCGGCAGGTTCATCCCCCGTTGGTGGGGGACTTTTTCTGCAGATTGAAGTCCCCGCATGGCCCCATGTGCCACTCAAGGGAGAATCCATCGCCGTCAATGGATGCTGCCTGACTGTCTCAAGCCTTGGCGAGTTGGAAGGGGACCAGCTGCTGGCAGGCTTCGATGTCGTGCCGGGGACCTTGGAGCGTACGACGATCGGATCACTCCAGCCCGGAGACAGGGTTCATCTGGAGCCCGCATTGAAGGCTGGTGACCCCATCGGGGGGCACTATGTGCAGGGACATGTTGATGGCACTGGTCAGGTCAGGTCCGTTGTAATCAACGGGGATGACCACCGGGTGCGCATGGAGATTCCTGGAGAGATGCTGAATCATGTCATTCTGCGCGGCTCGATCAGTGTTTCGGGAGTGTCGCTGACGGTGTCAGATGTGTTCGATGATGGCTTCGCTGTCACGCTCGTTCCTGCGACACTCAGGGAAACACTCCTTGGAGGTCTGGAAATCGGTGACCATGTGAACATCGAGACAGACATGCTGGTTCGAAGCATGACGCAGGCCGGTCGCAGCAGTTCATCCTAGGCAGGAGGGTAGCCTGGGCTTCCCTGCCGGTCCGCAGCCGACCTGATTGCCTTCAGCTCTTCAACTTCAAGAGGAATTTTCTGGTTGACACGCAGTTGCAGTCGCTTGATGGAGCCCTCCGGCAGTTCGATGGCGAAGCGTGCAGGGAATCCACTTGTGTAGTTCTTCAGCCGGGCGTTGTATGCCAACTCGGACTCGCCCGCATCCTGCGGGTCTTCCGTCTTCATTTCATGCAGTGCCGTAATGGTGCCCCTGCTGTCCAGGAAGATCAGGTCGATGTCGATGATGCAGTTGGCCATCCAGAACGAGCGAATGTCGGAGTCTGGAAAGATGAAGAGCATCCCCCCATCCTTCGGGATTGATTCACGGTACATGAGCCCCTTTCGGATCGACTCATCATCGAGGGCCAGCTCAAGTGTCCAGGCTTCACCGCCGATGGACACGGACTGGTGGCTGGGGAGCCGGGCGCCGGTATTGCAGGCAGTCAGGAAGAGTGCACTCAGCAGCAGTATCAACCGGATCGAAGCCATTGCTCATCCTCCCTTCTCATGCTGACCGGATTTCCAGGCAGTGATTCGATGTCGAATCCGTCACGGAATTCCTCGATGGTCATTTCTTCAGGTTCACTCGTCAAACCACACCAGTGGGCGAGGAGTCCGATGATCCGTTCACAGGGGATTCCAAGTGCCCTGTAGGAGGATAGTCGGGTGTCCCCATGCCGTTTGGCGAGGCGGTGGCCATCTTCCCCGAGCACAAGCGGGACATGCCACCATTCCGGTGTCTTCAGGCCAAGTGCTTCGTACAGCAGGGTCTGCCTGGCGGCACTTGGCAGCAGATCATCTCCACGAACGACCTGCGAAACACCTTGCCTGGCGTCATCAATGACAACGGCCAGCTGGTACGCCGGTGCATGTCGGCGAGTCCAGACAACGAAGTCACCTGGGAGTTCATGGACATCATGGTTGCTTGAACCCTGTACATGGTCATCAACCCTGATGGAGCCGGGTTGGACCATGAACCGGAAGTTCTCTCCGCCCGGGTTGAACGTGATGCTGGATCCTGCGGTCTGTGGCCTCAGTGATGCCGGAAAGGGTGTCTCGTGTGCGCCTTCCTGTGGGGCGGAGGCGACCGATGCAATGTCCGATCGACTCAGGTCGCAGGGGTAGACCTTGCCGGACCGGCAGAGATGTTTCATGGCATCCAGGTAGGGTCCCAGTTCCCTGGATTGGACCAGGGGATCACCATCCCAATCCAGGCCGAGCCACAGGAGGGTCTGGAGACAATCCTCGATGGCATCCTGTTTCACACGAGGCCCGTCAAGGTCCTCCATCCGCATGCACAGAGTCCAGCCGTTGTTCCTGGCGATCGCCCAGTTGATCAGGAATGTCCTCGCATTGCCCAGGTGCAACGCACCTGTCGGGGACGGGGCCAGTCTGGATACCTGTGTGCTCATCGGTTGATTGAATATCCCATGGGTATTGACAGGAAGAAGAGAAGTCCTGATGGTATTGGCTTGCGGCGATCAGTGCCCGGAGAACAATGACATGGACAGGCTTGCAGATGAAGTCGTCGAGGAACGGATGGGCCAGTTGGCCGAGTGGACACTCAGCGGTGATTCCATCCAGCGGACCCTTTCATTCGCTGACTTCAAGGCCGCCATGGCATTCGTAAACAGCCTCGCTGACATGGCGGAGGCCGCCAATCATCATCCCGATATCCTGATTCGTTGGAACAAGGTCACCTTGACCCTGTCCACCCACGATGCGGGGGGACTGACGAGCAGGGATTTCGATCTTGCAGGCAAGATCGAGCAGGCTTCTACTGGCTGAGCGTGTTTCTCACGAGCAGCGCACGGAGTTCAAGTTCATCATTGTCCGACAGGGTCGACTGTGCCTGTTGGTTCAGGTGCGCAGGCTGGATCTGTACGAAGAGTTCGTCGACAGTCTGGAGTGACAGATCAACATGTCCAAGTGCGGCTCCCAGCCGAACGCGGCTCAGGAGTTTCATGGCCTCGTCGACCTTCAGGAGCCGGGCTGAGCAGAGCACGCTGTAGGCCCGCTGGATTCGATCATCGAGGAGCATGCTGTTCTTCTTCATCAGGACATTGCGAGCAGAGCGTTCGTAATCTATCAATGCCGGAATGATGCTCTTGGAGAACTCTTCCTGTATCTCCTCCTCGGTCCTGCCAAGCGTGACCTGATTGCTGACCTGGTAGATGTGCCCGGATGATTCGGAGCCTTCGCCGTAATACCCACGCACAGCAAGGTGCAGTTCCTTTGCTGCCCGTTGGACTTTGGCCAGTTCGTTGGTGATCCGCAGGGCCGGGAGATGGACCATGACAGAGAAGCGTATGCCTGTGCCGACATTCGTCGGGCAGACGGCGAGGTAGCCCCACTGGTCATGGAAGGCATAGTCGAGGTGCTGCTCGAGCATCGAGTCGATTCGCATGAGTTGTTCGAAGGTCTCGTCAAGTCGGGAACCTCTTCGGAGAACCTGGACCCGGAGATGATCCTCTTCGTTGACCATGATGCTCATGTGTTCGTCACTGGAAATGGCGACCCCCCGATGCAGGCTGCTTTCCGCGTGGTGCCTGGAAATCAGGTGGCGTTCGACCAGGAGGGCCCTGTCCAGGGGTGTGAGTTCATCCAGGTCCATCCAGAGGGTCTTCTCGGAGAGGGGGGCTTCAAGCATGACTCGCTGTGCAGTCTGCATGACCAGTGCACTCTGCATGTCGGAAGCCCGGTTGAGGAAGGGATGGTCGGCAAGGTTCCTGGCCAGGCGTGATCGTGTTGTCAGGACAACGTCATTGTCGGGAATCCCGTTGTCCTTCGGGGCGGTCATGATCCAGACTCCTCGCCCTGCTTGTCCTCTTCCTCGGTGTGGACATCGGTACTGAGCTTGTCCAGTCGATCGCGGAGCACGGCGGCACGTTCATACTGTTCCGCCGTGACTGCGGCATCGAGCTCCTTCATCAGTTTCCGGGCCCGAAGTTCGAACTGGTTCGGAGTATGTTTCCTGTTTGGAACACGTCCGACATGGCTTGAGGCACCGAATTGCGAATGCTCGATGAGTGAGCCAAGCGAGTCCTGGAATGTGTTGTAGCATTCCGGACATCCGATCAGGTTCGCCCGCTTGATCTGGGCAAAGGTGATGCCACAGTTGGGACACTGCGTGCCCGATGTCTTTGGCGACTGCCCTATGACGAACTTCGTAAGAAGCTTGTTGATCGGCTGCTGCCCTGGAATGGCAATCCCGGCGGCCTGGGCATGTTCAAGGCAGAGGTGCACTTCCTTCTTCTTTCCGCCGGTTATCGAAACCTCGTGTACGACGGCAGGCTTGTTGCAAAGGTCACACTTCATCTGGGATACCTTGCTGGAAGGTGTTCTACGTTGTCGCCGTATTTGATTCCATCACGTGACGAATTGCGGCGACTTCTCGAAGAAGTTGCTCGGCGGCTTCAAGAGTCTGCATCGTGCTTCCGTCCGATTGTGCCGAAGCAGGATCAGGGTGGCATTCAAGGAAGAGTGCGTGGACTCCCGCCGCCACTGCAGCTCGTGCAAGCAGTCCGGCCCGATCCGGTCGGCCGGCGGTCACGTCGGAACCCGCTCCTGGCAGCTGCGTCGAATGCGTTGCATCGAAGCAGACGGGAACACCAAGTTCCATCATGTCACCGAGCCCGATGAAGTCGTTCACGAGGCGGTGGTATCCAAAGAAGGTGCCACGCTCTGTAAGCATGGCTTCCTGGCAACCGCAGGAGGAGAGTTTTTCCAGTGGATGACTCATCTCGGAAGGCGAGAGAAACTGCCCCTTCTTCACGTTGACAGGTCGGCCTGTTTCAGCACAGGCCTGGAGGAGATCCGTCTGCCTGCAGAGGAATGCGGGAACCTGCAGCAGTTGGGCAACTTCGGCAGCCATGGGGGCCTGGCTGGGCAGGTGGACATCGGTAGTCACCGGCAGGTCGAATTCAGTCTTGATCGACGAGAGCAGTTCGAGGCCCTTTTCGATACCCGGACCACGGTTGGATCGCATGCTGGTCCTGTTGGCCTTGTCAAAACTGGCTTTGAAGATCAGGGCCAGACCCAGTTCTGAACAGGTTTCCTGAAGCATGCCGGCAATTTTTTTATTCGTATCCATGTCTTCAAGGACACAGGGGCCGGCAATGATCCCAAGAGGCATTTCCGGGCCGATATTGACGTTTCCGATGGTTATATGGGCCTGCATGGGTACATCCTACCCACACGAAGGTTCAAAGGGGAGAGCGTTTTTCCATGCTTGGAGGTTGATTCCAACTTCCATGTGATCCAAAGCGACCCAACTTGCGTATGGAGAACTAGATCTTCGACTTCAGGCCTCCCCGGGTTCACCCGATGGAAGTACTGGAAGGGCACAGGGGTGCCATGAAAATGTGATGTTTGGCGGATTGTGGAGGTCATCATGACCCAGATGCCAAGAGAGCCGGAAGCGTTCAGTGAATACGTCCTGCGGGTCATCCGCAAGCGTGTCAGCGATCGCCAGGTCGAGTTGATGGGGCCGATGGATCTCACCATCGGCGGTCGCCACCTGGACCTTGGAAATCTCTATCGCATGGTCTCCTGTGACAGGGGCAATGGCGTTGAAATCGTCGAGGACTTTCTCGATCGACTCGCCGAAGGGGATACGGTTGCGAAATCACCGATGCCTCTGTCCTTGGCAAAGACACGGATCATGCCGCGGATCCAGCCGGTTTCGATCTTCGAGCATCTTGATAGTGAGCAGGTTGCACATATCCCGTACGTGAACGATACGGTCATCGTCTATGTCATCGACATGCCACGCATGACGGTCAGCATTACCGTTGAGCAACTCATGCAATGGCGTATCACTGTTGATGATCTTGATCTCTACGCACGTGAAAACCTGCTGCGATACACGCCGGATCTGAAGATCCAACTCGTGGATTCGGAAGATGGCGGTCGGGCCGCGATCTTCTCGGCTCACGATGGATACGACGCCGCCCGCCTGCTCCTGGATACGCTGCATAGACGGCTTGCCCCGGAATTGAAGGGGGACTTCTATGTTGCAGCACCCGCACGGGACATGTTCGTCGCGATGTCATGCAATCCCGATGCATTCGTGGACAGGTTGAAGAAGAAGGTCAGCCGCGACTACCGTCGTCTGCCGTACCCGATCACAACCGATCTCTTCATCGTGACCCGGGATGGTGTTGCAGGAACCATGGCAGCCTGAGCCCCGGTCTGGATCACGGGTACCATGCCGGGATCCAACTTCGGCAGGACTCCAACGTGATCCTTCTCATGGACAATTACGATTCCTTCACCTGGAACCTGGTCCAGTGCATGAGCACCATTGCGCCCATGGAAACGATCGAGGTCGTGCGGAACGACAGGATTTCAGTCGAGGAAGCGAAAGCCTTGAGCCCTTCCTACCTGGTGATCTCACCTGGGCCCTGCACCCCGAGCGAAACCGGGGTCTGTCCGGAACTGATCAAGGCCTTTGCCGGGGAAATGCCCATTCTCGGCGTATGCCTCGGTCACCAGGCCATCGCGGATGTACACGGCATGGATGTCGTCCGTCACCATCAACCGATGCACGGCAAGACCTCCCAGGTGCACCATGACGGACAGGGCATATTTCAAGGACTTGAAGTTCCGTTCACAGCAACCCGATACCACTCGCTGGTCGTGGACCGTTCCACGCTTTCGGAAGATTTCACGATCAGTGCCTGGACCGAGGATGGAGTGATCATGGGAATTCGCTGGAATGCGCCGGTTGGAGCCGCACCGATGGATGGAGTCCAGTTCCATCCCGAGAGTTTCCTCAGCACCAGTGGACCGCTGCTGCTTGGCAACTTCCTTCAGCAGGGGAACGCTGCCGTGGGTGCTTCCTGATGCGATCCAATCACGAGGCACGTATGATCCCTGACATGACGACTCGACGCTTTCGAGCCAAGCTCAAGGAACGAGATGGGGATCTCCTCGTACTCGCACCAGGTGACACCGCCTATGAACTGTCACTCGTGGCCTCAGGCCATGTTGATGCAGTTGCCGGGCAGAGCGTTTCAGGACACATGGAAGCAAATGCGCTGGCGATCCATCCAGCAACAGCCGGTGGGCGGTTCATGGAACCCATCCAGGGCCAGCCCAGGATCGTGGCTGGTCGTGTCCTCGAAGTGGATCAAGAGGCGGGCCGGATCCTGCTTGAATCCGTCATTCCGATGACACTTACGATCAAGTCCCATTCGGATCTGGCTCACTGCATCGAGCGTTGCTCAAGCGGGGAGTTCGTGAACTGTCATGTGGATTCAGGTTCGACGTTCGTTCCGTCCGAGGGTGCCTGACGAACGGGATCAAGGTCGGACTGCTCTTAGTTATTCAACTGCTTCATGCCTGTAATCATCGACATGTAGTCGGAACGGTTTGCCTCGACGGTTGCATCAGGCCCGAGCATCTTGAAGAAGATTGTTCCAACTGGCGCATCGACGATGGCCATCAGCATCCGGTGGTCGATCTTGTGCCAGTGGCCACCCATTCCCATGTACTCCCCGTAGAGTTCAACGATCGTTACGGTCATCGAGTCGACCTCGATCGTGCTGATGAGAGGCCGGGGATTGCCGCCATCGATCGTCCTGAACTGCTTCGACCATCGGCTGAGATTGGCATCCAGCGTATTGCCCGGAGCTTCTGGAAAGTGATTGATGACCAGTTCCGCAGGGTCTTCACCCTCGCGGCCTGGAACAGTGAAGTTTGCCTTCCGCATGGTTCTCTTGGGTGGTTGCCAGATCCAGGTCGTCGGTTTCGGTGCGGTCAGGCCAAGCAGCGTCATTGAAGTGGGATCTTCTGGCGGCGAGTCGAGGGGGCTCGTATCAATCGTGGTTTCAGTCTTCCTGCCGCTGAGTAAACCGGAAGGCTTGGTCACGCTGATTGCAGGGGCTTGTTCCGGTTGCTCCTGTGGATCATCACAGCCCATCGGCATGGTCAGGAGTGACCAGGCCAGGCATGCTGCCAATGGTTTGAATGGCATGCATCGGATCAACAGGGCACTTCCTTGTGCTTGGACAACAGTTGAATGCCTTCGATCGTCGCGGAGTGCTCGATGGCCTTCGTCATGTCATAGAGGGTCAATGCGGCGATCGACACGGCCGCCAGGGCTTCCATCTCGACTCCTGTTCGTGCTGCCGTTGTTGCCCTCGCCTCGATGCGGATCCGGTCCGGTTCGGTTCGTTCAAACTCCACGGCAGCATGATCCAGCGGAAGTGGGTGACACAGCGGGATGAGATCGGAACATCGCTTGGCCGCCATGATGCCGGCGATGCGTGCGACCCCGAGTGCTTCTCCCTTGGGAAGGTCGCCGGCCTCGAGGCAGTCCAGTGTTGCGGGGCTGGCAACCAGGAACCCCTGGGCAACCGCTTCCCGGTGCAGCACGGGCTTGCCGGAGACATCAACCATGGCAGCCTGCCCATGTTCGTCGAGATGCGTGAGTTGATCATTCATCGTTCATTCCATCGTAGACGACCTTGCCTCCAAGTACAGTCATCAATGCGCGAGGAAGAGTCGATTTCCAATCGTGCAGAAGAAGATCACTCGACCATCGCACGAAATCACCACAGGCCTGGGGACGAAGAATGCCCACATCGCGTCGATTGCAAGCCAAGGCGGCTCCACTCGTCCAGCCGTGGAGGGTTGTCTCGACATCGATGGCCTGATCCGGATGAAATGGAATCCCGTTGACATCCTCTCCCGTGACGGCAGCATGGATTCCCGGCATCGGGTCGCAGCGTGCCACCGGCCAGTCGGATCCAAATGCAAACCGAGCTCCGGCTTCCTGGAGATGCTTCAGCGGCAGCATTCGACGTGTCCGGCCAGGACCAAGTGCATCGAGTGCCACGCGTGCATCCTCTGCCCTGTGGAGTGGCTGCATGCTCAAGAGGGCCCCGGCGGTTCTCTGGAGATCCTCGTCACGAACGATCTGGGCATGTTCTATGACGCACCGCTGTTCTCCTTCGCTTCGAGCATGCAGATCAAGCGCCAATGAAACAGCCTCATCGCCGATGGCATGGACGGATGTATCCAGCCCAGCGGCATGAACCAACTGCTGCCACTCCTCAAGTCGACCTTCGGCGGCAAGTTCAAGCCACATGCCTCTCGAGTCGGTCTTGTCAGCCCAGTGTTCAAGGAGCCGTGCTGTCCGCGAGCCGACCGTTCCATCAAGAAAACTCTTGCACCCGATGACCTGGAGGCGGTCATTCTCCTCGAACGACGTCAACCAGGAGAGGTCGAGGGGAAGTGTTCGATCAAGCAATACGACGGCAATCCGCAAGGCGAGTCGATCCCGAACCGGTTCAATGATGTCACGAAGTACATGTCCATATTCCATCGAGCGGACAGTGGTCAGTCCCAGCCGCAGGCAATGTTCCTGTGCAAGGAGCAGGGCATCCTGCTGTGCTTCCACTGACAGCGAAGGTATGGCTGGTACGAGGTATCCCCATGCGGCCTGTTCCAGCAGCATGCCGGTTGGCTCCCCGTTTTCCTGGAGTTCAACATGTCCTCCGGCAGCTGCCAATTCCTCTGGGCCGGGCAGATCAAGTTTTGAAAGGACACGATCGTTGACCAGTGCGGCATGCAGGTCCGATCTCCAGCAGGCGACCGACCGGCCCTGTACGCATTCCAGCCAATGGAGGTCCGGGGTGGTCCCAAGGTCGGCATCCGACCATCCATGTGCAATCAGCCATCGGTCTGGTGGCAGTGCATCATCAGCCCTGGACAGGGCGGATTCGAATTCCCCGCGTGTCTTCACTCCAGCCAGGTCCAGTTGCGTGAGACTTTCACCACCGAGCAGGAGGTGCACATGTGCATCGATGAATCCAGGCGTGATGAAATCACCATTGCACTCCAGCACCGGTTCATCGCCTGGGGCGGTATCAAGGGATTCAATCAAGCCATCGCGGATGGTCATTGACGAGGCGAATGGGCGGGAGTGGTCGCCAGTCCAGATCCGTGCATTCGTGACATGCAGCGAACTCATGGGGAAGAGGCGTCCTTGACAGCTTGGCAGAATGCGTGGATGAGGCCGGGATCCTTGACCCCCGGAGAAGATTCCACGCCGCTGCTGACATCCACGCCCCAGGGTTCCAGCTGCGTGATGATGGGGCCGACATTGGAGGCATCCAGGCCTCCTGCGACCAGGAGTGGTGTCGTGGGCATCAGTCTGAGAGATTCGAGGGTGGCATGGTCGAAAGTCGTTCCACTTCCTGGAGATGCGGCATCGACAAGCAGCCGGTCGACATGCCTGCAGGAATCCCATCGGGTGATCGCTTCGATGCTGAAGGAGAACGCCCTGATCACCGGGCCTTCGTATTGGGCAACAGCATCTTCCTTCTCGTTTCCATGGAATTGGATCCAGCGAGGAGACCACTTTGCAAGCAGTGCAGGATCATCATCAACCACGACCCCGATTGGAGTGACCGTGGGTGGCAGATCACATGACATGGCAAGGGCATCTTCTACGGTCACTGTCCGAGGCGAATCCTGTGCGAGGACGAAGCCGACCGCATCTGCACCTGCTTCGATTGCAACCTCAGCCATCTTGATGTCTCGAACACCACAGATCTTGATTCTTGTCCGTGTATCTCCAGCATCAGTCCAGGAGGAGTTCATGATGTTGGCTCGGTTTCGGGGCCACGAAGTTCATCCAGCAGTGTTCTTGCAAGGATACGTTGCTGCTCATCCTTGAGTTGCTTCAAGGCTTTCTCGAGGAGTGGTTGCGCATCATCCGGTCGATGCAGATCTCGAGCGTACAGCATCCCGAGCATGAGTTCGACTTCCTGTACTTGCGAGGATGTCGAGTAGTTCAAGAGGAACTGTTCATAGGCCGTTGCAGCTTCGCTCCGTTGACCAGCTGCGAAGAGTCGATTTGCCAGTTCGAGCTGTATTTCCTCGGGCAGGGTGCCATCGGGAACCTCCTCGATGTATTCATTCCATGCCGTGGCAGCTCCGGACCAGTCCTTCTCGCGGATGCACTTTCTGAGTCGTGCGCGGAGTCCGGCCATTTCGTCCGTCTGTTCAAAGTCTGAAGGAGGAACGGGGAGTGCCCCAGCGGGCGATCCCGTCTTGGAGACGACTTGTTTCCATTCAGCACGCCGCTTCTTCTGTCTCAGGAGGAACAACACGTCGAAGTCATCTGATCGGAGGATCTTCGTGGCCAGCAGTACGAGCGCGAGCAGGAACCCGTACAGGTAGCCGGCCAGGTGAGCGATGTAGGCTACTGAACTGTCACTGGGGGCGACCCACCCGACAAAGTCGATGAATACGTAGAACCCGACGACCCAGAGGCTGCCGATTTCGAAGATGCCGATGATGAAGAACAGGATGAGGAGCCTGATCTTGCTTCGTGGAAAGAGGGCTATGAATCCACCGATCAGGGCACAGACGGAACCACTTGCTCCGATCACCGGGGCAGCCGTCTCCATCATGTGTGCTCCGCCCGCGACAGCTCCCCCGATGAGATAGAAGGCCAGGAAGCTCATGTGCCCGAGTCGATCATTCAATGCGACGCCGAAGATCCAGAGCCCGAGCATGTTGAATACGAGATGCAGGATGTCAGAGGGACTGTGTGCAAACTGGTAGGTGACGAGAGAGAAGACGTTGAAATCACCTCGTGACAACTGCATCCACCGGGTCATCTCCTCGAAGGAGCCTGCTCCAAGTACGTCGGAAGCCAGTCCAACGAGGTAGATGAGCATGTTGAGGACGATCAGGACTTCAACCACCCTGGGGCGTCGGCGAACGGGTCGATCTGTTCCAATGGGGATGAACACGGCAGGACAGTGTAGGCACCTGTTCCACGGGCATCAGGAAGTCGCACTCGTTGATGAACACACCCACGGGCTCTACAATGACGAGACGCGTTTCGTGGTGGGACCTGTGCCAACCGCCTCCCCGGCGATGGCTCGCTTCCTTGAATGGAAGCCGGAGCGTGATGAGAACCTGGGATGACTACTGCCGGGCCATGTCCTTGCCGAGGAAACGCGATCGATGCCAGAAGCACCTGCCATGCATATTGACAAGGGACTCGACAACACCATCATCGGTGAATCGAGGAAATCCTTCATTGATGGACAGGCGGGGGTTCTTGAGTACGTCGGCATCGACATCGATGAGCTCGCACGAAACTCCACCTTCGAAGAAGTCGTGTTTCTTCTCTGGAACGACCGGCTCCCCACTTCCAGCGAGTTGGAGTCCTTCGAGGCTGAGTTGCGTCTCGAATATCCCCTGTCCCAGGGGGTGATCGAAATGATCAAGGGCATTCCCCACGAAGCCTCGCCGATGCACGTTCTTCGGACCGTGGTCTCGGGACTGGCGTTGGAGGACGAGGAGTGCAACGACCAGTCATTTGAGTCTGAACGTCGAAAAGCGGTCCGGGTTCTTTCGAAGACCCCCGCGATCATCGCGGCATTCGATCGTTGCCGACGGGGGCTGGAGATAGTCGATCCTGATCCCAACTTGAACATCGCCACGAATTTCCTCTGGATGCTCAATGGAGAGGTACCTGGCGAGGCAAGCGCGAGGGCGATCGATGTCTGCCTGATTCTGCATGCGGACCATGGGATCAATGCTTCGACGTTCGCCGCCATGGTGACGATCGCAACACAGAGTGACATGTACTCCGCTCTCACGTCGGCGGTGGGGACGCTTCGCGGGCCATTGCATGGTGGTGCCAATGAGCGGGTCATGAACATGCTCCAGTCAATCGGCGACCTCGATGATGTCGAACCCTTCGTCATGGATTCGTTGAAGAACAAGACCAAGATCATGGGCTTCGGCCATCGCGTCTACAAGGCACTCGACCCGCGTGCCAAGTACCTCAAGACCTTCGCGGAGCGGATCGCCGAAGAGACGGGAAATACGGATCTCTACGTACTGAGCACCCGCATCCAGGACATCATGGATCGCGAGGTAGGTGCAAAGGGCATCTACCCGAATGTCGATTTCTACTCGGCGACGACCTACTTCTCACTCGGACTTGCGATTGACCTGTTTACACCGGTCTTTGCGATGAGCCGGAATGCAGGTTGGGCGGCGCATTCGCTCGAGCAGCATCAGGACAACCGGTTGATCCGCCCACGTTGCCAGTACACGGGCGATCATGCGGTCGAGTACGTTCCGATCAACGAACGCTGAAGCGGATTCCCTGCTTCTCCCGGCCTACTGCTCGTAGATCAGGATGCGGTCATGGATCAGCATCACGATGTCGTGTGCTCCATCACCAGTCAAGTCGGTCAGGATCGCCTGGCTGGGCTGGTATTCACGACCATCTCCACGTCCGAAGAGTCTTGATTCGAAGATCTTGAAGTTCGTCACGTGGTGCATCGTCCCCTCATGATCGAACGTGAAGAGCTCCATCATCTGCTCTCCGGAGTCGAGGGCGATCATGTCACCATACCCGTCCGAGTTGATGTCCCCTACATGGAGGTCGTAGTGAAGCCTGCGTTCCTCGTCGGTCCGCCACGAATCGATTTCCTCCAGTTCCTGCCGAAGGCCTCCAAGTCGAATGACCGCGAATCCGTCGTTTCCGAAGCTCAGAATGCTCTCTTCCTGGTCCCCGGTGAAGGTTCCGGCCTTGATCGGGCCAAGGGGGAATCCCCGTACCGTAAGTGACTCGGTTTCACTCCAGTCACCGTTTTCATCAGCTTCGAATACCACGAGCCTGTTGTTCTCATCGTCTGCGGCGATTATCCGACGATCAAGAGTTGCCAGTGAGACGAGTTTCGAGTTGGGATCCTTCGTGTTGACCTGCGAGACGACCTGCCAGCCGGGGCTGCTTCCATCTTCCGGCTCGCTTTCGTAGCGGACGGCACGAACATGGTTCGAGTCTGCAATGAGCAGCTCCTGCTTGCCGTCTCCATCGAGGTCGAATACGGTCGTATTGTCGGAGGCGGCCTTTGCGACAAGGCCGAACTGGCCCATGTCATCCTTTTCCATCTTCTGGAACGACGACGATCCGTTCTCCTCATCCAGCCTGGACTGGAGCATGATCATGGGCTTTTCACGCGTGAACAGGAGCAGGTCCATGTGACTGTCCTGGTCCGCGTCGACCGCCATGACCGTGTCGGGGGCCCGGCTCATGGCGCCCAGTTCGATCGTTTCGCGTGATCCGTCCATGCTGATCAGGTCGACGAGGTACTCACGTTTTTCGTTGGCGATGACGGCAAGCCTGGGGCCTTGCTCAAGATTGACGAGATTCATCGCAACGGGTGTGTGCCCCTCGGAGATGGCCATGGGCCTGGGGAACTCCACCTTTCCGTCATTGATCATCGATCGTCCGACAACACCCTCATCCTCGGAGAGGACGAAGATCTCCGCCGACCCGTCTCCATCGACATCGGATGCAGCGACATAGCCGACCTTCGAGAGCGTGGGGAAGGAGTCACTGGCCTGCAGGCCCTGTCCCTTGCTCTGCCTGTAGACCACCAGGGAGTTCGACTTGGTATCAGTTGCCACCAGGTCCTCAAGCCCATCTCCATTGATGTCGGCCACGACCTGTGTCCGATCCCGGTTCCCGGGGTCGTCGAATGAGTGGACCACGAACGAGGCATCGCGATTTCCACTGTTCTCCACGTGGTTGGAGGACAGGCGATAGAGGACGATCCGCTTCGAAGCACGCTCGATGACCCCGATCCGTGCGGCAGCTTCTCCTGGAAGTTGGACAGCTTCGAAAACGATGATCGGGGGCATCTCGAAGATGACCTGGGCTCCAAGTTCACGTTGCCCGTCGTGTTCCTGTCCGAACCAGATTCGGACAGGGGCGCTGTCGTCCGGAACGATGCCGGCGATGTCCATCAAGCCGTCGCCGTTGTAATCAGCGGGCACGATTCCCCGGATGGCCTGCCCGGCAGAGAGTGTGACTGGTGTTCCGAGGTCATCACCATCCAATGGCCAAGCCATGATCTTGCCATCGACGATGCTCAGGAGGTCGGTATCACTCGAGCCAAGGATGTTGGACAGGATGAAGGCACCCTGAGTTGCTTCCAGGCTGTTGACCGTATGGATCCGTCCTCTCGTGAACTCTTCCGGTGCATCCTGTTCAAGAACGACGACCCGATCTCGCCCGGCATAGAGAATGTCCAGGTCGCCATCTCCATCCAGGTCGATCGTTCTGAATGCCCTGGCGTGGTCGGCAAGCGGAATCGATTCGCGCCTGTAACGCCAGTGATCAGGGAGTTCATTGACACGGCTTGGAGGCTCTATGTCATTTCGACACGCCTTCTTCTTCTGGTAGAGAACGTCAATTCGACTGTCATGGTTGTTGACAATGAGCAGGTCTTCGAGCCCGTCACCATTGAGATCCGCTGCCAACATCGGTCCCGGGTCATCGCCGATCTTGATGACATCATGCGAGGAGAAGCCGAAGTAATCCGACAACGAGGCTTCTTCACTCTCCTGGGCCAAGGCACTCTCCTGTGCGAAGGCAGGCCCTCCAGAGAGCAGGCAGGCCAATGCGGGAGCGATCAGTGAAACGGTGTGTGCCATCCTGGAGTTCTCCTTGCCATGGAATGATCCAGCATGGTATCCGCGTAGGGCACTTCGTGGCATGAAACTCTCATGTTGACCGGGCTTGGACCTATACTGGCCTGTTCATCAATTCCAGGGAGATCCCCATGTCTGCACTCCACCTTTCCACGGCCACTTTCCTTGCGCTGCTTCTCGTGGCGCCATGTCCCGGAGATACGGTCATTCTCAGTGACGGCAAGGAGTTGGAGGGGACGATTCTCAAGCAGAACGAGACGACGCTTTGGCTGGATATCGGTCCGAAGGTCATCGAACTGGACAACAACGACGTCCAGGATGTCGTGGAATCCGGGGATGACGAGGTGAAGGTTGTTCGTGAATCACTCTTTCACACGGTCGAGGAACCTCGTGAGTTAAGCGCAAAACTCCAGGCACAGCGTGTCTCGTCGAGCGTGATCAAGGTCCGGACACCCGGAGCCATAGGATCCGGGGTCATCATCAACGAGGAAGGGTATGCAATCACCAACGCCCACGTGATCCAGGGAGAGCAGGACCTGCGAGCGATCATCTGGGTGCCGCAGCCTGATGGCACGAAGCAGCGTACGACGGTGGAAGACGTCGAGATCATCGCGGTGAACAATCACCTCGACCTGGCGTTGCTGAAGATGAGCCATCCTGACAAGGATTCCTTCCCGTATTCACCCATCGAGTCCTGGGAAGGAATCATGGTCGGGCAGCCGGTCTTCGCCATCGGCAACCCGTTGAACATGGAACAGTCGATGACCGAAGGTGTCATCTCGACGACGCAGCGGAATTTCGACGGGCTCTCCTACATCCAGACAGACACTCCCATCAACCCGGGCAACTCCGGTGGTCCGCTCTTCAACACGAAGGGGGAAGTGATCGGCATCACCAACATGGGGATACCCTCAGGCGACAGCCTCGGCTTTGCCATACCCGCCCGTTACGTCAAGGATTTCATCAGGAATCGCGAGGCCTTCGCCTACGATGCCATGAATCCAAATGCAGGGCACAATTATCAGGATCCACCGGTGCGAAAGTTGCCTGGTGCTCCACCTCAACTCCAACCCTGAACGAGTTCATAGGAAAGGGAAGATCCCGTGTTCAAGCAGTTCAAGACAGGCCTCCTGCTTGCAGGAGTCATAGCGGCACAGTCAACGGCAGGCGAACTTGCGATCGAAGAGTTTGCGCCTGAAACGAGTGTTTTCATCGTTTCCCTTGACGAACTGACTCAACTTCATGATCGACTGATGGACTCGTCGGCAAAGGAGATGCTGACCAGCCGCTTTGATGAACAGCAAGGGGTCTTTCTTGAGGATGTTGACAGCCCGTTGACGGACATGCTCGAGAGCTTCGACGTGGACATGGATCTTGCAAAACTGCTTGGATCGATGCGGGTCGGTTTTGCCATATCGGTCGAGGAGGACCCGGAATCCTACGTGATGATGCCTCAGGTCACCGGCTTCGTCGACTTCGGTGAACATGGAGCCATGCTCGAGCCCTTCATCGTCGAACAGATGGACGACCTCAGGAAGCGGGGAGAAGTCGAAGAGGTCGAGGTGGCTGGCAGGGACTGCATTCTTGTTCCAGGTCAGGGTCTTGGCGGGCCCGGTGGCATGGGATTCGAGCCGGATTTCTCCGCATTCAGCGACATGGATACGTACCTTCTGCACGAAGGCGAGATCATCCTGTTCGCTTCATCTGCCGGTGGGATGCGACGCGGAATCGAAGCGTTGAATGGAGATGCGTCCGAGGATGTGCTTTCAGGCAACTCATCGTGGAAGGGAATCACGGATACGCTTGACATGCAGGGGCCACGCGTGGTGCTGTTGACCGAGCATCTTTCCGATTTCGTCTCGGTCGTCTTCCCCAATCCCATGTTCGGGATGATGGGTTCCATGTTCGTCGCAATGATCGGGGAGATCGATGCCGTCGGACTGGGATTCGAGGCCGGGGAGTACCCGTCGCTCATCGATCACAGGGCAGCACTCTGGATGCCCGGGGGAAAGTCCGGCATCGTTGCCCTTCTCTCGGAGAACCAGGAACGGGAGTCGTCACCAGCCTTCTTCGATTCCGGTGTCCTCGACATGGGCCATGTCAATGTCGACTTCGGTGGAGTGGTCGACTGGATCAAGAGCGTCATCCGCTCGAACCCGATGCTGCAGGCCCAGGGCATGCAGGCATTCCAGCAGTTTGAACCCATGTTGACGAGTCTCATGGACAGTCTTGGAAACAGTGTGAACATCGTGACTGCCGTGAGCCGACCCATCGAGGTCGACAGCCTGCACAACATCTGGGCCATCGAATGTCGTGACACCCAGCGTTTCAACGATGCATTCGCAAGCCTCGCCGCAGATGTGGGGATGGAACAGCGTGATTTCCAGGGCCACATCATCTACGAGATGCCTGCCGGCGGCATGATGCCAGGAGTCATGGGTGGCGGTGGAGAACCCACGGGGATCGCCCTGGGGGGCGAGCACGTGCTCATTGGAGATATTGCAGGAGTCGAGGCCTGTCTTCGAAACGTCGGCACCCGGAAGGAGATGAAACTTCCTCCGGAACTTGCTGCTGGCATGGAACAGTTGCCTGACCGGGCGGTGACCTTCTGGTCAGTGATGAATCTCGTCGAGTCGAACATCATCCAGGCCGAGATGGCGAGCCTCGAAATGAAGCGGGTGCTCAATGAACTGGCCGAGGATGACCCTGAGATGGCCGAGGACATGCGAGCCGAGTACCAGGAAGGCATGAAAGAGGGGATGGAACTCCTCGAGGAGATGAACTCTGCTTTCGGTCCACTGGTGATGTACTGGTGGTCGACCGACGATGCCTACATCATGTCGGGAAGCATCCTGGAAGCCATCACCGAGGAAACTGAATAGGCTTCTCGACTTCGGCCTGCTTCAGGTCCAGCCAAGCTGCATGAAGACAGCGGCGAAGAGCATGTCCGAGACGATGATCAGGACGACGGTCTGGACGACCGTATCCGTGGTGGCCTTGCCGACGCCAGCGGCTCCGCCTGTCACCTTCAGGCCGTTGTAGCAGGCGATTGCGCTCAGAAGCGTGCCGAAGGTGGCCGCCTTGATGAGCCCGGTCGTGAAATCGGACAGGTTCAACTGTTCGATCGTGTTGGCGATGTAGACCTCCTGGGGTACACCGAAGACATTCACCGTGAACAGTCCTGATGCGAACACGGCCATGACATCGCCGAGGACGGTCAGGAGGAAGAGGCTGACGATCGTGGCGATCACCCTCGGGACGACCAGGAACCGGACTGGATTCAGGGCATGTGCCTCGAGGGCCTCGATTTCCTCTCCGACGACCATGGTTCCGATTTCGGCGGCAATGGATGCGCCGGCGAAACCCGTGAGCACGATTGCGGCGATCAATGGGCCAAGTTCCCGGAAGATGCCGACGGCGACGATGTTCGCGATCTTGTTCGTCTGTCCCAGTTCAGCCAGCGGTGGCTGCATCGCGATGGCGAGAATCAGCCCGATGCAAGATGACACCAGCAGTACGATTCCAATCGACTTGACCCCGACACGAACGAGTTGCTGGACGACCGCTGCGCCACCCAGTCTGGTGTCCTTGTGCACAGTGGAACGACTGATCCACATCGACACTTCGGCCAGAAGCAGCCAGATCCCCCCGAACAGGGCGAACACTGCATTCCACATCCCACCCCATCGGTCCAGGATCCTCAGGCCAAGCGGCAGTCGAGTTTCATCAAGAGTCGAGTCCGCCATGGGTTTGTTCCACAGGGCCTTCCGGTCAGGCGGTCAATGCATCATCAACGGTTGCGACAATGTCGAATACGCCATCGAGGCGTGCAATCTGGAATACGCTGAGTACCCGCTCGTGAAGTTGGCAGAGAAAAAGCGGGATTCCATCGGTTCGTGAACGCTGCAGGCATTCAACAAGGGTGGCAACTCCTGATGAATCCATGTATTGAACACTGGACAGGTCAATGACCAGCCTTGCCTGAGCCTGCTCCTGGGCTTCCTGAAGCCGGGCACGAAATTCGGGAGAACTGGCAAGGTCCACGTCACCCTGTGGCTGGATGATGGTGGCACTGTCGCGGGTTTCAACGTGTACATTCATCGCTTGGGGTCCATTCGTTGCCAAGTCCAGATCAGTTGGTTTCCTCTCCGGGAATCCGCTTTCGCATGGTCACTCTCATTCCTCCACCATCCCGGTGTTCATAGTTCACTGCGTCCATGATCTCCTCGATGAGATGGACGCCGAGCCCCCCCGGACGAATGTCCTTCAGGTCGCGGGACCGTATCGTATCAAGGTCTACTTGACGGGCGCGGTCCTCGATGATGAACTCGATGCAGCTGTCATCCGAGGGCTCGTTGAGGGTGAGCCAGATCCTGCCATCCGGAGAGGAGTCGTATCCGTGGCGGATGATGTTGCAGAGTGCTTCATCAACGGCAAGACAGATTCTGCTGGCTTCTGCGGGAGCAAACCCAAGGCGGCTTGAGAAGGCATCAACCATCTGCCGGATGATGGCCAGGTACCCCGGGCGACTGAAGAACTCGACATGCAGGTCACGGGCCTGCTGCTCGGAGTTCCCTGCCGACGGGATCACGCCTGCCTGTTGACTGGACGACATGAGGTCATGGTACACCTCAGCCCCCTTGGCGTGCACCATCCAGGTGCAATGGCTGGCGTGCATTGGCGGCAAGCAGGTGGGGGGGGTAGAATCCGTGTTTCCACCCCGGAGTACCTGCATGCAACCCGTCGATCATCGAACTTCGATGGACGTCGAGACGATCCTGATCCTCGATTTCGGGAGCCAGTACGCCCAGTTGATTGCTCGGCGTGTTCGAGAAGCCGGGGCGTTCAGCATCCTGCTGAGCCCCGACACTCCGATAGAGGAACTGGCACGACACCAGCCGAGGGGAATCATCCTCTCAGGCGGTCCTTCGAGCATTCACGAGGACGGTGCGCCACGATGCGATGATCGCCTCTTCGACATGGGAGTCCCCGTATTGGGAATCTGCTACGGCATGCAGATGGGTTGCCACCTGCTGGGTTGCAACGTCGAGGCTTCCGAGTCACGTGAATACGGTCGAAGCATGCTCATGGTGCAGGATCAGGCGGACCTGCTGGCGAGCATGCCGGATGAAACGGCCGTCTGGATGAGCCATGGCGATCAGGTCATGGAACTCGCAGAGAATTTCGATGCGCTCGCTGCGACGGATACATGTCCATACGCGGCAGTCCGTCACCGGGAACAACCCTTCTTCGGGTTGCAGTTTCATCCGGAGGTCACTCACACCCCGCTCGGGGTCGCCATGATCCGCAACTTTCTCTACGAGATCTGCGGCTGTACAGGCACCTGGAGAATGGAGGAGTTCCTGGAATCGGAATGCAGGCGTGTCCAGGAACGCGTCGGGGATGGTC
>JABABM010000024.1 GCA_014238205.1 Phycisphaerales bacterium | reverse complement strand
AGAAAAGTACCCGCATCAGTTCGCGTTCCTTCTCGACGGGACCGATGAAACTCGCCTGGTGCTGTTCCCAGGTCTGCATGTAGAGACCCGGGTTGATGCCAGGGGTCGGGATCGGTACGTGTTGGGGATCATCGCGATCGAGCGTATTGAGGAATACCTGGTATGCAGCTTCCACTTCGACCAGCAATTCGTCCGGGGTCGTTCCCTCTTCCGCACGAACGAGGATCATGGTCGCACGCGCCGGGTCCTTGCCGATGATCCGGGTGGGATCATCTTCGTCCACGAGCAACGCTTCATCGAGATGGGTCAACTCCTGGGCAGTGGCAAGTGGAACAAGCACGCGTTTCTCATCGATCAGGAAGATCCCGCTCGAGAATTCGTTGGCAAAGGGGAGAATGACACTCTCGGGTTCCGTCATGCCTCCGCCGGCATCAATGGGGATCGTGGTAAGCACCCCCTCATACCTGGGCATCCACCAGTAGCCATCCCGTGCAATGGCGTAGTCGCCTTCATGGGTCCTGGAGTTTCCCTGGGAAACATGGATCCCTGGAACAATGGCAGGCCGTCCTCCTCGTGTCAGGTTCACACCGTCTTCAAGAACAAGCCCCTCATCATCAAGGCGTGGCTCCTCCGCCTGGATCATTGCCATCTGTTCAGTTGAAAGCACATGTTCAAGGATGCTCGGAAAGCGTCCAAGTGTTCTCAGGCGTCGAGACCATTCTTCGCTGCTCATCGTTTCAGATTCAGCAACCAGGTCTTCGCGTACCGTGGTGCCACTCTCGGCGAACTCCTCGAGGATGTTGATCTTCTGCTCCGATGTCAGTGTGCCTGCAAGATCAATCGCAATACGATTCACGGCATCCTGGACCAACCATCGACGAGTTTCCTCTGGAGTCGTTCGCCAGTGGAGGTTGTCTTCAAAGCCGGTGACTTCGTTGAAACGGCCTGGTTCGATCCCCCAGATCTGGACGGCTTCGGTTTCCTTGGCGTTGCCATCCGGATATGGCATTCGCAGTATGCCCCAGGTATCGATTGCAGCGGTTGCCACTGCTGCATTCGGCTGGGCTTCGATTGCCGCCATGAGATCCTCGTAATAGGGGATTCCCGCGACCGGGTAGCCAACTACCACGTCACCCATCAGGGTCCTTCCTGATTCCTTGACCATGTCCAGAAAGCCGGTCATGACGGAGACCACCACGATGACCAGCGCCACGCACAATGCAACAGCCGCAACGGCCAGGAGCGGAATGACACGGGAGGTCAGGTAACGATTCGTGAGGAGGAGTTGATACATGGAAGTTGACAGTGTTGTCCCCGGAGATGATATGCCGCTTGGGATGTCTCAGTCGCCGGTGGGCGTTCCGTACTGCTCAAGGAGGGTGGGGGGAATACCGATGTCGATCACGTGGATCTCGCCGGTCCATGCAGTGGCCCCGGCCGCCGAGAACCCGAGTTTCGGCCCTACGAAGGTTGCGGTGGCAGACGCCTGGACGGCCTCGCCGAGGGGCTGGCCGGTATCGGCATCAAGGCCGGAGGGCAGATCTATGGCCAGGATGGGTGCGGAATGGTCATTGATGTACCTGGCAAGTTCAAGCGGAGAGCCTTTCATCGCCCGATCCAGCCCGGTTCCGAACAGGGCATCAATCACCAGTGCCGGCTCTTCGGGCAGTGGGAGACCCTCGCCCGGTCTGAATTCACAGGAGGGAACCCCCGTCTGTTGTGCACGTTCCATGTTGATCGAGGCGTCTGATCCAGGCGGAGGCGCTCCGAGATACACGACGTATGGCTGATGTCCATCTTCCATCAGGAGCCGGGACATGGCCCAGCCGTCGCCGCCATTGTTTCCGCGCCCACATGCAATGAGGACCTGGGCAGGCTGCTGCGAGTCTGCAAGCATGGAGCACGCCAGTCGTGCCGCGCCCCGAGCTGCATTCTCCATCAGTTCCAGCCCTGTCATCCCATGCCGCTGAATGGCTTCAGAATCGATGCGTCGCATGGCTGTGCGGGTGAAGACAAGGCTCATGCGGACAGGGTACAGCGTGTGACGCGGGGGTCGAAGCCCGCGTACACTGCGCGATCAATGAGCGTTCTTCCTGTTCTTGCATGGTTCCTGCTGGTGATAGCCGTCCTGGCAACGGTCTACTGGGCGATCGTCCTGCTCCGTGTCCGTCGCATTGCGTCCACGCGGCCCACGGTCCGGTGCGGACTCGATTCACCCGAGCCTGAAGGCGGTTGGCCCAGTGTCAGTGTCGTCATTCCGGCACACAACGAGGAACGGGTGATCGATCGTTGTGTCCGGTCGATCCTCGACCAGGACTATCCCCGTCTTGAAGTCATCGTGGTTCTCGATCGATGCACGGATCGAACACTGGAGATTCTCCAGTCGATCGCATCCGATGATGATCGCCTGCTCCTGATCGAGAACGATGACTGTCCACCAGACTGGGCAGGCAAGTGCAATGCAGCGAAGATCGGATCTTCCCGGGCAAGCGGGGACATGCTTCTCTTCGTCGATGCAGATACCGATGCCCATCGAGATGTCATTCGCGCAGCTGTCGGCCTGGCACGGGAACGGGGCCTTGACCTCCTGAGCCTTCTCAGCACACTGACCTGCAACTCCACCTTTGAACGCAACTCGCAGCCGGTTGCATCGATGACGCTCATGAGCCTCTACCCGATGGACATCATCAACAGGCCATCCCAGAAGCGATCCTTTGCAAACGGCCAGTTCATGCTCTTTGAACGTAAACAGTATGAATCGATCGGAGGGCATGATGCGGTCAAGGAGGTTCTCCTGGAGGACATCGCCTTTGCCCGCTGTGTAAATCGTGCAGGAGGTCGGATACACATCCTCAATGCCGATGGAATGTTCAACTGTTCCATGTATTCCACTCCGGAGGCATTTCGAAACGGATGGATGCGAATCTTCCTGGAGGGGTGTCGTCGAAAGCCGGCGAGAATGCGCAAGATCGCATTTCGTGTCCTTTTCACTGGTTGCATTCTTCCACTCGCCATGGTGCTTGCAGTCGGGACAGGCGTTGCCACGTACATGCTTTCGAATCACCTGGTCGGGCTCATGGCCATGTCTGCGGGGTTTTTCTGCCTGCTGATGCAGTTCGGCACGCTTGCCGAGATTCATCGCATGGGTCGTCAGCCGATGACCTCGGTCTGGAGGCATCCACTCGGGGCCGTTGTCGTTTCGGGTATTCTCAGGCGTGCTGCGGAAGTCATATCTTCCGGTACACCAGTTGTCTGGGCAGGCAAGACGTACATTCTCGAGCCGAGGTAGAAAGGTGCCATGCGTATTCTCCTGACCAATGACGATGGGATCCAGGCAGTCGGATTCAGAGCACTCCATGCGGCACTCGCCGGCCTGGGTGAACTTGTTCCGATTGCTCCACTGACCGTGCAGTCTGCAACAAGCCATGGGATCACGTATCACGACCCGCTCTTCGTGGAGGAGATGGACATTGCGGGCCAGTTCGTAGGAACGGCAGTCGACGGTCGCCCTGCAGACTGTGTGAAACTCGCCATCACGACTCTCTGGGAAGAGCGATTTGGTGAAGGCGAGCGACCCGACCTGACCATCTCGGGCATGAACTCTGGAGCCAACATCGGCATCAACGTGCTGTACTCCGGCACCGTTGCGGCGGCCATGGAGTCCGCGTTCCTGGGCGTACCCTCGATTGCAGTCAGCCTGCTCATTGCGGACAAGTCGGCAACTCAATGGGACAGGGCGGCTGAAATAGCCAGGGAGTTCATCGATCGAGTTCTCTCCATGGGTCTCCAGCCATACGATGTCGTGAATCTCAACCTTCCCCGGACCGAGTCACCCCGGTTGCCCGTGCCGGATCTTCGCATCGTTCCCATGAATACGGCGCCGCTTGCTGAACACTACGAGCACCGCAGCAGTCCAGCAGGGCAGAACTACTTCTGGGCGGCGGGAACGGGCCTGAACTTCGAGCACACTTCAGTCGGGTCTGATGTGGAGGCAATCTTCGAGGGAGCCGCCACCATCACGCCCCTGTCATTCAACATGACCGACCCTGATCGCCTCGAATCAATGAAGAAGCAGTTGGAACCTAGCGACGCTTCCGCGTCATGATCAGTTCCAGGCGGACATCGACCGTTTCGTCCTCATCGAGTCCCTTCAGCCGCTCCCCACGGGCTCTCCATCTGTAGAGACTTGCAAGCACGGCGGTGTCAATGCTCTGGCTGCCGCTGGAAGAGAGGATGGCGGCATTCTCTGGTTTTCCATTGCTCTCGAACGCTATGACGACCACCATGTTCGCTGCGCCGCTGAGTGTCTGGAGTGTCGTAAAGAGGGGCTTCCTGGGCACCAGTTCAAGGCCCTGGGAAGCAAGTGGTTTGCCCGACATCCAGTTCGATCGGGGAACCTTGATGGTCGATGTTGCATCGGATTCCCTGTCGGAAGCATTTGGTTCCGGGGGGGTGGGTTCGTCCGATGGATTGGAGGGTGGTGCACCGCCACCGCTTGCAGGGGCTTCCCCGGGCTTCTCCGGTTTGGCTGGGGGCGTCGGTTCAGGGCTGTCCCCGGAATCGGGGGTGGTTCCCTCATCCTCTGCCGGACCTGGTTCAGTTGGAGACAGTGGGCCCTGACCCTGCGAGGGAAGTCCGCCACCTTGTTCTCCAATCCCGTCTATGGGCCCTCCTCCTGCTGGAGTTTCCTGTTGCTCTGCAGCAGGCCTTGGACTTGCACCGGCGGGTGCCGGAGGACCAGGCTGGGGAGCGGGTGTTTCTCCTTCGGTCGTTGCATTCACTGGTGACGATGCATCGACGAACTCGGCCTGATCGAATTCGGCAAGTTGGGCAAGATGTTCCTTGTAGGTGTCGTACCCGATCCATGTCATGGTTGACTGGTCTGATTCCTCAAGGCCGAGTCGTTCCGGTTCATCCTCGGGCAGTCGCTCCTGCGTTTCATCTGCAAGTTCGTGTTCAAGTTCCGTATAGCCTGCTTCCGCTGTTGCTGCAGCGACAAGTGCCGGGAGCAGAACTATTGCATGAATCAGGATCGAAACAACAACCGAGAGGACCATCACGAGGCGATGCGAAGCACCAGTCATGGTGCTGTTGCGGGCGCGGGATCAATGGGAGCAGGAGCACCTACCAGTTTGATCTCGATACCGGATTCACGAAGATGGTCCCAGAGTGAAGTAAGAATCGGCCCACGGTCGACATCCGCTTCGCCGGCTGCCATGACGATGTAGATCACGGTATCGGGGCTGGTCTCGAGGAGGCTCTTTACCTCAGGCAGAACCTGCTCCAGTTGTATGGGATTCTGCCCGACGTAGATGCTTCCATCGAGATCCAGGGTGATGCTCGTTGCCGGGACAGGATCAGCTGCTTCGCCGGAGATGTACGATTCCATCGGAACCGGAAGAACATCCACCTGAACCATCAGGACCATGGCGTAGATGAAGAAGGTGAGAATCAGGAAGATCACGTCGATGAGGGGCATCAACTCGATTCTTGCTTCAGGTTCACTGCGCCTGATTGAGAGCATCGCCATGTCCTTCCGTCGAACTCGTACTCAACACTCCATCTGGAGTCGTGCAAGGGCAGTGGTGACGTCGTCATTGAACGTGAATACCCTGTCGAGCCCAGTTGCCAGGAGTGCTGTCCACACTCCATCCGTTACGGAGCAGACGACAAGTCGCTTGTCGGCCTGGTTGAGGGTGGTTCTCAACTTGAGGAGTGCTCCCAGATTCGAGGAGTTGACGGTGGTGACAGATTTCAGATCGACGATGATGGATGGCAGGGGTGCTTCGTCGCGTGCAACTTCCTCCAGCTTCTGGTGGAGATTGTCCATGTCCTCCGAGAACAGTGGCTCGTTGTCGAGCTCGGCGATGAGGATGTCCTCGTTCCATGCATTCAATGGCATTCAAGTTTCTCCACGTCGACAGCACATGTCGTGTGCCACAGTCTACTCTCCATGAGCCCACACCACCCGAAAGATGTCCCGGGGTCATTCTTCTTCGTCATTTGACTCGAAGACGCGTGCCGCGGTCATCACTCGATCGCCATCCTTCACGTTGACGAGGCGGACACCCATCGTATTGCGTCCAATGCGACTGATCGTGTCAGCCGGAATCCGGACAAGCATTCCACCGGCACTTATGAACATGATGCTGTTCTCATCGGTGACGCTTCGAATGGCGACGACGTCACCGTTTCGACTGCCCGTGCGAATGTCACGCCGTCCCTTGCCACCCCTGCTCTGGCAGCGTGTCGTGCCATCGACGGAATGCACAAGGTATTCATTCATGCTTGTTCGCTTGCCATATCCGTTGGAGGTGACCGTGAGAAGGTCGACTTCATCGGTTGCGACCACGCAACCGACGACCTGGTCATCCTTGCCAAGCTCGATTCCCTTGACTCCTGCAGCGGTACGGCCCATCACGCGTGCATCATTCTCGTCGAACCGGATCGACATGCCCCCGGCTGTTGCGAGCAGTACTTGGTCTGTGCCATTGGTCTGAATGATCCCGACGAGGTTGTCATCCTCCTTGAGATTGATGGCATTGATGCCACTGCTCCGGACATTTCTGTAGTCGGCCAGTGCGGTGCGTTTGACACGCCCGTTCGATGTGGCGAAGAA
Organism: Phycisphaerales bacterium; assembly: GCA_014238205.1. GTDB lineage: Bacteria > Planctomycetota > Phycisphaerae > Phycisphaerales > SM1A02 > SP202. The sequence continues at coordinate 32,275 of JABABM010000024.1, read as the reverse complement.
GAGGAAGTCCTCTCCCTTCTCGAAATCACCCACATTGAGAAAGGCGACAATGCTTTCGTTTTCCTTGAGTTTCAGGAGATTGACGATTGGTCGACCTCGACTGCTTCGACTCATTTCCGGGATCTGGTAGATCTTCTGCTTGAAGACCCGCCCGGTATTCGTGAAGCAGAGGATGTCATCATGGGTCGATCCCGTGATGACGTGCTCAATGAAATCCTCGTCACGTGTCGTGCCACTTCGAATGCCGCGGCCGCCCCGTCCCTGCTCCCGGTAGGTGGCCAGCGGAAGTCGCTTGACGTAGCCAAGGTGGGAAATGGTTACGACAACATCGTGTTCCGTGATGAGTTCGCCGAGGTCGTATTCCTCCACCTCGGAATCCTCGAACCCGGTGAGCCTTGGTGTCGAGAAGAGTTCCTTCATCTGGAGGCAGTCTTCGCGGATGATCTCCAGGACCTGCTCGTGATCGCCGAGGATCGATTCGAATCCCGCGATCTGTTCCAGGAGCTGTGCATATTCCGCGGTGAGTTTTTCAATCTCAAGCCCGACCAGCTGAATGAGGCGCATGGCACCGATTGCGTCAGCCTGCACGCGGGTCAGCGTGACGCCGTCATCCTGGTTCGATCGTTCGATCAGTGATGTCGGCACGTGGGCGGCGTGTTCATGATCACCGGCAATTCGGAATGCCCGTTCCATGAGTTTCTCAATGGCCTCTTCACGTGTTTGTGATCCACGGATCAATGCGATGACTTCGTCGATGTCGCAGACTGCGAAGATGAGTCCTTCAAGCCGATGTGCCTGCTTCTTGGCTTCCCGCATCAGGTATTCGGTTCGTCGCCGGATGACCTCGACTCGATGGTCGATCCAGCATTGGATCATCTGCTTGAGCGGCATCGTGCGTGGTCGCCCATGATCAAGCGCGATGTTGATGATCGAGTAGGTCGACTGCAGGGGAGTGAACCTGTAGAGCTGGCGCTCCACGACATCTGGATCAGCATCCCGTTTCAGGTAGATGACGATCCGCGTCCGGTGACTCTTGCCGGAGAAGTTCTTGATGTCGGAGATCCCGTCGATGCGACCGTTCCTGGCTGCATCGACGATCTTCTCGATCAAGGCGTTCTGCACGACCTGGTATGGGATCGAATCGATGACAAGGGCGTCTTTCTTGCCAATGGCTTCCTGGGAGACGGTGCCTCGAAGGATGATTCGTCCGCGGCCGGTTGCATAGGCCTCCGCGATGCCACGCTGCCCGATGATCATGCCTCCGGTGGGGAAATCGGGTCCCGGGACCAGTTGAAGAAGTTCTTCGAAGGGCAGTTCGGGGGTATTGATGACAGCGATGATCGCGTCGCAGATCTCGCCCACGTTGTGCGGGGGAATCGAACTTGCCATCCCGACGGCGATGCCACTGGAACCATTGATGAGCAGGTAGGGAAACCGACCGGGAAGAACGGTTGGTTCCGTTCGGGTGTCGTCGTAGTTCGAAATGAAGTCGACGGTGTCCAACTTGAGGTCGTCAAGGAGTTCGACGGCGGCTCGCGTCATGCGCGCCTCGGTGTATCTCATTGCAGCGGGCGGGTCGCCATCGATCGAACCGAAGTTCCCCTGCTTGTCTATCAGGGGGACTCGCGCCTTCCAGTCCTGTCCAAGATTGACGAGGGTCGGGTAGATGACCGATTCACCATGGGGGTGGTAGTTGCCCGAAGTGTCACCGGCGATCTTCGCACACTTTCGATGCTTTCGGCCGGGAGAGAGATTCAGGTCGTTCATTGCAACGAGAATGCGTCGCTGGGACGGCTTCAACCCATCACGAACGTCAGGCAGCGCCCTGTCAGTAATGGTTGACATGGCATAGGTGAGGTAGCTGGTATGCAGCTCGTCATCGATGGGTTGTTCGACAACGGTACCGATCATCGGCGCATCGACAGCCTCGTCATCTGCCGGAGTGGGTCCGTTTTTCGGTGTGTCCGCGTCGCTCATGTCGCTGTCCGTACCGGCATGGAAACCGGTTCCAGTTCACCTGTTCAGGGCCGATTATTGTACCTGAAATCGGTCGTGTTCGACGCGCAGACCTCGGTTCTTCAGCCACCGGGAACAGGGGGTTGAAGAGCTTCCAGGAGGAGGAGAAATTCGATGTTTCCGCCTTGTTTCCTGCGACTGCTTTTCGCCCCTCGAAGGGGCGAATCCACTGCGTCGATGACACGGGCTCCCAGTTCCGGCATGGCATCGATGACCTCCTCCAGTACGGCTCGTGCGGAAGCGTCATCGATGAGTCCATCGGTTCCGCCCTGTGTGTTTGATCGTGCACTTCGCTCGTAGTGAGGCTTGACGAGGGTCAGGATTTTCCCGCCTGCAACGAGCCACGGAAGCGCCGCTGGAATCACACGAGACTGCGGTGTCCAACCCACGTCGGAGACAAGAAGGTCGACACGCTCCTCCGGAAGTTCTGCATGCAGGACATTCGTCCGTTCACATACCTCAACCCGTTCATCATTCCGCAGTTTCCAATCGAGGACTCCGTACCCGGTATCGATCGCGATCACATGCCGTGCTCCACGTTGCAGGAGGCAGTCGGTGAAGCCGCCGACATTGCAGCCGAAGTCTGCGCAGCGGAATCCGGTCGGGTCGAGTTCAAACGCATCAAGTGCATGAGCAAGTTTCATGCCCGCTCGCGAGACGAATGACGGAACTTCGCTCATGCAGATTCGACGCCGACAACGGCGATGCCGGCCTTGTCCGCCGCCTTGAGGACGGCATCCTTGTCGATGAGGATGACGCGATCTGCGCCGAGCGCAATGCAACCACCGCCTGCCCTTGAAAGGGCCTCGATGGTGGGAACACCGATGGAAGGGACATCCGCCCGTCGATCGTGATCCGTGGCCGCGGTCTTCAGCATGGTCCACCCCCGCGCTGGGCACAGTGAGCCTGCCCGCTCGATCATCAAGTCGGTTCCTTCGACGGCTTCGACCGCGATGACATCCCCCTCACGTACAGCCATCGACTGGCCGATGTCCAGTTCCGCCGCTCGTGAGACCAGGGGCCATCCGAACTCGATATCCGCCTGCTGCCTGGCAGTGGGATCAACACTCCCCATCCTGCCAGTGGTGGCAAGTTGTTCAGGAATGAAGCTTGTCGAGTCCATGAGTCTGATTCCACCTCGATCGAGTTCGTCGATGACGGCGGCAAGTACGGCCTGGTCGCGGCGGTCATGACGGAGACGACGATACCACAGCATGATGGCACGCCAGTCCGGCAACTCCCGTACGAGCCTGAAGGGGTCATGCATGCGTGTCTTGGCCACCCGTCCGACCATCACGGCATCGGAGGCACCCCAGCGTCGAAGTCGCCTGGACCAGGACCCGATGCGATAGACCCCGACGGGTTTGAACTCGTCACAGCACTCGATCAATTCCGGGTCATAGTGCCCACGGAATGCAACGCAGCAGACCCTGTGTCCGTGGGCGCGCATGCCCCGTGCCACTATGACTGGCAGTCGCCCTTCGCCTGCGATGAGACCGATGGTCTGCATGGTGGACAGGGTACTCAGTCGCGGCCGGATGGCAGGAAACGATCCTCGCCACCTCGAATCCGCTCCGTGTTCATGACATGATCGACGGCCGCCTGGACATCCGGCAGAACTTCGTAGAGTTCGCATGCAGCGGCACGGAGGAAGCCGTGGCCAATGCTCTCTTCGAGTTGGCTGGCCATGGAATCGAACCAGCCAGCCGTATTGACGATCGCGATGGGCCCATCGACATTCCCCAGGACACGCTGTTCAAGTACGACAAGCAGTTCAACGAGCGTCCCGAGTCCACCGGCAAGCACGATGGTGGACTCGCTGTGTTCCATGAGGAGTGCGCGGCGGTCGAGCATTGTTTCCACTGCGATCAACTCGCATGCGTGGGGGTCGGCCTGTTCCTTCTCCTTCAGGAACCGTGTCGTGATTCCGATGGTCCGTCCTCCTCCTGCTCGAACGGCTCGAGCCACCTCGCCCATCAATCCGACTCCACCTCCGCCATAGATCAGATCGAGTTGCTCGGCAGCCATGCGTACGCCGAGTGCTCGAGCGGCTTCCTTGTGCACGGGGTCGATCCGGTCGGAGGAAGAGCAGTAGACGGCGATGTTCTTCAGGTCGGCGGGCATCGTGTTCAGGATCCTCCAGCAGTTCGCACGGCATTGATGACCTGTTCGACCGTGTAGAAGTCGCCACGGAACACCTCTCGGCCGTCAGGTGCAATCACGATGAGCAGGGGGATGCGCAATCCGCCTACTTCAGCGAGTTTCTCGTTGCCGGACGTATTGTTGCCGGTGAGGTCGACCTTCATGGGGACGGCGGCTCCATCTTCGAAGAGCGCAACGACAGTCGGGTCGGACAGGACCGTCTGTTCCAACGCCTTGCAGTTGAGGCACCATTCGGCGGTGAACTCGAGGACGACGACGTTTCCTTCCTCGAGGGCCTCTTCGTACCGATCCGGCTGGTAGTACACCCAGTCGATGGGCCCCTTGTCGGTCAACTTGATTCCACCAACGACCGCGGTCGCCATCATCAGGCAGCCGATGCCACCGAAGAGGAGATATTGGGCAATTGAACGACAGATCATCCCCGTGCGGATCACCAGCCACGCACCACCGGCAACTACCACGAAACTGACGATCCAGAGATAGCTTCGGCCTGGTGGCTCAGGTGGTGTGACCATGAGTCCACTGAGTCCGACACCGACGAAATAGGCCGCTGCGGCAAGCATGAGAATGCCCATGACCTGCTTGATGAGTTCACTGGCAGGCCCGGCCTTGGGCATGCGATTCGTAAGCCCGGGGAAGGCTGCGAGCACAAGGTAAGGCAGGGCCATTCCAAACCCGATGCAGGTGAAGACCAGCAGCGTCGTGGAGGGTGGTTCCGTCGTCGCCCAGGCGGCCGCGGCGCCCATGAAGGGAGCCGTGCATGGTGTCGAAAGTACTGCGGTCATGACCCCGAAGAGAAACGACCCATGAATCGTGTCGTGCTTGGGATTGACCATGTACAGCTTGCCCGGCAGCCGGATCGTGAACAGCCCGCACATGCCGATGGCCATCAACCCGATGAACAGGCCCACGGCGATGGTGAACGCCGGGTACTGGAAGAGCTGGTTGATGGCGGTGATTGCCGCGCCCGCAATCAGTCCACCTATTACAAGCCAGAAGCAGATGATGCCGAGCATCATGCTCAGGCCAAGGAGTAGCGTTCGACCTCGGTGCTCGCCGCCGGCGCTGAGCGCCATGATCTTGATTGGAATCACGGGAAGTACGCAGGGTGTCAGGTTCAGAAGAAATCCGCCGAAGGCCGCGACGACCAGCAGGAGCAGGAGACCCCATCCGCTGGCATCAAGGGTGAAGTTCAGTCCGAATGCATCGAAGGTGACATTCTCCGGAGGTGCTTCACCACCATGGATGCGACCGAAGACGGTTGGATCGAATCCGCTGAAGAGTGAAGCATCGGGATTCGCTGATGTCGACTTTTCAGAAAGTGGAACGACGTTGAACTCGATATCAATTCCATATTCGTCCCAACCCGGTTCGCTGGGTGTCGGGCTTGGAGCAAGGCAACTTGTCTCATCACATGCCTGGTAGACCGGCCGTATCCTGAGTTGCACGGTTCCAATCGGAGCGTCGTCGGCGATGGTCACCGGCAGGTATGCGATTGCGCGACCTTCGTACACGGCGTAGTCGACCGGGGTTCCCCCGAAGGCGACCTTGACGACGTGTTCCTCGGGCCACTGGATGAATGGTTCATGAACCTCGACGCCGCCGGAAGTCTCGAGTTCAAAGTAGATTTCAGTGTCTATGTAGTCCTCTGGATCTCCAAGCGCCGGGGGAATCTCAGGCTCATCCGTATGGATATGCCATCCCGCATCATGTTAAAAGATCACCGCGATGACCATGTCTTCCCCGGGGACCACGACGTTGGAGTTGGCAACGGCCGTGACACGAACCGAGTCTCTTGAATCGTTGAACCTCGGCCCATCCGATTCGGCTGCAGGCAGGGGGAGGGGCAGGATGCCGGGTCGACCAGGCAGGTCCGCGGCAACGGCTGCTCCAGCAAGGAGAAGGACCATGATCGGAATGATGTTCTTGATTCGCTTCATTCGTACTGCACCAGGGAAGTGGGCAGGATAGCCTGCACTGACCATGCAGTGCCCCGGGTCCTGCAGGAGAACGCAGGCTGGGCGGCCTTCACTGCCAACTATTCCGGAAGTTTCCGGAAGTCGATATCGCCTTCCGGGGCACCCCGTTTCATGCCCATGCAAGCCTGTGTGCATGCATGCAGGTAGAGGACTTTCCTGACCCAAGTACCGGGGTGTCATGGAGATGGAGTTGCATTTGTCCTTGAAGCAGTTGCTTGTTCACATGGAACCGTCCTGGAGGCCTGAAAACGGGGCTTCACGGCGAGCCTGCCTTGAAGTTCAGGGGGGTGGTGGATACCCTGCACAACTTGGTACATAGGTTGCCGGGCCCTCGGGTCCGGTTTTTCAGAGAAACGGAGTGATGCCGGATGGGCGAGTTCCATCAAACGTGGCTAAACACGCATGACGGTTAATGCCGCCATGCTGTTTTGTCCACTGTGCTGGGCCGGAGAAGAGTGGTCCTGGCACGAGGTCCGTGCATTGCGCAAGGGCGAGGTTGCGGCCTTGTTCTGAGCATGATCCCAACTCGGGACCGCTCAGGGCCGCGCCCCTCACTGTGAGGGGTATCGTCCAGGCGACACGGACCACGGGGTCTCCACCAGGGAGGCGCCGTGGTTTCTTTCGTAGGGCTGGGGCATCCGGTCATTCCAGGAGTGGGACGTTCGTCTCGACAATCAGGCAACTCAACAACTTGACATCCAGAAAAAGATGCAGAGAAGACAATGAATCCAGAGACCATTCGAATCATCGATTCCATCGCTCGAGACAGGAACATAGATCGGGAAATCCTGATCAATGACCTGGAGCAGGCGATGGTCAGTGCGGCTCGCAAGCACTTCAACTCGCTCGATACCGAGGAGTTCACCTGCAGCATCGAGCCGATCTCGGGAGAGATCCGGCTGTGGCGACACGACGAATTTGGTGAACAGGAAGAAATCCCGATCGAGGACCTGGGTCGAATTCCCGCACAGACCGCGAAGCAGGTCATGATCCAGCGATTCCGGGAGGATGAGCGAGCAAGCATTCTCGAGGAGTTCTCAAAGAGACTTGGCGATGTCGTGACTGGTACGGCGCATCGATACGAGGGTGGTGCACTCATCGTCCAGGTTGATCGCGCTGAAGGATTCATGCCTCGCAGCGAGCAGATTCCGGGAGAGGTCTTTCATCCAGGTGACCGTGTTCGTTGCCTCATTCGCGATGTTCGCGAGGATGGAAGCCGAGTCAAGGTTGTTCTGTCCCGCAGCCATCAGGACTTCATTCGGCGACTCTTCGAGGCCGAAGTACCCGAGGTCGCTGAGCACATCATCGAGATCAAGGCGATGGCAAGGGAACCGGGTTTCCGAACGAAGATCGCCGTTTCATCGATTGATTCGAAGGTGGATGCTGTCGGTGCCTGTGTTGGCGTTCGAGGCAGCCGGATTCGCAACATCGTCGACGAACTGGGTGGTGAGAAGATCGACATCGTCCGTTGGAATGAATCGAGCCAGATCCTCATTTCCAACTCGTTGAAACCAGCTGAAGTCGAGGAAGTCAGTCTCTGTTTCGAACTTGGACGGGCCACCATCATCGTCCGCGATGATCAACTGTCGCTGGCCATCGGCCGACGTGGGCAGAATGTCCGCCTTGCAGCACGCCTGACGGGATGGGATATCGACATTCTCACTCCCGCGGAGTTCGCCAAGAGCCTTGAACTGCTTGAACAGTCGGTCCGATCAATCGAGGGTGTCGAGGATGAGATGCTCGATCGCATGGGTGCTCTGGGCATGATCAGCGTCTTCGATATCGAGGAAGTCGGCAGTGACATCCTTGTCAACGAGGTCGGCATGCCGGTGGAAATATCCGACAAGGTCATTGCGCATTGCAGTTCGCGGGCCAAGGTCGTTGCCGAGGAACAGCAGAAGGAAAAGGAAGAGGAGGAACGGCGTCGCGCCGAGGAAGCCAAGGCGGCGGAGGCCCTGCTTGGAACAGAGCAGGATCTTGAAGGTGACGCGGTTGCCGATTCGATACTCGGAGGAGGTTCTTCTGCACCGAAGGTCAATGCTGATGAATCGACGACGGCTGCATCACAGGACCAGGAAGAGCAACCAGCTGGCAATGAAGCAACGGAAGCAGAAGAGCAGCCCTCGCCTGCTGTCGAAGAGACTGCTCTCGATGCAACTGAGCCTGGCGACAATGATGTTCCAGTATCGGCAGACGATGTGGAAGTTGTCGACGAGGAGCCAGCCGAGGAAGCCGGCGGCGAATCGCCTGCAGGGGATCAGTCGTCTGAGACTGCAACCGTACCTGAGGAGTCGGCAGAGGAACCAAGCCAGGAGAGTTGATCAACTCCCCGATTCAAGGAGCCGTTCGTGGCAAAGAAGGCAGGCACAAAACGAGTTCACCAGATCGCCAAGGAACTTGGTGTTACGTCGAAGGACGTCGTGAACAAGTGCATATCGGAAGGTATTCCCTCCGTTTCGAATCACATGTCGACTTTGTCGGCAGGTCTTGCTGCAACTATTCGCGAATGGTTCAACGAGGGTGGGACGTCCGCGTCTACCGTGCAGGTTGCTGCGCCGGTTGATGTGTCGAAGGCACGTGCCAAGGCAAAGAAGAAGGTGCGAAAGAAGGCTCCCTCCAAGGCCGAGCAGGCCGAGCAGGCCGAGCAGGCAGAGGAGGACAAGGCCCCGGATCTCCAGGAGGAACTTCCCGCAGACCCACCCGCTCCCGATCCTGTTCCTGTTCCCGAGGAGCAGGTTTCAGAGCTTCCTGTTGAAGAACCGGGAGAAGAAGAAGCACCGGCCGAAAAAGTGAAGCCTGAACCGTCTGCTGAACCTCCAGCGGCAGAGAATGATTCTCCCCAGCGGGGCCGAACACTCAACAAGCCTGTCAAGACCAAGTTGGCTGGTCCGAAGGTCATTCGTGTGGAAACACCTGACGTGGTGCCCAAGCCACGTACGGCGCGAGGTCCCAAGCCCGATACGGGCAGGTCTGCTCCCGCTCCCGGTGGTCCCCCCGTACCACGGGCTCCCGGTGAGCCTCCGGCCGGTGAAGGGCGACGGACAAGTCGTCGGAACAAACGTCGAAGCGCCAGTGCCAAGCAGGAGACAGGTCGTGCAGGTGGCAGCACTCGTCCACAGCAGCAGGACAAGGGGCAATCCAATTGGCGCAAGCAGGATCTTCTTGAGCGGGAACGTCGACTTTCACGTGCCGGAGGTTTCTTCAAGGCGGCCCGCCGAGACAGCCAGAAGCGAGTTTCAGGAACGGGGGGAAGGCGAGCGCAATCGGCATTCGAACGTGGTGGGCCTATCACGCTTCCTGAACCAATCACGATCAAGGCTATTTCGGGTGAGAGTGGCATCAAGGCCAACTTGATCCTCAAGCAGTTTCTCCTGGAGGGTCACACGGTCGACATCAACAGCGTGCTCGAATTGGACATGGCAGTCGAGATGATGGAGATCCTGGGTATCGAGCTGACCATCGTGGAACAGGTCAGTGCCGAGGACGAGATCGCCAAGGGGTTCCAAGATCGGGAAATGCACGATGAACAGTCACGTTCCCCCGTGGTCACGATTCTCGGTCACGTCGATCATGGCAAGACTTCGCTCCTGGATTGCATTCGAAAGGCCAAGGTTGCTGATGGGGAGGCTGGCGGAATCACCCAGGCAACCAGTGCCTTCCGAGTTCCTGTCGAGATAGGTGAGGAATCAAGGGAAATCACGTTCATCGATACGCCGGGGCACGAAGCCTTTACGGAGATGCGGTCCCGCGGGGCCAAGGCGACGGACATTGTCGTGCTCGTCGTGGCTGCCGATGACGGCGTCATGCCACAGACGATCGAATCCATCAACCATGCCAAGGCTGCCGAGGTGCCGATCGTCGTGGCGCTCAACAAGATCGACAAGGCCGAGGCGACCGATCCCAATATTCAACGCATTCTTGGACAGTTGGCGGAACACGAGTTGAACCCGACGGAGTGGGGCGGTGATATTGAGATTGTCCGGACAAGTGCCGCCGAGGAGACAGGCATTACGGATCTGCTTGAGGTTCTTGATTACCAGGCCCAGTTGCTCGACCTGAAAGCTGATTTCGATGGTCCTGCGGAGGGTGTTGTCATTGAATCACGCATCGAGGATGGTCGCGGACCTGTTGCGAATCTCCTTGTACAGCAGGGCAGGCTCAACAAGGGTGACTGCATCGTCGTCGGTCGTGGGTATGGCAGAGTTCGTGACATCGTGAATGATCGCGGTGATCGCAATGATGCCAGCCTTCCATCGACGCCGGTGACGGTTTCTGGAATGAACGTCGTCCCCGATGCTGGTGACAAGTTCTATGTAGTCAAGAACCTTCGCAAGGCTGAATCAGCTGCGCAGGAACGAATCCAGACTGAGCGGGAACGTGACCTTGCAACCGAGAAGGTGACGCTTGACAACATCTTCGAGAAACTCGAAGGCGCATCGAAGAAGGAACTGCCCATCATCGTCAAGGCTGATTGCCAGGGTTCGGTGGAAACGCTCAAGGCTTCTCTTGAGAAGTGCACGACTGATGACGTCACGGTCGTCGTGAAGCACACTGCCGTCGGTGGTGTGAATGATTCCGATATCGCTCTCGCCGAGGCTTCGGGCGCCATCATCGTCGGCTTCAATGTCACGGCATCCGGAAGTGTCCGCAAGGGAGCCGAGAACCATGGAGTCGATGTCAGGTTCTACGATGTCATCTACGACATCACCAACGATGTTGAAAAGGCGATCCTCGGCCTGCTTGATCCCATCAAGCGACTTGAGATTCTCGGTCATGCCGAGGTTCGGGAAGTCTTCAAGATCTCGAAGGTCGGCATGATTGCCGGGTGTTACGTGACCGAAGGCACGATTGAGAGGAATGCCATGGTTCGCGTTACTCGTGACGAGATCGTGACCGAAAGCGATCGGAAGCTTTCACAGTTGAAGCGGTTCAAGGATGACGCGAAGGAAGTGAAGTCCGGGCAGGAATGCGGCATGAAGATCGATGGATATGACGACATCAAGGTCGGAGATGTGCTGGAGTGCTACAAGGTGCACCACATCCAGCCAGGAACCTGAACGACATCAACACCATGACCAACCAGCACGCCAGCCAGATCGAGTCGGTCCTGCTCCGCGCAGTACAGGATGTTCTCGTACGTGGACTGAATGACCCACGTGTGCGTGGGCTGGTTTCAGTCACCCGCGTCGAAGTAACTCCTGATTACTCCGATGCGACGATCTGGTGCTCGGTCCTGCCGGAAAAGCACGCTGAGCTGTCGATCAAGGGGATCGAGCATGCGGGCGCCTGGATTCGTCGGGAGGTTTCCTCGAAGGTGAATCTTCGTCGGATGCCCCGCCTTCGATTCAAACTCGATGGAACATTGAAGAAGCAAGCCGAGGTACTGAGTGCCATCAGCGAGGGTCGTCGCCGTGATGAAGCGCAGCGTGCCTCGAATTCGACACATGGAACAGGCCCGGATGAACACCAGGGTGCCCAGGAGCAGACGACGTGAAGAACTCGACGCAGTATGCGAAGAAGATGACCACCATCCTTCGAAAGCTTTCTCCCGGAAAGCCCCGCAGGGAACCGGAGCGGGAAGATCCAATCGGAGTCCTTGTCTATTCCTTCATGCTCTGGGAATCAACAAGCGTGAAGGCTTCCTCAGCCTGGACGAAGCTTCAGGGGGAGCTCGTCGATTACAACGAGCTTCGAGTCTGCACGCCGGATGAACTCATGGTTCTCTCCGAAGACACCAGTGACGAGGCCCATGATCGAGCGACGCGACTGCGTGCGACGATGCGGGACATCTACAACCGTGAGCATGGTATTTCTCTTGACAGCCTGAAGGACATGAAGCGTTCCGAGATACGAATGTACGTGGAATCGCTTGACGGCATCGTTCCCTTCGCCGCCGCCCGCCTGCTCAGTTGCTGCTTTGATATTCATGGCGTGCCGGTCGATGAACAGCTGAAGCAGTTGCTGGTGGAATCGGATGCCATTGATCCTGCCGCAGCAGTGGATGAGATCTCCGGCTGGCTGAGCCGGAACATCAAGTCTGATGATGGCGTTGGAGCACATCGCTCATTCCAGGCGTGGGTAGACCAGGAGTCACGTCGACTCAAGCAGGCTGCTGAGCGTCGAAGCATCTCGGATGTCCGTGAACGCGATGAACGGATCAAGATGCGACGGAACGAGAGGACCTCTGCCGCAAAAGCTCGCCGCATCGATCGAGAGGAAGCAGCTGCTCGAAGGCTTGCAAAGGCCGAAGCATCCGCTCGACGCAGCGAGGCTCGTGAGGAATCCGCAGCAATTGCGGCAGCGAAGGCAGTCGCATCCAAATCAAGCAAGGCTGCTGCGAAGAAGGCAGCCCCGAAGAAGAAGGCAGCTGCGAAGAAGAAGGCTGCTGTGAAGAAGAAGACAGCCCCGAAGAAGAAGGCAGCCCCGAAGAAGAAGGCAGCCCCGAAGAAGAAGGCAGCTGCGAAGAAGAAGAAGGCTGCTGTGAAGAAGAAGCCTGCTGCGAAGAAGAAGGCTACTTCAAAGAAGAAATCATCCGGAAAAAAACGCAGGAAGTGATGAAGATCATGATGACAAGGCACCTGGTTCTGTCAGTGAGTGCCACTGTCATTGCGGCTGCCTGTTGTCAAACTGCAACCGCCTCGCTTGAAGAACCCTACCGAGTCTCTGCTGAGTTGCTTGCCGAGACATGGGAGGTCTTCAAGGAACTCCACGAGCAGGAACCTGGAATGGATGATCCAGTTCCAGGAGGTCTTCGCCGTCGCAGTGCGACGGCCTACATTCTTGGCCGTGAAGCGGCAGCCATCGAACAGTATCGAGCGGCAGAGCAGTTCTGGCGAGAAGCAGCTCAACTGGATCCGTCCAACAGGGCGGCCTGGGAAGAGTTGGGCGATCTGCTGGTTGAGACCAGGCGACACCGATCAGCGGTCAAGGCCTGGAGCAATGCCCTTGCAGATCCTTCCGTGAAGAATGCTGAGTTGCTGTTGAAGTGCGGCTTGCTGGAACTCATGCTTGAGAAACATGTCGATGCGGCCGGTCATCTCATGAGGTGTCGCATGCTCCAACCAGATCCCATGCCTGCATCACGGGACGTGCTCATCCAGGATGTTGCCTTGATCCATGTTCTCCGGCAGTTGGGCAATGTAGAGCTTGCGGATTCGCTGGAACACGAGCGGGCCAGCCTGCTCGAGGATGTATCGTCAATGGGCCTGGGCGACTTGGAATCAGGCCGTCAACGGATGTCCCTGGTCGAAGAACTCTTTGCAATCGGTGATCTTGAGACTGCTCGTGATGCCTCGAAGATGCTGCTCATGCGTCAAACACCGGAAGGACAGCATGCCGGCTACTTGGCGGCCAACCTCAAGATGCGGTTCGTTCTCCTGTCTGCACTGACTGGAGGTGGGGGTGATGATGTCATCGAACTGGTCAACTCGCTCCAGGAACGGGATCTGCTTCGTGGAATGCCACCGGACTGGCACAAGCCGATCGGCCTTGCCGAGGCCTTGTATGAGGCGGGGTCCGATTTCGCGACGCTCAACAACAAGGAAGGGGCAGCCAGGCTGTTCTCCGAGGCTCTTGTTCATGATCCGTCACATGTCCTCGCTCGGAACAACCTGGGATACTCCGCACTTGAAGACGGCCCGATTTCTCCCCGGGACATCCAGATGATCGAGTCGGTGGAAGTGGATGCGCGCAGATCCGGTGCATCCCTGCCCGAGGTACTTGATACGGTCGGATGGCTTCGGTACATGCAGGGCCGTCTGGAGACCGATGAACGAGGCCCGGGTGCACTCAGTCTTCTGTCTGAATCGATCAGCTTGCAGGAGATGGGCGATCCAATCGTGCTGGATCACTTCGGGGATGCAGCGTGGAAAGCTGGCAGACGTGAAAAGGCGGTCAATGCCTGGTCGACGGCACATGCGAGACTCACCGACCCGGCCTTTCGTGGTCAACAGTTGCGGAATTACAATCTGCTCCAAGGAGGGCTCTGGCAGTTTCACGTTGTTGACTCGGAGTCGTTGTATGATCAGGAGTACGGGGTACTCATCGAGAAACTGGCTGCCAAGCTTTCGGCAGTCCGCGAAGGGCTGCCTCCCCTGGTAGCCATCCGGCATGCCTTCACCGACTGAGCACAGGGAGAGAACAATTACATGGCCGGTCACAGCAAATGGGCGAACATCAAGCACCGAAAGGCACGCCAGGATGCCGTAAAAGGCAAGGCCTGGTCGAAATGCAGTCGCGCCATCATGGCAGCTGTCAGGCAGGGAGGGCCCGATCCCGAGACGAACCTGAAACTTCGATACTCGATCGAGGATGCGAAGTCGGTCAACATGCCCAAGGACACGATCAGCAAGGCCATCAAGAAGGCAAGCGGTGAGGGGAGTGACGCAGCCAACTATGAAGAGATACGGTACGAGGGCTATGGTCCCGGCGGTGTTGCCGTCATCGTTGATTGCCTTACCGACAATGTGCAGAGAACAGCACCAGAGCTTCGCCGCTCCTTTGAGAAGCATGGAGGGAACCTGGCCAAGCAGGGCGCGGTTTCGTTCGGATTCAACTCGAAGTCCGTCATCCTCATCGAATATTCCAAGATCGATGAGGATTCGATCATGGAACTGGCGATGGAAGCCGGGGCAGAAGACATCAGGAACGAGGATGGTGCCTGGGAAGTGACGGGCGATCCTGCTGATTTCATCACGTTGAAGGAAGGTTTCGAGCATGCGGGGCTCGAAGTCGATTCTGCCGAAGTAACAATGATTCCCGGTTCGATGGTGGTGTGCGACGTTGTGGCAGGACGAAAGGTGCTCCGGTTGATTGATGACCTGGAGGAATCCGATGATGTCCAGAAGGTCTATACCAATGCCGACATTCCAGAAGAATCGATGAACGAGTGAGCGTACGCCTTTCCATTCCCGGAATTCGCTGCGTCCTGCTCCTGCTCCCTGTACTGCTGGGAGCCTGCGGTGTTCAAACAACATTTACGGGAGAGGACACTGCGCAACTCTGGCGTGCCATGCAGGCAGCCGCAGAATCACCGGACTATGACAGGGGTGACCATACGAAACGATGGACTGTTGTCGAGAACATCGTCGTGGTTGACAACGTGGATTGGCGTATCGACATTACCAGGCATCTGAAGCGGCTTCTTCGGCGTCCGGGAGCGAAACCACTCTACGAGGATCTGCATTGGCGATTCGAAATTCAGCTTCTTCACGAAGATCCCCCACGGGTTCAGTTCAGTTCCGTCGACCCTGCCTTGCCGACGAAGGTGCAATACGAAGGCGATCGGTACTTGGCAGAGGTCCGACTGATCCTGTCTGGATATCCGCGTCCTGCACACCTCAAGGATGCGCAGAATCCTTCCGCTGATTGAATTCAACGCTTGTCGCTATACTGGATCGTTTCCACGCAAACCAGAACCAGTTGGAGCCTCTGTACGATGGCGGACAAGATCACCATGACGGATGCGGGCCTGAAAGTGCCCAACGAACCCATTCTTCCCTTCATCGAAGGTGACGGTACCGGGCCGGACATCTGGGCAGCTTCCGTCCGAGTCTTCGATGCCGCTGTTGAAAAGGCATATGGTGATTCGAGGCGAATTGAATGGAAGGAAGTCCTGGCTGGCGAAAAGGCCTTCAATGCCACCGGCTCATGGCTTCCGGAAGAAACCCTTACGGATTTCAAGTCACACCATGTCGGGATCAAGGGTCCGTTGACGACCCCTGTCGGAGGAGGGATTCGTTCGCTCAACGTCGCCCTGCGACAGGAACTGGATCTCTACACCTGCCTCAGGCCGGTGCGATGGTTCGAGGGGGTTCCAAGCCCGGTCAAGAGACCGGATCTCACCGACATGGTGATCTTTCGTGAGAACTCCGAGGATATCTACGCTGGCATCGAGTTCGAAGATGGTTCGGAGGAGTGTGCCAGGTTCAAGGATCTCTTCAAGGAAAACTTCAGCGAGCTCTTTGACAAGATCCGTTTCCCCGGGTCCAGTGGCATCGGAATCAAGCCTGTATCGAAGGAAGGGACGACCCGGATCGTGAAGGCGGCGATCGAGTATGCGATCGCAGAAAGTTGCGACAGCGTGACCCTCGTTCACAAGGGCAACATCATGAAGTACACCGAGGGTGGCTTCCGCGACTGGGGGTATGAAGTCGCCAGTGAACTCTTTGGCGCTACGCCACTTGATGGCGGCCCATGGCATGTCATGGAGATCGATGGCAGGACAATCACGATCAAGGATGTCATTGCAGACGCCTTCCTTCAGCAGATCCTGACCAGGCCTTCGGAATATTCCGTAGTTGCCACGATGAATCTCAATGGCGACTACATCTCGGACGCCCTGGCTGCCTGTGTCGGTGGCATCGGCATTGCGCCGGGAGCGAACATCAACTACGACACGGGGCATGCGATCTTCGAAGCTACCCACGGCACGGCACCTAAATATGCGGGCCAGGACAAGGTAAACCCCGGATCCCTGATCCTTTCAGGTGAGCTCATGTTCCGATACATGGGCTGGCACGAGGCTGCAGATCTCATCATCGAGGGGATCTCAGGTGCCATCGAAGCAAGGACCGTGACGTACGACTTCGAGCGACAGATGGAAGACGCGACGCTTGTCACCTGTTCTGGATTCGGTGACAGGATCATCGAGCACATGGGCGCCGGCGTCGGCGCAGGAGCCTGACCATTCCTGCCGGGCGGTCATGATGATCGCAGGGGCCTTCCTGGTTGCCCTGGTACTGCTCTACTGGGTGGTGCAGGTTTCGTTGCTTATTCGATGCATGTGTGTCGTTCCTGTACTGGAAGTCGAATCGCGTCCGCATCGGGAGAATGACGAAACCGTAACGGTTGTTGTTCCAGCCCGGGATGAGGAATCCGTACTCGAATCCGCGCTTCGTTCTCGTCTTCTTGATGGGGACCCACGCCTTCACTTCATCTTCGTGAACGATCGTTCCAGTGATTCGACTGGAGCCATCATGGAGCGTGTCGCTTCGGACGATACGCGAGTCGAGGTCCTGCACGTTGAGCACCTGCCGGATGGCTGGCTGGGCAAGGTGCATGCAATGCAGTGCGGCGTCGAGAAATCCACCTCCAAATGGCTGCTGCTCAGTGATGCCGATGTGCATTTCAAGGTGGGAACGATTCGCAGTGCAGTCGATCTCGCCACTGCAAGGGAAGTTGATCACCTTGCGTTGATACCGAGCATCAAGTCCCCATCCATTGGTCTCAGGTTCTGCCTTGTTCCATTGCTCAGAACCCTTTCATTCATGGTTCGACTCTGGTCCGTTCACGACCCCGCCTCGACGGCTGCGATGGGCGTGGGGGCGTTCAACCTGGTTCGCCGCGGAACATTGGAACATGCAGGTGGTCTGGAATCCCTGAGGATGGAAGTCATTGATGACATCGGGGTTGGAACGATCATCAAGCAGCATGGAGGGGCTTCACTCATTGCCGCGGGTCGCAAGGGCATACACATCTCGTGGTATGACCGCTTCGACGAGTTTCTTCGAGGAATCGAACGTGGTACGGCGCACCTGCCCACGGGGATTCCCAGGATGGCGCTGGTCATCATGTGCATGATCCTCTTCCTGTTCGAAATTTCACCATTCATCTTCCTGCTTGCCTGGCCGTGGTCCTCGGCACTGGGGTGGATCGGGGTGGTCGTATCGACGGTTGTCGTACTTCTTTCAGTCACCCTGGCGAGATACTTCGGACTGCCACTTGCAGCAGGCGTGGCAGTTCCTGCAGGAGTATCGCTCGGTCTGTATGCAGCCATTCGTTGCATCATGAAAGGCGGACGTGATGGTTCGATCAACTGGCGAGGCACTCGATACAAGGTGAAGGATCTTCGGGCGGGAGAACGTGTCAAGTTCCATGCAGATCGCTTTGGACCAAAGGGCGAATGAAACAGCCCCGGGCAGTTGCCCGGGGCTGCATGATTCAACAGGTGCGTACTGGTCGTATCAGCCGGCTTCGGCTCTTGGATGGGCGTGGTCATATGCATCACGCATTCGTTGAGTCGTCAGGTGGGTATAGACCTGGGTCGTCGACAGGGACTGGTGCCCGAGCAGTTCCTGGACTGCACGAAGATCTGCGCCATTGTCCAGCAGGTGGGTTGCGAATGAATGCCTGAGTGTGTGAGGACTTATGCTCGGATCGAGGCCGACCTCTTCGAGGTACTTGCTGACCTTTCGGCGAATAGACCTCGTGGAAATGCGGGTGCCTTGTTTGTTTACGAAGAGAGGTCCGGCGGGATCGAGCGGATTGCCCGCGGCAGTTCTCCGCATGGAGAGGCAGTGCCCGGTGGCTGCAATCGCATGGGAACCCAGCGGTACGATCCGCTCCTTCCGTCCCTTGCCTCGGACGACCAGTGCCTGCCCGGCTTCATCAATATCACCGATGTTGATGCCGACCAGTTCGCTGACGCGGATCCCCGTCGAATAGAGCGTTTCCAGCATTGCCCGATCGCGAGCTCCCAGATGGGTGTTCGTATCAGGAGCTGAAAGGAGTTTTTCGACGTCTTCGACACTGATGGCCTTGGGCAGTCGCTTTGCCTGCTTCGGAGTCCGGATCAGGGTCATGGGGTTGTTTTCAATGACATTCCTGGTCTCAAGCCACTTGTGGAATGAGCGAAGGGTCGCAATCTTTCGAGCCATTGTTGCGGGAGAGAAGTTCGATTCACTCAGGTGCGCAAGAAAGCCGCGAATGCGGCCGACATTCACCTGGAGGATCGTACTCGTGATAGTCGTAGTTCCGATTGAACCAACGATGTCCGGACGTTGCCCATTCGATGCGGCGGTCCAGCAGGCGGCTTCAGTGGCATGGTTCACTTCTTCACCAAGTTCCTCGGAAAGGAATTCGACGAATTGACGAAGGTCGACACCGTAGCATTTTGCGGTGTACGGACTGAAATGCCGTTCATCGAGGAGATAGGTCAGGAAGTCATTGACGATCGGGAGTGTTGTTTTTTTTGTATTCATGTAGTTGTCCCCGGGAAGGAGTAGTAGGTCATTGTCAACTGTCGTAACCGGCAGTTTCATTCCGGCAGAGAGCCAGGTGGTGCCGCACCATTGCGGCGTCGAACCAGTCAAACTCGACGCATTGGTCTGCGGCGAGGTCCGAGAGAATGGAAATGAGCCCATGCTCATCACCATCTTTCCAGCGGAACTGCCAGCAGTGGTCCCCCTTCATCAACTTCAACTGGTGCTGGGACTGATCTTGCAGTGCACTGGGGTCTGTTCCTGAACCGACGTCGGTCATCCTGGATCCTCACTGAAGCGGAGGTTCCGAGAATGACCTCCGTTTGCATGGTTGTTCTGCCTGGATCGGCTTTTCGGCTCTTTCAATGCGGGTACTCGGCCCGATCCATGCATGTGTTCCGGCATCCTGCCTCGTGATATTTCCTGGTATCCACCATGAAAACAAGCGGGGAAGCCTATCCCTGCACCTTCCCACTCGCCTGATCAGTGGCCCATTTCTCCTGTGTTTCATGCTTGACGCTGCCGTGAGGCACACTCAGCAAACCAACAGGGTGGCAGGCACAGTCCTGATATTGATCAATACGAGGGGTCCTGAACGAGTTTCCGGCTCCGCCTGGAAACACGTAAATCCCTACTGTCAACTGACTTCCAGTCAGTTGCTGGAGGCGGAAAAACCCGCATCCAAGGCCCTTATCGGACGAACTGCCGCCCACCCTTGAGGGGTTGAGGGTTTGCCTCAGAGTCGACAATCAACCAGCGAGGCCCTGGTTTTCACCTGATATCCAGATCTGTGACTCATTAGGGAGTAAGGGGTTCATGGAACATGAAACCGCGTTTTCAACGCTTCGGGGATCGATTGTGGGCAGCAAAGTCACACAGAGGCGGGGTACACTGTTCCGTTCGAGATCGCGTAGCTCAGTTGGTAGAGCAACCGCCTTTTAAGCGGTAGGTCCTGGGTTCGAGCCCCAGCGTGATCAGTCATTGGCCGGGGTCGGCATTGAAGGGAGAGGGTCGACAATTCATGCTCGTTGTCCTGCATGCCAACTGGTACCAAGGGTCGCTGCATCTCTGGGGGGAATCTGCCCGGAAGTTTGTTCTTCTTCCGGATCGGGATACGCCTGTTCGTGCATCGAAGAGTGTCGCATCCGAAAGACCAACCCGGGCAGAAGCCATTGATCGCATCACTGACCTGTCGGTTCACCCCTATGCAACTACGGGAATCGAACTGGACGGCCTTCTCCGCGGAGAGTGCGGTATCAGTGATGGAATGCTCGGGGATGTCGGTACGATCGAACTTCGCCTGCCTCGCGATCTCCTTGGCCCCTGGCCAAGTGATCGGCTTGCCAGTGCAGTTGGTGGCATCGAGGCACGCCAGGATACGTGGCTTGGCCCATTCGCCGTCCCGACCATTCAACTCGCACCCAAAGATCTGCTTGGAAACCTTCTTGAATTCAGCGATGTCATTTCCGGCAAGGGCTTGGATCATGGCCATTCGATCAACTGGTTCAACTCGGTTGCTCGATTCGTACTTGAACTGATGGCGGATCAGCGTTTCATTCCATCGATGCACAGGCATGACGATGGGGCGCTCCAGGGACTCTGGCGACCATGGCTGCTTGACGAGGAGATCGCCGATCACCTGTCAGGATTCATGAGAGGCATGCCGCCGGTTCTCAGGGCCGTTGTCGGGGGAGAAGATGAACCCTGGTCGCTGCTCGAGTCGGTGACAGGGACCCTCGCCGAACTGACGATTCGTCAACTGCTCGTTGAAGACGACTTTGCCGACTCACTTGACGACCGGCAACTGGATGATCCACACGTTGCATGGTTGCATGGACTCCTCAAGAACGAAAACGATCTTTCAGTCAACGGGGAGTTCGGTCACTCCCTGTTCCTTGATGTGCGACGTTGGATTGGTCGGCTGGATGAAGTTGATCGCAACAGGGCGCTGCGTGGATACCTGTCCCTGCAAGATCCACCCGCAGAAGACCCGGACGTTCCGAAGATCTGGCATCTTCTGCTTGGACTTGAAACGAACGAATCCCCCCCAGACCATATCCTCGCCGAGGAAATCTGGCAGCAGACGCGTGACGCCAAGCGATTCAGCGGCTCGGATGATCTCGACCCGCAGGAAACACTGATTGCCGAACTGGGTCGTGCCGCAAGGATCTATCCGAAACTCGAACCGCTTCTCAATGAACGAACACCAAGTCGCCTGGAGTTGACGACTCAGGAGGCGAGCGCATTCCTGGGCGAAATACATTCGCTGCTCGAGGAATCCGGGTTTGGAGTCGACGTTCCAGAATGGTGGGGCTCTGAAGATCACCGAGTCGGACTGCGACTGCTGATTGATACTCCGGAACTCTAGGAACTGGATGGTCCGGGCAGCGGCATCGCCGGCCTGGACAGCCAGGTCCAGTACAGGTGGCAGGTTACTGTTGGTCGGACACCATTGTCGATCGAGCAGTTGCAGATGCTTGCGAAACAGGATTCATCCATCGTGTCCCTGGACGGCAAATGGGTGCAGGTCGACCAGGCACAGGTCAGGAAGGCACTGGAGTTCTTCGCAAGCCATGAAGACGACTCGATGTCCCTGGTTGAAGCAATGCGACTTGCCGCTGGTGATTCCGATCATGAAACCGGGCTGCCTATCTGGGGACTTGAGGCAACAGGCTGGGCGTCGCAACTGCTGTCTCCCCTTGAAGGCGAATCGAGTTTCGAGGAGATTGCCCAGCCTTCCAGATTCAGCGGTACGCTCCGTCCATACCAGGTTACGGGCCTCAGTTGGCTTCGGTTCCTTGACCGTTTCGGCCTGGGCGCCTGCCTTGCAGATGACATGGGTCTCGGGAAGACGGTGCAACTCATCGCCCTCCTTCAGTCGGAACGGGAGAATCTGGAAGAGGGATCTGCGCTTCCACCAACGCTGTTGGTGGTGCCGACTTCCGTAATGGAGAACTGGTCTCGCGAGTTGAAAAGGTTCTCCCCGGAGTTGAAGTCGCATATTCACCACGGCCCGTTGCGTACATCCGGGAGTGAGTTCGCTGAAATTGCCGTTGAGAACGATGTTGTCATCACGACCTATGCCCTTGTTGTGCGTGATCTTGAATCGATCCAGAAAGTGGCATGGCACAGGGTCGTTCTCGATGAAGCCCAGTACATCAAGAACCCGCCCACGAAGCAGACGGCAGCCATCCGTTCCATCAAGACTTCAAGGCGGATTGCCCTCACTGGTACACCGGTCGAGAACCGGTTGACGGAACTCTGGTCCATCATGGAGTTCTGCAATCCAGGGTACCTGGGAGAATCGAGTGATTTCCGGAGGCGGTATGCACGCCCGATCGAGCGTCATCGAGACAGTCGACAGGCCGATCAACTGCGGAGGCTCGTACAGCCCTTCATCCTTCGCAGGCTGAAGACCGACAGGGACGTGATCTCCGATCTCCCGGATTGCTTTGAAACGAAGGAATATGCGACTCTGACAAGCGAGCAGGCCACGCTCTACGAGGAAGTCGTGAATTCGATGATGGGGGATGTTGATCGCAGCAGCGGGATTCAACGTCGTGGCATCATCCTTTCGCTCCTTGGTCAACTGAAGCAGATCTGCAATCATCCGGCACAGATGAGTGAAAAAGAGGAGTTGAATCGGCTTGTCGCCCCAGACGGGTCGGATGTCCGACAGCTTTCAAGTCGTTCTGGAAAGGCGCGGCGACTCATGAGGCTGCTTGAGGAGGTCGTTGCGTCGGGTGAGCAGGCTCTTGTCTTCACGCAGTATCGACGAATGGGGCAGCTTCTTTCAGGCATGATCGAACATGATCTGGATTGCAAGACTCTCTTTCTGCATGGGGGCACTCCGGTTCCACGTCGCCAGAAGATGATTGATCAATTCCAGGAGGGCGACGGGTCCGCGCCGGTCTTCGTACTTTCGTTGAAGGCTGGCGGCCTCGGCTTGAACCTGACTGCAGCGAACCACGTCTTCCACTTCGATCGTTGGTGGAATCCCGCGGTTGAGAGGCAGGCAACGGACAGGGCGTATCGAATCGGCCAGTCGCGAGCGGTCCATGTTCACAAGTTCGTCTGCCTTGGCACCCTCGAAGAGCGGATCGACGAAATGATCGAGGAGAAGACCGCTCTTGCTGAGAACATCATCGGTGCAGGTGATGCATGGCTGACAGAGATGTCGACTACGCAGTTGCGTGAGATACTTACCTTGCAGAACTCTGCCGTGGAGATCGAAGCATGACACGCATGGATCGAAAGACACCTGGGCATGACTCGAAGGACGCCACCCGTCCACAGCGGCGTACAGGTCGAGGGGGGAAGCTTCGCCTTGAGCCGGAGGTCATGCAATCACATCCGGTCGCAGGCGCATGGCTGGAGTCGGTACGGTCCTCCATCGGGGATGCCAACTTCGAGTGGGGCCTGAAAACGGCGAGATCGGGCCGGGTGCGGGTTCTCGAGATAGGCCCGGGGCTTGTTTCAGCCAATGTCAGCGAAGAAGGTGGGGGTGGCAAACGTGTCATCATCACCGTTCCGATGCTGACCGAGATGGCATGGAACAGGCTTGAGGAACGGATGGCGAATGAAGCGGTCTGGACCGCAAGGCTCAGTGAAGGGGAATGCCCAGACAACCTGACCCAGTTGTTCATCGACTGTGGTGTCACTTTTGCTCCCTCGCCGGAAGAATCACTGAGTTGCAGGATGAACGGACCGGCCGATTCAGGTCAGCGTCGAGCCGGTGCAGTCGCCTGGTTGGCAGCAGAACGATTCACGATCGAGCCGTTGTCCATGCTTGAAGTGCGTGGACGATCAGTGGCGCACATCGTCGAGCGAATACGCCGACATCGGGCGCTGGATCTTTCCGGTGGGGCAAACGCACACCCGGATCCACCCATCCCGTTTGATGCGGATTTGAAAGAGTCGTTGAACGACTCCGTCGATCATTTCTGGCGATCGAGGTTCGAGTTCAACCAGTCGCTGACGCAATCACCCGCTCAGCACATTCCACATGCCCTCCTGCGTCGGCTCGGTCCAAGCACGATGGAGGGCAAGTTCCCGCTTTCCGGCCTGCTTGCGACGATCTATGACCACGTCAGCGAGCAGTCCCGTGCCATGCTGGACGAAGGCACAGGCTGATTGCCTGGTTCAGGTGTGCAATGCAATTCCACCTGGTCCACCTGTGCGGGTTGTTCCGTCTCAGGGAGAGCCCCCGGCGTCTGGGAACAGTGGATTCGACCAAACTGGTCTCTCAACCAGTCCGATACGGTTCGTGGACACGAAACAGGATTCAGACAGGGGGATTACCAAGCCATGAAGTACCACACCAGCAATTCTGATGAAATACGACCAATGCTTCGGGCCATCGAGGCCCGAATCCAGGATGCCAGAGATCGTCGAACGGGCGAGAAGAAGTTGCAGGGCATGCCGTTGTTTGCCCCACCGAGGCAGAATGCTGCAACCGATAACGTGCAGGCGGGAACTGAACCTGCCGCAGTTGATCCCAACTCCCCATTGAAGGCGAAGCGAAAGTCGGCAAGCAGTTTTACGTCTCCGATGCCGACCAGAAATATCTGGGATCGCCGAGTGGGCTGAAACAGTCGATCAAGCAGGCTTCCTGCAGACGAACATGAAACAGGCGTCCGCACGAGCGGACGCCTGTTTCATGAGTTTTGATATGTCGTCGATCAGGAAACGTGCTTCATGCCGCGTCGCTGATCACGAAGCCTGCGACTCTTGCCAACGCGCTTGCGGAGGAAGTAGAGCTTCGCACGACGTGCATCGCCTCGCCGCACGACTTCGATCTTGGCGATGCGAGGCGAGTTCAACGGGAAGATGCGTTCAACACCTTCGTTGGCAACGATGCGACGGACAGTGAAGGTTTCGTTGACGCCCCGACCGTTCCTGGCGATGAAAACACCCTGGTAGACCTGGATGCGTTCTTTTTCACCTTCGATGATCCTCACGTGGACATCGATCGTGTCACCGATGCTGAAGACCGGGTACTGGTCGTCGTTCTTGACCTGTTCTGCGGTCACGGATTCGATTGTCTCTTGCCTGCTCATGCTTCTTCTCCGGGGCGTGTGCCCCTCTGGTACAAGCCTTGCTCCGATGGTCAGTTGTTGCACTGTTCCAGCAGATCAGGGCGTCTTGATCGAGTTCTTTTCATCATCTGGTCTTGCCGCCATGCCGCGACGGCTTCGTGGTTTCCACTCAGGAGCACCTCTGGAACGGGCTGGTTCCGCCAGGTGCGTGGGCGGGTGTAATGGGGTGCCTCAAGCAGTCGTTCCTGATTCTCCCCAAGTGCACAGAATGAATCCTCGGAAGCCGAATCCTCATGACCGAGGACTCCTTCCTGAAGTCTTGTAACCGCATCGATCAACAGCATCGATGGAAGCTCGCCGCCCGTGAGCACGTAGTCTCCAACGCTGATCTCAAGGGGATCAAGTTCCGTAACGACCCGTTCGTCTATTCCTTCGTAATGTCCGGCGATAAGCATCAATCGTTCTTCGCTGGAAAGTTCCTCGACCAGTTCCTGGTCAAGTCGTCTGCCCTGTGGAGTAAAGAGAATCCTGCGACATGGGGTCGGCATGATTGCCTCGACATCCTGGACGGCATCCCAGAGGGGCTGGCACATGATGACCATGCCCGGGCCTCCACCGAATGGTCGGTCATCGACCTTCTCATGCTTGTTGTCCGCCCAGTCCCTGATGTCGTGAACATGACACTCCACGTGACCGCTCGCAGCGGCGCGAGCTTGAATGCTCGCGTCGAGTACGCCCGGGAACATGTCGGGAAACAGGGTGAGGACATCGATTCGCATGGTATGAGTGCCTGTCGGGATCATGTACCCGTCGTTGATTCGAGTTTCTTGCCTGGAGTGGGATCGATCCCGGCTCGCTTCAGGAGTGACCGAACAGTGTCGGACGGTTGGGCACCGACACTCAACCAGTAGTCGATTCGATCATTGTTGAGACTGTGCTGCCGGTCTTCTGGTGCCTTGGGATCGAACCAGCCGAGTTCTTCGATGACTCGGCCATCGCGCGGGGAGCGCTTGTCCATGGCATTCACACGGTAGAAGGGACTGTGTCGCCGTCCCATACGCTTGAGGCGCAATACGACCATTGTTCGGCCTGCTCCTTGCTGGCACCCGATTCGAGAAGTTTCGACGCGTGTCGAATGCTCCACGGCACCCCGGGAAGTAGCTCGCAAGCCGATGAGGAGGAGCGACCGGTGGGGATGATGCTTCGTCGGGTGGACGAATCGAAGATTGTAGTGAAGACCACCGGGGGGCTCAAGAGAAGTTGTCAATGAGGGCTGCAGGGGGCCATCAGGCCCCATCAGGAAACTGGAGCTGCCCCGACAAGCCGTGCGACAAGGCCTGACCACCAGATCGCGGCATCCTGGGACCCGGCGAAGAGGAAGTCCGCGGCCCCGAAGAAGAAGATCATGATCAGGAGGGCGAATGCCATCATCTGGGATAATTGCTGCCTGTAGAAATCGCGGGCGTGGGGAGAGGCGGCGGCAAGGATGCGGGAGCCGTCCAGGGGTGGAATTGGAAGCAGGTTCAGTACGAACAGGATCACGTTCAGGAATCCGCCTACGAAGAGGAACAGGCTGACGGACTTCATCCACTGGATGGACATGTCGCCCATGGCGGACAGAACTCCCAGCAGGGTGAGCGTGATGAAGGCAAGTACCAGGTTCATCATTGGTCCTGCGAAGGCGACGATCGCATCACCGAGCCGACCATGCCGGAATCGATCCGGGCGGACCGGCATCATGCCCCAGGCGATGCCGACCAGTGCGAAGACAATCAGGGAAGTCTGCCCCATCTGCACCAGGGGGTTTGCAGTCAAGCGGTTCAGGTCCCGTGGGGTGGTATCACCTTCCCAGAGGGCCGCCCAGCCATGGGCAAGTTCGTGCAGGGTGATCGAGAACAGGACCCAGAAGATCCAACTGACAAGGTAGATTGCTCCACCCTGCTCCCAGGCTGCATGTACCCACCAGTTCATCGATTCAACCTCTGTGCCAGTGCGGCCTGGAGTTCACTGCTTGATGGAACGTGATCGTAGACGCGGCATGAGAAACCGGGTGCATCAGCGGGGGGCATGTCGAAGAGATCACGACGGTCAACAAGCACTGTCGGTGATCCCCATCGCAATCGATCATCCATCGGGTCGAGATCACCCATGTCAACCTCGGAATACGTGAACGAGGAAAGACCAGCCGCCTCGATCGCCGCCTTGAGGTTCATGCGGACATCATTGCTCATTGGACATCCGTTGAAGTACAGCAGTACGAGTGTGGGGCTTTCATCAGTCTGGTGCATCGAACTGCTCGAACAGGAGGACACAGTGAACAGTGCAGTCAGTGCTGCTGCGAAGGGCTTCAGCCCGGAACTCATGCCGCCCCAGCCTTGTCCTTCAATTCCGATCCGTACCCCAGTTGCACGAGATGGGCCATCGGGCCATGGGGCTTTCCTTCTTCTTCCGTCAATCGACTCCGTGCAGAGGGGTTTGCGTACCGATTGAAGAGGAGTGCCTTGATGTTTCCCATGATCCCTCCGAACGAACTGAAGGTGTGATCGACGGCGGTTGGCTCATATCCACAGTGCACCATGCAGTCCTGGCATTGCGGGTTTCCTGAAGCTCGTCCGTATTCGTCCCAGTCGACCGTATCAATCAGTTCCTGGAACGTGTCGACGTATCCTTCCTGGAGCAGATAGCAGGGTCGTTGCCAGCCGAAGATGTTGTACGTCGGGTTGCCCCATGGGGTGCACTCGTACTCCCGGTCACCCATGAGGAACTCGAGGAAGAGAGGCGACTGGTTGAACTTCCAGCGTTTCTTCCTGTTGGACAGGATCATCTCGAAAAGGTTGTTCGTTGTCTTGCGGTGCAGGAAGTTGGACTGGTCCGGCGCCTTGTCATAGGCATAGCCGGGGCTGACCATCATTCCCTCGACCCCGACATCCATCATCTCATCGAAGAATCCACGCACTGCATTTGGATCAGTTCCTTCGAACAGCGTCGTGTTCGTCGTGACGCGGAATCCCATGTCGACGGCCCTGCGAATACCAACGATGGCCTTGTCATACGTGCCCTCGCGGCAGACAGCGAAGTCATGCTCATCGCGTCGTCCATCCATGTGCACGGAGAAGGAGAGGTACTTGCTCGGTGTGAACCACCCTTCCTTGAGTTTCTCATCGAGAAGAATCGCATTCGTACACAGGTAGATGTACTTTCGTCGCTTGACGAGCTCATCGACGAGTTCACGGATATGCGGGTAGAGAAGGGGCTCGCCGCCTGGAATCGAAACCATCGGGGCGCCGCATTCGTCAACCGCTCGGAGTGCATCCTCAAGGGAGAGGTCCCGCTTGAGAATATGGGCCGGGTACTGGATCTTGCCACAGCCGGCACAGGCAAGGTTGCATCGGAAGAGTGGCTCCAGCATCAGGACGAGTGGGTACCGCTTGCGGCGACGCAATTTCTGCCCAATGACATAGCTGGCTACGGTCCACATTTGAGAGATGGGTACGCCCATTGGATCCTCTCCAAACCTCTTTCAGAGGTCGAATACGAGGGGCACATCCTATCAGGGTTGGCATTAAAAACGCTGCTGAGGGTCCGGAAATGTGGAAGGGTGAGAGACGGCTGCGAAAAAATTCACAGACTCCTGCACCTTGCCGAACCTGACAGGTGGGGGGACTGTATGGAGTGCTGTGAGTACTCTTGATGCATCCTTGGCGATCCCCTTGCACCGGCATCCACTGCTGAAGCCCTCGGGTATCATCCGCCGACCGTGGTTTCATGGCCAAAAGGCGATGGCCCCAGGCCGTTCGGAAATTCACCACCAGGAAGCGTTGATGGAGGGCATGTTGGATCATCAGACGGATGAAGCTCTTCTCGGGGCCTACAGGGAGGGTGATCGCGAAGCATTCAGCGTGCTCGTGGAACGCTATTCCAATGAACTGGTCCTGTTCCTGACAAAGCAGACCGGTTCACGGGCTGCTGCTGAAGATGTGTTCCAGGAGACCTTCCTGCAGATTCACAATTCCGCATCCACGTTCGACCTTGACCGACGGTTCAAGCCCTGGCTTTACACCATCGCCGTCAACAAGGGCCGGGACTGGCATCGTCGCAACGCACGACGCAAGGCGGTGTCGCTGTCGGCGAATGTAGGCAAGGACGGTGATGGTCAGTCATTCGCCGATCTGATGGCAGCAGACATGCCGGGGCCTTCCGAAGGGATGCAGGAGAGCGAGATGCGACAGCGAGTCAAGCACGTCGTGGACAGCCTCCCGAACCATTACAGGGAGATACTCCTCCTGAGTTATTTCCAGAAGATGAGTTATACCCAGATAGCCGAGACCCTCGAGATACCACTTGGGACAGTCAAGAGCAGACTGCATTCAGCGGTTGCTGCCTTCGGTACGGGGTGGAACCAGGACGAAACCGATACCGAGGAGAGAGAAGAATGACGAAGGAACATGAAGACATGCCGATGTTGACCGATGCGGATGCGAACATGCTCGACCGACTCGTCGATGCGGAGTTCGATCCATCGAAGATCACCGGACTCGATGGCGGCGATCAGGCCAGGCTCGAGCGGATCATTTCGATTCTCGGCCTGCTTGATTCCTACCCCGTGGCTGAACTGACCGGCGAGGATCGCACCACGCTCGTAAACGCGACACTTGCCCGGATAGATCGTGCTGAGAGCGAACAGGCCGATCGGATGCATTTTGAACCAGGCAGCAGCCCTGTATCCAGGATGGGTGTCCCGGAATTGATTGCTGTCGCTGCGATCATCATTCTCGGCCTCAGCATCATCTTCCCGATGTTGAACGCAACTCGCGAAACCTCCACTCGTTCGGTTCACAGAAACAACCTTGCACAGATCGGCGGAGCATTCTTCAACCATGCGGGAGACAATGATGGAGTCCTCGCCAATACGGATGCCCCGGAGTGGAAAACCCTGTTCGGTGAATCCACGAATCGCCTCGACATGCAGCCCCTCGTCGAGCAGAACTACATGAACCCGGAGGTTCCCGGCTTGCAGGGTGAATCACTCTGGTCCTATCAGACCCAGCCCAGAACCCACGCCTTCCAGAGCAGTGTGCCTGTCAGGACCGTCCTCATGGGTAATCGAAATCCCTACATGACCAGCGAGGTCGTGAGCCAGTTTTCGTACCAGCAGGATGAGGTCAACTTCTCAGTAGTACTCATCGAGAGCCATGTCTGGTCTCCAAGTGTCCTCATGAGTGACAACTCGGTCGAAGACATCAGCGGGCACGCCTACGAGGGGGATGACATGCGTATTCCCAATCCCAAGTGCCGCCTCCTGGAGCAGGCTGACCTCTTCCTGACGCATCCCATTGCACGCTGAGGCACCATCGAGTGCTTTAATCTCGACAGCCCATTCACTTCCTGTTACCCTTCGAAACTTGGCCCGCTGTGCGGGTCTCGTCAGTTGATTTCTACGCCCATGGGGCAGGAACAAGCGTCATGCCGAAGAACAAGCCCAACAAGGGACTGCTCAAGCGGATCAGGATGACCAAGTCCGGCAAGGTCAAGATGGGCCGTGCTTGTGGACGTCATCGCAGGAGCCACAAGAGTGGTGACCTGCTTCGTTCCTATCGTGCCCCCACCTATGCCCATGCAAGTGACCTGAAAAAAATCGCACGCATGCTGCACACCCGCGTTACAGGCGCAGGTGCTGCTGGCTCTGCTCCGGCGGGCTCGGAAGACTGAACACGGATGTTTCTGGCGGGCACAAGTCCTCGGCTGCACCGGGGCCCCGATCAGGACAAGAGAACGGAGTGGACCAATGCCACGCGTACGCAAGGGCGCAGCCAGGACCAAGGCGAGACGCCGTATTCTCAGGGCCGCACGAGGCTACTGGGGCACCAAGAGTCGTCACAAGCAGCAAGCCAAGGTCGCTCTCCTCAGGGCCGGTCAGTTCGCCTATCGTGATCGTCGGGCTCGTCGCCGTGATTTTCGGCGTCTCTGGATCGTTCGTATCTCGGCAGCCTGCCGCATGCGTGGTACGCGATACAGTCGTTTCATGAACGGTCTTTCGCAAGCCGGTGTCAGCCTCAACAGGAAGATGCTCAGCCAGATTGCGATCGAGGATCCTGCAACCTTTGATGCGCTTGTAGAGAAGTCCGAGACCACGACAACCGCACCTGCTGCCAAATGACAGAGCGTCTCCAGTGGAGATACCCATGCTCGGCTTTCTCGGTGAGGCAATCAGGAATTACAGGCAGACAGGTGCTGTAGCACCTTCTTCCCGTGCGCTTGCATGTTCGATGGTGTCCAAACTGTCCCAGTTCAAGGGCCCTCGTCGCATTCTCGAAGTGGGATCCGGTACCGGAGCGTTCACTCGTTGCATACTTGAGCAGATGGGACCTGGCGACCGACTCGATGCAGTCGAGATCAATGCTCCCTTTGCAGACACTCTCGAGTCGACGATCATTGAACCGCATCTCGTGGCGAATCCCGAACAGGTAGTTCGTGTCCATGCTTGCGCTATCGAAGATGCTGCATTGGAAGGTCCGTACCACGTGGTGGTCTGCGGGCTTCCCTTCAACAACTTCCCACTTGAGATGACAAGGCGGATCTTTTCGATCATGCTCGGTTCCATGGCGCCGGGAGGGTGGTTGTCCTACTTTGAATACCTCGCAATGCGACCACTGAAGTCACCTTTCGTGGGAAGAAGCGGACGGTCTGTTCTCCAGGCACATGGCAGCTATCTTGGGGAACTTGAAGGACAACTCAATGGACAGAGACGCCTGATCATCGGGAATATTCCACCGGCGTGGTCGGTACACCTGCAGGCAATGGCGACTGGATGAGGATGAACTGATGGATCGCGTCGAATTCGAAGACATGCTCAAGGACTACGAGGACCGTTTCAACGCGATGCAGCCGGAAATGGAACTTACGGTCCGTGATCCGGAACTTGGCGTCAAGGGCTGGGTAGTGGTCTGGAGTACGCTCAATTGCAAGGACAGTCCACTCGGGCGAGTCGGCAAGGGTGGTACTCGCATTCATGCGGACATGAGCCTCGACGAACTGCGGATGCTTGCT
The DNA here is from genome assembly GCA_014238205.1 of Phycisphaerales bacterium. GTDB lineage: Bacteria > Planctomycetota > Phycisphaerae > Phycisphaerales > SM1A02 > SP202. The sequence goes on along the minus strand of JABABM010000024.1, from coordinate 52 downwards.
CGAACGCAGACTCTCAAGAATGCTGCGGCAGGCATCGGTACCGGCGGAGCAA
>JABABM010000023.1 GCA_014238205.1 Phycisphaerales bacterium | reverse complement strand
CTTGATCCACGCTTCACGGACAGGAGAGTTCATCGCGCTTGAGAGCCTTGTTGAAGGTGGAGCAGATCTCAATATCACCGACAGCAATGGCAAGTCCGCGTTCCTGAATGCGGCGGGACACTCCGGTGGCACGGTCGAGAAGTTGACCGTTCTCATCGAGGCCGGTTCCGATCTGGATGCAACGGACAATGCCGGTCGCAATGCACTGGATCTTGCCAGGGCCCGAACAGATGCACAGGCGTCCGAGGTCATCGTCCTGCTTGAGAAGCATGTTGATACCGATGCGTCGGGCGACGAGAACTGATTCGATCTTCAATGTTCGAGGTATTCCACGCCCCGGGGTCATGCCCCGGGGCGTGCTCTATTGAGCAAGCCCGTCTGCTACACTTGCACATTCGGTATCAGGAGGAGCATCCACATGACAACTGCAACATCCACTGAAAAAACAACCATGCCGTCCCACTATTCGAACCTGCTTGAACTTTCGAGGGAATCGAATCTCATCGGAGGCAGCATGTCCATTCTCGGCTGGGATCAGGAAGTCCTGATGCCGGAAGGTGGAATCGAGTATCGAGGCAGGCAGCTTGCGCTTCTTGCAAAGCTGGAGCACCAGATGAGCACGAGCACCGCCTTTGCCGATGCACTCGCCGAGTGTGAAGCCGATGGTGATCTCGTGGATGATCCAACGAGCCCCTCGGCCGTGAATCTTCGGGAACTCCGATGGTCTCTTGATCGGAGAACAAAGCTTCCGGCGGAACTGGTCGAAGAGGAGGCGAAGCTTTCGAGCGAGGGGATGCACGCCTGGAAGAATGCGCGGGCCGAGTCCGATTTCTCCGCCTTCGCCCCTTCATTGAAGAAGATCGTGGACATGCTCCGTCGCAAGGCTGAGTGCTATGGCTGGGCCGAGGGCGGTGAGCCGTGGGATGCGCTGGCGGAGGATTACGAGAAGGGATGTACGGCCGCCTGGGTGGAGACGATCTTTACGCCACTGCGTGATCGTCTTCAGGGCCTGCTTGATGACATCATGGGTGCCTCGACTTCACCAAGCAATGCCTTCAACGAGATTGAACTGCCCGTTGATCAGCAGAAGGCATTCGTTCGAGTCATAGCCGAGCGATTCGGCTTCGAGTTCAATCGTGGAAGGCTGGATGAATCGACGCATCCATTCTGCAGTGGCTCACACTGCAACGACATCCGCATGACGACCCGCTTCCACGTGGCGAATGTCAATGATGCTCTTGGTTCTACCATGCACGAGACCGGCCACGGTCTCTACGAGCAGGGTCTTCTTACGGAGCACATCGGGACCCCGATGGGCCATGCCGTTTCACTCGGCATTCATGAATCACAGAGTCGCATGTGGGAGAACCAGGTCGGTCGCAGCGAATCATTCTGGACGTGGTGCCATCCACTGCTCGCTGAACATTTCGGCAGTGCCGTCTCGTCGCTGAGCTTCGATGATGTCTACGGTGGAGCGAATATCGTGCGGCCGGACTTCATCAGGGTCGAGGCCGACGAATCGACCTACAACATGCACATCATGATCCGCTTCGAGCTGGAGCGTGCAATCATGTCGGGTGACCTGGATGTCGAGGACATTCCCGAAGCGTGGAACTCCAAGTACCGCGAGTATCTTGGAATCGAGGTGCCGGATGACGCCAGGGGCTGCCTGCAGGATATCCATTGGTCCATGACGTCCATGGGCTACTTCCCGACGTATACGCTGGGCAATCTCTATTGCGCCCAGTTCTTCGAGAAGGCGATGGCCGATCACCCCGGCCTGCACGAGGAGTTCGCCAAGGGCGAGTTCAGCACTCTGCTCAGTTGGCTGCGAACGAATATTCATGAGCATGGCCAGCGATATCGTGCGGCTGAACTCTGCGAGGTCGTGACCGGAGCTTCCTTGAACGCTGATCCGCTCCTTCGTCACCTCGAGGGAAAATTGCGACCACTCTACGGGGTGTGATTGACCCAGCATCCGTGCATGCAGTCGGTATCACTGCGGGATGTGATGTGAGCGAGCGTGATCGGAATGCCGTCTTCGGCGAGTCCGCCCAGGACTGCCATGGATGCCGCTTCCCGCTCCATGCCTTCATCCAACTGGTCGGTATCTACGCCCAGTGCATCCTGTATGCACGATGCGAGGCACTGGTTCCTGGTGCCGCCACCGGCGAGACGGACCTGTTGCACATCCTGTTCCTCGATTGCGGCAGCCAGGCAGGAGGCGATGGCGGAACAGGCTGATGCAGCTGCGTCTCCGGCATCATGCTGCTCGACAGCAGATTCCACCCAGTCCAGGCATTCATCACCGGAGCCAAGTGACCGCCCCATGGTCCGCTGTCCCTCGAGTCTTGCATGCAGATCCTCGGCCAGGGCGGGAATGCTGTTGCCTGCCGAGGCAGCCATGCCATCATCATCAAAGGGACAGTTCATGCCCAGGCGGGCGATGGCGTCGAGTATCTGGTTGCAGGCGCAGATGTCTGCGCCGCGAATGAGTTCAAGCGGATCGCCTGCTTCGGCTGGGGGCAGGAACGTGCAGTTGATGAAGCCGCCAAGGTTCACGATGGCCCCGGCGTGTGGCTGCCGGTAGAGGATCCAGTCGGACAAGGGAGTGATCGGTGCGCCCTGCCCGCCTGCAGCACGATCAAGTCCACGCAGGTCAGTGACGATTCGTGCCTTGAATCGATGTGCCAGTGGAAAGGGGTCGATCATCTGCCAGGATTCGGGGGGTGCATGGTGAACGGTCTGCCCATGCACGGCGATGAGGTCGATGGCGTGTTCCAATCGAATTGCCGCAATGGCCTCCCCGCAGGCTTCTCCAAGCATGCGTCGAATCCGGGCAACACGTGATGCCCGCATCGGTTCATCATCGGCGAGTGTACGCAGGGGTTCGGACAGCTCGCCCAGTGGAATCGAGGCATGTCCAAGTGGCTCGACGGTCATTTCCAGTCCGTGGCCATGGAGGTGCAGGGCACATGCATCGACGGCATCAATGCTGGTTCCTGTCATGACCCCGACGGCGATCCGTGATTTCACTCGACTGGGCATGAGCCGCATTTCCTTCTCGTGGGGTATCCTCCGCACCCATGGCGGATATTGGACACAGGGTACTGGTCACCGGCGGAGCCGGGTTTCTGGGATCGCACTTGTGCGAAGCCCTTGTTGATCGTGGGCACGAGGTTACCTGCGTGGACAACTTCCTGACCGGGCATCGCCAGCACGTGGCTCACCTTGAGGACCATGAACGGTTTACCATCGTTGAGCATGACATCATCGACCCGATTGATCTTTCGGCCGATGCCATCTTCAATCTTGCCTGCCCGGCTGCGCCCGGGCATTACCAGGCAGATCCAATACACACATGGAAGACCTCCGTATTCGGCGTAAGCAACATGGTCGAGCTTGCCAGGCGGAACAATGCAACCCTGTTTCACAGTTCCACCAGCGAGGTCTACGGGGATCCTGATGTTTCGCCTCAACCTGAGACCTATCGCGGTCATGTGAATCCCATCGGCCCACGCGCTTGTTACGACGAGGGAAAGCGCGCAGCCGAAACACTGTTGTTCGATGTGCACAGGAGGGGGGATGTTCGCATCAAGGTCGTCAGGATCTTCAACACCTATGGTCCACGGATGCATCCCTACGATGGTCGCGTTGTAAGCAACTTCATCAGGCAGTCCCTGGCGGGGGAGGACATCACGATCTTCGGTGACGGAACCCAGACCCGATCCTTCTGTTTCGTAGATGATCTGATTGATGGTTTCCTTCGCATGATGGAGGGGCCCGATGATCTGCCAGGCCCCGTCAACATGGGCAATCCCGAGGAACGAACCATCCTTGATCTTGCTGAGCGTGTCCTTGCCCTCGTGGGTTCCTCTTCCAAACTTGTGAAGAGGCCTCTTCCCCCGGATGATCCGCTCCAGAGAAGGCCTGATATCACACTGGCCAGGGAGCGATTGGGCTGGAATCCGTCGATTGGCATAGAGGAAGGGCTTGGAAAGACGCTGGAAGCCTTCAGAGGCCTTGATCTGAGCGAATGGACGCCACCCACTGAGTACTGGGAAGGTCCGCCCTTGGAGGCTTGAGGGGGCTCCAGGGCCCTCTGGTGGCTGCTTGTACATCCAATTACGGAGTACAAGCAGCGAATCTCCAGATACCACCGAACAGATTCCGAAAATATATACCGAATATATACCGAACAGACCTTGCAGATTCCGATCAATCTGGCATCCTGTCCAACTTCGAAGGACCGAGTGCATTGAAAAGGAATTCAAATGGTCAAGCAGACACAGAAGAGCCCCGGAACAAACGCGAGCAAGGCCAATGGCAAAGGGCAACTTGCAAGGAATGGGTCCCCGCAGCGTGGTAAGGTGAGCGGGAGCCGTAGAACGGACACGGCCAATACAAAATCCAAGGATGGGAAGCATGCCATGAGCAAGTCGGCGAGCAGGCAATCAAACAAGAAGGGCGAAACAGGACAGGCCCAGGCTCTTGAGCGTGCCATCACGCAGATTGACCAGACCTTCGGGGAAGGATCAATCATGCGATTGGCGGGTGAGCATCGGGCCATCCCGAGTATTTCCACAGGTTGCCTGAGCCTGGATCTGGCACTCGGTGGTCGTGGAATACCACGCGGCCGAATCATTGAAATCTATGGACCGGAATCATCCGGCAAGACAACACTTGCCTTGACTGTTGCAGCGAATGCACAGAAGGATGGTGGCGTTGCTGCGTTCATTGATGCAGAGCATGCACTTGATCCGACATGGGCCCGACGGCTTGGTGTTGATCTTGACAGTCTTCTTGTTTCCCAACCTGATACAGGGGAGCAGGCTCTGGAGATCTGCGAATTACTTGTTCGAAGTGCCGCTGTCGATATTGTCATCATTGACTCGGTTGCAGCACTCATTCCTCGAGCTGAAATCGAGGGGGACATGGGTGACACGCATGTCGGCTTGCAGGCAAGGCTCATGAGCCAGGCCATGCGGAAGTTGACTGGTGCCATTGCAAAGAGTGGCGCAACAGTGATCTTCATCAACCAGTTGCGAGAGAAGATTGGTGTGATGTTTGGATCACCGGAGACAACCTCCGGAGGGCGTGCATTGAAGTTCTATTCAACCGTTCGGATTGATATTCGACGTATCGGAGCAATCAAGGATGCCGACCAGAACGTCGGGAACAGGGTTCGTACGCGTGTTGTAAAGAACAAGATCGCTCCACCGTTTCGTGATGCGGAGTTCGACATCATGTTCAACGAGGGCATAAGCACCTCCGGCGACATGCTTGATCTCGCAGTTGCGGACGGCATCGTTCAGAAATCGGGTGCATGGTTCAGTTGCGGGGAGATCCGGCTGGGCCAGGGCCGCGAAAATTCCAAGTTGTACCTTCGGGAGAACCCGGAACTGTACGAAGAGATCCGTTGCAGGATTCTCCAATCCCGAGGTTTGATGGATACTCCTGGACAAGAGGCAGGTTCGGAGGATGCAGCATCACCGGAGACGGATCCTGTTGCACAAGACGACAAGAAAGCCATGGCTGGTACTTGACCGATCTTGCCGGATGTGAACCGTTGGTGGCGTGAACATCGTTGCAGTTTGGCTGCAAGGGACTACCATTCCCCGTTCGTCCTTCCATGATTCGAGGGACGACGCTGCGGCTGTGGCGGAATTGGCAGACGCGCTAGATTCAGGTTCTAGTGGGATTAATATCCCGTGGAGGTTCGACTCCTCTCAGCCGCATTCTCCTGTTTGATGCTGTTCAGACAGGACTGGAGAAGTATCAGCAGGAACAGCGATGCCCCCGGCCCACCAGGGTGCGGGGGTATTTCGTGTCTGCAAAGCGGCCGCTTCGCTTGCCTGGGAAGGCATGAGCCTCATGCTCCTCTACAATCAGTCCACCGTGAATCCCATGGACATGATCTATCTCGACCACAATGCAACGACCCCGATGTCGCCGGAGGTCATGCAGGCAATGCAGGAGGTCCTTGCTGACTACTGGGCCAATCCATCGAGTATCCATCGACTCGGGCAGGTTGCCAAGAGGCGACTTGAGGGAGCACGCGAGCGAGTTGCGGCGTTCATCTGTTCTGAACCGGACGAAATCGTTTTCACAGGCGGTGGCACGGAATCGGTCAATACAGCCATTCGTTCCTGCCTTCGGGAACGATCCGATCGCCGCCTCGTCGTAACCAGCCAGGTCGAGCATTCGGCTGTCAGGGAACTACTTGAGGACCTGGAGCCGACAGGCGTGGAGACGCTGAAACTCCCCAATGACAGTAATGGTGTTGTAGATGTCGACGCACTTTCGAAACTTCTTGCTGAGAGAGGCGATGAAATAGCGTTGGTATCGGTGATGTGGGCGAATAATGAGACAGGCGTGATCGAACCGGTAGCAAAGGCTGGGGCCTTGTGCAGGGAGCACAAGGTGCTCTTTCACAGTGATGGGACACAATGGGTAGGCAAGATGCCTGCAGACATGTCCACGATGCCATTCGACATGCTGAGTTTCGCAGCACACAAGTTCCACGGACCGAAGGGAGTAGGTGTGCTGTATACGAGACGGAACACCCCTTATCACTCGCTCGTGATCGGTGGAGGGCAGGAGGGCGGTCGGCGCGGAGGAACGGAGAACGTACCCGGGATCGTCGGGCTCAGCGAAGCATGCAGCCTGTCCGATGCCTGGTTCAATGAAGGTGGGCCGGATCACATGGCAACAGTCCGGGAAGGATTTGAAGAAAGCCTGCTTGAAGCACTGCCCGATGCATGCATCAACGGCAGGGAAGCAGATCGCATGTGGTCAACATCAAGTGTCGGCTTTCCAGGACTTGAATCGGAACTTGTTCTCCTGATGCTCTCCGAGCATGGTGTCTGCGCATCTTCAGGTTCAGCATGTTCCTCTGGTGCGCTGAAGCCTTCAAAGGTCATTGAAGCGATTGGGCGACAACCATGCCAGGTTGCTGATATCCCATACGGGGCCGTACGGTTGAGTCTTGGCAGGGAAACGACACCGGATGAGTTGACGAGGGCATCTGTCATCATTCGTGACGTGGTCAGTCGCCTCCAGGCGGATCGAGACGGCGTATCCGTGCAGGGTGCAGAGCAACTGGACCCTTCTTGATGGACAGGGTGCAGCATGGGTACAATCCCCACTTCGCCCTGTTAGCTCAGTTGGCAGAGCAGCTGACTCTTAATCAGCGGGTCGCAAGTTCGAGTCTTGCACAGGGCATTCCAGCACACCTGTTCCACGGCAATAGATGCCTCTGGCAGTGCGTGCTCCTCACAATCCCACGATGACGCAGCCATGGACTCGTTGGCAGCTACGGACTCTCAGCGCATGAAACTGCCCTGAGTAGGTCTCGCAGAAGAGAGGGAATCGAGAGTGTCTCTGTGGTGGGAAAGCGACACTACCGAATGCGAGGGAGGATCCTGCTCAGGGCAGCACCAGACCGGGCTGAACCCAGGCTGGAGAACCGATGGTAGTTTCAATACATGTAGTCTGATTTGATGTGGATTCGAGTGGTGCACGAGGTGTGGACAGAATGCAAATCGAGTCCATGGAATCTGAGACGGTCGTGCCTGGAGAGATACCAAGTGGCCCCGAGCCGGTTTGTGACCAATACTTTTTGAAAAAGTATCTCGATTAGAGGGCAACGAAGGGGGGTCGAGGCCGATTTGGCTGGAATCTACCTCCTGCAGCATCCTTCACCTGCTAACGTGCCGCACTTGGCCTCTGGTAGGCGCTGTTTGCCTATCGGAGGAGGTAAGAATGTTGTTCGATTAAGGATTTAGTGATATGGCTTCAGGTACGATCGGTCGTTACTTCGACCAGAAGGGCTTTGGTTTCATCAAGCCCGACGCAGGTGAAAAAGATCTCTTTGTTCACATTACCGAGGTGAAGACGGAAGGCGTCTCTTCACTGACTGAAGGTCAGCGAGTGACCTATGAGGAAATCGAGGGTCAGAAGGGCCCCAAGGCAGTCAATGTCGAAATCGTCGACTGATTTCCCTCAGGAATCAGACTTCAAACCGAGGCCGGCTCTTCTGAGTCGGCCTCGGTTCAATTCAGCTGTTCTTTCAGTTGTTGCTTCGCCCAAGTGAGACGCATGCGGTGGTTGTTAGACTGCCGGCCCATGCTCAACCGACTGCATGCAGTCCAGGATGAACTGGTTGGGCCGCTCTTTCCATGAACACACCGGAACAATCGAACTCCATCCCCAGGGAACTGCTTGATCGATTGAAGATCATCTACCAGGCGAAGGTCGCCGGTCTCATTACAGCCTCATTTTCAGTTCCCTCCCCCCTGGCCTTCCGTGTTCTGGGTGATGAAGGCGTACGGGCACTCGTCCTGGAGGAACTTGCAGAAGGTGGATTCTCACCTGAACCTGTCCCCTGGTGCAGTGGAGCGTTTGTTGCCAGGGGTGGTACTCGACATGGATTGCAGGACACAGCGGCGTGGTCAGCTGGTCATCTCTTCATGCAGTCCCTTTCAAGCATGGCTGCAGCAGTAGCACTTGAAGTCGAGCCGGGCCATCATGTACTTGACCTGTGCGCTGCGCCTGGCGGAAAGACAGCCATGCTCGGCTTGCACCAGGGTGGTCGTGGCGTTCTGCTTGCAAATGATCGGAGCAGGAAGCGACTGGCATCACTTCGCTCCGTATTGGCCCAGCATGGCATATCGCATGCAGAGTTGCAGAATCGCACAGGTGAATCCTACGGAGGGACTCATCGTGGTTGCTTTGATCGCGTCCTGGTGGACGCTCCCTGCAGTGGCGAGGCCATGTTGCGACAGGGTGACACGGCTGGTTGTACTGCCTGGAGCACCAGGAGAGTTCGAAGGCTGGCCACTCAGCAGGCCAGGCTGTTGACTGCAGGCCTCAGGACCCTCAAGCCCGGCGGGGTACTGGTGTATGCAACCTGTACCTATGCCCCGGAGGAAAATGAAGGTGTCCTTGAAAAGGTCTTGAATCGGATCGATGTACCAGTCGAGCTCGAATCTCTTCCCACGTGCCTGCCCGAAGGTCACCCCGGTCTCGTGGAGTGGGGGGGAGCGACATTCGATTCATCGATTCAGCGTTCCCTTCGCCTGGTACCAGGTGGAGATTGCACCGGCTTCTTCATTGCCCGGTGGCGACGGGCATGAGCAATGCTCAACTGAACCTGATCGGTGTGATGTAGATCGAGACAAGCCAGAATCATCAAGCATGGGTTGGATACCAGTAGAAATGACGTTCTTGCTTACGGAATACAACGACCCCGGGTCCAACTGAACCCGGGGTCGATAGCTATTTTCAAACCACGTTCATCACGAACGTCGACGTCGTCTCTGCATTCCCAGCCCTGCGGTAAGCAGCAGGACAAGTGGCCCGGGCCCGGGAACCATGTTGCCATTGTTCATGGAGCCGTTCTCAGCGAACAGGCTTGATGACATTGGCATGGAATCCCACTGGCCAGACATGGTGATGCCTCCTTCGGGGAGGGCTTTCACCGAAACAGTATCGAAGGTCAAAGACAACGCATTCTCGATGAGGGATCCATTTGTCAGGTTGTCCAAGCCTGGATCAGGTCGGGAGATGATGACGATGGCCGTGTTGCCACCATGACTCCGTCCACCCTGGTTGGTATGCAGGCCGGGGGGCTTGAACAAACCGATATTGGATAATTCGCCACCTGGCTTGAGGGGGTTGATGTAGATGCTGGCGCCCGCCATTGAAGTCATCGATCCAAGGAAGGCCAAGGCGATGCATGTAAGTCCGAAATGTCTGTTTGACAGTGTCATGCCATGTCCTCCTTTCATGATGCCTGGACAACGTTGGCATTCTGAAGAATGCGCCAACCTGTCTTCCTGAACTGGGGAAATCGACCCATCGTTCCAGTGATCATCTTGATGTCATCTGAATCGATGGTCATGGGCATGGACTGTCCAGTCCAGCCTATGAATCGTTGATGTCCCGTGTATTGAAGTGTGAAGACACGCTCTCGCATCGACCAATTGTTCAGTCGATTTGCGATCTCATCAGCCTTGTTCGTGAAGAGCGCCATCATGCGGTGCAGGTCACGTTCGTCAGAGACGTGTCGTATCGCGATGTTGCATCCGAATATGCACCACCAACCATAACTTTCAAGGGTGTCGCCACCCTGAACCTGCTCGAGATCGACGATGTCATTCAGTGCATCATTGATGATTGCCAGGGCTTCCCGGGCATCCTTCGATCCAAGTGCGATCTCGGCTTCAAGTACTCCGCCACGACATGTTCGAGCAACACCTTCATAGCAATCATGAACTTCAGTGGCGAGAACCTCGAAGTCGGAGGTTGCTTCCGCGAGTATGGCTCGAGCTGATTCGGCATGTTGCGCCGCATGTTCTGGTTCAGCGTCGATCAATCGCCGGTGCGTATGTCCGAGCACATACTTTGCAAATGCATGTGTGCAGCGATCCCATTCCGTCGCCGGAGGGTCGGCTTCGAATCGTTTCAGGAGCTCATTCGCAGTGGCACGCGACTCAACAAGGTGCCACAACGTGTAGTAGGCATTTGCAAGGTTGCTCTCAAGAGCTCGACGCAGTTCTCCATCGATCGGACTTTCACGCAGCCCCCTTTGTGCAGCTTCCAGGCTCCGTGTATACCGGCCGAGTCCATCCCAGCCACCAAGTTCCCGGTTGCATGCGAGTGCTCTTTCAGAGGGTGTACGTGCAGCGTCCATTGCTCGACGTGCGTATTTCACCATGTCCCGGTACTCGCCCTTGGCATGTGCTTCCCGGGCATTTGAGTTGAGTTGGTCGAACGCATTCGCGTCCTCGGTCGTTTCTGCTTCCCCGCCAAGTTTCGCTTCAAGAGCGAATTCGTTGGTCAAGCAATCCGTAACGTCACCGATGTTCCAATCGAGTGCGTCGGCAAGTTGTACGACAAGATCCAATTTAGGATTTCCACTGCCAGGTACGAGTTTGGTCGGATCCCGACCAAGGGTTGCAGCAAGTTCCTTTCTGCTCCATCCCCTGTATACCTGGGCCAGATCAAGCAACCGCTCAAGGCGCCTGCGCTTGGTGCTGGATTCGTGCATGTTGCATCTCCTCTCTATGCCTCTATCCCAGTGGCTGTATCCCCTCAGGAGTTAATCTCATGGCCTCTACGGCCACCAGCCACAGGTAAAATCTACTCCTCGGATTGAACACTCCGCTGAAAAAAGAGAAAAGTCGTCAAGGATTCCCAAATCAGGCACGTGCGCACTTCCTGAAGGGGGTGGCACAGCTGTAAATGGTGAATATCAGCCAATCCAGCATGGTCAAGCCTCGGCTTCAATCGCCGTGTTCGACCATGTAATCCACTCGTTTCATGGCCTTCATGGCCTTCATGGCCTTCTTCCTGCTGCTGTGAGCCTGTGAACCCTCGTATTCGAGGCCTGATTTTGGTCGTGGAGATCACCGGCGGCCCAGTCTGTCCGGATCGCCTTGGCAGGATCAGTCGGCAACTCGCTGGTTCCGGACCTGCTGCTTCCTCTTGTTCTCATCGAGGATCCGCTTGCGCAGCCGGATCGCATCAGGGGTGATCTCAACCAACTCGTCATCCTGGATGTATTCCAGGGCCGCTTCCAGGTTGATGTCGCGAGACGCCTTCAGGACCACCGTCGCTTCCTTGTTGGATTCACGCACATTTGAGAATGCCTTGCCCTTGGCGATGTTTACGCCGAGGTCATTGTCACGGGCATTTTCTCCGACGATTTGACCAGCGTAGACGAGCTCCTGTGGATCCACGAAGAGAATGCCACGCTGCGACAGGTTGATCATCGAGTAGGTCGCAGCCTGGCCGTCGGCCGTCGCCACCATCACCCCGTTCGTTCGGCGATACGTCGTCGATCGAACCGGTGCATAGCGACTGAAGCTGTGGTACATGACCGCTTCACCGCCCGTTGCCGTCAGGAGGTGGCTGCGCAGTCCGATGAGGCCGCGTGCTGGAATCTCGCACTCGATGTGCATGCGATCGCTTCGTTGGTCAAGTGACTGCACCTCACCACCACGGGAACCGAGCAGTTCCATGGAAGAACCAACGTTGGCCTCATCGACATCGATGGTCAGCAGTTCGATGGGTTCGCTTCGAACCCCGTCGATGTTTTTCTCGATGACCTGGGGGCGACCCACCGTCAACTCATATCCTTCCCGCCGCATGTTCTCAAGCAGGATGCCAAGGTGCAGAAGTCCACGGCCGGCTACCTTGAACTCCTCGGCGGTATCGCCGGGCTCCACCCGCAACGCGAGGTTGCTTCGAAGTTCGCGATCAAGTCGCTCCGAGATCTGTCGCGAAGTCACGTACTGCCCGGATCTGCCGGCATTCGGCGAATCGTTGATCCTGAAGAGCATGTGCAGCGTCGGTTCGTCGACCGCGATGCGAGTGATGGGATTCGGTTGCTCGGGACATGCGATGGTGTCGCCGATCTCGAACTCACCGATGCCCTCGACTGCGCAGAGATCGCCGACCGAAACGATGTCGGCAGGGACCCGACCGAGATCCTTGAATCGATAGATCTTCTGGGCCCGGGCATGCCGATGCTCGTGCTTGTGGCAGATCACCACCGCCTGGCCGGCCGTCAAGGCACCGGCGAAGACCCGACCCACCGCAATCCGCCCGGCGTACGGCGAGTAGTCCTGGCTGGCAATGAGCATCTGAAGTGGCACGTCGGCGTATCCGACCGGAGGTGGCAGGTGCTCCATGACGGACTCCAGCAGCGGCTGCATGTCACCCTCGAAGACCCCTTCTTCAAGATTGGTCCACCCATCACGTCCCGATGCGTAGACGACGGGGAAGTCGAGCCGCTCATCTTTGGCACCGAGCGCCACAAGCAGGTCGAACACCTCGTTGAGCACCTCGTCGGGTCGGGCATTTGGGCGATCACACTTGTTGATGACCACGATGATGGGATGGTCCAGTTCCAACGCCTTGCTGAGGACGAAGCGGGTCTGCGGCATCGGTCCCTCGAAGGCGTCCACCAGCAGAAGGACCCCATCGGCCATCGTCAGCACCCGCTCAACTTCCCCACCGAAATCCGCGTGCCCGGGGGTGTCAATGATGTTGATCCGACAGGTCTGCCCCTCATAGGGGCCGCTGTGGGCCTGCCAGGTCACGGCGCAGTTCTTGGAGGTGATCGTGATTCCCCGCTCCTTCTCGAGCGGATCAGAATCCAGGATGCAGTCGGCTTCCTCCCGATTGAGTTTCATTGACCCGCAATATGCAAGCAGCGAATCGACCAGCGTGGTCTTGCCGTGGTCGACGTGCGCGATGATCGCAAGGTTCCGGAGATCAGGGTCGGCGGTATGAAGCATGGAAGATCCAGTGTGTGGGGCCGGGCATGGTATCCGAAACAAGGCGGCACACTCGATGGCGGTGAAGGTACTGTTCCGTGAACACCACGCGGAGTGCTTGAAACCCTTTCGATCAGGAACGAGTACGCTGTACACCAGTCACACTGAAGGGGTTCATGCATGTGCAGATGGCTCGCCTACATCGGCGCACCGATCAAGATGGACGAGTTGCTCCTGAAGCCCGAGCACTCGATGATCGATCAGTCTCGCCATGCAAGGCAGTCGACCTACGAGATCAATGCTGACGGGTTTGGCGCGGGGTGGTACGGCGAGTCCGACCTGCCGGGTGTCTACCACGACATCCGTCCGATCTGGAATGACGAGAATTTCCGTGAGATTGCCAGGCACGTCCAGTCACACCTGTTCCTCTGCCACATCCGTGCATCGTCCGGAGCAGCGGTTGTTCGTTCCAACTGTCATCCATTCAGGCATGGGAAGTGGTTGTTCCAGCACAATGGTGAAATCAACGAGTTCGGTCGAATTCGCCACGCCCTTGCGGCGAAGATCGACCCGGAGATCTTCGCCACCATGCGTGGCGCAACCGATACCGAGACCATGTTCCAACTTGCCCTGACGTACGGCCTCATGGACGATCCGATCGTGGGTGTTCGCAGGATGATCGAGGAGGTTGAAGCCCAGCGTGAGAAGAGTGGTGTTGACAAGCCGTTCCTGATGACCGTTGCCGTAGCGGACGGATCAACCCTCTGGGCATTTCGACATGCAAGCCATGGAACTCCACCCTCCCTGTACCACTCGCGTTCCAAGTCAGCTCTGCAGGAAGCATCTGGTGATCAGTTCACGTTGCAGGATGATTCCGTGATCGTACTCTCGGAGCCTCTGGACAATGTTGGTGAACACTGGGGTGAGGTTCCGGCGTCCTCGGCACTTGTTGTCAGGCCAGGTGAAGCCGAGATCATGCCCTTGTTTGGTTGACCGGGCCCATGGGTACCTCACGCAGAATGGTGTTGTTCTCCCTCGTGCTTGCACTTGTCGCCGAGGCAGGCTTTCTTGCAAACTGGTGGATCATGTCTTCACATGCAGCGGCGGGTCCGGGGGTTGCAACCATGGCATGGGCCTGGCCCTTGGGTTGGTGCTTGCTGCTCGTCTCCGGAATGCTGTGCATGCAGTTGGAACGAAGGTTGAGCAGAGGACTTGACGACCTGGAACAGGGTCGGACGGCATCGATCATGTTGTTGAGGCTGCTGTCGCCGGTGTTGATGATCATCGGTCCAGGCATCATCGTCTTCTACGCGATGATCATGGTGTTGACAGCAGTTGGAGTTACGTCTGCGGAGGCAGTTGCGGCCTGATCAGCCCGAGGTCGAGGCGATCGAGGGCAGGACCCTGTGCCCTATGTCACGTCGCCAGAACGCGCCGGCGAACCCAAGTTCTTCGCAGGCACTGTTGGCGGCGTCACGCGCCGTTGCCAGGTCGGTTCCCAGAGCCGTGACACCCAGGACACGTCCTCCGGCAGTGCGAACGGTTCCGTCGTCATCAAGACTCGTGCCGGCATGGAAGACAATCACGTCGTCATTCCCATCGAAGGCATCCAGGCCGGTGATCTCGAATCCATGTTCGCATTCGCCTGGATATCCACTGGAACAGAGGACGACACAACAGGCCGATTCATTCGCGAAGCTGAAATCCACTTCCTGGAGGCGGCCGGTTGCAGTCGCCCAAAGGACTTCGACGAGATTGCCCCTGAAGCGTGCCATCAAGGGTTGGCATTCCGGATCGCCGAAGCGACAGTTGAACTCAAGCACCTTGGGTCCTGCTGGTGTAAGCATGAGACCAGCGTAGAGCACCCCCCGATACTCGATTCCATCTCGTCGCAGTGCATCGATCGTCGGGAGAAGAATGTCCTGTTCAATCGTATCCAGGAGGTCCAGTTCCAGGAGGGGAGTGGGGCAGTAGGCGCCCATGCCGCCGGTGTTTGGACCGGTGTCTCCTTCGCCGACCTGCTTGTGGTCCTGGCATGGATCGAGAATCCAGATGGTCTGGCCATCGACAAGGGCCAGTACGCTCAACTCCTGTCCTTCGAGGAACTCCTCGATGAGGAGTGATGACCCTGCCTTGCCGAAGGCTCGATCATCCATGATGTGGTCAATGGCCGCCAGGGTCTCCATGGCATTCCTGCAGATGATCACGCCCTTGCCTGCAGCGAGGCCCGCTGCCTTTACGACGCAGCGTTCGTCATGGGCTTCCAGCAGATCCCTGATCTTTCCCGGGAGGTCTGGAAAGGGAACAGCTCCTCGATCGTCATTGGAGGCGAGGAACCTCCGGAGGGCAGTGGATTCATCCTCGAGCCCTGCCGCTTCCAGTTCCTCGTTGATGCCCCTGAGTGCAAATCTCCGCGCCGAGTTGGCATCAGAAAATGTCCGGGCGTCGGCAGTCGGGACAGCGGCCTGCCTCATGATCTCCTTTGCGAAGGCCTTGTCCGCCTCGAGTTGAGCAGCTGCCTGGGACGGTCCGAATGCTGCGCAACCGATTTCTTCGAGCGCATCCACGATCCCCTCTGAGAGTGGTCCTTCCGGACCTACTACGACCAGGTCGATCGATTCCCGTTCGCACCACCTCTGCAGTTGAAATATGTTCGTCGTGTCCCATGCATGGGGGCATGCGTCCCCAAGGGCGTTGAGTCCCGCATTGGAAGCATGTGTAAGCCAGAGCCGTCCGAGATTCGGTGACTGCTTCATCGCCCAGGCAAGCGCATGTTCCCGCCCGCCTCCGCCAACAAGCAGAACGTTGCACTTGTCCGGGCATGGTCCATCGGGCCGGGGCATCCGTGCAGTGTACCTCATCAAGGAAAGCGATCGGGATACACGGCCTCAGGAATCACCACGTCGCTTGCCCCGCCCGGTGATTCCTGCGCGGGATCTCGCCTGTCCAGGGCTTTGTTTGTCCGTTCGGCGTGTTTCACCCCGCCCACCTTCCTTCAGGTTCGCAAGTCGATCCCGCAGGACGGCAGCTTGTTCAAACTCGAGGCCGTCGGCGGCCTCGAGCATTTCCTGTTCCAACTGCTCTGCAAGTTCTTCTCGGTCGAAGATTTCTTCATCTCCGCCATCGTGAATCGCCTCTCGAGCGGTGCGTCTCGCCTTCAGGGCTCGATCGATTCCCCCACGTATCGACTTCTCGATGCTTCGGGGAGTGATGCCATGTTCCTTGTTGTGTTGTTCCTGGATCGCTCGCCGACGGTCGGTTTCATCAATGGCTCCCTTCATCTGCGGGGTGATGGTGTCGCCATACATGATGACTTCTGCATTGACATGGCGGGCTGCACGCCCGATGGTCTGAACGAGGCTGGTTTCACTTCTCAGGAATCCAGCCTGGTCGGCATCGAGGATGCACACGAGCGAGACCTCGGGAAGATCAAGGCCTTCGCGAAGCAGGTTGATGCCGACGAGTACATCGAAGTTGCCTGCTCGAAGGTCTCGCAGGATTTCCAGTCGGTCGAGCGTGTCGATGTCACTGTGAAGGTATCGGACGCGGAGTCCCTGCTCGTCAAGCCAACTGGTGAGATCCTCCGCAAGTCGCTTCGTGAGCACGGTCACGAGTACACGTTCGCCGAGATCAATTCGCTTGCGGCATTGCTCAAGAAGATGGGGGACCTGGTCAGTCGCGGGGTGAATGCTGATCCTCGGATCCAGCAGTCCTGTAGGACGGATGATCTGCTCGATGATGGCACCTCCGGCCTGTTCCAGTTCCCAGTCGCCGGGTGTTGCGGAAACATGCATGACTTGCGGGATGATGTCGGTGAACTCCTCGAATTTCAACGGGCGGTTGTCCAGCGCACTGGGAAGCCGGAACCCGTGGTCGACAAGGACCTGCTTGCGGGCACGATCTCCGTTGTACATCGCCCGAATCTGGGGAATGGTCGCATGCGACTCATCGATGAAGACAAGCCACTCGTCTTCTTCAATGCCCGGTACGTACCGGAAATAGTCGAGAAGTGTCGAGGGGCGGGATCCCGGTTCACGACATTCAAGGTGTCGAGCATAATTCTCGACTCCGGAGCAGTAGCCCACTTCCTGAAGCATCTCCAGGTCATATCGCGTACGCGCCATCAATCGCTGTGATTCGAGGAGTTTCCCCTCCTTCTTCAACTGAGCGCATCGGCCCGTTGCTTCTTCCCGGATCGAGGCAACCGCTTCTTCAAGCTGCTCCTCCGGAAGGACGTAGTGCACTGCAGGGAAGATGAACGCCGACTGTTCCTCCGCAAGTACTTCACCCGTGAGCGGCTGGAAGTACTCGATTCGTTCAACGGTGTCGCCGAAGAACTCGACCCTGATCGCGAACTCCTCGTATGCCGGGAAGATGTCCAGCACTTCGCCACGAAGCCGGAATTGACCTCGCTTGAACTCGATCTCGTTCCGGTTGTACTGCATGTCGGTCAATGCGAGCAGGAGTTCCCTCCGGTCGATGTCCTGTCCGACGTGGAGTGGAATCACTCGATTCCGATAGGATTCCGGTGAGCCGAGCCCGAAGAGGCAGCTGACCGAGGAGACGATGATCACGTCTCGTCGAGAAAGCAGGTTGCTGGTGGCTGAGAGCCGAAGCCTGTCGAGATCATCATTTCGAGCTGCATCCTTCTCGATGTAGATGTCTCGCTGGGGGATGTAGGCTTCAGGCTGGTAATAGTCGTAGTAGCTGACGAAGTAACAGACGGCATTGTTTGGAAAGAGTTCACGAAGTTCCTCGAAGAGTTGTGCTGCCAGCGTCTTGTTGTGACTGATCACAATTGTCGGCCTGTCGGTCCTGGCAATGACATTCGCCATCGTGAAGGTCTTGCCTGTACCTGTTGCGCCCAGGAGTACCTGGTTTCCAGCACCCTCTTGAAGGCCCTTCACCAGAGCATCGATGGCTTCTGGCTGGTCACCTGCGGGTTCGTATGGACTGACAAGTTCAAAGGAGCCGGTCATCGCGGGTAGTCCGTCCTGCCCGGGCAGGCCGTGGCCGGGCTAGTCAAGCGGGTATTTATCATCGTATGCGGCTTGATCGAGCAGGCTGCCGGCATCCCCGCTTCCATCTGCCCGAATCTTGATCAGCCACCCTTCACCGAACGGATCACTGTTGAGCAGGGCTGGATTCGAGACAGCGGCTTCATTCATTTCAATGATTTCTCCCCCGAGGGGGGAGTAGACGTCGCTCGTGGTCTTGACGGACTCGACTTCCCCGACCGCATCGCCAACGGCGATGGACGTGCCGACATTTCGCATTTCCACCCAGGTGATGTCGGTCAGTTCATTGGCGGCATACTGGGTGATGCCGACAGTAATGAGATCATCCTCGATCCGGAACCACTCATGTGAATCAGTGAAACGGCAGTCTGCGGGGCTTGGCATGTGTCAGGGTCTCCTGGTCCGGTTCTACATACTGGTGCTGGACTCGGGGGGCCATGGTAGCGTCCTGAGTCTTCAGGCGTGTTTCTTCAGGTTCGTGCAGATGCGGCTACACTCTCCACCTACTCGCACCATGTCCCTCATTCTGACACTGTCGACCGCCTCCCTGCAGGCCCTTCTGGACCCAAAGGCCGATCCACCTCGGACCTTGATGGATGTGCCTGATTTTGCGATGAATACACTTCAGTTGCGAGGGCTGAACATCAATGCCACGCAGTTGTCCGGCTGGAGTCTCGCTGACCTCGATAGTCTGCGGGACAAGGCCGACAAGGCGGCATGCCCCTGCCTGGTGTTGTTCGAGGAGGAGGCTCTTGCCTTCGGCCACGATGACGAGGCGGAGTACGACGCCGTCACCGAGCGGATCAAGCGACTGGCGACGGCGGCCAATCGCCTCGGATGCAATGCATTGGCTGTTCGATGCCATACGGAAGATTCCGATGAACGGATGGAGATGGCAGCTGGTCATTTCAAGGATCTCATGATGGCCATCGAGCACATGGAGTTGAACCTGCTCATTGCGCCTCACGATGGGATGACACACGATCCAGACCGACTGACGGAGTTGATCAAGCAGGTCGGGGGATTCCGCATTGGTGCCATGCCGACCTTTGCTCGTGGCCAGTCGGAGGAAGTCGAACTCGAACATCTTCGGAAGCTTGCACCGTATGCGGGGGCGATCCAGTTGCGGGTCGAGTCATTCAATCGAAACAAGCGGCACAAGGGCCTCGGGCTTGCCACGGCGATCGAGACCATCCGCAAGGTGGGCTACGTCAACACCGTGACGATCGATTACGTCGGTGGAGGAGATCCATCCCGTGACATCGAACTGGCCAGGGCAGAGTTGCAGGCGGCAATCGACAAAGAGTGATGGATATGCCATCAAATCGGATCATTACGATTGACGGGCCGGCCGGCAGCGGCAAGAGCACGGTTGCGCACCTGTTGGCGGAACGCCTGGGAATTGATTACCTCGACTCCGGCGCGATGTATCGTGCGGCGACACTTCTTGCTCTTCGCAGGAACATCGATCCTGCAGACGGAGACATCCTTGCCCCGGTGCTGGAGGAGGCAACGCTTCGCTTCGAATGGACGTTGAGCCCGCCCCCTCTCTTCCTGGACGGAGATGATGTCTCTTCCGCTATCCGAACGATGGAGGTCAGCAGCCAGGTCTCCGAGGTTGCCCGCCAGGGCATCATCAGGGATGTACTGGTTCGCCAGCAGCGTCGTATCGCATCGGAACACCCGCAGTTGGTGACCGAGGGAAGGGACCAGGGATCGGTCGTGTTTCCGGATGCGCTCATTCATTTCTATCTGCATGCTGATCCTGCCGTCCGAGCACGTCGAAGGGTGGACCAACTCGCCGGGCAGGGCACCATGGTGAAACTCGAGGAGATCATCGCGGACATCGAACGCCGCGACAGGATCGATTCGACACGAAGCGTCGGGCCCCTGGTTCGACCTGATGGTGCCGTTGACATCGACTCCTCTTCGATGAGCATTGAAGAGGTCGTGGAGGTCATGGTGGTGGCAGTCGAAACGGTGTTGGCCCAGGAGGGTGGCGAAACGTGCTGAAGTGGTCCCAGTTCAAGCGTCGAAGTACTCGACTGCCCTGGTATCACGTGCTGGTCTGGTGGACGATCGTTCCCTGCCTCATCTGCAAGCCCATCCTCTGGTTCTTCTACAGGGCACGGTGGCATGGAGTTCAAAATGTGCCTCGTACCGGTCCGGCATTGTTCATCAGTAATCACCAGAGCCACTTCGACCCGGTCCTGGTGGGGATTCCGATCAGTGATCGCTGCCCACGTTCGCTGGCCAGGAGCACGTTGAAGACTGATTCACGTTTCTGGGGCTGGTTCATCGGCTACGCGTTCGACTCGATCTGGTTGAAGCAGGGCAAGGGAGATGCAGGTGCCATGAAGGCGGCCTTGAACGAGTTGAAGGAAGGAAGGGTTTCCGTGATCTACCCTGAGGGGGCTCGATCTCCAGATGGTTCGATTCAGGCCTTCCAGAGAGGCGCATTCCTTCTCATCAAGCGTGGCATGGTGCCCGTTATTCCGGTAGCGGTCGAGGGTGCGCATGATGCCTGGCCAGCGGGTCGACCCAAACCAAAACTCCGTGGCCGGATCATGGTCAAGTATGGCGAGCCAATTCCCGCGGACGTTCTTATCGACATGGGGCCCGAGAAAGCACTGGAACATGTGCGGGGTGTCATCGAGGGGATGCGATTGGACATGCGAGCCAGGATTCGGAAGGCTTCCAGGGGCAAGTCCCCGGGAAAGGGGCCCGGTGATGAGGATTGCCGGTTGGTCGATCCAGGAGCAGGCACCTGATGGAACATGCTTCGACCATGGTGTTCTGGACGGTACTCGGTGACATAGTCATCCTGCTCGGCGCCGCTGCGCTGCTTGGGATGCTCTTTGAACGAGTCGGGATGAGTGCCATCATCGGCTCGCTTGTTGCAGGCGTTCTTGTCGGCCCAGGCATCTTCAATCTGATCGGGACGGCACCCGAGATGATGGAACGAGCTGCCGAGATCGGTGTTGCCTTGCTGTTGTTCACGATCGGGCTCGAGATGTCCAGGAAGCGGCTGCTTGCCTTCGGCATGCAGGGCGTGAAGGCCGGCATTCTCCAGATGTCCATCACCATGGCCGCTGCCATGGTGATCATCATGGCGTGGGGACTTGACTGGCGTGCTTCAATCGCCGTCGGTGCCATGGTCGCTCTGAGTTCAACAGCTTCGGTTGCACGAGTATTGACCGATCGCAGTGAACTGGATTCCGAACATGGTCGAATTTCTATGGCGGTCCTGATCGTCCAGGACCTGGCCATCGTGCCGTTGATGCTCGTGGTCAGCTTTCTCGGTGACCGCGGTGAGTTGGCGGGCCTGGCCGACCAGATCAGTGGAACAGCAATGGGGCTGGTTGTATTCATCGGTTCGTTCGTACTGGCAGGATTGCTGCTGTTGCCGCGGCTCTTTGGTTCGACCGCCAGAACAGGGAATCATGACCTGCCCGTGGTCCTGGCCCTGGTGACCTGTCTTCTGGCATGCTGGGTCGCCTGGCGACTTGGTCTTTCACCAGCATTGGGTGCCTTTGTTGCCGGGCTGGTCCTGGCCGATTCTCCATTCGCAAAGCAGATTCGGTCCGATGTGGTTGCGTTCAAGGCGGTCTTCCTGACGCTCTTCTTTGCCTCAATCGGCATGCTTGCAGACATTCCGTGGTTGTTGACCGGTACGAACCTGCTGTTTGTCCTGGGTATTTCCATGGCCATCATCGTCGGGAAGGTGCTCATGACCGGTGGCGTTGTTCGTCTGCTCGGGGTGGCGCCACGGACATCCATTGCAACAGGACTCAGCCTTGCCCAGATCGGCGAGTTTTCCTTTGTCATTGGTGCGGTTGCTGTCGGCAACGCGCTGATTTCCCATGATGTCTTCCAGGTCCTGACATCGGCATCCCTGGTCACCCTGCTGCTGGTGCCATTGTTGGCGGGTCATGCACGCAACATTTCGACATCCCTGGAGCGGGTGCTGCTTCGCATCGGTATCGTTCGCCATGCTGCAGTGGATCCCCCCAATGCCGAGGAGCTGCATGACCACGTCATCGTCGTCGGCGCGGGTCCTGCCGGGCAGGGAGTCATACGCAGTCTCCGCGATCGTGGTCTTGAGCCCCTGGTGATCGAGTTGAATCCCCGTACGGTCCAGACCCTGCGTACGTGGGATCTTCGGGCGATTCTTGGGAATGCGACGAGACCAGATATTCTCATGCATGCAGGCGTATCTTCAGCGAGGGCGGTCATTGTCACCCTTCCAGATACACATGCTTCCGTCCTGGTCATCGAGCAGGTGAGAAATCTGGCAGCGAACCTGCAGATCATTGCAAGGGCTCGTTACAACATTCATGTCGGGCTGCTTGAGGATGCCGGGGCGGACATGATCGTGAACGAGGAGGACCGGGTGGGTGACGCCATGGGCGTCATCGCTGTCGAGGGCCTTGAGAGTACGGCAACCGATACGCCCTGAGTCACTCTGCCCAGAAAGGGCGGACAGTGATTCAAACGATCGATAGTTACCTGCTCAATGGAATACAGGCGGAACTCTGCCGGGTAGAGGTTGACGTATCTGTTTCGTCACGGCCTTGCGCGACCATAGTCGGTCTTCCCGATTCGGCTGTCCGTGAGTCGATAGAACGTGTTCGAACAGCCATTGTGAACTGTGGATACGTATTTCCCCTCGGGCGGATCACGATCAATCTTGCGCCCGCAGACCAGAGGAAGGAAGGCCCGTTCTACGATCTCCCGATAGCAATAGCTCTCTTGGCGGCCTCGGGAGTTCTTTCAAGTGAAGGCAGGCGAGCTTCGCTGGAATGCCTTGTAGCGGGGGAGTTGGCGCTCGATGGCTCTCTCAGGCCGGTACGTGGCATAGTGGGGCTGGGGCTGCTTGCCCGCAGGCTGAAGCGTCGCGATGTAATCGTGCCTGAGGACAATGCAGCCGAGATTGCGCTTGTCGATGGAGTGCGTGCTCTCCCCGCACGTTCACTAGGGCAGGTCGTTTCGCATTTGAACAACGTCGAGATTCTCAGGAGTTTCAGTCCACTTCAGGAGAAGAGGATTCGTCCAGCTCGAACATCGGTCGAGTTCGATGAAATCAAGGGGCAGGAAGGACCCAAGAGGGCGTTGATCGTGGCTGCGGCAGGGTGGCATCATCTCTTTCTCCTTGGCCCACCAGGCTGTGGCAAGACACTCATGGCGAGAGCACTTCCGGGCCTGCTTCCAGGACTTGAACGTGAGGCATATCTGGAGTTGCTGCAGGTCGAATCCTGTGCTGGTATTTCCGTGAATCACCGTTCGACGGCCAGGCAGCGACCGGTTCGTTGTCCTCATCACACGGCTTCCGCCCCCTCGATTGTCGGAGGTGGATCACATCCCAAGCCTGGCGAAGCAAGTCTCGCCCATCACGGGGTTCTGTTTCTGGATGAACTTCCGGAGTTTGATCGACGTGTCCTTGAGACACTCCGTCAACCCCTGGAAGAACATGCTGTCACCATTGCGCGTGTGAAGGGTACGTTGAGATTTCCAGCAAGGTTCCTTCTCGTGGCTGATGCCAATCCATCAAGGTCACGTCATGGATCTGTCCGTGAGCATGGCTACCTGTCACGTCTCTCGCGACCATTGATGGATCGCATCGATCTCCAGGTTGAAGTTCACCCTGTTCCTGTCCGGCGGCTTCGAGAAGAAAGGAAGCACGGTTTGTCGACTGGAGCAGCGAAGGACATGGTCGGCAGTGCAATCAATCTGCAGCATCAACGGCAGGGAGCAGTACCCAACAGCATGTTGTCAGGTGTCCAACTGGATGAGCATGCTTCGATGACTGATGAAGCCTGCATGTTCCTGGACGCCACGGTCGAGGAACTCGGGCTCAGCGCACGGGGATGGAATACCATCCGGCGTATAGCACGAACGACAGCGGATCTTGCTGCAAGGGAACGCATCGAGTTGCAGGACGTGATCGAGGCTGTTGGATACAGGCAACTCGATCTTGGCATGTCCTGAGGATCAGTTGTCGAGAGGGTTCTGGTACTCGACCCCATCCTCGCGATCCTGCTTGTCCTGGCCGGAGCCGATGACGGCACCTGTGCCTGCGCCGATGGCGCCGCCGACGCCAGCGCCGACAGGTCCACCAATGAGAGCCCCGGCACCTGCACCTGCAGCGCCGCCCATGAGAGCATCATCCGCGGTGTGGCTGCCACAGCCGGCAACAAGGAACAGGGAACTGGTGAGAATAAATGACTTGGTAAGGCGGTTCATGGTGAGATTCCTCTTCTCTGGGGTCAACAATTAACTGGTTCAGGCAGTCTAGGGCTTCGGGTACGTTCGTGTTACATGCCGGGAGCAAATCCGCGGCGCATTGTATTTTCACAGAGTGCCCTCGGGACGACGAACTGGGAGAGATACTCATGCCCTCCTGCCTTGGATCCGATTCCAGACATTCCAAATCCACCAAAGGGCTGCCGGCCTACCAGGGCACCGGTGCAGGATCGATTCAGGTACAGGTTGCCGACCCTGAACTCGTTGGTGGACCGCTCCAGGTGGCTGGGCATCCTGCTGTAGATCCCGCCGGTGAGCTTGTAGGCAGGCATGTTCGCTATTTCCAGGGCATGGTCGAAATCCTTGGCGCGGAGAATGGCCAGGACCGGCCCGAAGATCTCCCTGGTGGCAAGGTATCCATCGACCGGGACGTCCACGAAGATGTGCGGTGCAATGAAGGGTTTGCCCACGCTGTCGGCAAGGCCTTCTGGCACGGAGCCGGCATAGGCCAGCGTGGATTCTGCACGGCCTTCCGAAATGGCCTCTTCTATCCTGCTGGCAGCCTCCTGGTCGATGACCGGGCCGATGTCGGTTCCCGGTTCAAGTGGATCACCGATCTTCAGTGACTCCGTTGAAGCGACAAGTCGATCAATGAAGGTCTCCCATGCGGACTCGACCACGATGGCCCTGCTGCAGGCTGAACACTTCTGCCCCTGGTAGTTGAAGGCGCTGTCCCGAACACCCAGGACGGCTTCGTCCAGGTCGGCCGAAGCATCAACGATGATCGCGTTCTTGCCACCCATTTCACAGACGACTCGCTTGACCCATGGCTGTGATTCGGGAGTCGTTCCTGCGGCCTGGACGATGTCGAGTCCGACCGCCTTGGAACCCGTGAATGCGATCAATGAAACCCGGGGATCACGGACCAGTGCAGCTCCGATCGTTTCACCTTCACCCGGAAGGAAGTGCAGTACGTCCCTGGGTATCCCCGCCGACCAGAGCAGCTGGCATGCCAGGCTGGCGATCCCGGGTGTCTGTTCAGCTGGTTTCATGATGACGGTATTTCCCGTGACGAGTGCGGCTGTCGTCATGCCCATGCAGATTGCCAACGGGAAGTTCCACGGGCTGATGACAACGGCTACGCCTCGTCCCTCGTGGTATTCAAGGTCCAGTTCGCCGACGAAATTTCCCAGCCTTCGTCGCCCGTTGAATGAAAACGCCTGCCGCGCGTAATACTCGCAGAAGTCGATCGCTTCACAGACATCGGCGTCGGCTTCCCGCCATGTCTTTCCCGATTCACGAATGAGCACACCGGAAAGTTCATCTCTTCGATCACGCATTGCGGCGGCAGCGACCATCAGGATGTTCGAGCGATCATCCTGGGATCGATCTCTCCAGCCCGGGAATGCCTTGCTGGCAGCAGCGAGCGACTTGTCGACGTCATCGAGTGAACTGTTGTTGGCCACCGATGGAACCTTGGCGGCCCTGATGGCTGCAGAGAAGTTCTCACGATTTGCCGCCACCGAGAAATCACGCATTGATTCGCTGAAGAAGGGTCGTCCATCATCAATCGATGGAACGCTGTCACTCAGGCAGTGCCGCTCCGGTCGAGACTGCTCCCGAGCCAATCCGGGATCTTCTTCTTCGACTCCATGTGGAGAGGCGAGCAGTTCTTCGGCTGACATCGTGTCCTGGGCGCTGCCTCGCAGCCAGGACTCGTTCGAGGTGTTTTCCAGGAGCCTTCGAACGAGGTAGGCCATCCCGGGAATCATTTCACCCACTGGTACATATTCACGTATCCGCAGGCCACGGTCGTGACAGACCTGCTTCATCTGGTCATTCATGCCTCGGAGCATCTGGATCTCGAAGGCGTTCATCGGGAGCCCGGCCTCCTCGACGGCCACGATTCCAGTGGCCAGTGATCGGACATTGTGTGAACCAAGAGCAAGCCTGGTGCCACCTTCCCCGCCCTTCCTCGGAGTTGCTTCGATGAACTGTTGTGTCATCCGTTCAAAACAGGCATCGGTATCCCGCTTTCGCGACCAGACAGGTTCGGGCCAGCCGTGCATGTCGGCGCTGATGATTTCTTCATCCCAGTACGCGCCCTTGACCAGTCGGACGGTGACTGCTCGACCCGCACCCTTCGACCACTCGATGATCCGTCGTGCATCCTCATCTCCACTCCTGAGATAGGCCTGGAGTGCAATGCCCGCTTCGAAGTCGTACGTTTCACAGCACCGTTCGAACAGCGAAAGCGTCAGGTCCTTGAATGCATGATGCTCCATGTCGAAGTTGACGAGCACTCCGTTTCGACTGGCTCGTTCAAGGATCGGTCCGATCATGTCTACGAGCCCATCGAGCGATCCTTCAAAGTTGATGGGATCCGTACGTGCATACAGTGAACTGATCTTGATCGAGACATTCGTACGAGGTACATGCCCGAGGTGATCCTGCTCCAGTACGGGGTTGGGTTCCCAGTCACCCACTTCGCGGGGGAGCGTTTCCACGAGATCCATGTATCGCTGCTGGTAGACGGCGGCCTCGCTGGAGCTGACACACGCCTCGCCAAGGAGGTCGACGGTGAAACCGATTCCCTGGTCCCACATCTTCTTCAACTGGGGAAGAGCCGTGGCGGCGTCGGTCCCGGCAATGAAACGGCCCGCCATTGCGGTGATTCGGCCTGAGACCATCTTCGCCATGGCGCCCTTGAGCAGTCCACCTGCCCCGAGGCCTACTCCCAGTCCAGGAGGAAGGGTGACTCCAGGTTGGGACAGGTAGTCGACGAGATGTTCATGTACCTGCCGGGGAGTCTTGAGACTCGGAAAAGTATCGATGAAACGGAAAAGCTGGACCTTGAACGCTTCATCCTTCATGGCCCAGTCCATGAGCTTGTCTGACCAGAATGCAGTTGAGAGCATGCCTGAGCCGGCCTGGTTCATCTCATCCAGCAGTGATCGACCACATTCCTGGATCCGGGCTTCCAATGCACGGTCAGGCGCTGCATGGGCTGACGTATCAATGACAGCCGTACGAGATCGATTCTTGCGGAAGAGTGCCATGTGAAGGGTGCAGGTCCAGTGTGAAACGGGGGCAGTATACCAATGGGAGGCACTCGTCCGAAATGGAGTATCCCGGCATCAGCCTCGCATGTTCCGGGTATCGTGCTTTCCCCATGCAGAAGCGAACAACATCATGAAGACCTCACCAGTCGATGATACATGGACAACTCGAAAGCTCCTTGGCTGGATGCAGGACCACTTCCAGTCCAGGCAGGTCCATGCGCCCGAGGTGACATCCCAGATGCTGCTTTCGCATGTTCTCGGAGTCGAGCCGATCATGCTGTACACGGATCCAGATCGACCTGCATCCAGCGGAGAGCGAGCTCGCCTGCGTGAACTTGTCACTCGAGCCGCGAAGCAGGAGCCCGTACAGCACCTCGTGGGGGAGGGATTCTTTCTCGGTCGCTCCTTCGAGGTGACTGCGTCCGTCCTCATCCCCCGAACGGCAAGCGAGGTGATCCTCCAGGTCGTGATGGATCGACACCGGGGTGGAGCTGCCGGTGGGGACGTGCCGACGTTCAGGCATGCACTCGACCTGGGAACTGGAACCGGATGCCTCGCTGTTTCACTTGCACTCCAGATTCCAAGGCTGAAGGTGGTGGCCACTGATATCAGCGCCCAGTCACTGGCAGTTGCAGAGCGGAACATCGAGCGCCATGGTGTCCTGGAACAAGTCGAGCTTCGGGAGGGCGGCTGGTTTGAACCGATCAAGGGCGATTCACCGGCAGGAGGATTTGATCTGGTTGTCAGCAACCCGCCCTACATCGCGGATGCAACCTGGGACTCACTTGACGGGAATGTCCGCCAGTTCGAGCCCTCTCTTGCGTTGCGTGGAGGGTCGGATGGACTCGATTGCATCCGCTCGATCCTCGATGGGGTCGATTTGTTCCTTGCTCCAGATGGAATGCTTGTCCTCGAGTTCGGCGATGACCAGGCGGAGCACGTCCTCGGGCTGGGAGAGAAGATCGGCCCGGCCAGAATTCAGCGCGATGCCTTCGGAGATGACCGCGTTCTCGTGATCGACCGGTCTGCGTCCTGATCGATCAACTGCAGGCTACGGCCTGCGTGACGGCATCAACCAGTTGTGAAGTCTTGAAGGGCTTGAAGAGCACTGTCTGCATGCCTTCCTGGCTGGCTCGCACGATGGAATGGTTCGGGTCATAGCCGAAACCGGTCATCAATATCACCGGGATGCCGGGGAAGCGATCCTGTGTTTCCCTGAAGAGTTCGTATCCGTTGAGGTCGGGCATCTTGATGTCGGACAGGAGGAGGTCCGGAGACGTGTTCGAACGGTCAGCTTCCTCGAGTATTTCCAGTGTTTCGGCTCCGTTGGAACACATCATGACTTCGCAGCCAAGTTGTTCGAGAATCTTCGCGACCATCCTGCGAATGTTCGGTTCGTCGTCGGCAACGATGACCCGTTTCCCGAGCAGTGCATCGACTGGCTCAAGTATCGCAAGCGCCTGTTCGGCGTCGAGAATCGAGCGTGGGCCTGCGGCAGAAGCCTCGATCCGGTTTCGCATCATGTCGAGGGCCATGTTCAACCGTGTAATGCGTTCGTCGTTCTCGTCTGCGTCCTGCTTCAACTCATCAACGATCAGGGAGATGTCGCGAAGTGGCGATTCAAGGTCGGATAGAAGTGAGGTCGAAGCCTGCTCGCTTGTAGTGAATCGTTCCACGACGAGCAGGTCGAGCATGTGCATGGCCATGGCGATGTATTCACCGAAGAGTCCGGCAAGTTCTTCATCATTCTCCGTGAAATGTGACTTCGTATTCGATTCGATGTTGAAGACACCGATGATGTCCTCGTGCATTCGCAGCGGTACCGTCAGTGTCGAAGCGGCGTCGTCAAGTCCTTCGCGATACAGTGGGTCGTTCTGTACATCATCACAACGATAGGATCGTCCCGTTGCAGCCACCCATCCGGATATTCCGTTGCCCGCTTCATCGGCATAGATGACTTCACCGATCTTGAGTGGATTGATGTTCTCCGCGATGACCAGTTCAAGTTGGCGTGTTCTTGGTTCCAGGAGCCGGATCTCGAAATTGTCGAACTTCAACTCACGACGGACATGTTCAACTATCTTCTCTTCGAGGAGCCGAAGACGTTCAGCGACGTTCAGTTCCTCGACAGTCGAACGATCCAGGTGCAGCAACTCGACGCCGGCTGCTGCGATGACCTGCCGTCGCAGCTGGTGGTTCCGATCATCGGTTACTTCAAAGAGCATCCCCAGCCAGGCGCCCTGCTCTGCTGGAGCCCTGAGAACTTCCCAGTGTCGTCCGGTTTCGCTGAGGTGCGTTCTTCGACGTGGATCATCGGGATTTCCACACCACTCGATGCATGCTTCCCGAAGGGCTGCGGAGAGGTCATCGAACCTCGGATTGCTCCAGCGAGGCTCACCTTCGACCACCAGAACGACTGCATCGCCAAGCGTTCCCAGGTCCATGGGATCATGGCCGCTGGATCCACCAACAAGCTGCAATCGAGGTGGCGTATCGTGCATGGAGTCGAGCCCTCCCCAGTTTCCGGAAGCTCTTCAGGGGAAGCGTAGTCGGAATTCGCCTTGCGGCAACCGTCCAGCATCGGATTGGATTGCAAACTCGCTTGACAATCCGCACCACGAACTGAATAGTTCGGCGATCCCTGGATCAGCGGCTTGATGGTGAATCGACCGGATCCGGGCAGAACCCCAGGAAGTGGTGGACCAGTTTGCAGGCAACTCAAGGACAACATTGCGGAATCATCGCCAGGGGACTGGTCAAACGGTTCGGACGTATCGTCGCCGTAGACAATCTCAGCCTGGACGTTGAGCCCGGTTCAGTGGTGGGTTTCCTTGGTCACAACGGGGCGGGGAAGACCACTTCCATGCGGATGATCTGTGGTGTCCTCCCTCCGAGCGAGGGATCGATCCTGGTCGGGGGCCATGACCTGCAGACACATCGAGCCCAGGCTGCTCGAATCGTCGGGTACCTTCCAGAGGGCTCGCCGCTCTACCCGGAAATGCGTGTGGTGGAGTATCTCCGGTTCCGCTCCCGACTCTACGCACTGCCAGATCCTGCCGAAGCCATTTCCACGGCAGTTGACCGGTGTGGACTCAAGGATGTTGTCAAACGCCCCATCGGGCATCTTTCACGTGGCTATCGCCAACGCGTGGGATTGGCTGCAGCAATCCTCCATGATCCCTCCGTACTCGTCCTTGACGAACCTACTTCCGGCCTCGATCCGCTTCAGGTGATCGAAGTTCGACAACTCATCGAGGAGCTCTCGGCGGATCGTACGATCCTGCTTTCCACGCATGTACTTCAGGAAGTCGAGGCGATCTGTGATCGCGTGATCCTCCTGGCTCGTGGTCGACTCGTTGCCGAGGGTGATCTGCCTTCGCTTCGCCGGGAGTCGGGCATGGAAGACGCATCACTCGAGGATCTCTTCGTGGCACTGACGGCAAAAGCCTTCTCCGAGGGGGGTGTTGTTTCGTGAAGACATGCAGTGCAATTGCAAGCCGGGATTTCCGTGCCTTCTTCCTTTTTCCATCAGGGTACGTGGTAATTGCATTGTTTCTGCTCGGAAACAGCATCGTCTTCATGGGAGACGTCTTCGTTCAGGGGCAGCCGGCGACCATGCGAAGCATCTTCGACTTCGATGTCGTCCTTCTGCTGTTTCTCTGCCCGGCAATAACCATGCGTTCAATCTGCGAGGAACGCAGGCTTGGGACGCTTGAACTGATATCAGCAAGTCCCGCCAGTGTCGCCTCTTTCGTCTTGGGCAAGTTCCTGTCGTCCCTTGCCGCGCTGGTCGTCATTCTTCTTCCGACATTGTTCCTGGTCGTGCTTCTCGAGTTGTATGGGCAACCGGACTACGGAGAGATCGCATCGGGATACCTGGGTCTTCTGCTCGTGGGTTCGATGTACCTGAGCAGTGGCATTCTCGCATCCGTCATCTCCGGTTCACAGACGATCGCCTACCTCTTGTCCGTCTTCTTCTTCGTTCTGCTGAGTCTCGGTCGGGAGGCATTGCCGGCATGGACTGGTCCGGATGCATGGTCAATGATGAAGCCATTCGATCCATTCCTTCGAATGCAGGACTTCACCATCGGCTTGATCGACAGTTCAAATGTCCTCTTCTTCCTCCTTGTGACGTCATGGTTCCTGCTTGCTTCAATCGCCGTTCTTGAATCGGAGCGACGATCATGAGCGGGCGAAACACAGGCAACTCAATGGTGTTCAACTGGGGCAGGAGCATGGTCTTTCTCCTTGCAGCGGCTGTACTCGTGGTGTCCCTGGTCATGGTCTCGATGAACTCCTCGCTCCGTGTGCGATTGGATGCCACCAAGACCCGAGCCTATTCACTGAGCCCCCGGACAACGGCACTCCTTGAGCACCTGGAGGGAGCATGGCGGATCGCCGTTGTCATGGTTGAATCCGAGCGAGATCAGGCCGTGGCAAGACAGATCGACGAAGTCCTGGATCGAGCGGCAGCAGCTGCGCCCAATCTCCAGGTCGATCGGATCGACCCTTCCGATCCCTCCTCATTGAGCGAGTACGAGTCTCTTCTGCTGGCACTTCGAGATCGAGAGTCAGAAGGGATCAAGGCACATGAATCGGCCCTGGAACGGGGTGAAGGGGCATTTGCTGAACTCGTGGACTTCGCATCGACTGCCCGTTCTCGCCTCGATTCAATCCTGGCATCGAGGGCCGATCGCCAGTCAGTCGTCGAGGAATGGGGAGCCCTCGCCTCGGCGCTGCAACTCCTGGCCGACCAGGGGCACCTCGTGCTCGACCGGATCAGGGAGGAGTTGCAGCCGGATGGAATGGAGCCGCTGCCCAACTACCAGGCTGCCCGCGCTATTCTCATCGAGGGGCTCCAGCAATGGTCCCGTGAACTGAAATCCGCATCACGGCGGATGCGGATGCTGGAATCCGCCACGGTGGATCAGGCACGTTTGCAATCATTGCAGTCCGCCCTGGATCAGCAGGCATCGAAACTTGCCGTTGCTGCGGATGGCCTGCTTCGACTCGAGGAACTTGATTACGCCGTTATCGCTGCTCAGCTCGGCGAGGGTGAAGCTGCCGTCATCATCGGTCCCGACGAGGCCATGGCGATCCCCGCGTCGCAGTTGTTCGCGACCAATCTCATCCCGGACGAGGTTGGACAGGTTCGTTTCGATCAGCGTTTCAGGGGAGAACAGGTGCTCGCATCTGCGATTGCAACCATCCAGAGCGAACAGATGCCGACGGTCATCTTCGTCCACGGCGAGGAGAGGTCCATTCTTGAACCCGATCCGATGCAACTTGATGCAACCGGCGCCAGCGCAATACTGAGTTCAGCACGGTTCAACGTGCTTGAGTGGCCCGTGACACTCGGTCCTCAACCAGCACTTCCGACCGATGCGCCGAGGGCCTGGGTGATACTTCCCTCTGCGATGCGCGCCGGGTTCGAGTTGTCCAAGGGAGAACGCCGCCTCCTGGAAGAAACATCGCACCTCCTGGACCAGGGGGAGTCGGTCCTGATCAATCTCTATCCCAGTTACATGCCTCGGTATGGCCAGCCTGATCCATGGGCCAGCCTGCTTGACCCGTACGGAATCGAGGCATTGACCGGCACGGTTCTGCTTGAGGAAAGTCTTGATGAGGCAGGTGAACCAGTCGTACAGATGTTCCAGCAGATCAATGACTTCCCGGCGCAACACCCGATTTCGGCCGCTTTGAATGGCCAGAGACTGCTGCTTCCTCTTCCAGTTCCGATTCATGCATCGGGCGGTACCGGTTCCAGGCTGGGGCAGGTCGGGAGCATCGCAGCTGGTGAAGCACGGTGGCTGGAGGAGGAGTGGACTCCAAGCGAGGATCTCGGGTCGATTCGACGGAATGGTCGTTCACTCGAGGAGCCAGTGGATGTCATCTGGTCCCATGAGCAGGTGATTCCGGGTACCGGACAGACACAGCGGATCCTCGTTGTTGGATCCGGGCCATGGATGCTTACGAATATCGCGGATGTCGTCGTTTCGACCGGGGGAGAACGAGTGACCCTGCTCAATCCAGGCAATCATGAACTCATGTTTGCATCTGTGGCATGGCTCTCGGGCATGGACGAACTTGTTGCCAAGGGCCCCTTGTCCCAGGAAGTGTCAAGGCTTCGTGATCTTTCATCGACTTCGCAGGGTTTCTTCGGCTGGCTGCTGGTACTTGGCCTTCCCGGGTGCATCATTCTCCTGGGTGTCGTCGTCTATCTCAGGAGGCGAAACTGATGAGCTCAAGGGCGACGATCATCATGCTGCTCCTGGCGTGCCTTGCTCTTGCCTGGGCCTGGATCATGGGCCCTCCCGGAGGGGACTCTGCTCGCGTAGTTACGCGGTCCAGTCTCGTGGAGGACCTGGGGCTCTCGCCTGGTGACATCACCGAAATCCATCTCGGCAATGCCGACGAGAAGTCCGTTGGGTTCAGGCGAGAAGGTGATACCTGGTGGCAGGTTGAACCTTTCAGACATCGTGCCCAGACCGTGGCCATGTTGGCCCTGGTGGAGTCGGCGATGCAGGAGGAGGTCCTGGATGAGCTTGAGGAAACCGATCCCGAGTCTCTCAGGCGACTGGATCTCCTGCCACCACGCGGCACGATCAGATTTATCCATGGGGGAGATGAGCTGGTCCTTGAACTGGGCCGGACTGGAATCGGTGGTCGCAACTACATGCGTCGGAATCGAACAGGTCCTGTCCTGGTTACGAAAGGGAATATTCATGGGTATGTGCTTGAACAGGATCCCGTGCTCTGGCGTGACAGGCTGCTGTTCCCGGGCATCGACATCGAGATTGATCGTATAGAGCGAACCATCGGGGACAGCAGGATCGCCGTCGAGCGGGAGGGTACTCGATGGCGGATGACCTCTCCCATCAGCACCCGACTCAACCAGGACCAGATCGGGCGACACATCATTGAACTTGCCCGGTCAAGCTGGAGTGATGTCATTCTCGAGGAACCGGAAGACCTGGCCGTATTTGGACTTGCTCCGCCGGCAGCCTCGATCCAGATTCGACATGGTGAGGAAATGCATGTCCTGCATGTTGGAGAGCGACTTGGAGGAGACTCGGAGACGAGATCTGCGATGGTGGAAGGAGTGCCGGTGGTACTCAAGCTCGATTCGAACACCGTGGCATCGATCCTGTCCGATCCCGTGGGATTGATCGACCATACGGGCAGCGGGGTGCAGCCGGCGGACGTGAAACGGATCGTGATCGAATCGCAGGGGGGCACGATCGTGCTCGAACGTACGCTCGATATCTGGACGGCTCCGGGACATGAGGATCAAGTAGTTCCTTCGGAACCCGTTGACAGCCTTCTTGAATCACTGACGCAGCTTCGTGCAACTGAAATCGAGATCCGGGACAACTACCCGGCGGAACTTGAGCGGGCGCGGATCACCCTGCATGGGTTCGGAGGTCGGCCATTGGATACGGTCCGACTCCTGCGTGAAACGGAAGATTCAGGTCGATGGGGAATGGAGAACGGAGATGGTGTCATCCGCATCCATCCCGAGTTCCTCATGCTTCCATTGCAACCGACAGACTACGAGTTGCCGGGAAGCATGCCGTAGCGAAGCAGGACATCCTCACCACGGCGATGCACCTGCTGCAAGGCCATGCCGAGTCCGCCGTCAACGGTCTCCGGGGTACGGCCTTTCAATGGTGGAGTCGCATCTTCATCCCCCAGGAGAGTCGGTGCGATGAATACGCAGGCCTCATCCACGCAACCCGCCTCGAGCAGGCTTGAGAGCAGGCCCGGCCCGGCTTCAACCAGGACGGTGGAGATTCCATGATTGGCATGCAGCAGTTGCAGCATTGATCGAAGGTCGATCCGACTTTCGTGCGCAGGCAATGCAAGTACGTCGACCCCCAATTTCCGGAGCGCATCCTGGCGTTCTGGGGGTGCATCTTCAAGACAGGCAATGGTCAATGGGGCTTCATCCATGGTTGCAAGGAGGGCGGAGTCCATCGGAATATCGAGCCTGGGGTCGACGAGCACTCGACGGGGGGTTCGACGAGGCCGACCTTGCCTGGCTGTGAGTCGGGGATCATCGTTCATGACGGTTCCGATGCCGGTCAGGATTGCATCGACCCGGCCCCGTTGCCTGTGAACCATGCCCCTGCTTCGACTCGAACTGATCCAGCGACTCTGCCCCGATCTGGTCGCGATGCGACCGTCGACGGTCTGTGCCCACTTTGCCTGAACCCAAGGTCGTTGTTGCTGGAGCCGGATGACATGGGGCGAGAGGAGCAATCGGGATGCCTCATGATCGAGGACATCGACTTCGATTCCAGCGGCCCGGAGCAACTCCACGCCTCCCGATGCGTCCGGGTTCGGATCACGTTGTCCGATGACGACGCGGGACACACCTGCATCGAGAATGGCACTGGTACATGGCCCAGTCTGTCCTTCGTGCGTGCAGGGTTCAAGCGTGACGTGCAGGGTTCCTCCCTGAAGCCGGGCACCCGCCATCTCGATGGCGAGGACTTCCGCGTGAGGACCTCCATATCTTTGATGATGTGTGACTGCAACCACCACACCATCCATGTCGGTAGCAACACATCCAACCATGGGGTTGGGCTCGACATGTCCATGTCCACGTACGGCACAGCGTGCTGCCCGATCGAGCAGCGCCAGGTCATGTTCAAGTTCGATCATCGTTCCAGTCATGCCACCGTGGGGTCCCGATGTGGTTCGACAGGACACCGTACCACATCATTGAATGGGTTCATGCCTGCTTGATGCTGGAGGATGTCGCCTCAGGTCTGGGCAAGGACCTGTTCGGTGAGATTCGGCGGCATGGATCGGTATTCGCTGGGTTCCATCGTGTTGGAAGCTCTTCCCTGGGTCATGCCTCTGAGAACCGTCGTGTAACCGAACATTTCCGAGAGAGGGACATCGGCATGGATGACCCTGGTATTTCCCCTGATATCGCTTTCAACGATCTGGCCTCTTCGACTTGCAAGATCGCTGCTGACAGGTCCGAAGAAATCATCGGGAGTCGTAACGAGCACCCGCATGATCGGCTCCAGGAGTGTCAGCCCCGCCTTGGTGCATGCCTCGCGGAAGGCGAGGGCGCCGGCTTGTTCGAAGGCGATCTGGCTTGAATCGACATCGTGATACGAGCCGAATACAAGTTCGACCTTCACATTCTGCAATGGGTACCCGCCGAGAATTCCGGAGAGTGCGGCAGAACGGGCGCCGACTTCAACTGATGGAATGTATTCCTGTGGAATCACACCCTGCTTGATCTTGTTGACGAAGACAAGGCCATCCTTCATTTTCAACTCCTGGGCCTCCGCTTCATCTGCCGTGATGGGTTCGACATTCAGAACCGCGTCGCCATACTGGCCACGTCCACCGGTCTGTTTCACGAACTTGCCTCGAATGTCCTTTGCTGTTCCGGTGATTGTTTCACGGTAGCTCACACGGGGAGTGCCGATGTTCACGCCGATCTTCATGTCACGGACAAGCTTGTTCCGGACGATCTCGAGATGGAGCTCGCCCATGCCGGAAATGATCGTTTCGCCGGTCTCCTCGTTGTAGCGGGTCTTGAAGGAAGGATCTTCCCGCTGGATTGTTCCGAGCGCTTCGGCAAGTTTCTTCTTGTCATCGGTCGTCATGGGCTCGATCGACATCGAGATGACCGGGTCGGGGAAATGCATTCGTTCGAGGACCACCGGTTCAGTGGTGCTGCAGAGGGTATCGCCCGTCACCGAGTGCTTCAGCCCGATGAGTGCGACGATCATGCCGGCATGTGCGGTGTCCAGAGCTTCCCGGTCCTTTGCATGCATCTCGTAGATCCTCGAGACGATCTCCTTCTTGTTGTTCACCGGGTTCAGGACACGTGTTCCTTTCTCGAGGGTGCCCGAATAGATCCGGCAGTAGGTGAGATCCCCGTGCGTATCGGAAACCACCTTGAAGACGAGTGCGGAGAAAGGGGCTTCGAGATTGCTTGGCCGGCACAGTTTCTCGTCGGAATCCTTGGGGTTGGTGCCTTCGACGGCCGGGACCTCGGTCGGGTCGGGCAGGAAGGTGATGACACCATCGAGCAAGCGCTGGATGCCGATGTTCTTCAATGCGGCTCCACAGAAGACAGGAGTACATGCTCTGCTGAGTGTTCCACTTCGAAGGGCACTTCGCAACATCTCCAGATCGACCGACTGTTCATCCTCCAGGTACTGTTCCATGAAGGCATCATCAAGTTCCGCGGACTGCTCAAGCATCTGGTGCCGCCATGCTTCCGCATCCTGCATCATGTGATCCGGGATATCGCGCTCCTCGACGACGGCGCCGAGTTCACCACTGTCGAAGTAGAAGGCTCTCATCTCGATGAGATCAATGAGTCCTTCAAGTTCATCACCCGCTCCGATTGGAATCTGTACAGCGATCGGGTTTGCCCCGAGCCGTTCGATGATCGAGTTGAAGGAGAACTCGAAGTCGGCACCGATCTTGTCCATCTTGTTGATGAAGCAGATCCTCGGAACGTCGTATCGATCAGCCTGTCGCCAGACGGTTTCAGATTGAGCTTCAACGCCTTCCTTGCCATCGAACACTGTCACGGCTCCATCGAGGACTCGCATGGAACGCTCCACCTCGATCGTGAAGTCGACGTGCCCCGGCGTATCGATGAGATTGACCGTGTAGATGTCTCCCTTGAAGTCCCATGGGCATGTTGTTGCAGCCGATTGGATCGTAATGCCACGCTCCTGCTCTTCCTGCAGGAAGTCCATTGTGGCCGTTCCCTCGTGGACTTCACCCATCTTGTAGTTTCGACCCGTGTAGTACAGCACGCGTTCGGTGACCGTGGTCTTGCCGGCATCGATGTGGGCGCAGATTCCGATGTTGCGAGTTTTGGATAGGTTGGTCGTCATGGGGTAGTCATCTGGTCTGGTAAAGGGGACGTGAAAGGTCAACGTGTTTCGATCGCGGGAGCAGGGCAGGTGCACGGTAGGAGTGCAGTGACACTGCATGGTTTGCGGGAGTCGCCATGGATTCCTGGCGATGTCCGCTGAGTCCCTGCCCGGCGTTCACCGGGGCGGATTGGAGAATCCGGGTCCTCAGCGGAGCCGGGCGTGCTCGTCTTCCTCGTGCTGCATGGAAACCTCCTGGTGCAGTCGGGCTGTGAGTACGCCTTTTTCAACACTCCAGAGGGCATTGGCCCAACCGGAGATCAGGGGATTCTATCGACGGAATGGCCCCTGTCAATGATAAAAAACAGAGTTCAACAGTTGCGAACGAGCTTGGATCGTTCGATTGATCTCGATTCGATCACGGGTGCGATGTCATCAAGATACCGTCGTGCATCCTGCACATAACCGGCAGTCGGCTGGAGGCCGGGCTGGGCTTCGATGAACCACCTGTTCATGCGGATCATGAGCAGTTCGCGACAGAACTTCGCGGTCATCGAGGCCAGGGCGATCGGAAGATGACGATGTTCTCCCGCCTGGGTGAAACTCACACTCCATGTTGGTCCATGAACAGGCGCCAGGCGATACCTGCACAATGCAGGGCCCTCATCAAGTACCTGGATGGCGTGATCCGGCCAGGCCTGCTGGAGATCCGATCGGTAGCGTGTTCGTCCACCCTGGCGATCTACGACGACATGGACTTCATCCGTGGGGTACGCCTTCCGGAGCCTGTTGATGATCCGAAGGATCGCTTCGAAGTTCAGGCTGGCCTTGTTACCTGTACGAACCACCTTTTCATTGAACTCATCGGCGTCGATCAACTCGCACGAAAGTGATCTGCAGGTCACTCCCGACTCGGCCAGGGCGCGCTCAAGTCGGCTCGTGGTGATGCGAAGCAGCGCCGGGTCCTCGCCGAGGGGCAGTTCCGTCGTACCTTCGTACCAGGGGTGGACAGGAACGGTGACACCCAGTTCTGACAGGGCCCGTTCATCAGTCAGCCCATCAAGCCAGTCGGGTCCGTTTACAGTTGTTGCAAGAAACGCGAGTACTCCACGCTCCAGGTGATGGAGCGGGTGGGGGCCACCCTGTCTTGAACCCTTGAGTTTCTTCGAGTCGTCGATCGCGATGCGACGCCCACGATCTCGTCGGCCACGGCAGATTGCATGATCGAGTCGTTTCCAGAGATCAGGTGCACCATTCGTTGCATCATGCTCATCGAGCGAGAAGATCGAACAGCCGATGCAGAGTGGCCCAAGCATCGGTCCGTAGCCGGCTTCATCTATTCCTGCATACAGGAGCATGCCAAGTAGGGTACCGGAGGATCATCGACCAATGGCGAGGCCATCTCGCCTTGAGTCACTTCCTCCAACGTATCCCCCGTCCAATCGTCGTATTACCTGTCCGCCTCCGAACTGGACGGAGCGGGCATCGGCAATCTTGATCTCGTGTCCCCGGTCTACCAGGCCCTGCACGGTCGATGCGGGGAATCCCGGTTCAAGGTGAACACAGCGGCCCTTGTCGATGCGCCAACGAGGAGCATCAAGCGCAGCTTGCGGGTTCTGCTGGTTGTCGGTCATCCGGGACAGGACCTGGAGATGGCCTTGTGGCTGCATGTGCCCTCCCATGACCCCGAAGGCCGTCTCCGCCTGACCATTCCGCGTGATGAATCCAGGGATGATCGTGTGATAGGGACGTCGCCCTCCCTGAACCTCGTTGGGATGGCCTTGTTCCTGGACGAAACAGGCTCCCCGGTTCTGCATGGCGATGCCGGTGCCAGGGATGACGACTCCGCTTCCGAAACCCATGTAGTTCGACTGGATGAAGGACACCATCATGCCATCCGAGTCCGCAACAGCCAGGTAGACGGTAGAAGCATCGGTCACGACGACGTGACCGGGGTCATGAGCCTTTGCCGGGTCGATCTGTCCGGCAAGCTCCTCGAGCAGAGGAACTTCCAGGAGAGAACCGGCACTTCGACCCATCGTGTCGGGGCAACCCAGTTCCGGTTTGCATGTGGCGAAGGCATGCTTCATCGACTCGATCTGCAGGTGGAGCAGACCAGGATCATCCGGCTCGAAGCTGGAAGCATCGAGTCGTCCGAGGATTCCTGCTGCAACCAGTGCGACAATCCCCTGGCCGTTGGGAGGCAGTTCATGGAGTTGCCGATCCCTGTACTCCACTT
>JABABM010000022.1 GCA_014238205.1 Phycisphaerales bacterium | reverse complement strand
ACCATGACCAACGGCCCATCGCCTTGAAGCGCAGCGTCATTGAAGAAGTAGTCTCCGCCGATGTACCCCTTCCCAGGCTCGAGCACGAAGACGTCGTCGGGTCGGAGCGCAGTTCCGGGATCCTGGAGCAACAGGGCCTGCGGAGTGGCAGTGACGGTCATCAGAACGCTGTGCGTGAGCTTCTGCATCAGAGACTGGCCGAGTTCTTCGGGATCGTCGTTGCTGATGATGCGACGATTGATGGTGCTGCCGCGTACCATCGTTCCATTCGTGCCCAGGGCTCTGCGGCGGGTATTCGTATCCGGAGTCGCCTGATCGGCCTCGTCGTCGATGACCAGTACCGGACAGCCGCTCGCTTCGATCTCATCCAGAAACTCCAGCAGCCGCTTCTGATTGTGCGAGTTCTTCGATGCGACAATCACCAGTCCCTGATGAGGCAACTCCCGGCGGATCAGTTCAGCGTCCGCGGACCAGGGCTCCCTGCAACGAACAACGACCGACAGTGGATCATCGATGTCGTCGAAACGGAGCGCCGTCTGATCCAGAAGCGAGGTGAAGTCGGGAGTGAGTACGATCACGCATCTGAATCCATTGTCCAGACACATGGCGGCACTCAACTGCATCACAAGCGTCTTGCCCGCCTGCACGTTCCCATACAGAAGGATGTTCGGAAACTGCTCGGACGCGATCTCCTCGGAGATGGCCCTGCCGACTCCTTCGACCCCGACCTCGCCTTCGGCGATGCATCGTGTGTAGTGATTCACGATCTTCTGCGTCAGCCGCGTTGCACAGTCCATGCATCGCTCGAACTCCTCCTCATCCAGGCCCGAGTAGGCCTCGGACGACTTGAGATTCTCGAGGGTCATCATGACGTATTCGCCTCGGTCCTGAATCTCGACCATGGGAAGTACGGTGGATTCCGCGGAATCCAGAATGATTGCGGTGTTGTTCGAGTCTGTGTTCGTCATCGTGTATCTCCTGTGTTCTCTGAATCTCGTTTCAGGGTTCCGGGTGTCCTTGCTGATCAGTACGAACCTGCACCGGCTCATCTGACACCGTTCTTTCATCTATCCATGCCCTCTGCCGACGGCCGCCCCCCTTTCACCGTCGCCGGAGCCATCTCGAGCGTGGCTCCGGCGGCAGTGAATTCGTGTAGGAAGGTCCGGCCATCCCTGGCTCTGCCGTGGCATCCATGCCTGCGATTCAGAATGGAAACTCTTCTTCAGGAAGGTCCTCTGGATCAACGCAGGCCTCCTCGTCGTCAACGTCATCATCGTCGTCCTCATTCTTCTGGACCGATGCTGCAAGTTGAAAGGGAACTCCGGGCAGTCCATGGGATTGAAACCCGATGGACGGACTCTCAAGTTCGATCTCATCATTGAGCCAGTTCCGAACGAGGTTCTGCGCTGCCGCGAGCATTCCCTTCTCATGGTCCGACAGCTGCCGGCCGGACGAACGTGCCATCCCCACCGGGGACTGGTCGAAGGTCGTACTCTGCACAGACTGGCTGTAGGCCATTACCTGGAAGGCGACTTGGATCTTGGCGGGTACATTGGGTGCGGTCATCGTGTCTCTCCTTATCCCCGATCTTCGGTCGGGGGTTCCGGGCATCCCTGCCATGCATCAGTACGAGCCGACCCCGGCTCATCTGACACCTGCTGCTATTTCATTCCGCCACCTGTCCAGTGGCGACCGGCCCATGGAAACGGCCCGGCACATGAAGTACGAACTCGCCACTGCCCATCTGACGGTTCGAGTGTTTTTTCAGAACAGATCCGGTACCTGGTGCTCGACGGCCTGTTCGGAAATCCGTTCCGGACAGTCTTCTTCCCGGATGGGACAGAACCGGCACTCAGAGTAGCTCGGCACCCTCCGTGGAGGCTCGGCTCCGGTTACTTCTCCCATGACCTTCGCCAGGCGAACCATGAACTCCTCATCGAGTCCCTCCGCGGGGACATCGAGAATTCCATCGGAATACTGAAGTTCGCCACTGATGGCTGATGGATCCAGCCCGGGATGCCGCCTTCGCATCGCCAGCATGTAGATCAGGACCTGCATGACATCCGAGTTGCGTCGCTGTCCTGTCTTGCAGTCGATGACGAGCATCCGACCTTCGCGGGTTGCGACAATGTCGGGCTTCCCCGAGAGGCAGCCACCTTCGCGGCCGACCAGTTTGAAGCTGTTCTGGTCCTCGAGCTTGACGACCCAGCCATCCTTCTCGAGTTCGGTCGCCCGCTTCCCGAGGAGTTCATTATGGCGTGCCGTCCATGCCGCCGAGTCGAAATCGCTCGGCCTGGACTTGTATTTGTGGTTCGCCTTGAACCAAGCCGCCCAGGTGCACTGGGCGTCTCCGGACAACAGAGGGGTGATCCAGGTCACCCAGACGTAGGGCTTGTCTCGTTTCATCGCCGTCATGTCGATTCTCCTCATGCGGTGACGATGTGCCACCGCTGACTAAACAAGTACGACCGGCGGGCCGGTCATCTGACGGTTCGATTCGATTTTTCAGGGAATCAATAGAAGCAGCGAGCCCAGGCCTGGTCGGGTTCCTGGCGGAAGCATTCATACATCTCCAGGAGTTCGGCGCATTCGGGTGGGCCGGGCAGATCCGGTGGATCCCCGCCCGCCTGCTCGATGACCCCTCGGAAGCGGCAGGCCACGACCCGAAGCGGACTGTTCGGATTCAGATCTGAAGTGAAGGAGGTCGATCTTGAAAGCGCACCAATCGACTCCTGCCTGAGTTTCTCGTCGATTGGCGTCTCAGCCATGAGCACCTGTTCGTGGAACAGATCGACATCGTAGGTCGATCTGCCGGGTTCACTACGATCATTTGCTTCTTTAGACATCACGGCATGCAACTGGCGGATCTTCTTCAGATCGGGATTCAGCATTTCCATGTTGATGGCCTGCATGTAATTGGCTGGTTGATACCCATCATGTTCGGAGGGTTGATTCAAAGATGAGACATCAGATATCTCCGGGACTTGAAGTCCCAGACGATGCATCGAACAGCCGATGCCGACCAGGCGGAACAACAATTCTGTTTTTTCAGGTCTGTATTTGATTGCACGCTGCATCATCTCCCAAGCGGCAGTCAGGTCATCTTCTGATTTCGCCCAACGTCCACGATATTCCAGGCGATGTGCCAAAAGGGTCACCGCATTCTGTAGCAGACGTTTCTCAATCTCACTCTGAAACCAACTTTCATAGACTTTGTCCAAAATTTTCTCAACATCCGCATATGGCTTCTCATTACCCCATTTCCCAACCGACAGGATCAACCAAGCCTCATGAAGTGCAAGTTCATCATTGGCATGCTCTGCAATGTCACCCTTGGGCCTGGCGTAAAGCGTCTCTTTAGCCTTGTCTCTATACCGCATAGCGGCATCCAAGGAGTTCCGGGCATCATCGATTGCGCCTTCGCAGCGATAGATAAAACAGGCTTTCGCGTGGACAAACAATGCAATCAGCGGCACATCCGCCCATAGGTCGGCGAGGGCACGGTATTCCCTGACCAAATCTAGCTGTGATTTACTGGCATTCTTCTCGATGATGTCGCAGATCTTGTCCAGGTTGTGGTTGCATCCTCCAAAGCGACGCGTTGCTTCGACTACAAAGTCATTGAACTTGGCAGACTTCCATTGACCACAGCCGATGATTTCGAGTGGATCTCTCCATCCACAGGACTCAAGCAGCGAATGCTTCTCTTCGAGATGGTCGGCCTTTCGAAGACTGATCGTATCGCCAACGTGACA
The DNA here is from genome assembly GCA_014238205.1 of Phycisphaerales bacterium. Lineage (GTDB taxonomy): Bacteria > Planctomycetota > Phycisphaerae > Phycisphaerales > SM1A02 > SP202. The sequence continues at coordinate 37,218 of JABABM010000022.1, read as the reverse complement.
GGTACCGCTGACCGCCAGCCCTGCATAATCTTTCATCCCGGGTATCCATTGTGCAACTCGCGCCAGTACCACAGCCGCACCGCAACTTTCATATCGACATTTCCCGGGAAGGATCAGACGGATCTTAGAGGTTGGCGACGGGTCATCCAAGCACCACTGGTCACGCATGATCTGATCAACCATAGAGATAATGGAACAGCAATAGTCATCGGCGTCATCCGAGCAGAACGCATGATCTTGCCCGACTGGTGCAGTTTCTGAATACACGATGAATCCAAACCTTCCATCCGAAGACCGACCGCTCCTGTGCATACCCGGTGCAACTAGAAATCGATTTGTGCCGGCTGCGCTTCGAAGCGTTTTGCATGAAGGATCTGCAGCCCATTCCACCATCCATTCCGGGGGTGAACCATCCTGTACTTCACGTTGTGCAGATTCCAGTCCATTGCAGGCAATCCATTGAAGCGCATGGACTCCGGGGTACTCGGGAGCAGTTGGAGGCAGATCGATTTGACCAGTGATTGTGTCAGTCATCATCAAATGTGATCACAGGTCTCGTTCTGGACAATCGCACCTGATCGTCAAGTGACAACTCCGACAGATCGAAGACGAAACGATGCTTTGCCTCCTGAACACCCTTCAGAGATCCCAGGCGGACACGAAGAGGAGATACGGAGTCACCGTCCTCGCCCGTACGGCGAAGGTCGACATGCAGCTTCCAGTTGTCGCGCATCACCAGGTTCATTTCATGATGCACACCGTCGATGTCCTTCGATATATGAATAGGGTTCCGCTTCCATTCTTCGAGTAGAGCCCGTGATGCACTTGCGGGGGTGGCGCCATCGGCAAAGTGAAGGGCGGTGGTTGCAAGACCAACCACGGCAGCGGCACTTCGGACGGCTTGTGATCCGATGAAGCCGGCGACAAGAGAATTCAACCGCTCATCATCAACTACCATCCTGAGGCCGGATGACAGGTCATGTTTACCAAGACGCGTGTCCTGAGGAAGGGAGTAGAGGCTGTGATAACTTGAAAGTGGGGCCAAGGAAGGCAGATTACGGTCGATTACATCCAACATCTGGTTGCAAGCCGACTCCATATCATCCAGGTCGACACGGACGATGTCCAACCCCGACCAGGTTTCATTCGCACGAGCAATACAGACCATGTCTTGGGCGTCCACCAATGCACTCGACACTAGTCGCTCACGCTCCTCGCCAAGGGCTTCACCCCCTTCCATGATGCCTGTCGCAGAAGTCACTAGATCGATCAGATGGGTGCATTCCTGTTCAATCCACTTGGAAATCCGATAGGCGTGCTTGTCTTCGTGCACTTGGATGGATTCATGCCACTGCTGAAGCTGCGATGGATCCCCCAAGAGCGACAGTAGGCTTGCAAACTTCAGAATTGCCAGTGCACGGTCACCAGATTCGAAATCCAGACACGAGATGTTTTCATGCAGGGCTGCCCGGGCCTGTTCCGGGTCGATCTCGACCGAGTCTACAATCTTGCGGAGCGAACTCATGGCCCACTTCCTACAGACATGCGAGCAACCCGATTCCAAGGCGGCTTGGATGCGATATCGGGATGTGACTGCGTCAGATACTTTCCAGCATGTTCAACCTGCTTATCCCAAGTGTTACGTGTAAGTTGCCAAATCGACTGCAGATCGTTGACTGCATCAACGACGGCTTGGCCAGAGTTGCTGTTTCCCCGACGGTGCAACAGATCTGGCCAGAGCACTTCAACTGCACGCACCCAGAGCTCGAAGACGAAAGGGGGGAGCTCATGCTGCAATGTCCATGAGCAAAATGCTTCCGGCCACTCGATGTGCTCTTCGACGATTGCTCTCAAACCCTGGATACCCATGCTTCTCCCCCTGACTATGTCTTCGATAAAGACAGCGAGAGCTACCTTCATTCTCAACTGTAGAAGCAGCACCGAGACACGGTTCCATTTAGCCTGAACAGCACAACCTTCGCCCCATTTGTCGATCACTGACTGTGTCTGCTCGAGCATCATAATGCCCCTGGCATGGCCAGTGACATTCTCACTGTTCATGATGAGATCCACATCCTCACCAGATTCAACCAACTTGGATCCCAGCATTGCCTTGAGCTTGCCTTCATGGGCTCGCTCGACTTCAAGGTGCTTGAGCCGATCTTTCGCTCTTGAGTTCATCCACGTCTTGAGGAAGGCATGAGCACCCTCCTCAAGAGTCCTACCCTCGCGAATACGATTGGGGTCGAATTGGGTCCAAATCTCTTTCTGAACAAACTCATCACAAAGTGCTTCTATATGCGGCTTATTCTCAATGAAGGATCCAAGGATGAACACCGACATGACAGCTGATCTTGCCCGCTCATCAGCAATGCGGATCCAAGTTTCGAGATTGAGATGAATGAGCTGCTCAGTCATGGAAAGATCGACGATCATGCATGGACACGGTAATACCGTGATCACACCGGGAGTTTATTGCTCTCAATAGTAATACGATTGCACTTCAAGCGATCTGACGCTCAATCTAGCAAACAGGCCCTGGAGCATCCTAATTGCCCCTATGAGGGTCGTACAATGGACGCCATCAACCCGTAATGGGCAGAAATGCCCGCAGAAGGACGATGTGCTTGCCTACGTCAGTGATGACCACGAGGTGCCTGAAGAAAAACGCCCCACCGCACCCGTCGGCAACTAGAACGTCTCGTAGTTCTCCCATTGGTTCAGCAGTTGCTGCACCTTCTCAGGGTCGTCCGGGTACTGCTTCTCGTAGTGCTCCTTGATCGAAATCTGCGGTCCTCTGGACTTCACTTTGAAATATGGAACTCTTGTCCGCCCTTGTTTCAGGGGCTCCTGCTTCCCTGGTTTCTCATCGGGTTTCATGACGATGACTCCTTTCCCGGTTCATCAACCGGCTTGCCACGTTCCTGCTTCGATGTGGATGCCCTGCCCTGGACCTGCTCGAGAATCTGCCTGGTCAAACGTCGGACAACCTCGTCTCGATCAGCACCACGCGGGACATCCAACTGCAATCGCTGAAATCGCTTCGTGTCACCCATCGGAACCCCCCGATCCCTCGGACTCCCCGGAAACTCCTGGATCACCCTTCACGAAGGGATTCTTGAAGCCGCGGATGATCACGACCGACTCATTACGCCCACCATCCGGATATGGCTCGGGCAAGCGAATCGGTGAGTTCTCTCCACCCCACAGCTTTCGCCAATGCGCCGCATCCGATCGCTCCGGACGCGTGTCCGATGTGTCCATGGATTCGTCTTTCCTGTCCGACATGACTGCAACTCCTTGTTCTTGATGCCTCTTGTGCCACATTCCTGTTGACTGAAGGACGCCATGCCCTCTCAGGTTTCCGATCCCTCCGTCCAGGTGTCGTCCAAACAGGGCCCGGTGATACCTCGTACGACGGTGACTGATTGCGTCGAGAAGCCTTCCCGTGGAATTGGCCCCGGCTGGCACTTCCATGACCCGCGAAGACCCCATCGCTTGTTGAACTTCTCCTGAAGTTCCTCGAATGTAATCGGCTCTCGCTCTGCCGAAGCTTCCTTGGATTCATTGGTTGCTTTCTTCTTACCTGGCATGACTGCAACTCCTTGCGTTTCTGCAAGGAGAGACGACGCCCAGCAGCCACGGCACACGCAACGATCGCGCACACCGCAACAAGGTCCAAAAACGAAGCAAGCCCGCTTCGTTGCCTTGCGGCCGCATCCCGGATTCTTCCGGTTCCACCTTGCCCGGGCGGGCAGGTTGGCGAGGGCGTCAGCCCTCCTCTTGATGCATGTGCAATTGTATGCGCACGAATCCAGTTGTCAAGGAACAATGGCCCCCGTGTGGATACTTTCCTCCTGGTCAGTCTGCACGATCACCAGGCTCTACCCGGTGAATCGCCTCGAGACATTCATTGATGAACTCAACCATGATCACCTGCTGACGCTCTCGCGATAACTCGAAGAAACCATCCACGGAACCAAGATCCAACGAGTGTTCCCAGCGACCTCCAATGTGATCCTCGTACACCTGGCCAAGTTGACCATCGTGCAGCGAAGGATCAATCGGTGGATAGCACGTCTGGTACATCACGACTTCAGGCGCATCGAACCAGAGGTAGAAGAAGTACTTCAGGCGATCGATGTTCCAACCAATCCAGCCGCCGCGATCAGCACCCGCGCTCATCGTCAGCGACTGGTGCGGCCAGCTCGACTGCTCGATGGCTCGATGCATGGCTGCCAGCAGATCGGCCAGAGGAGCCAGTGATGCAACCTCGCGTAATCGATCAATGCTTCGAAGCTTGCCTCGGAACAGGGGACCATCGACTCCATGCTCCTCCTGGTAGGAACGAATCCCGCCCGAAACACCGCTCCGAACAGGTAGAGAGGCCATGCCACGATGCGCAAGGAACTCGCGATACTGTTCGACGAGGTATCGGCAGACGCCCGGCTCCATGGAATCAATGGACCGTTCCAGTTCCTCCTCGATCTCGTGCCACCGCACGCTGTGTACCGAGGGAGGAAGGGAATCAGGGGCCGGGTATCGGGTCAAGACCACCAAACGTGTCACCAGGGAGTCATCCACCTCCTGCAATGCTCGAAGATACGCCTCGGGCTGCGATCGCTCCAGAATTGCCTCGACCTTGACTTCCACGAAGATCAGCGCCGTCGCCGTCACGATGCGCATATCCGGGCGTCCATGCGGTGTCACGACCTGCGTATCGATCGTGGCTCCAGCCCATTCCTCCTCGGACAGATCCATCCCCGTCAAGCAACTCAGCACGCTGGCCCCCACCAAGGGTGCATCCGACACCAACCGACCAAGAAGGTGCGCAAATGCATCAGTCGTGAAGTTCTCGTCCTGGCGATGAGCCCACGTGTGCAACTGGACAAGCAGGTTGTTGGAGTCGGCAGTCATCAAATGAAGATCAACGAGACGTAGGCCGCGAACAGCGCCATGAACACGGCGCCCATGAGAATGTTCGTCCGGCCCGATTCCAGGTTCGTCTTCAACAACAACAGGCTGATGGCAATCAACACCATCGACTCGGGTTCAAGACCAAGAATCACCGTCTCGCCCGTGATGAAACTGATGATCAACACCACCGGAATCGTCAAGCCGATCGTCGCCAACCCAGACCCCAGGCAGATGTTCACCGCACGCTGCATGTTGTTGTTCCTGCCCGCACGTACCGCCGCCACACCCTCAGGCGCCAGGATAAGAATGGCTACCACCAGGCCAGCCAGCTGCGCCGGAGCCGAGAGAATCTCCAGCCCCGCATCCATCACCACCGCCAGGTACTTGGCCAACACCACCACCGGGATCAACGTCAAGATCAACACCACAGAGTGATACATCCCCCCGTGCTTGCTCTCGGGATGCTCCTCCTCCTTGCCACCCTCCTTCTTGTACTCGAAGAACCCGCGGTGCTCGAACACCTGCACCCACAGGAAAATCCCGTACAACACCGCCGCCAACACGATCAACATCACGTGGAAGCCGTGCTCCGTCTCCTCCGACATGAAGTGCGGCAGGAACAACCCGATGCCAACCAACAGGATCAACATGGCGATGTACGCCGTCGATGACTGGATATTGAACTCCTGGATCCGGTGCTTCAAGGCTCCCGCGAAGATCGCCACGCCGAACAAACCGTTCATCACGATCATCAAGACGCCGAACATCGTGTCCCGCGCCATCGTCGGGTTGTTGTCCCCCGTCACCATCACCGTGGCGATCATCATCACCTCGAGCCCGATCACCGCCAGGGTGAGGATGAGAGTGCCATACGGTTCACCGAAGATCCCCGCCAACGCCTCGGCATGACGCACCACGTTGAACGCCGTGATGAGAATCACCACGAACATCCAGCCGAAGTACAGGCCGATCGCCAAGCTGTCATCACAGGCCGCCTGGATGGAACTGCCCAGGATCAAGACAGCCACCAACGAGCTGTAACTCAGCAGCAGCGACCATTCCTTCTTCAAGAACGTCAATACCATCTTCAAGGGGGCTCCAATGCCGTTCCAGGCAGATACAGGGTACCCAAGGGGAGGAATACGTTCCTGCCCACGTATCATCGGATCGGAGACCTGCCCATGATCATCCTCCTACCACTCCTGCTCCTCCTGGCAGCACCGCCCGCTGGAAACCCCGGCTCGAACCTGCCTCGAAACCCCATCCAACGCTTCAACCAGCTGGATACCAACAACGACGGTGCCATCACCCCAGATGAAGCACCCAACTGGTTCAAGATGAAGGGACTCGATGCCGACAACGACCAACGCATCACCCTCAAGGAAGGCATGGACTGGCTCTCCAAGCAACAAGCCAACCAGCAACCCCCCCCCCGGACCCCCCGGAACCCCCAAGCTCCAGAAACAGATTCGAACCTCCTGAAGGCAGGCAACATCGTCTACGCCGACACCCCCACCGATGCCCGCCGCCAATCACTGGATATATATGGTTCCACCAAGGACTCCCGTCAACCCGTCGTTGTCTTCATCCACGGAGGCGCATGGGCCAAGGGTGACAAGGCCGGTGTCGGCAAGAAAGCCCAATGGCTTGCCAGTGAAGGTTGGATGCTCGTCTCCATCAACTACCGACTCTCACCAGCCGTCAAGCACCCTGCACACATAGAGGATGTCGCCGAGGCCATCGCCTGGGTCCATGACAACATCGCCACGCACGGCGGTGACCCGGAACGCATCGTCGTCATGGGACACTCCGCCGGTGCACACCTGGCCGCGCTGGTCGCCACCGACCCCAAACGCCTCGGGAAACACGGAAAGTCGCTCTCCATCATCGACCGGGCCATCCTGCTTGATGGCGCCGCCTACGACATCCCGAACCTGCTCTCCTACAAGAACCTGCCCGATTCCTCGCGCACCATGCACTACAACTGGGTCGGCAGGAACGAGGCAGACCATGCCGATGCCTCCCCCTCGCTGCACATCAAGGAAGGAACGGACATCCCGCCCTTCCTCATCCTGCATACCGACCGGACTCTTGGCACCGCCGAATGCAAGTCCATGGCCAGGAAGATGGAAGAGGCCGGCATACCCGCCATCACCGTCCTCTGCGAGAAGGAAACACATTCCTCCATGAACAAGGACCTCGGTACGCAAGGACACGCCCCCACCGAGGCCGTTCGCCTTACCCTCGAGGGCGCCTACGACGGCGATTGATACTGTCAGTTGCAGCAGTCGATGAAACTGGCGCCGGGATCAACCCCAGTCCTGGATCACCATCAACAGGTCAATGACATCCACGGTGTCGTCACCGTTAATGTCAGCTGGGCAGAAGAGACTGCAAGGCCCCCACCCGCTGATGACCATCAACAGGTCATTGACGTCCACGTTGCCGTCACCATTGATGTCGGCCGGTGAATCCTCCTCGAGAGTGACAACCCATCCCTCGATACCGCCTGGTCCAAATCCCCAACCTGTAATGACGCTTCCATCATCAGAGATGCCGGTCGCTGAACCAAGATCCCATCCTGACAGGTCAAGACCCTGGCCACTGAGCCATGTATCCAACTTGAGCATCCCCGTGTCCTGGGTCCAGATGAACGCATCACGATCCCAGCCGAACCCGCAGGCGCCAACCACGATGCTCCCGTCCTCGGTGACATCGAATGCGTAGCCGCTGTAATTCCAACCAGGAAGAACCCCGATGGCAACGGCTCCCGTTGATTCCGTCCAACGCCATGCCTGGCCGCCGAGAAAGGCGCCGACAATGACAGAGCCATCCGAGTTGAGCGCATTGGCATCACCAACAGATCCCCCACCGGACGTGGTGATGGGAACCTGCACACCATTCTCCCAGTACACGCCTTCCCAGAAACCACTGGCTGAAGACTGCCACCCGACGACACGCTGACCATCACCCGAGACTTCATTCGCCCGGCAGGATTGACCATTCACGCTGCTGCCCAGATCAACCACGCCCGCCGCCCAATCCCAGCGGAAGCCATGCGCCGTGCCTGCATCAATCCATCCCAGCCCGACCACGACCGAACCGTCGCCCGAGACTCCCCAGCCGGAACTGAGGCTGCTTCCCGATGGCGAACCACCAGGGATGCCACCGATGTTCAACCAGTTCGTTCCGCTCTGCCATATCGCCGCCGTCTCCAGACCCGAGAGTGAATCCACCGCGGTTCCGACAATCGTCGAGCCGTCCGAGGACACCGATGGGTTTCCATTGGAAACACCACCGAGAATCACCGTGCCCGTCGACTCCGTCCAACGGAAGACAGAACCCCCGATGGAACCGACGATGACCGAGCCATCAGCGGAAATCGAGGTGACCTGGGTGCTGGATCCAAGTGGAATCAACGTCGGCTCGGCCATGGCCGTCGCCGATGTGAACAACAGGAATGGAAGCATGTACCTGGACATCATTCTCTCCTCCAGGCCCATCCTACTCAGGGGGTCCGGTGATCCCAAGGAGCGAATCTTCAAACGGGCGGTCTTCGCCATGGAATCACTCACCAGGCATCTGATATGCCATCAGACCCGGCAGCAACCCCATGCCCCGAGAAGAATCACAACCCGATGTCCTCATCTGTGCCGCCGGCCCCGTCGGCCTTACCCTCGCGTGCATTCATTTCCTGGAGCACGTGCTTGAGCAGGTCGTCCATGGCGACGTTGTCCGGATTGGCTTCCACCACGGGCTGGAGCACCAGCGCCGCCTCCCGGCACTTGCCGGGAATCAACTCATGGGCATCCAGGTAGACAAGCTGGTCGTAGTAGTTCTTCATGTAGTCCCGGACATCCTTGCGGGAACGAGCACTGGTCGGATTCTTCGAGCAGACAATGACGACCAGTTCCCAACCACGACCCATGTGATCAATGGCATCGTCACGTTTGTCGGGGAAACCCGCCTCGGCCAGACCCAGGAAATACAGGCCCCACCCGTGGCGACGCTGCAGGTACCCGTCGGTCGGGTGGTCGGCAGCCAGGCGTTCGAAGATGTCATGAGAACGCCTCTGGATATCCAGCCCACGCTCCGGGTCGATCTTCATGAGTGCATAGCCGATGCTTCGCATCGTCAGCCCTGAATCGGTCTGGAGATTCAGATGCTCCGGGTGCGCGGCAACCGCCGCATCCAGCAGTACACGCGCACGCTCGTAGGACTCGATGGCCAACGTCATGTCATCCAGGTCCTGCCTGGTATCACCCATGCCCGTATACACCAGCGACAAGGTCCGAACAGCGCCGATGTAACTGTCCACGGAGGGATCCATCTTCTCAAGGAGTGGACGCAGAATGTTCGCACTTGTTTCAAAGGAGCCCATTGCCTCGATCTGCTTCCCGGCTCCCCTGTGCAGCAGGCCCATGCGACGCAGGGTGATGGCTTCCATGATTCGAGGAGAGGGATCGTTCGGCATGTTGTCCGCTGCCTGCGACCAGAGCTCGTTGGCCTGGACGAGGTGCGTCATCGCACCCTCGGAATCGTTCACGCTGTGAGACCAGGAACCACCAAGCATCTCGGCCAGTTTCGTGTGCGCATCTGCCAAGGTCGCGATGTCCTCGGGGGTCCGTTCGCCTTCATCAAGTGATTCAAAGTAGTCGAGCACGGACTTGGCCAGACGGTGCTTCTCCTCAAGGGCTCCATCAAGACGCCTGATCGCGATGACGGTTTCTCCAAGGCGATCCCGGTAGAGCGCCTTGTTCTTGTCGAGTCGATTCTCGGCCAGGTCTCGCTGCTCGTCGGCGATGTTCCGCTGGAACACGGCTTCATCACGCTCGATCTCGACCTGGGCGTTGGCTGCTTCCAACGCCACGTTGAGCCGCTCGGCACGTGCCCAGGCAAGCCCGAACATCACCAGTCCCAGCGTGATGGCAAGGACGACCGCGGCCGCCGAGGCAACCGTCAACTGGTGCCGCTTCGAGAACATCCGCAACTGGTAGGCCATGCTTGCCCGCCGCGCCTCGATTGGCTCGGAATCCAGGAAGCGGCGGATATCGCGACCAAATGCGGATGCCGATTCGTAGCGCCGATCCCGCGACTTCTCCAGCGCCTTGAGCGTGATGGTCTCGATGTCCCCGCGGATGACACGCGTGATGGTCGATGGTCGCTGAGGTGGCGACTCCTGGATGACCCGGACCGCCTCGTGCAGGGCCTTGGCCTTCACGTCGTAGGGAAGCTGCTCACAGAGAAACTCGTAGAGAATGATGCCCAGTGCATACACATCACTCCGGGTATCAAGGTCGGATGGATCCCCCTGCACCTGCTCCGGACTCATGTACTGCAGGGTGCCGAGAATCTGGCCGAATGTCGTCTGCATCGTCTTGACTGCAACGTCGGCATCGGTCGTGCGAGCCACGCCGAAGTCGATGATCTTCGGATTCCCGGCGGCATCGATAAGAATGTTGTCCGGCTTCAGGTCGCGGTGAATGATGCCCTTCTGGTGACCATGGTGAACGGCTTCGCAGACACGCTCGAAGAGATCCAGTCGATCTTCCAATGACAGGTTGTTCGTCGTGGCATACTCGGTGAGGGATTTCGCGCCGGGTATGAACTCCATCGCGTAGTACGGCCGCTCGCCGTACTCGTCCTCAAAGGTGCCTGCCTCGTAGATCTGGGCAATGCCCGGGTGACGCAGCCGGCCAAGGACCTGGGCTTCGAAGCGGAATCGCTGCATGGCCTGCTCGCTGACGCAGCCGGGCTTGATGACCTTCAGGGCGACGCGACGCTGGGGATCCTCCTGGATCGCCTCGTAGACGCTGCCCATCCCACCGGACCCGATGAGCGACTTGATGACGTAGGGACCGATGCGATCCGGGACCTTGGCCCGATCAGCGACCGCCTTCCGCTCGGCAGTTGCATCACCCGACTTTGGAGGCATGCTGCTGGGATCCAGCGTGGGCATCTCGCTGGGATCGTGGCGTGACACGTCCTCTTCGACCGGGTCGATGTCTCCTGGATTGACTGGATCATCAGGCATGGTGTGTGCTCATGGTACCCCCCACCATGCTACCGTCGGCTGATTCAACGAAGCAACACCAGCACGCTGGATACAGCCATGCTCAAGCCCCTGGACACGTTCACGCACCTGGAAGCCCTCAGGGACGGCAGGTAGTGCCCCACTCGGCGATGATGGCCAGGAGATCCCCAACATCAACGGTGCAATCGCCATTGGGCAAGGGACGACAGTCTCCAAGCGGTCGCGTGATTCCATCACCTGTCTGGCCCCAGTTGGCAATGACAGCCAGCAGGTCCTGAACATTGACGAACCCATCCGGCTCATCGCCGGCACCACTGACATCAGCCGAGCATGTCGACGGGAGGACGTCATCACACTCATCTGTTGTGCACTTCCCTGGATTCCAGTCGGAACCATTGACACTGGTCTGGACGTTGATCGAGAACTCCGGCGTCGATGTATTCGCTACCGCTACCAGGTCCTGGTGACCGTCGCTATCGACATCCATGCCCGTATTGATGGTCGAGGTGCCGGAGACATCATCACCGGGTACGTCCATGAAGACCACAACATCAATTGGCTGGCCGTCGGAGTCATTTCGAAGCACGCGGATGGCAATGCTGCCACGACCGGCTCCGCCAGGACCCTCGAAGGTCCCGTCTTCATCACCATCACCGTCAAGGTCGACTGCATCAAATCCGCTTCCATCGATGGGAAGTACGTCTTCCACCAGGGAACCCGATGGACCGTAGATGACGCCTGATTCACTTGAATCCGGGTAGGAGACAAAGGCATCATCAAACCCGTCAAGGTCCATGTCCAGGACCGCCAGGCTGCCGATGGTGGTTTCCGCATCGAAGAGCTCGGTGCTGTCCCACGAGCCTCCGCCATTGATGTGGTAGGTGATTTCTCCATCAGCACCGGAAACGACGACGTCCTCGTCCTTGTCACCGCCGGGATCGACATCACCAGGAGCGATGCCACTTGGATTCTCGGAGGTCCCCGATGAGTTGGGAGTTCCGAAGCCGATCGAGCGGAACGTGCTTGAGTTCTCGTAGACGTAGAGCGTGTCATCATCATGGTTGACCAGCGCGATGTCCGGGAGACTGTCATTGTTCCAATCGAACACGGTCAATGCAGTTGGATTTGCTCCTGTATCCGCCGTGAGAATCGACGTAAAGTCACCGCCACCATCGTTGCGCAGGATGACCAGCTTGTTCGCGGTACTGCATGTCACCGCGAGATCCTCGTCTCCATCATTGTCGAAGTCTCCAGCTGCCATGTCCGTCGGACCCGCCAGGATCACGATCTCATCATGCAGGCAGAGCGTCCCCCCGTCATTGAGGAAGACACAGACCGCATCCCCGGAATCCGTCGAGCTTGCAAGTACAACCAGGTCGTCATCCACATCGTCATCAATATTCATGGCCCGTACCGAGATTGCTTCACCGTTGATCGTCAAACCGGATACGAGACTGTTGAAGCCGAACGGGATGACCAGGTCGGCCACTTCACCATCAATCGAAGCGCCGCCACCAGAACCACCTCGTCCGCCTCCGGCACTTCGTGGGCCACCATCGCAGTTGGTGATCTCGTCACAGTCGTACTCGTCACAGTTGTACTCGGGGCAGTTCAGGTAGATGGGTATTCCATTCCAGTCATAGGTGCCGTCATCGCAGAAGCCGTCGCCAAGCCAGTTGGCCGGGCAGCAGTTGCCGTTGCAATCCTCGATCTCTCCTGATGGACAACTCGCCGGTACTCCAGTGAGAGTGAATCGGAAGAACAGATCTGGATCAACATACGGAACGAGGTAGGTCGTGAAGTTGTCGACGATCGATACTGCCTCAAGAACCCTGAAGGTATTCCCTGCGGCGACGGTATTCACGTCGGGTACCTGCAACTGGTACACGCCTCCAAGTGCCGCTTCTCCGCCTGCTGCTCCGCTGGAATCAAGCGTGGCCTGCAGATAGGCTGCATCGACACCATCCCATACGGAAGTAACAAGCCTGCCTTCGAAGGTCTCACCGAGGTCATCTTCGCCGACCATCCAGAAATCCGCGCCTTCGAGCTTGAGAATGTCATCACCAGCAACCGAGTCGAGTGTTGGATTGACGAAGCCCGTATTGACTACACGATCACCGGCGTCAAAGGAGATGATGCCATTTCCCTCCAGGTAACCGCGTGCGCCGATCTCGATGCCGCCATACGTGCCGATGGTGGATGAAGATTCGGTTCTGAAGATTCCATCCAGGACGGTGATTGAATAGGGCGATGAACCATCACCAAAGTTCGCGTAAGAACCGTTCTCGATCGACAGGCTGCCGCCACTCTGGATGTAGACATCGCTTCCGACGGTGAAGTTCGTGGAGTCCACGAGCATGTCACCGGAGTCGCTGCTTCCGATCGCCAGTCTGCCATACGTTGCAAAGTAGGAATCGAAGATACGCATGTACCCGTAACTGTCCAGGCCGACCGAAGTGTCTTCCTCGATGAACATGACCTGCTGGATCAGCGTCAATGACGCTGGATTCAAGGTTCCAACCTCGAGGCCCGAACTGTCCTGGCCTCCATTGACGTAGAACTCACCAACGAAATTCGACTCAAGCGTGACATCTCCATCGAACACTTCGATCGACGCCACCTCGATGTTGCTCTGGTTTCCGGTCCAGACGTCGTACATCGCTGAAAGCCCGAAGTAGACATTACTGTTGATCCCGGGAACACCCTGGCCACTCCAGTTGATGGCGTCTTCCCAGAAACCGCCTGCGGGGTTCTCCCAATAGCGGTCTTCACCGAAATACATGACTGCACCCGCCCCAACGTTGTACTCGGGGGCCCCGGCGTAGATCCTGTCACCCCAACCATCAACCGAGAATCCCACGAATCCATTGCCGCTCGACAGGGAACTCAGCGAGTACCGCTTCACTTCACTGACGCTGTAGCCACTGGAACTTGAGTACTCGATCTTCATCGTGTTGATGCAACCGGTGTCACTGTCACCACCTGCGCCATATGGCGTGCCGACGTATACCTCGTTCCCATTGACGTGCAACGAGTACCCGTAGTAGTCACCCGTGACGAGATCAGAAGGAGGCACGACTGACTGGATTGAATAGAACAAGCCGGAGTCGTTGTTGAAGAACTCGACATCACCGGTCGACGAGTTGGAGGAGGGTGAACCGATTGCGAGGAAGGAACCATCGATCGAAACGGAATATCCGAAGGCCGCACCCGTTTCGGGAATACTCGCAAAGAGGGTGCCCTCTGTATCGAAACCGAAACCGGGAATATACGTGAATACTTCCGCATTGCCGCCATTCGGATTTCCGTCGCCATCATACGAGTAGGGAGCCCCGACGATTGCCTTCGCCCCATCGAAGTCGATGGAAAATCCAAACGCAGCGCCACTCCCCCCGATCTCTGGTTCCAACTGCCCGTCGTACCACCAGTCGCCGCCGTCGTATTCATAGACGATGACCGCACCCGACTGGATGCCGAAGACCTCCGTCCCCGGGCTGCCTCCCAGCAGGTAGTCACCAGAGATTGCTACTGATGTACCGAACTGTTCCGCGATGCCGAAGTTGCCGGAACCAAGTTTCTGCTTGAAGGACGCTCCCGAATCGCTGAACTCATAGACATAGACAGCGCCGGAGTTGACCGCATATCCGTCATTTCCAGGGGATCCGATGACCAGCACGTTGCCGTCCATCGCCACATCAGCTCCGAAGTAGTCGGAATCGGCGGCGTCTGCTGCTCGAATCGTTTCGATGAGGTCGAATGACCCGACGCCCCACTTGTAGAGATGCACAGCCCCTGCAAAGTACGATGCCCCTGAGTCATAGGGCACACCAACTGCAAGCCAATTGCCATCGGCTGCCAACGAGTAACCGAAGTTCACGCCGGCAGTACCAGTCGGTTCATCGATCAGCAGCACTTCCGTCTCGTATTCGACACCAGCGTGTACAGACAGTCCGGATGTACCAAGTACAACCAATGCAACAGCAACCGTTTGACCAAGAAATCGACGCATTGTTCTCTCCCCATCCGACCAGGACTGCATGAAGCACCCGCGGCCATAGATCCACTCGACGCCAATTGTCATCGAACCTACCTTTGAAGCAATGAAAAAATGAACATCTTCTACATATATGGTGTGTGGACAAGGCGAAACGCCACTGGGGCCCCTTCAAAGTGCTCTGCCTGAGACTCCCTGCAGGGTTATCGCCTCCTCCATCAACTGCGAACCAACGACTGCACGACTTCGTACATGCTGAAACCCCGTTCTGGAATGGAACCATTGCCAGTCTTGTGCCGAACTGAATGCAGGAACCTGCAGCAGGGTCCCTTGCTCGGAAACAGAACCACCATAGGATTGGGCTTCAACGAGTCTTGCACAGCGGAATAGACACCATGTCTCCAGTACTTCATCAAAAATCCCTCATGGCCTGCGCTCTGGCAATCGTCTCGACAAGTGCCATCGCCGAACTGGTCATCGAGCCAGTGCCGGCTGATGCACCCCAGGGCTTCTCGCAGGTATTCAGCAAGCACGTCGATGTGCTCGGGCTGCACGTGTATGCCTCCTCGAATACACATGACAACAAGGTGCTGCATGCCGCCCGGACACTGGCCCAGTGGATCGACAACGACGAGGACGGCCAGCCCGATGAACCGGCGGTACACGCGACCATGCTTTCACTGCATGCCTCGATGATCATGTGGCAGACCGAGAACGAGTTTGAGCAGTCAGGTGCCGAGGACATCATTCCCGACGAGGTCTTCGACTCGACAGTCCTGCAACTGCTCTTCGGTGATGAAACCCGCATCGGCTACCCGGAGAACCAGCACTTCGATGCTTCGCTGGAGGAATGCCTGCACCTGGTGACCTTCGGTGGGTACGCCATCACCTACCCGGGCACGTTCGGCGAGTTCCCGGGAAGTGCCATCGCGGATGCCATGGACACCAACATGTCCAACGGCTACTTCCACTACGACGACTGGACCTGCGACTACCCGTGCCTGGTCACCGAGTACACCTACTGGGGATTGACCTCCATCCTCGGCGCCCAGGACTATTCGTGGCGCATTCCAGAGATCATCGGGGAGTGGGAACTCTACAACCTCGACCTCGTCGATACCTTCGACCCTGCTCTCTACTCGATTCTCACGGACCCACAGTGGAAATTGGCAAGCGTGCTGCCCGATGACGTCTACGACCCCTCGCCGCCCTGCCCGGGTGATGTCGCTGGCAACACCATGGTCAACGTCGATGATCTCCTTGCGGTCATCAGCGACTGGGGACAGGCAGGCGATGGAACGGATATTGATGGAAGCGGAACTGTCGATGTCAATGACCTGCTGGTCGTCATTGGTGCCTGGGGCGCATGCCGTTGACCAGGTGGTAGCATGGTCCTCCACCCAGGAGGAAGTCCCATGCTGATTCGAAAAACCGATCCAGGAACCACGACCCCCGTTGAAATGGACGGCGTCAAGGATGTGAGCATGCAGGTCATGGTCGGCCGAGACGATCATGCCCCGAACTTCGCCATGCGGCACTTCGTTGTCGAACCGGGCGGGCACACTCCTCACCACAGCCACGACTACGAGCACGAGGTCTACATCGTGGCAGGAACGGGCCAGGCTGAATGTGATGGCGAGACCGCGACAGTCACCGAGGGAGACGTGCTCTATGTCCCGGCCAATGCCGTCCACCAGTTCCGAAACGACTCGGACGAAGCCTTCCGCTTCCTCTGTCTTGTTCCGATGGAGTTCGACTGCGGCACACCCGTTCCCGGGAGTTGATCAGGACGTCAAGTCCTCACCTATCTGCCGATCCTCGACGAGCAGGCCCTTGGTAAACCCGAGTTTCTCTCGAGTCCACTGGATGACGACGTAGAAGACGGGCACGACGGCCAGGCTCAGGATGGTCGAGGCGAGCATGCCGCCGAAGACGGTCGTCCCGATTGAATGCCGGGCTCCGGCACCAGCACCGGAAGCGAATACGAGTGGCAGGACACCGAGAACGAATGCGAAGGCGGTCATCAGGATCGGCCTCAGGCGGAGCTTTGATGCCTCGACCGCAGCTTCGACGATCCCCCGCCCCTGTTCACGAAGCGACTTGGCGAACTCGACGATGAGAATTGCATTCTTCGCAGCAAGACCTACCAGCATCAGCAGGCCAATCTGCGCGTAGACATCCAAAGGCAGGCCTCGAATTGCAAGAGCAAGGATCGCCCCGAGGATCGCCAGTGGAACACACAACATGATCATCAGCGGCATGGCCCAGGATTCATACAAAGCCGAGAGGACCAGGAAGATCATGATCAGGCCGAGACCGAAGATGATCGGCGCCGCTCCGCCCGCAGACAACTGCTGGTAGACCGTGCCCGTCCAGGCCAGGTCAAACCCGGCTGGTTGCAGTACTTCCTCTCCAACCTCGTCCAGCGCCTTGATCGCCTGTCCACCGCTGTACCCGGGGGCCGGTCCGCCTATGACCTGGGCAGCGTTGTAGAGGTTGTACCGTGGGACATTGATGGGCCCGGTCGTATGCTCGATCGTCATGAACTCGTTGAACGGAATCGATTCACCACTGGAATTGACGACCCGAAGCCGGCCAAGATCCTCCGGCTCGGAGCGGGCGGAAGCCTCCGCCATGATCTTGACCTGGTAGACCTGCCCGTACTTGTTGTAGTTGTTCACGTAGACGGAACTCAGGAAGGCTTGGATCGTGGTGAACAGGGAACCCGTTTCCACCCCGAGGATCTGGGCCTGTTCCCGATCGATATCCATGAATAGCACGGGATAATCGACCGCAAAGTCCGTGAACACTCCACCAATCGCCGGCTTGGCGTTCGCCTTTGCAATGAATTCCTCCGTAATCTCGTAGAGCGCCTCAACTCCCTTGTCATTGATGTCCTGGATCTCCAGCTGGAATCCACCAGTCGAGCCCAGCCCCGGAATGGGTGGCGCATTGAACGCGATCGATGCCGCACCCTGGATCTTCTGCGTCAACTCCTTCTTGATGTCATTGATCAGGCCGCCCGTGGTCTGCTGCGCATACTCGGTCCGTTCGTCCCAGGGCTTGAGCACCGTGATGATCAGGCCGAAGTTCGAAGTCGTGATGACTTCAAGGAAGTTGATCCCGTTGACCATGATGACGTTCTCTACAGCATCATTGGCCAGGATGATGTCGGCTGCCTGATCGACGATGACCTCCGTTCGATCAAGCGAAGCGCCGGGAGGGAGTTCAAGAAGCGTGAAGAACCAACCCTGGTCCTCCTCGGGAACGAACCCGGTCGGCCTGTGGCTCGTTGCGTAGAAGGTCCACACAAGCAACACCCCGAAGGCGACCAGAACGGCCAGCCATGCCTTGGAAAACCACTGGACAAGCGCCCCGTACATGTTGACGATTCGCTCGAACCCGGTGTTGAACCAGCGGAACAGGATGAACCGTGCCCCCGTCGGACGAGGGTTGAGCATGACCCCGGCAAGGGCCGGGCTCAGTGTCAGCGAGTTGATGGTCGACAGGGCCACCGAGAAGGCAATTGTCAACGCAAACTGGTTGTACAACTTGCCCGCGATGCCTGGCATGAACGCAGCTGGAACAAAGACCGCCATGAGCACCAACGAGGTGGCTACGATCGGCGCAGTGACCTCCTTCATGGCCTTCTCGGCTGCACGTTTCCGGTCGGTTTCACCTTCCTCGAACTGGCGCTCCACGTTCTCGACCACGACGATGGCATCGTCGACCACGAGGCCAACGGCAAGTACAAGTCCCAGCAAAGTCAACGTGTTGATCGAGAAACCGAAGGCCGCCATGACTGCAAAGGTGCCGACGAGCGACACCGGGATGGCGATGATCGGGATCAGGGTCGTCCGCCAGTTCTGCAGAAATACGAAGACAACCAGCATCACCAGGAGAATGGCCTCCACGAGGGTGATGACCAGTTCCTCCATCGAGACACGGACGAACTCGGTGATATCGAAGGTCACCTCGTACTCGATGTCGTCCGGGAAGTTCTTCGACAGGTCTTCCATGGCTTTCTGGACGGCCTTGGAAACCTGCAGGGCATTGGCGCCGGGCAACTGGTAGACGGCGATCGTCGAGGTGGGCTTCTTACTCAAGTAGGTCGTGGATGTGTAGCTGGATGCTCCAAGTTCGGCACGACCGATGTCACGAATGCGAACCACCGATCCATCGTTCGTCGCCCGGATGACGATGTCCTCGAAGTCCTCCGGATTCTCCAACTGGCCCAAGGTCGACAACTGGTACTGGATGGCCGGTTGCCCTTCAACGGGAGGCTGTCCGATGTTTCCTGCCGCGAGGTCCTGGTTCTGGTTCGAGACGGCCTGGGTCACCTCGGTGGCGGTGATACCCATGGCAGCCATCTTCTCCGGGTCGAGCCAGATCCTGATCGAGTAGTTCTGCAGACCGAAGATCGTCATGGAGCCGACCCCCGGCACGCGGGAGAGCGGATCGATCAGGTTGATCTGGGCATAGTTGCCCAGGAATGAACTGTCATAACTCTCACCCGGGGAGTTCAGGGACAGGATCAACGCAATGTCCTGAGACTGCTTGATGACCGAGATGCCCGCCTTCTGTGTTTCCTCGGGCAACTGGGCCTCTGCAGTCTGGACCCTGTTCTGCACATCGACGGCGGCTATGTCCAGGTCGTATCCGATCTCGAAGGTCACCGTGACCGCCGATGCACCATTGCTCGTGGAGTTGGAGGACATGTAGATCATGCCCTCCACGCCGTTGATCTGCTGCTCAAGCGGCATCGTGATGACGCGTGCCGTCGTCTCGGCCCCGGCACCTGGGTAACTTGAAGTGACCTGAACGGTTCCGGGAACGATGTCCGGGTACTGCGCAATCGGCAGGGTCAGGATGCATGCCACCCCGCCAAGAAGCATCAACAGCGCAAGGGAACAGGCGAAGATCGGGCGGTGAATGAAGAAACTGATCACTGGGAATCGTCGCCTTGATCTTCCTGTGTGTTGCTCGCGCCCCCCGACTTGGAAGCATCAGCCTCTTCGGCCTTGTGCTTCGATACGAACTCGTGTGAATCGACGATGGTTGGCTTGACCTGTGCCCCCTGCTTGACAAACATCGGGTTCCCCTCGACCACGATCACGTCGCCAGCCTTGAGTCCACTCGTGACCTGTCTCAGGCCGTTGTAGAGATTCCCGGTCTTGACCGTACGCCTCTGCAGCGTGTTCTTGGAATCAACAACGTAGACATACTGCGAGGTCGGGGTGCTTCTGAATGCCGCATCGGGCAGCATCACCGCGCCCTTGATCGTGTCGAGTCGAACACGGATCGACACGTAGAGCCCCGGCAGCACATACTCATCTGGATTTGCGAACACCGCGCGAGCCAGGAAGGTCGACGTCGACTGGGTAACCTTGTTGTTCACAAGGTCGAGGGACCCGTTGAAGACTACCTTGGACCCCCCACCCTCGTTGACCGTGACCTGCACGGGAACGGTGCCGCTCGAGTCGGCCTTCAGGTAGTGGACAAGTTCCGACCCTGCCGGCTCGAACACCACACGCATCGGGTCGAGCATCACCAGCGTTCCAAGTGTCGTGTTTGATGATGGACCGACGAGGTTGCCCACGTTCACATGGGTCTGGCCCATGCGACCTTCAAAGGGAGCAACAACGTCCGTGTACGACAGGTTCAACTCCGCATTCATGAGCTGCGCCCGGGCCGATTCGACCTGGGCCATGGATTCCTTGAACTGCGAGCTGGCCTGGTCAAGTTCATAGACGGTGGCAGCCCCTCCTTCGAACGCAGATCGGGTCTGCTCAAGCGTGTAACGGGCGAACTCAGCCTGCGCCGTCATGTCGGCAAGTTGAGCCTCTGCCTGAACAAGATCGGCCTGGTACTCGTCCTGCTGGATGAGGTAGAGCCGTTGACCGGCTTCCACGTGCTCACCCTCAACGAAATTTCGTTCCTCAAGGTAGCCCGACACGCGAGCGACAATGTCTGCCTGCAGCACGGCCTGCGTGATGCCGGGGTAGTAGCGATAGTCGGGGATGTCTTCTGAGATGGCCTTTACAGCTGTAACAGGTGCTGGTGGAGGCGCCTGACCGGCCTTGGTCTCAGACCCCCCACAACCACTAAGAACGGCCATCGTGGCAAGAGAGATTCCCCCGAGGAGGAACGATTTGTACATGTGCATGGCTGGCCTTCCTCGTAGAGCCCCCCCGGGGTCTGCAAAGCCTACTCGCACCGACTATCCCCATCAACTTCTGCCGGGTTATACTCCTCCTCCACACCCTGAATACCTCCAGGAGGAGAAGACCATGAAGAAGTTGCTTGCCATTTCCATGCTTGCCATTGCAGCTCTGGCCATCGTGCCCGGCTGCAAGTCCTCGCAGTCCACTGCAGGATGCAAATGTGACCCCTGTACCTGTGCAGATCCCTGCCCATGTGGCCAGAAATCAGCCAGCCTCGGCATGATGAACGACTCCTGCCCCATGTCCGGCAAGAAGCTCAAGGACACCAGCCCAAGCAGCACCTGGGGCGGCTCGACCGTCGGGTTCTGTGGAAACGGCTGCAAGGGTCGCTTCGATCGAATGGATGATGATGAGAAGACGGCCTACGTCGCGAACGTCAAGGCCGGAAACTGAGCAACAGGCCGAACATCCAGTCCCCTGGATGATCGACACGATTGAATCACGACGAAGGGCGGGTTACTCCCCCTTCGTCGTGTTCTTTTCACCTTCTGCATCCATCCACACCTTGACAGCGCAGATCAGTGCGAATCCTCCCACGATGGCAAGATTCAACTTCCAGTCTGTATCGAAGATGTACAGGAGAATGTAGATGCCCGCGAGCAGCCCAAGCATCGTCAGAATGCCCATGAAGTTGTCAGAGTTGGCTTTCATGTGAAATCTCCATGAGTAACTGGATCGCCGCAAGGATTAACAACAACTCACCGAGCAGCAGGTCGACACCAGCCTAGAATCCCTTGTTCATCTGTTCTACTTCCAACCGAATACGAGTGCGCACGCGGAGAGGATCGTCATGACGCCAACTGTAAGGATGCTCCACATCAAAGGTACATCTAACATGATGCACCCACAGATCACAGCAATTACTGCACCTGCAGCTTCCAAGTATCTCGACCTCTTCGTTTCCTTGAACTGAAACCACATTTTTCCATTACTCCATGTTCTACCTCTGCACACGCCGAGTGTCATACTACGGAAGCTTCCGCTCTGCTTCCCGGCCCTCCACCTCCATGCGGTGCTTGAGGACCTGGTATTCACGATACCGCTTGGCGTGCCCCCACCTTGGTTCGGCCAGTTGCGCATCCCACGTTTCCAGGTGTGCGCTCATTGAAGCAACGCGATCGGGGTACACCTCGGCGAGGTTGTTCGTCTCCGATGGATCATCCGCCAGGTTGAAGAGCAGGACGGGATTGCCCTTGACCTTGATGAGTTTCCAATCACCCTCCCGCGTGGCCGAGGCGACCGATCGACGCCAGAACAGGCGGTCATGGGGAACGCCAGTTTCGTCCCCTGCCAGGTAGGGTTCCAGGTCGACACCATCAATGGCGTCCTGGAACCGGATGTCCCCTCCCGCCGCCGAAACCGCCGTTGGGAGGATGTCCAGCGTGCTGACCGGGTGCTCGAAACGCACGCCTGCGGGCAGGCGAGCGGGCCAGCGGAACGCGTAGGGAATCCGGATGCCACCTTCCCACTTGGAACCCTTCATGCCACGGTAGATGCCATTGTCGGATGCGTTGTTCGTCGCCCCGCCGTTGTCATTGACGAAGATCACAAGCGTGTTCTCGTCGATCCCCTGCTCGTGCAGTGCATCGAGAATCCGTCCAACTCCATCGTCCAGTGAGGTCGTCATGGCTGCCAGTTTCCGGCGACGCTCCGACTCGATCTCCGCGTGCTGCTCAAGCAGGTCCTCCCTGGCATGCATGGGCGTATGCACGGCCGTGTAGGAGACGAAGAGGAAAAAAGGTTCCTCCGCATGGCGGTCAATGAAATCGACCGCCTCATCGGTCAGCAGGTCGGTGAAGTAGGTTCCCTCCGCTTCCTTCCCAAGGGGTTCTCGATTCCGCATCAGTCCCTTGCCATGCTTCGGCGGCTCTTCGTAGGGCCAGTAACTCCTCGAGCCTGCCAGGCACCCGTAGTACTCATCGAAACCACGATCCATCGGGTGATAGCCTTCTGCAACACCAAGATGCCACTTGCCAAGTGCACAGGTTGCGTACCCCAGTTCATGGAGTCGATCCGCGACCGTTGTTTCCTCCTGGGGAAGACCCTGTGTCGCGTACTGGGGTGTTCCAGCAAGCAGGTTCACTTCGTGACCGAACCGCTGCTGGTACCGACCGGTCATCAGCCCTGCCCGCGATGGACAGCACACCGAGGCCGTGACGTACCCGTCCGTGCAGGTCACGCCCTCAGTGGCTATTCGATCGATATTCGGAGTGGTGAAATCGGGGCATCCCGTGAACCCGAAATCTGCATAGCCGGCATCATCGGTCAGGATCAGCACGATGTTGGGCTTCACATCCTCGGCGGCATGGGGGGCACCTTGGCAGCCGGCAAGCAGGAGCAGGATTGGAATCCACCATGCGTGTTTCATCATTCTCTCCATCACGTCGTACAGCGAGACTGCACCGTATCGGCGTGATGCGGGCATCGCAAGATACGCCGACCCGAAGGCAGGTCTCGGCGTAGACTGGCTTCATGTTCGCCCAGGCCATGCTCGTTTCCGCCTCCCTGTGCATGTCCCAGCCCAACATCGTCGTCGTCCATGTCGATGACTGGGGCTGGCAGGACACCTCCGTCCCCATGCACGAGGAAGCCACCGCCTTCAACGCCCGCTACCGAACCCCCAACATGGAACGACTGGCCTCTTCAGGAACCATCCTGACGAACAACTACGCCGCCGCGCCGGTCTGCACGCCGACTCGAACAAGCCTGATGACGGGCCAGTCCCCGGCTCGGACCAACATCACCTTCTGGACGCTCCACAAGGATCGCGACACGTCCCGCAACCACCCGACCCTCGCGGCACCAGGCTGGGAGATGAACGGCATCGGGGCCGAGGATGACACGTTGCCCATGCTGCTGCGGCGTGCCGGCTATTCCACGATCCATGTCGGCAAGGCTCACTTCGGTGCCCACGACACCCATGCAGCGGACCCGGAGCGAGTCGGATTCGACGTCAACATCGCCGGGCATGCGTCCGGCGCACCTGGCAGCTACTACGGCACGCAACACTTCATGAATGCAAAGAGCGAGACCGACTTCTCGACTGAAACGGTCTGGGATGTTCCCGGCATGGAGCAGTACCACGGCCAGGACATCTACTTGACGGAAGCCCTGGCGATCGAAGCCGTGGACGCCATGGATGAAGCCGTCGCCGGAAACCGTCCCTTCTTCCTGCACTTTGCACCGTACGCGGTGCACACGCCGATCATGGCCAACACGAAGCTGCTGGATCACTACCCGGACCTCCACCCACGCGAGGCGGCCTACGCGACGATGGTCGAGTCGGTCGACACTGCACTTGGAGGTATTCTCGATCGCCTCGAGGAACATGGCATCGAGAACGAGACGATCATCGTCATCACCGGTGACAACGGCGGCCTCTCGGCCCACGCTCGCGGTGGTATCCCGCACACACACAATGCTCCGCTTCGAAGCGGGAAGGGCTCGGCCTACGAGGGAGGCATACGTGTCCCCGGGATCGTCCGCTGGCCCGGTGTAACGACCCCTGGGACACGAATCGATGTTCCCGTCGTCACGCAGGACTGGTACCCGACGCTCCTTGGAGCAGCAGGTGCCCACTCATTGATTTCCAGCATGCAGCCAATCGACGGGACCGACCTTCGAGGCGTTCTTGGGGGAGATGAAGCAGCCATCGAACCGGGGAGGATCATCTTCTTCCACCAGCCCCACCAGTGGGGCGCGCCCGGGCCGGGCATCGAACCCTTCTCCGCAGTACGGGTCGACAACTGGAAACTCATCTTCTTCCATGCAGATGGCCGGGTTGAACTCTACGACCTGGCGGACGACCTTGGTGAACGAAATGATCTTTCAACGGTCGAACCGATGCGAACGTGGGAGATGAAGAGGATCCTCTCCGAGCGGGGCCGAGCCCTTGCGCAACCCTCGGTCGTGAAAGCAACCGGCGAAAACGTTCCATGGCCGGATGAAGTTGCGAACCGGAATGCATACGCGCCCACCCCACCCCCGGAAGGAATGATCTGGATTCCAGGCGGGCACTTCATCATGGGGAGCAATGATGCCTACCCGGAGGAACAACCTGAGCACCGTGTCCAGGTCGACGGGTTCTTCATCGATAGCCACGAGGTGACCAATGCCCAGTTCGCGAAGTTCATCGATGCAACCGACTACGTCACGGTTGCCGAACGGACACCGAAGGCGGAGGACTACCCTGATGCGCCCGCGGACATGCTCGTTCCTGCATCAGCCGTCTTCACTCACCCTTCGCAGGTAGAGAACCTTGTCGACTTCACGCAGTGGTGGAGCCTGGTACCGGACGCTTCCTGGCGAGAGCCGGAGGGGCCTGGTTCGTCGATCGAGGACCGCATGAACCACCCCGTGGTGCACGTCGCCTGGGAGGATGCCCATGCCTATGCAACATGGGCAGGCAAGGCCCTGCCGACGGAGGCGCAGTGGGAACGCGCTGCTCGAGGCGGCCTGGAGGATCGACACTACACCTGGGGTGATGACTTCAATCCCGGCAATCGCCAGATGGCCAACACCTGGCAAGGTGTCTTTCCCACGTCGAATGAACTGCTCGACGGGCACGAGGCCACCGCTCCGGTCGGGAGTTTTCCTCCCAACGGCTATGGACTCCATGACATGGCTGGTAATGCATGGGAATGGTGCGAGGACTGGTACTCGGAAGACTGGTACTCGAGATCACCAATGAAGAATCCAAGGGGTCCGCTGGAAGCGGACATCATCGACCGACACTCTCCTGGATCGCCTCGAAGGGTAACCAGGGGTGGATCCTTCCTCTGCGGGCCCAACTTCTGCACGAGGTACAGGCCCAGCGCTCGATCCCCCATCACACCTGACAGCAGCCTGTCGCACACGGGGTTCCGCTGCGTACAACCACTGCCTCAGGATTCGCCGGGAACTCCATAGAAGGCACGAAGCCGATCAAGTTCCGACTTCATGCGGTCCAGTTGTCCTGCATGCGTCGAGTCCGAGGCGAGGTTGCGGACCTCGTTCGGGTCGGTCTTCAAATCGTAGAGTTCCCACTCGCCTGATCCGGGGAAGTACATCAGTTTCCAGCGGTCGGTTCGCACACCCTGGTGGGGTTGCACGTTGTGGATCCCTTCCTCGAAGTACTCGTAGTAGATCGAGTCACGCCAGCCTGCCGCTTCCTGGCCCTCAAGGAGCGGGAGAAGGCTTCTGCCCTGCATTCGATCCGGGGCTTGGACGCCTGCAACATCGAGGAACGTCTGGGCCAGGTCCAGATTCTGCACGAGGGCCTCCTCGGTTGAACCAGGCTCCACCCGGCCCGGCCACCGGACAACCATGGGCACCTTCAATGACGGCTCATACATGAAACGCTTGTCATACCACCCGTGTTCACCAAGGAAGAAGCCCTGGTCGGACGTATAGATCACGATGGTGTTGTCAGCGAGTCCCTGCGCATCAAGCCAGTCGAGCAGCCGACCTATGTTGTCATCCACCGAAGCGATGCATCGAAGGTAGTTCTTGATGTACCGCTGGTACTTCCAGCGAACCAGGTCCCTGCCTTCCAGACCTGCTGCTCGGAAGGCTGCATTCCTCGGTCGGAATGCCGCGTCCCAGGCAGCCAGCTGCGCAGGTGTCAGTCGTTCACGCATTCCCTTGATCCACCGGTCGGGGCCCTGGAGTTCAGCCAGTTCCTCGTCGGTCGGCTCGATCTTCAGGTCGTAGTGAAGATACATGTGCCGATCGATCTCCATCTCCTGTTCGTGAGCGGACGAACCACGGGTGGCGTAGTCATCGAAGAGCGTCTCTGGTTCGTTCATCTCCACGTCGGCGTAGAGATCGAGATGATCCGGACCGGGCATCCAGCTTCGATGCGGCGCCTTGTGCTGCGTCATCAGGAGAAACGGCTGGTCGCGATCCCAATCCTCTTCGAGCCATGTGATCGAGCGATCCGTCACGAGATCGGTCACATACCCCTCGTCCCTGGTCTTCCCCTCGGATGTGATGAAGTCCGGGTTGTAGTAATCGCCCTGGCCAGGCAGCACAGCCCAGTGATCGAAGCCCGTGGGATCCGTCTTCAGGTGCCACTTGCCTATCAATGCCGTCTGGTAGCCGGCTCCCTGGAGCAGTTGGGGAAACGTAGGTTGGGAACCATCGAAGACATCGCCATTGTCCATGAGACCGTTGAGATGGCTGTGAACACCGGTGAGCACGACGGCGCGGCATGGTGCACAGATCGCGTTCGTGCAGAATGCATTGTCGAAGCGAAGCCCCTCGCGGGCGATTCGATCGATATTCGGTGTCGAGTTGATACGTGACCCGTAACAGCCGACCGCGGCCGCCGAGTGATCATCCGTGTAGATCAAGAGGATGTTCGGAGGCGCCTCTTCCACAGCCCACACCATCCCCTGCACCGTTGCGGGCAGGATGAGCAGGAGAAGAGGAAGAACACGGCGCATGCCGGAGTATACTCCCGGTCATGTTCCTGTCATTGATCATCCTTGCCCTTGCCACCCTTCTTTCAGGCCCACCCGGCGGGGTCCGACCACCGAACATCGTCATCATCTATACCGACGACCAGGGCTGGTTCGATGTCGGTGCCAACGGCGGTCGCCACGTGAAGACACCCAACATCGACCGCATGGCCGAGGAAGGCCGCCGATTCACCGACTTCTACACGGCACAACCGGTGTGCTCGGCATCCAGGACTGCACTTCTGACGGGTTGCTACCCAAATCGCGTGGGCATCGCCGGTGCGCTTGGCCCGCATGCAAAGCATGGAATCAATCCCGATGAGACGACACTTGCCGAACTCTGCAAGTCCAGGGGATATGCCACAGCCCACTACGGGAAGTGGCATCTGGGCCACCATCCGATGTTCCTCCCGCCCAATCATGGTTTCGACGACTCCTTCGGCATCCCCTATTCGAACGACATGTGGCCGAATCATCCGACCGCACACAAGAGCACATACCCGCCTCTGCCGCTGATCGAAAATGGCGTGACCATCGAATTGCAGCCGGACCAGCGTCGCTTCACCACCGAGTTCACCCAGCGAGCCGTGGAGTTCATGAAGGAGCACCGTGACGAACCCTTCTTCGTCTACCTGGCCCACCCGATGCCCCACGTCCCGCTCTTCGTGAACCAGGAGCGTGACGGAATGACCGGCCTCGGACTCTATGCCGATGTCATCGGAGAAATCGACTGGTCGGTCGGGCAGGTACTCGCAACCCTCCAGGAACTGGACCTGGATGATGACACGCTTGTCATCTTCGCCTCGGACAACGGTCCCTGGCTCAGTTACGGAAATCACGGAGGGCAGACGGGACCATACAGGGAGGGAAAGGGAACAACCTTCGAGGGCGGTGTCCGCGTCCCCTGCGTCATGCGCTGGCCGGGCAGGATTCCCGCTGGCACGGTCTGTCGTGAACCGATGATGACCATCGATGTACTCCCGACCGTCGCGGAATTCATCAAGGCCCCGCTCCCTGAACGTCGCATCGACGGACGCAGCGCAGTCGGGCTGGTGACCGATGCCCCGGGTGCAGTCTCACCACAGGATGTCTACTACTTCTACTACCACGACAACCACCTGGAGGGACTTCGAAGCGGCCGATGGAAGCTGCACTTCCCGCACGGCTACCGAAGCATGCGGAATCGCGAACTGGGCAAGGACGGCATCCCCGGAAAGTACGACTACTCGGTGCGAACCGACCTGGAGCTCTACGACCTGGAAACCGACCCAGGCGAAACGACCGATGTGAAGACGAAGTACCCGGAAGTCATGGAGCGACTGCTCGTGCTTGGTGACGCGGCTCGTGCCGACCTGGGTGACTCATTGAAGAAACAACCCGGCGCCAACCGGAGGCAACCGGGGCGACTCCCGGAAACCGGCAAGGACGATTCCTGAACGCAGCGAAGGGTCCTGCCTGGGATGCAACAGTGCCATTCGGGCCGCGATACTGAACTTTCACATGTTTCAACCGTATTGATTGACCTAGAATGAGCCGATCATGGGAGCAGTGCCATGAAGCCTTCGACAATCATCCCCCTTGCCCTCCTGGGAGCACTCGTGCCCTTCACGTTGCTGCTTGGGACGCCTGCGTCACCAGGGACATCTTCGCAGTCGACACCAGAAGAGATTTCCGAGGAACAACCCATGACAGCCAGCCTGACCTTCTCCGGCAGTGGACACGACATTACCAGGCTCGATGATCAACGGATCAGTGAACTTGCCTCGAAACTCGACCCCGAGGCCTTCGAGGTGACGCAACGATCCGGAACAGAGCGCCCCTTCTGCGGCACACTCCTGGACAACAAGAAGGACGGGTTCTATGCCTGCGCCGTCTGTGGACTGCCCCTGTTCTCAAGCGAGCACAAGTTCACATCGGGCACCGGTTGGCCGAGTTTCAACACCGAATACGATCCACTGCATGTAGCCAGGATCACGGACACCACGATGGGAATGACGCGGACCGAGATCGAGTGCGCACGTTGCGGGTCACACCTTGGACACGTCTTTCCCGACGGGCCACCACCGACGGGCGAACGACATTGCCTGAACTCGGTCTCGCTTTCCTTCGTCGAGGAAGGCAAGGATGTACCGATGGAATCCCGGCCCGTATTGGAAACCGCCTACTTCGCCGGCGGCTGCTTCTGGGGCATCGAGCACTACTTCCAGAAGGGACCAGGCGTAGTCGATGCCGCCAGTGGATACATGAACGGGGATACGGAAAATCCGACCTACAAGGACATCTGCACGACGGATTCCGGCCATGCCGAGGCCGTTCGGGTGCTCTACGACCCCTCCGTGATCACCTACGAGCAACTGCTCATGGCCTTCTTCATGATGCACGACCCGACGCAGTTGAACCAGCAGGGACCTGATCGAGGAACCCAGTACCGCAGCGGCATCTACACGGCCAGTGATGCACAACTGGAAACAGCCCGGGCGATGGTGAAGGGCCTTGAGAACAGCCAGGCGTTTCCCCGGAAGATCGTCACCGAGATCGAGCCTGCCGAGACCTTCTATCTCGCAGAGGACTATCACCAGGATTACATCGAGACGACCGGGCGGGCCTGCCACGTGCAGGACCCCTGGCCGTCGCTTCGCGAGGCGATTCAGGGCACGGACGAGGATTCGCAACCCGGCGATTCATGATCCAGTCGATCACCCGTCGACGCAGTCACCCCAGTTGGCGATCACAAGCAGCAGATCCGCAACGTCCACGAACCCGTCGCCATTGATGTCCCCGATTCCCTCGGCCTGTCCCCAGTCGGAGAGGACCGCAAGGAGATCCTCGACATCCACGACCCCGTTGCCCGTGGCATCACCCTCGCACGGCGAGCCGCAGATGACGACCGAGACCTCGACATTGTCGATTCCAGCCTCGACGATTGATGGATCACCTGCATCGGCAACCGAGAATCCAACGCGGATCGAATCGGTCGGCACGACGTATTCACCGACATCGAACTGGGTGATTTCCCAGGCATGAGCCGTCGAATAGGAGTCGTGGACGAATGTCCAGGTTGAACCATTGTCATTGCTGACGAAGGTCTGGAGCGAATCGGTTCCGACACTGTCGAAGAACCACCTGGCGTAGGAAATCGTCCCGTCCGTGCCATCGAAGTCATAGGTCGGAGTCAGGAGATTCGTCGGACCTCCATCGACGTCCGCTTCACCAACGCTGCCGCCTTCCGAACCGTTCTGCGTAATCCAGCACTTGACGTTGTCGGAACCATTGGTTGCATCATTGTCGGGTTGCGCCAACTCGCTTCCATAGATCGTTCCCAGCGGATCAACCGCCTCCCAGGAACCCGTCTCGAGCGAAGGATCGTTTTCAACCGACCAGCCACTGACATCACCCTCGATGTCATCCTGTACGAGGAGGTCCATTCCCAGCGAGGCGATGGCATCATTGGTTCCCGTCGGCGGATCACTGAAGACGATGCCCGTGGTCGAAGCGGCCTCGATACGGAACTGCACACGCTGCGTACAAGCAACGGCAGGCAATGTTCCCTGCCATGTGTTCTTGTCGACCTGGACCACCTTGACATCCGAGAGGCTCCCCCCATCGATGCCGACTTCCATGCGGATACTCCCGTCATCGACGGACACGTCCCCGATCGTTGCGAGGGCGAACTTGACATCCACAGGTGAATCCGGTGGCAACTGGCCTGGAAGACCTTCCGGGTAGCTGAAGACGATTCCCGTTGGAGCTTCCTGAATATAGATGCGAGTTGAACCGCAGTAACCGAAGACCATGTCGAGCACGCCGTCCCCGTTGATATCGAAGACAGCGGCATCATGCACGCCTTCCAACTGGTCGATGCCCACGTACTGCTCGTCGAACGTGACATTCGGCACGTCGCCGCGGTTCCGGTAGATGTGCGTTGTTCTCGAGCAGCCGGAAATGTCGACGTCGACATCCGTCACGATGATGTCGTTGTGACTGTCACCATTGAGATCAATGATGAGCGAGTTTCCACCGAACCCATTGCTGTTCTCAAGGGTGAAAGAGGTGAAATTCGCCAGGCCGTCGCTTCCATTTCCCTGGTTGAGGTAGTAGCGATCCGAACCGTCATCAACCACCACGATGTCGAGCCTCCCATCCCCGTTGAGGTCATCTACGGAGATGAAGTACGGGGCATTCTGATCAATGATGTCGTAATCCACGAACCAGCCTTCTGGAGATTGGCCGTTGTAGGTGATGGCCACATGCTGTGGCGGGTTCAGCGAGGTCTGCTTCACGACGTCGAGGGTGCCATCGTTGTTCATGTCCGCGATGACACTGGCGGCGCCGAAGGCCGAGAGCAGCATCTCGTCGTTCATGCGACTGGTCGATTCGTCCGTGAAGTTTCCGGCGCCATCATTCATCAGCAGTCGGTTGTTGAAATCGTAAATCTGGGAAGGGCCGCTGTCGTAGTCTCCGAAATAGAGGTCCTCATCGCCGTCATCATCGATGTCACCCGAGGCAACTGAGCAGAAGCGAGGGCTCGCACTTGCATGCATCTGTGGAATCCGGGCTTCCTCGTACCTGAAGCCCTGCCAGAAACCGTTGTCTTCACCAAGGTTCATGTAGATCCTCGGGTGCGATTCGTGCTTGGGAGCATTGTCCATCAACGTCGTGCAGGTCACCATGTCCAGCCAGTCGTCACCATTGACATCAACGAAGATCACGTCCCTGTCATTCGTAGGCGTGAAGAAGCCGGAATCTCCACTCACATCGGTGGCCGTGGCGTATTCAGCAGTACGGTCAACAAGGACCCCACCCTCGTTCATCAAGAGTACGTTGACATCACGACCTGTCGTGGTGAATGGTTCCTTCCGGACAATGACGAGATCGATGTCACCATCACGATCAACATCACCCCATGCATAGTCCTTCTCCTCGCTGTCACTTTCGCAGAGCGCAGGATCGCAGACCAGCCGTGAACTCGTCTCATCGATGAAGTTGATCCAGGAGCCGGCCAGGACGGGGCAGGTGCAGTACAGAAGCAAGGCAGGTAGCAGGGCATGTTGACGCATCGTTATGACTCCTCGGAAGGTTCTCATGGACCGGATTCGCACGGCCCCCACGCCGCAATGACCTGAAGCAGGTCGAGGACATCGACCATCGTATCGTTGTTTACATCCCCATCACACCCCACGCATGGACCCCAGTCGGCAATGACCGCAAGCAGATCCTCGACGGCGACCTGGTCGTCACCGGTGATATCCGATGGGCAAGCCTGGCAGTCATCGGGTACGCCATCCCCATCCTCGTCGGACTGCGTACCCTGGAGCAGTTCCAGGAGATCAAGTTCTCCATCCTCGTCGCAATCGTCGAGTGGCTCATCCCAGGCCATGAGCAGGCTCTCGTAATCACCCATGCCGATGGTGCCATCCTGGTCGATGTCGTGGACCGCGCAGGGATCGTCCGGGAGCACGCCGACGGATCCCCAGCACTCCTGGAAGCCTGATGGATGCTCGATTGTTCCCAGGAAGTCTTCCATGCCCACATGGTCATCGCCGGTTGCATCGAACTCCGGCTGCCCAAGCGAGGCGAGGAAACGAAGAACGGCGTCCTTCTCCAGAGGCTGCAATGCGGCGAAGGCCTGTGCAGACGCCCCGCCCTGGCTTCCGAAGACATCATGCTCAGCAATGGCGTCAAGAAGTCTCCCCTGGAAGGTGCCATCGGCAAAGCGACCGTCATGCCACATGGGGTTGCGACCCTTGATTCCCCAGAGCACGGGCGTCCGGATGAAACGGCCGGATATGGGTCCGTCACCGATTCCATCCGATGCAATGCCCATGTCATGGAGCAGGAAGTCCGAATAGGGATGAATGACCTGTCCCTGGAGGAACGGTTCGAGTTGCGTGTCCGACGATGTCGTGTACTGGGCCACGTGGCATGCGGTGCAACCGATGCTTGCGAGCAGACCTTCTCCGATCATTCCACTTCGTGGTGTCTGGGGCGGGGCCGACATGAACCGCTGGAAGTCCGTGACCCGATCGATGAACTCCACTCCGCCACTGTCGGGAACATCTTCCGGATCAGGAACCATGTCACACTGCTGGAGCAGTTCGTCGTCACCATTCGGCGCGTTTTCGAAGTCTACGAGCCGGTTCGTGAGGCCCATCTCGTTCATCGATGCATCCGCGGAAAAGGTCAGGACCGTGGCCACCTGGGACTTCCATCCGAAACGACCGATTCGATCGACCCCCGGAGATTCAAGTGGTTGAACCGTGCGGGCAATCCCGCGGATGGATGGATCCTGACCGTCACGAACCGCAAGGAGATCGGAATCATCGATCGCCTCGATCAGGCCGAACCCCAGCGAACCAAGCGTCACTCGCAGCGAGGTGATGTTCGCCTCCGGGGGAACGGTTTCAAGGCAGGGATCCGAGTTGGCGTTCGCCTGCAGCAGGGAACCGCCAAGTGCATCGAGCGGATCAAAGCCACCTTTCTTGTCCAGGCGGCCGAATCGAGTCACGGTCTGCGTGCCGTGTCCTCCGACAGGATTGTTGTGGCATGATGCGCAACTGGTCTGGTTGAACGTCGGCCCAAGCCCTTCCTCGACCGTGATGTTCCGCTCGAACTGGACCCGTCCAAGCTCGAACATTGCCAGCGAGCCAGCATCAAGTTGGGCCAGCGGATCACCGCTTCGAGGCTGTGGCTCCTGTGGCCCGCTTCCTCGTTCACCAACAGCAACCGCGGCTGCAACCATCGCCAGAGCGACGGGCAGTCCCATGACGCCCCCCCGGCGGATGGCGTTGTATGAACGCACTCGTTGAATCTCTCCTCAATGGGGATACGAAAGGGAAAATGACCCTCAAGGTCCCTGATTCGAGTCTATAGTCCATTCAACTGGAGTCCAATGGAGACCTCCCAGAAGAGGGGTGAATGTCACGATTTGTAACCGTATATCTGCATTTCTTCATATGAAACCAGCCATTGCAAGCCTGATCCTCCTGACGCTCCTCCAGGGATGCGAGGGGCCTGCTCCCGAGGATGTCACCGGGAACAGAGTCAAGGATGCTGGAATCGAGATTCCCGCCATCGAAGGAGAACTGGCTGTTGCCTATCGCCTCATCGAGGAAGGTGATGCAGGCCCTGCACGCATTCGTCTTCGAGGGTGGATGGATACACACGGTGAAGATGCCCGTGCTTTCTTTCTCTTCGGCCTGGCATATCACTCGCAGCGCAGGTATGCGCGCAGCACCGAGTGGTTCAGGCGATCGTTGGATGCAACACCTGTGTATCCGCCCTCTGCGCACTTCCTGGGGTGGAGCAGTTACTACCTCGGGGATGTCGAGACTTCGACCGAGGCCTTCAGTCGACACCTGGAGATGACGCCTGGAGAAGGCGACTCCCACTACGGCCTGGGGCTCCTTGCACTCGACGCCGGCGATCTCGAGCAGGCCGAAGCTCGCTTCAACGATGCTCGACGATTCCAGTTGGATCAACCCGATCGAATCGATGGTGTTTCGAAGGCACTGGTTCGCCTTGCTGAACTGGATGAACTCCAGGGGAATCGCAATGCTGCCCGGGTCCACTTGGAGGAAGCCGTGAGGATCGACCAGGATCGAGTCGAGGCATGGCATCGACTTGCCCGGTGCTGCAGGCGACTGGGAGATGAAGCAGCTGCCATCAATGCAGAACAGCAACACGAAGCGGCGCTGCGTCGTACGAAGCCAAGGGCGGGGTTTCCTGAATGATGTTCTCGACCGCAATCATGTTCCTGTGCTCGATGTCGACATCCATGTCTGCAAATGACCTGATGCAGGACATCACCGACACCAGTGGTATTGCACTGACCAGCACCTGCGGCACACTCCCCTCCCGTGAAATTCTCGAGGTCAATGGTGGTGGACTGGCACTGCTTGATTACGACTCGGATGGTGACCTGGACCTGTTCGTCGCCAATGGCGCGACCCTTGACGATCCGGAACACGGACCTGGCTCAAGGCTCTACGAAAACATCTCCAGCGACAACAGGATTCTCTTCAAGGACGTCACACCAGCCAGTGGCATCGAGATCACCCGATGGGCGATGGGCGCGGCAGCCGGTGACTACGACGGGGATGGGCATGTCGATCTCTACATCACCTGCTACGGCCCCAACATCCTCATGAGAAACCGTGGCGATGGGACATTCGAAGATGCAACCGGGAAGGCTGGGGTGGGAATACCCGGCTGGTCGACCAGCGCTGCCTTCGGAGATCTCGACGCCGATGGCGACCTTGATCTCTTCGTCGTCAACTACCTCGAGTTCCTCCACGAGCAGCCACCGGCACGAAGCCTCTACAAGGGACATGATGTCATGGGTGGCCCGCATGGACTGTCTGCAACGGGTGACGTGCTCTTCGAAAACATCGGCGATGGCCGCTTCCGTGATGCAACGACATCAAGTGGTCTTGCCGAGGTCGAACCTGCCTACGGTCTGAACCTTGCCATCATCGACATGAACGGTGATGGATACAACGATGTCCTCGTTGGAAACGACTCGATGCCGAATCATCTCCTGTTGCAGGAGCCGGGTGCCGAGGGGATTCGACTTGCCGAATCCGGCCAGGCACATGGAATCGCCTCGAACATGGACGGGCACGACCAGGCGACGATGGGCATCGCCGTGGGCGACATCAATGGCGATGCCCGCCCTGATGTCTTCACGACCAACTTCTCAAGCGACACGAACACGCTTCACCTTGCTGCCCCTGACGGACTGTGGGATGACCGGACCATGGCGACCGGCCTCGGGCTTCGAAGCCGATCCATGCTTGGATGGGCGGCAACGTTCAGCGACCTGGATCACGATGGAGACGAAGACCTGCTCATGGTCAACGGGCACGTCTACCCGCAGGCGACGCTCGACTCGATGGATTCGGAATATCTCCAGCCCCCGGTCTTCATGGAGCGAAGCGGCAGTCGATTCAACTCCTCCCGTGCAACGGAGCACTGGTTGGCTACGCCCCACCGGGACCGCAACCTTGTCCTGGGCGACCTGGACCGGGATGGTGACCTCGACCTGATCATCGGCGAACTCAATGGCCCTGTGCGGATCCTGCAGAACAACATCGATACCGATCGCCGCGGTGTCAATATTGGTCTGCTGGATGAACGTGAAGGTGCAGGTGACCGCTACGCTCCCGGAGCAAGGCTGGTGATCAGTGCCGGCGACGAGAAGTTCATCCGATGGATACCCGGTGGCGCCTGCTTCCAATCGACCATGGCCCCGGAAGTACACATCTCCATTCCTCCGGGCATCGAGATGATTGATGTCGAAGTCTCATGGCCCAGTGGAGAACAGACTGACCACGAGAGGGTCCCCGTCTCGAACCGGATCCTGCTTCGAAGAACTGATTGAAGGAACAGGCCCCCTGTTATCATCCCGAACATGCAGGCTGACCACGAGTACCTGTTGATGCAGGTACGCAACCAGGATGATCCAATGGCACCCCACGAGGTGCGAAGCTTCGCGGCGCACCTGGACTGTCCCATTGAACGAATACGTACCTGGGACCTGCTCGGGGGATGCCCCTCAGGTGATGAACTGCGGAACTGTGATGCCGTGCTGCTCGGGGGCAGTGGCGACTA
>JABABM010000021.1 GCA_014238205.1 Phycisphaerales bacterium | reverse complement strand
TCAAAAAGGATGTGGGGCCGAGGCTTGCCGCCTCGACCCCAAACGAGAGTTCACCG
Source organism: Phycisphaerales bacterium (assembly GCA_014238205.1). Taxonomy (GTDB): domain Bacteria; phylum Planctomycetota; class Phycisphaerae; order Phycisphaerales; family SM1A02; genus SP202. The sequence goes on along the minus strand of JABABM010000021.1, from coordinate 41,031 downwards.
TGTCGAGCGTGCCGTGTCCTGGGAGGAGGACGTCGAGGACGCTCGTGGGAGTCGGTTAGTCGTTTCGCCTTCGGCGTCGACCGGCAATACCGGCGAGACCAAGAAGGGCCAGTGCTCCAGGAGCAGGAACACCCGTCCAGACGATGTTGTCGATGAAGATGGCTTCCGTACCGGCGTTGGAGTCCAGGGAAATACGAAGTTCGCCTGCACCACCGCTGTAGTTCGTCCACATTTCCTCGAGATCGAGATCGTCGATGTCGCTGCCATACGTATCAAGGATGACGACTCCACCGATTTCAACCATGATGCGGTCATCGGTTTCCCAGCCGGTTCCGTCGACGAACATGTCGAAGGTGACGCCTGTTGCGCCATCGACTGCATCAAAGACCATGGTGGCCATGCCGTCAACGTCACTCATCTGGAAGCCCTGTACGCCATCGGTGAAGTCGCCCACCGCACCGGCGTAGGAGGTGACTCCGAAGTAGTCGCCATCAGAGAGACCGACACTGTCGCGTGTATTCGTGTAGTAGGTTCCCCAGCCATCGCCGGAAACCGTGTGATCGTCATAGTTGACAAGCCAGTGATCGTTGACTGCATCGGCATCGACGTATTGACCACTGCCGGTCGTGTAGTTCTCGAAACTCTCAGAATGGATTACGGCGCCCATTGCAGTTGTGCCAAGAAGGCCAACAGCCGCCACGGTAATCGGGGCAAATGTCTTGTTCATGCTCCCACTCCTCCCTCGTTTCTCATCCAAATCTCTACCTGGTACAGGTTCCACCCTGACCAAGTGGCCCCCCACAGGGAGCCCTCCGACGCCGATAGTAAGGTCTATTATTCCGCTCGTATAGTTTAAATAGGGAAATACACGGTGTTTATCGGCCTTCCGACCTTCCCTCAGGGGTCTTCAGGAGGGTTCGACGCTGATTTCACCGCCTCCAGGGCTTTTACATGATTGGCAAGGGCCCCCGGGGGTAGGGGAGTCTTGGAGTTGAAGGCCCGGAGTTGGTCCCGGGTGAGCAGTTTGATTCCGGTGTCCTGGACTTCCACGGGGGTATCCAGATCCAGTTGACTGGCCATGAACGCGTGGACAGCTGCCTGTTTCCCTGGACCATAGTCATGTTGTTCTTCGGGAAGGTGCGAGCATCGGCAGTGCGCACCAGCGCCAAGTACTTCGTACACATCATGGATGTAGGGGTACTCGACCGTCGGCGTGTTCAGCGTCCAGTCGCCACCACAGGAGACAAGCAGTTGTGGCCGAGGCGCCGCAAGCGCGGCCAGCTCCACGTTGTTTGTGCGCAGGTTCTTCCCCTGGTGTATGGAAAGGCCTGATTCGCAGGCGCAGCCACCGAACCAGTGAGCGGACACCATGACGACCGGCGCGGAGACACTGATGCGGTCATCCAATGCCGTGGCAAGGAAGGTCTGCGTTCCACCACCGGATGAACCGGTCATGCCGATGCGCGTTGCGTCGATGTCATCACGACTGCAGAGAAGATCGACCATGCGCATCGAGTTCCACGTCTGCAGGATGGTGGTCTCGGGAACTCCATGGGGCAGTTGCGTGGTTTCGCCCCATCCAACCATGTCCCACGTCAGTGCCACGGCTCCCATGCGGGCGAAGGTTGCGCAGAGTCGCTGGTAGTTGTGCTGGAAGCGTCCCTCCGGGTTGTCATCCTGCCCTCGGAAATGGCCATGTGGACAGAGGACCGCCGGGAACGGGCCCGTTCGACCGACTGGTTCATACAGGTTGGCCGCGATGAAAAGGCCCGGCGCCGTTTCAACCTGCAGGTTCAGCACCCGATAGTCGTCGAATGCATGCTCGCCGGTCACCGTGACTCCAACGGGCATACGCGTGGTATCAAGGTCCAGGTCCAGGGTGTCCAGGAGATGCCGACGTATGGTCGCTGCCCGGGTGTTCCAGGACGCTGCATCGGTCCAGGTTGTACGACATCGTGCCAGTTCCTCGGCTGCGAGGGCCTCGTCGATCACGTGGTGGGGGGGCCAGCGATCTGCTGCAGGCGCAGGGGCCTCCTGCATGGCCAGAATGATGGAAAGGCAGGCAAGCAGCAGGTGCATCAGGTGTACTCCAGCGTCGATGGTACGAACATGGACTCGTGCCTGCTCGATGGTCGGTGGCAGGGCTCAGGCCGTGCTTGGATCCGACTGTTGTCGTGCAAAGAGCAACATTCCAAGTGAACCACTGCCGACAATGGCTGCAATCAGGAGGAAGGCGGAGTCGAAGTTCCCGTTTTGCTCGGTGAGCAGACCGATGGTGACCGGCAGCAGGAAGCCCGATGCGGAGAAGAAGGTGACCATGACACCCGTGGCAGCTCCACTCCTGCTGCCGAAGAGATCGGTCAGGATCGAGTAGTACGGAGCATTGGGAGCCATCGAGCAACCGATGCCCAATGTGAGCCATGCAATCGCCCAGGTCGCCGTTTCAACGAAGATCAATGGAACAAAGCAGGCGGCAGCAAGGAGTTGAAAGGCAATGATGAAGTAGACACGGGATGACCTCGTGTTCCCCGTTCGTCGATGCAGTGCATCGGACCACCATGCAACGAGTTGCATGAGGATGATCGCCAGTCCCCATGGCAACGTCGTGAACCAGCCGATCTCGCTGAGCTTGAGATTGAAGGTCTGTTCGAAGTAGCCGGGGATCCAGGTCAGCCCGAAGTAGAGAATCGCACCGAAAGCGAAGAACGACCATGATGTCGCCAGGAGAGTGGGGTTCTTGAGCAGTTTCCACCAGCCGGTCATGTCCTGTTTCCCATCATCACGGTTCTTGCCCGGATTCCGGTACAGGAAGAAGAGTGCGACCAGGAGGGCCAGGCTTGCTCCGCTGAGAATCATGAAGGTGTCTCGCCATCCAGCGCTCTCGATGAGGAAGCCGAAAAGAGGTCCCCCGAGCAGGAATGCCCCGGGAACTCCAATCAGGCACACGGCTGCGACCTTCGAGGAATGATGTGGAGGGACCCAGTCGGAGATGGCCCTGTTCATGGCAGGGAAGTTCACACCTTCGCCTAGTCCGAGGATGATCCTGAACACCAGGAAGAGCCACCAGTACTCGACCATTCCGAGCATGAACATGGCTGCCGTCCAGATTGCAAGTCCGATCAACCAGACGATCTTCACGCCGAATCTATCAAGGAGGATGCCCGAGATGAGATTCACAACGATGGCACCGGCTGCGAACAGGGTCATGGCCAGGCCGAACTGGGCATTGTCGATGCCAAAATCCCGCCGTATCGGTTCGATGGCGAAGGAAATGACGACCCGGTCGATGTAGTTGACCAGGTTCATCAGGAAGATCAGCACGACGATCGTCCACGCCATGGTCGAGGATGTCACGTCGGCCTGCTTCTTCATCGTGCTGCCTTGCCCGTTCAAGAGGTGTTTCATGGAAGGATACTGTCTTGCTGGACACGTGGCCCATGATGAGGAATGATGGGTGGATGGCTCGATTCCTGGCAATGCTGCTTCTTGGCTGTTTCCTTCTCCATGCCCCGGCCTGGGCAGGCGAGGTCGATTCGGCCCTTGATCGGGCCGGTGAGAACCGCGAACAGATCCAGCAGGCGCTTGACCAGGTCCCCGATGACCAGCGGCTGGGCATGGAATGGCTTGTCACCCACATGCCGGAGGAGGATCTCCGCACGCTCGATGCCACCTTCCTCCTGGAGAACTGCCAGTATGCCTATGCGGCATGGCGGGAGGCACCATGGCATGAAGAGGTGTCAGAGGAGATGTTCTTCGAGGCGATCCTTCCCTATGCCAGCATCAATGAACGCCGTGACAACTGGCGAGCGGATTTCCGAGAACGCTTTGCGCACCATGTCAGTGAAGCAACGACACCCTCGGAGGCCGCCGCCATCCTGAACAACGAGATGTACGGTCAGGTCGGTGTCATCTACTCGACGAAACGACCCAAGGCGGACCAGTCTCCCTACGAGAGCATCGATGCCGGCTTGGCGTCCTGTACCGGGCTGACCGTCCTGCTTGTGGATGCCTGCCGGTCGCAGGGCATCCCGGCTCGATTCGTCGGGACGCCACTCTGGTCCGATGGATCGGGCAACCACTCCTGGGTTGAGGTCTGGGATGATGGCTGGCATTTTACCGGCGCCGCTGAACCCACCGGCATGGAACTGGACAAGGCCTGGTTCAGCGGGCGAGCAGGAACAGCCGATCGGACCGACCCGATCAACGGTATCTACGCGGCCACCTGGGCGAAAAGCCCCATCCATTTCCCGATGAGTTGGCGACTGCATGACGAGACGGTCGGAGGCATCGACGTCACGGATCGATACACGGTCGATCGCCAGCCCGTACCCGAGGGCATGGCCCGTGTCCGTTTCAAGGCGGTCGGTCCAGGTGACGAACGCATCATGGTGCCGCTTCGCATCAGCGGCCAGGGCATGGAACCCATCGAGACGAGCACTCGCGACGAGCGATTCGATGGCAATGACCACGTGACGGTCCTCTTGCCGAGCGACACTCCTGTCACGGCCGACTTCAGGCATGGGGCGGGCACGATGGACTTCGTCGTGGCGGAGGACGAGCAACTGGCCGTCATCAAGCTGCCCGACACCCAGCCGTTCTCGGAGGAACAGGCTCGATCCACGCGGACATCGATGCTCCGAAGGCATGCCCAGCTAGTCCGCGACCAGCGTGCAGCCGAGCACGAGGCCAGGACACTCACCATCGGTGAACACGAGATGCCCTTCTGGTACACGATCTACGGCGAGAAGCCCGAGGGTGGCCGAAGCCTCTACATCTCGATGCATGGTGGCGGGGGAGCTCCGGCCGAGGTCAACGACAGCCAGTGGGAGAACCAGAAGAAGCTCTACACGCCGGAGGAGGGGGTCTACCTTGCTCCGCGTGCTCCGACAAATACCTGGAACCTCTGGCACCAGGGGCACATCGATGACTTCTACGATCGCCTGATCGAGAACATGATCGTCTTCGAGGATGTCAACCCGGATCGTGTCTACATCATGGGTTACAGCGCCGGGGGGGACGGTGTCTACCAGTTGGCACCACGCATGGCCGACCGACTTGCGGCCGCAGCCATGATGGCTGGTCATCCAAACGAGACACGGCCCGACGGCCTGCGAAACCTGCCCTTCGCATTGCACATGGGTGGAGAAGACTCGGCCTACGATCGCAATCGAATCGGTCGGGAGTGGAAGGCGAAACTTGCCCAGCTGGCCGAGGCCGATCCCGGTGGGTATCCCCACCAGGCGCAGATCCACGAGGGCAAGGGACATTGGATGGACAAGAAGGATGCGGTCGCCCTTCCCTGGATGGCGCAGCATGATCGCAACCGGTACCCGGAGAAGATCACCTGGCTCCAGGATGACGTGACCCACGGTCGTTTCTACTGGCTGGCGGTGGACACACCGGTTGCAAGGCAACGCATCGTCGTGGAACGCGATGGCCAGGTCTTCAGGATCATCGAGAGTGGCGGCGCGGAGCAGATCCGCCTTCGACTCAACGACGAGATGGTCGACATGGACCGGCCTGTCATCGTCATGCAGGAGGGGCGTGAACTCTTCAGGGGCATCGTCCCTCGAACCTACGAGACGATGTCCCGCACGCTGGCCGAGCGTGGAGATCCGCTTGGCATCTACACGGGAGAACTCATCGTGGAGCCTGTTGATTCTGCGCACGGATACAAGGAAGGGTCGGTGGATGTCGAAGTCGATGGTGATGCCCGGGCCTATCCCTACAGGATTCGTCGACCCGATCGCATCGCGGAGGGGGAACGACTGCCCCTGGTGGTCTTCCTGCATGGGGCCGGTGAGCGGGGCGATGACAATGTCTCGCAGTTGAAATACTTTCCCCAGCGAGCCTTCAGCGAGGAGCATCTCCTTCGACACAGGTGCATCGTGCTTGCGCCCCAGTGTCCATCCGGCGAAAGCTGGGTCGAGTTTGATCATCCCTACGAAGCATCAATGAAGCAGGAGGAAGCAGCACCTGCCATGCAGGCTGCGATTGCAGCAGTCCAACGGGTGCTCGAGCAGGAACCGGTTGATCCGTTCCGCGTCTACCTCGTCGGTCTTTCCATGGGTGGCTACGGAACATGGGATCTCGCCGCAAGGCATCCGGAGTTGTTTGCAGCCATTGTTCCCATCTGTGGTGGTGGAGATCCTGCCACGGCTTCACAACTGGCCAGCGTGCCGACCTGGGCCTTCCATGGAACAGCCGATACCGTCGTGCCGGAAGTACGGACTGTCGAGATGGTTGAAGCCATCCAGGATGCGGGTGGTTCCCCGAAGTACTCTGCTCTTGAGGGCGTCGGGCACAACTCCTGGTCCACGGCCTTCGGACCCGAGGGCGGCATGGACTGGATGTTCGATCAGCAGAGGCCGACAATCTGCGAACCTGCACCCTGAGAGGGGGCAGGTCAGGGTGCAGGCGTATCTTCCTTCACCCAGGGTGAACCATCCCGGACCTGGGAGGGCGTGTAGTTTCGCCTGTGATTCCCGAAGCCAAAGGGCGTCGGGTCCCAGTCACCGATGATCGGGGCGTCAAGGCCCTCGGCGGGAATCGAGTCCTCGTCCTCCAGTTGCCAGAGCATCGCCTGCAGCAGGAGGCGGCGGAGATCTCGACTTGAGAAGTCCTGTGCCGTGCCCATGGTGGTCACGAAGATCCGTTGCGTACCGCCACCCTCCATGGGACGTTGGCGTATCCACGCAACCGGGTGCATCGGGTCATTCTTCACGGTTTCCAGGACTGGATCGTCAGGGTTCATGCCCTCGAGGACGGCGCCGTCAAGCAGCACGGTACTGTCCTCAGGAAGATCCCGGATGCCATAGACGTCGGTCGGTCCGAAGACATCCTTCACTCCACGCAGTGCAGGGTGCTTCTCGCTGCCGGGATGAACCAGTCCCCGCGTAGCTTCCACTCCATGGTGACCATGATGGTTGACCCAGGTCTCCCCGAGCACCTCGCGACCGAAGCCGCCACCACTTTCGCCTGCATTCCAGGACCAGTGACCATAGGTGCTCTCTGGCCGCTTCCGGTAGAAGAAGGCGTGGGTCGAGGTTCGCAGGCCGACCAGTGGCTTCCCGGACTCGACGTGGTCGACGATGTGCTTCATGTCCGCATCGGACAGTTCTCGGAATCGAAGTTGCAGGACGAGAATGTCCGCCTCGTCGACCAGGTGCAGTCCAGGGATGTGTTCCAGGTTCTCGGGGTCGATCTCACCGGTTTCCGGGTCCTGGCTGAAGAGGACGACAGCCTCGAACCCATGATGGGCAAGCATGCGACCAAGCATCGGGAGGCCTTCCTCGGATCGGTACTCCTCGTCACCGGAGACCATGACGATGCGGCGGCCATGACCAGGCGCCTTGTCAGCATCACCTTCGTAGACAAGCCAGCGTGCATCCTTTTCAGCAGCGGCTGGATTTGCAGGCACGGTGTCATTGGATGCGCAGGCGGTCATGATGGCCAGTGCTCCAGCAAGCAGGTGGATCGAATGCATGGCGACGATGGTACCTTCATCCATGGTGCCCCGGGGGGCGCCTCGCTAGGAGTCACGAAGGGCAGGCGGTTTCTTGGGGAGCATGTAGAAACCATGACCCTGCTCGGCCAGTTCACCACGGGCAACGAGCACCTTCCAGATCTCCGCTGGAAACTCCCTTGGCGGGAGGATCGAGTCGAATGCGGCGTCCTTGCCGGTGGAGAGAGGGCTTCGGCCGAGCTTGGATTCATGGTCGAGTTTCGTGAGCTTCAACCGTTTCTTGAAGGCTTTCATTGCGTCTCGAAGCTGATCACCTGGAAATTCCGGCAGGGGTTCATCGGGTGTATCTGGAGTTGGCGGCGCTGCCGGCTCTTCACCCTTCAGGCAGGCAATGATCGCATCGAGCGTTGGAAGGTCTCGCCCCATCACGGCCCGGGCAACCTGACTGGAATCGGCGCCGGAGTTCAGGAGCAGCTTCTGTATTGCTCCCCAGGCAGCCCCATCACCCTGCTCCTCAAGGCTTGTCCGCAGGGATTCAATCTCACCAAGCATGGCCAAGGCACCGGCAGGTGGAGCCTGCTGGCTGCGGCCTGGTTTCTTTCGACGTTTCTTCGGCTTGGCCATGGGTTCAGTCCAATCTGTTCCCAGAGGCGGCATCGAAGCAGCATGCTGCGCCAGGTTCAATGACAAGGCGTACTCGGTCGCCGGGACTCGGTGGGTTGATCCTGCGGAGCCGTGCAACCAGCTGCACATCTCCGCAACGACCTGCGACATCGGTCATGTCGCCCAGTGGCTCGCTGACTTCGACGTCCAGTTCGATGGTGCCCTGTTCCGAGAGTGCAAGGTGTTCCGGACGGATCCCGAGGCAGACGCTTCCGCCATTCATTCCCGCAGGAGGAGCATCAAGATCGACCTCGAGTCCGTTTCCACTGAAGACCGTCCTTCCACCTCGGGTTTCCAGGGAACCCTCGAGGATGTTCATCGTAGGTGCTCCGATGAAGGTGGCGACGAAGCGGTTTGCCGGATGTTCATAGACCTCCATGGGCGAGCCGACCTGCTGGATCCGTCCCTCGTGCATCACGACGACTCGATCCCCGAGGGTCATGGCTTCTTCCTGGTCGTGGGTCACGTAGATGGAGGTCGTTCCAACACGACGGTGCAGTGTCTTCAGTTCTGCACGCATCTGGGTTCGCAACTTCGCATCGAGATTGCTCAAGGGCTCGTCAAAGAGGAAGACCTGGGGTTCACGCACGATGGCCCTGCCCAGGGCAACACGCTGCTGCTGTCCGCCACTCATGGCGGCCGGTTTTCGGTCCAGGAGTTCACTGATGCCCAGTTGGCCTGCGACCTCCTCGACCCTGGCGCGGCGTTGATCCCGGGGAATCTTGCGGATCTTCAGGGCGAACTCCATGTTCTTCCTCGCGGTCATGTGCGGGTAGAGCGCGTAGTTCTGGAAGACCATCGCGATATCACGATCCTTGGGCTGCACCGAGTTGACGACATTTCCCCCGATGGAGATGGTTCCGTCCGTGATGGTCTCAAGACCGGCCACCATGCGGAGCATCGTCGACTTGCCGCATCCCGATGGCCCGACGAGGACGAGAAACTCGCCGTCTTCCACGGACAGCGAACAGTCATCGACCGCCCGGGTACCGCCGGGGTACGTCTTGCCGACCGAGTTCAAGTGGACAGATGCCATGCGGATGCATGGTACCGGCAGGGCAGTACCATGCGGTCATGCCCGACCAGTTGGGACGCACTGTTTCCATCGTCGTACTCTGCCTCGCAGCCGCTGTTGCGATCGGATATGTGACGTTCGGGCCACGTCCAGGAGCATCTGGTCATGGCGATCGGATCGTCCTGAACTACTGGGAAAAGTGGACCGGTACGGAAGCCCAGGCCATGCAGCAGGTGGTCGATGCCTTCAACGCCTCGCAGGACCGGATCCACGTCAACTACCTGACGATGTCGAGCATCGACGAGAAGGCGATGCTGGCCATTGCCGGTGGAGCACCACCGGATGTGCTTGGACTCTGGAGTTTCAACCTTCCGTTCTACGCCCAGGCCAATGCCATCCTTCCATTGGACCTGCCGGGCATCAAGGCTGAGACCTATGCGCCGGCGGTTCGACCGCTGGTCTTCGACGGGGACACCCAACTGGCCGGGGTCAACACCTGTTCGTCCGTGGCGTTGTACGTGAACCTGTCGCACCTTGATCGAGCCGGCCTGGATTACAGGAACGGGGGCCCACCCCGGACGCTGGAACAATTCGACGCGATGATTCCCTACCTGACCATCTATGACGCGGACGGCAACGTCGAGCAGGCGGGTTTCCTGCACATGGATCCCGGGTGGTGGCACTGGTGCTGGCCGGGTTATTTCGGCGGGCAACTCTATGACGTTGAGACCGATGCCGCGACCATCGACTCCCCCGAGAATATCGCGGCCTTCACCTGGTTCCAGGAGGGGCAGCGTCGCTACGGCCTTGACCGATTGCGACGATTCCAATCTGCTCCGACTGACAGCCCAAGCCCGTACCGCAATTTCCTGTCAGGTCGCCTGTCCATGACCATCCAGGGGCCGTGGCTTGCCCGGGTGATTGCCGAACGTGCGCCGGATCTGAAGTGGGCCGCTTGGCCGCTTCCAGGGCCAGCCGGTGAACCAGGCGCGCCAGCCGGTCCGATCGAGTGCGACATCCTCGTAGTCCCCCAGGGGGCCCCACATCCGGAGGAGGCCATGGAGTTCATCGCCTTCACCCAGCGGCAGGACATGGTCGAACTGGTCAGCGTCCTGCATGCCAAGCCTTCACCATTGATGGAGGTCTCTTCCGAGTTCTACTTCAACCATCTCAATACCTCGATCGCCGCTCATGAGGCCATCCTGCACAGCCCCAATGGTTTCGGAACTCCCCCAGTGGCGACGTGGCCCGAGATGAACGCAGCTCTGGACGCGGGAATCGACCGGATCTGGAATGGAAACGAGGATGTTGCCACCGTGCTGGCCGACGTGCAGGCAGAGGTCAGCGCCCAACTGGAGCGAGCTCGTGTTCGCCGCGAGCGTCGTGGCCAGGAACGCTATGGGGCGGGACCATGAAGCGTTTCAGGACACTTACTGGACTGGCGTGGATCTCGCCCTGGCTGCTGGGCTTTGCGTGTTTCACCATGCTGCCCCTTGCGATGGGGCTGTGGTACTCCTTCACCGACTGGACACTGCTTGAGCCGGCCATCCCCATCGGGATGGACAACTATGAGCGCCTGCTCGGTGACGAGGTCGTGCACATCGCAACCTGGAATACGCTTCTCTACCTGGTGATATCCATTCCATTGTTGACGATCGCATCGATCGCCATGGCAGTACTGCTTTCGAAACCTGCCCGCTTCCAGGCTTTCTGGCGAGTCGCGGTCTTTGCCCCGTCGGTCCTGCCGCTGGTGGCGCTGGCGACCATCTTCAAGTTGATGTACGACGCGGAACTGGGAGCGATGAACAAGGGATTGTCATTCGTCGGGATCGACGGCCCCAACTGGTTCGGGACCGAGGCCTGGGCGATGACGGCGATCATTCTCATGAATCTCTGGGTTGTCGGGCCGGCGATGGTGATCTACCTGGCGGCCTTGCGTGACGTACCGCGTGATCTCAACGAGGCTGCATCGCTCGACGGGGTCTCGTGGTGGGGGCGACTGGTGAATGTCACCCTCCCCATGATCTCTCCGGTGATCCTCTTCAACGTGATCATCGGGTTCATCAATGCCGCCCAGGTATTCGTGGTGCCCTACATCATGACTGCAGGTGGTCCCAATCGCGGGACATACTTCTGGTCGATGTACGTGTACGACGCCGCATTCAAGTACGGCGACATGGGCTATGCCAGCACGCTGGGTGTCGTGCAGTTCGCAGCCATTCTCCTCCTGACCCTCGGCCTGCTCCTGGTGGGTCGTCGGTACGTGTACTACAGGGGGGGCATGACATGATCGAACCTGGAATGAAGACCAATGGACCTGCACGGATGGTGACATGGCTGTTGCTGGCCCTGTGCGCCGCCATTGCACTCTTCCCGGTGCTGTACATGGCGATCCTCTCGATGCAGCCCGCCACGCAGGCCATGGATGCAGATGGGGGCCTCGTCCCTGGTTCTCTGGCGGATACGGCAGCCAACTACTCGGCCGTAGTCAATGATGATGCCATCAACTTCCCGCTCTATTTCCGCAATACGCTGCTGATCGCAATGCTTGCCGTCGCCGGGGTTGTGTGCTCCAGCGCGATCACGGCCTACGGATTCGCCCGCGTACGCTGGCGAGGCAGGCAGCCGTTGTTCATCGTCATGCTTGCCACGATGATGGTTCCATTCCCCGTGGTGATGGTGCCGTTGTTCGTGCTCTTTCGTGAGCTTGACTGGATCGGGACCTTCCTGCCCCTGTGGGTACCAGCCTGGTTCGGAAGCGCCTTCAGCATCTTCCTGCTGCGGCAGTTCTACATGACCATTCCCCGTGAACTGGATGACGCCGCCCGTATCGATGGCTGTGGACACGTGGGCATCTTCCTGCGGATCATCCTGCCGCTGTCTCTTCCGGCCTTGCTGGTGGTCGGGCTGCTGCATTTCATGTACGTCTGGAACGACTTCCTCGGGCCGCTGGTGTTCCTGACGCACCGGGACCAGTACACGTTGGCGCTTGGTCTTGAACTCTACATGTCGAGGCTCGGGACGACGCCCTGGAACCTGGTGATGGCGGCCAGCACCATCATGGTTGCACCGGTCCTGCTGCTCTTTCTCTTCGCGCAGCGATCCTTCCTGGAAGGAATCTCCACGACCGGTTTGAAGGGGTAGGGCGGCGGGACTCAGCGAACGGCATCGCTCAAGTGGTCGAGGCCATCATTCTGCTGGTCACTGCCTGGATCCTGCTTGTCGCCATCATCTGTGTTGGTACGGGCATACTCCGCGGCCAGGGGAACCAGTTCCTGATTGAGCTCCATGTGGATCAGGTCGACCTCGGTCCAGAGATCCTCGATGTCAGCCTCGGAGAGATTCCACCAGTCATCGTGGTAATTTCGGACGTAGACATAGGCATCCCAGATCCCGATGCTTGCTACGCGGTGGTACCCATCCTCGTTCTGCCAACGAGCTTCAAGGGCGGGTCGGGCCTGGTCCCTGATGAATTCTTCCGTCGTGTGGAAATGCCTGTAGCCACCGATATCCGGATCCTGGAAACGGGGACTCATCTGGACGTGGACGGGGACGCGTCCTTCGACCATCTCGATGCACTTTTCGATATGCGCCTGGATCCGCTCTTCGTCGCCTGCTCCGGCATTGTTCTCATAGGTATCGGGGAAGATCACGTCACTTTCCACGAGCAGCCGCCTGATCGAGGGGCCGTTGTAGGTGTGGTGTGTCTGTGCTTTCTTAGGGAGGCCCCAGTATCCAAACATGGCGTTGGGACGCAGTTCACGTGCGTATTCGAGCCCCTGGATGTAGAAGTCGATGATCACATCCATTTCATCCTGGGAACCTACCCAGTTCATCATGGTCCACCACTCACCCTCCATGTCGAGACAGATGGGGCCGTTGTAGTCGTAGGGGATGTTGTCATCGAGCCAGTTCTCGAACTGCTCCAGGTCGGATGCGGTGTATTCACGATCGGCATTCCAGTCGACTCCACCACCGTAGACGTAGGGCAGGACATCGACACCGTTCTTGCTGTTCCAGTTCCGCGTTCGCCAGCCCTGGTCCAGTTCGATGGCCAGACGGACCCGCTCGGCCTGGCGTGAATAGAAGTCGTAGTAGATGCTGTCAAGCACGACGGGATCCGGCCCGAGCACGAGGGTGCCCATCGGCCCCGGATCATCCGCATCACCCTCATTGTCACCAACGGGCGGATCCATCGTTGCATTCCAATTGCTGATGACGATCATCAGGTCCTCGATGCCAGTGCGGTTGCTCTCATCAAGGTCGGTGGGACACTCTTCAGGCGGATCCGGGCATGTTTCCTGGAACTGTCCAATGATGGCAAGGACATCAACGATGTTCACGATGTAGTCGGTATTGACATCGCCCCTGAGCGTGTCCGGTTCGGTTGGCTCTTCCGGTTCATCCACGAGGGAGCCAATACGATTCTGGATCTGCATGCCAGGTGTCTGTTTAGGGGTTCCCTTGGGAATATCAATCCCGATGTTCAGATCCGGATCCCTGCCCGTGTCCCGAACGAATCCTTCCGGGGGTGCTTCGTTCGGATCGATGTCGACGGAGTAGTCATCGAAGCCACGTTGGCGAGCATCCTGTGTCTTGCAGCCGGTGAGGACAATGCACGAGAGCAGGAAGAGGACGGTTGCCAGTGGGATCAGGCGTTTCACATCAAGCCTCTTGAAAAGGGTCCTGGAGCAGCCCGCAGGGGTGCTTCTGAACCTCCAGAGTACAGTGAATGTCCCGATCCAGCGCATCAAAAATACCGGGGGGTTGGGCCGAAGTCATGGGATCTGTAGAGAGGGAGTCGGGTTTACGTCGCCTGCCCCATGCCTGCAACGCGCCGCCAGGAACTGATCTGTCCAAGGTGGAATGGAATATGCCCGACGAGCATGAAGGCGGCTCCGCCGCCCATCGTCGAGAAGTGTTCTGCGAACCATTTTCCTTCGCTGGACCGTGCCATGACCGATTCATCGCAGGACTCGATGAAGTCGGCGACGGTGTTGATCCGCTCGTTGAAGGCGGTGATGGCATCGGCCTTCGGAGGGTAGAGGGAGGCATCGTCCGAGCACTCGACACCCATCTCGTAGAGCTTCTCTTCGTCCTCGCTCAGTTCGATTTCGCCACCGAGCATCTGCATGCACATGCCAGCGTAGTAGGCGCAGTGCCCGAGCACGAAGGCCGGGTGGTTGATCGATGTGCCGAGGCGATCGGCGAACTTCGCTTCATCGATATCGTTCACCAGCATGCCCGCCAGGCCGATCATGAAACGTGTTGGTCCGGCGATCGTCTCGCTGGTACTGGAAGTCGTGCTGGTCATGCTTCTCTCCTTCTGAAGATAGTTCAATGCAGTTCAATCAATCTTCTTCCTGGAACTGCTCCTCGTGCAGGATATCACCTGCAGCATTGCGAAACGAGGCATCCAGGACAAGGGTTCCATCTTCCTTCCTCGCTGCATCAAGCAGCAGGAAACTGTTGATCTCGCCACGGCTCCATCGAAGCCCCGGGTGGGGGGCATCGGCCGCCTTGATCAGGTGCTCGTGAACAGGGCTGGTGATGAACTCGATGAGTTCGAATCCCAGTCGCTCCGTCGTGCCGTGGCTGATGCATCGAGACCAGTGGACGTCACCGGCAACAAGAATCACGTTGCGAAGTTCAACGGCTTCAAGCATGCCGAGCAAGCGGTCGTATTCGAGTGGATACCTGCCCCAGCAGTCGGTCTTGCCGGGGCGGACCGCGCCATTGAATACCATGCCGCAGGCAATCACCTTGAAGGGTGCTGTCGAGGAACGCAGTGAACGTTCCAGCCACTTCCACTGCGAAGCGCCCAGCAATGTCGGGTCTTCCTCGCTTCCTTCCGTCCGGGCGAACCACCGGGTATCCAGGATGAAGACCTCGACGGGGCCCTGCCTGAACTTCGTGTAGATGCCATCATCGCCCTCGCCGAAACTCGGGTTGGGCCGATGTTCCATGAAGGCCTGCCGGCTGTTCTCCTTCCCCTCGAGATTGCCATCCGTATCGTTGCTGCCGATGTCATGGTCATCCCAGGTCGAGTAGACGGGTACATGGGCAGCCAGTTGTTTGAACCCGTCAGCCGCTGCAAACTCCCTGTAGCGTCTCCGCTGCGTTTCAAGGTTGGTCGTATCGATGTACGGCGTATCACCAAGCAGGACCAGTGCCGAGATGTCCTCGGCATCCATTCGTTTCCACACGGTGGCCGATCCGGGGGCCTCCTTGGCGCAGGATCCGAAGGCGATACGGGCCTCGTCGCCGTTGGCAGGGGGGGTCGTGAAGTCCATGGTCGTGCCATGGAAGTCATTGATCTTCAGCCTGTAGTTCCTCGCGGGTTCAAGCCCCTCAATCGCGACTCGAACGCTCCCATCATTGCTGGAAGGCGATTCAACCTGAAGGCTGCTCGTTGACCCAGTATCCAGACCCAGGAGTGTCATTGAAACCGGGCCAGGCGCATCAAGCCGGATCCATGCAGCCGCGCCGTTGGATCGAAGATCCCCGAGCACTGGTCCACCGACGACGTTGGGACCGCCAAGCGGCTTGATCAGGACCTTCCTGAAGTCGACCGGGTGACTTTCTCCCTGCAGCGCAATCCAGCCACGATCAAGCAGGCCGGATGCCTCGATGGCCCGTACATCGGGATCGGTCTCGTCGTATTGAGGTTGCTCGTACTCCATGACGAGTGTTCCATTGATGAAATGTTTCACGGTCCCGTGCCCATCGACCTCGAACTCCGCCGTGACCCACCGGTCACCATGCATCGTTTCCGAGGATGAGTTGATGCAGTGCCTGGCATCGAGTCGTTCATCCAGGACGACGTGTGTCCCGGGTGTGCAGAGGTTGCCCGTCGTCCTGTCACCGGCCCCGATGCCTCCAAGGAACTGCCCTTCGATCGAGACGGGGAACTCCTGGGCGAGACCCATCGAGGCAGGGTCCTGGCAATGCAGCATGGCTCCGCTGTTTCGAAAGGCCCAGCCGGGTGCGCCGATCATCTGGCCGCTGTGAAATCGATATTCCACCCTGAGGCGATAGCGGGAGAAGGGTTGATCATGGAAGAGGTGGAGGAAACGACCGTTGAACTCTCCCTCGTAGTTCTCGTAGCCGATGCGGATCATCCCGTCCTCTACGCGAACGGTGTCGTATGGATCTTCACCAAGAGGATGGCCGGCGATCTTCGGTGTCCAGCCCTCGAGGGTCGTTCCATTGAACAGGGAGATCCATCCCTCCTCGGCCGCAGGGGCCGGGGCGGGAGCGGGTGCGGCCAGGATCGTTCCGGCAAGCAGCAGGGTTGCAGTCAGGCTCATGCTTCCTCCTGGCTGCATGCTACCTCAATGGAGGATCCCCAATGGTCTGGCGGGTCGGGTCTCAGCGCAAGCAAATCCGTCCATATCAAGTAGGATGTTTCAAGAAAGTGGGAGAACACATCCATGAACGAATCACGACGCTATTCCTTCGGTGACCTCTTTGGTTCAGCCTGGTCGACCTTCAGGCACAACTATGGCCTGTGCCTGGGCATGATGATCATCTTCCTCGTCGTCTACCTGGTTGTCATGATCACCAACCTAGTCGTGATGGCAAGTGTGGCATCCGATGACAACGCCGTCGCTTTCAACGCCGGTGTTGGAGCTGTCATGACCACCGTGATCTTCGGTGTCATCGTCTTCCCACTGGTCGCCTACATGGGATTCTGGCTCGTGCAACGCACACGTGGTGGAGAGCGTTCACAGCGTGGACGCTATGGGACCCTCGTTGCAATCGGAATCCTGACGCAGTTGTGCTTTCTTCCAGGCCAGGCCGCCCAGGAATATGCCAACCCAGGTGGCATGGAACAAATTCGGATGATGCCCGAGATGTTCAATGCAGGTTTTCAACGTGGGATGGCGAAGGGACTGCTCGATGATGCGGTGAAGAAGGATGTGGAAGATCATGGTGGCAAGCTTGAGAAGGACTCTTCGAATGCTGCGGAACGCCATGCGATCATCGATCCACTGGCAAAACGCTATGACGAGGCGAATGCGAGGATGAACAAGCTTCAGGAGAAGATGCAGGAGCTTGGCAAGGAACAGGATCCTCTCATGTTGCTGTTTGCATTCATCCTTTCATTGGCCGCTCTCATATTCACCTACTTCTGGGCACCATGGTCGATGTACGCGGTACTGGATCCACTCGAGGGGGCCTCGAGTACCGGGCAGGCCCTTGGTCGCGGGCGTGAGCTCGCACGGCACGGTGGGGCAGTGAATATCTGGCTCGTGCCGATCGTGTTCTCCATCATCATGGTTGTCACGACGGCGGCCTGCTGTCTGCCGGGGTTGTTCTTCGGATGGCCCCTGGCCTTTGCCGTGGTACCCGGCATGTACATGTGCCTCCGTGGTGAGCGGGAAGCAGCCCCTGCCTAGGGATACGATTCGTGTACCTGCTGTCCAGGAGGCTGTTGCGTGTCAGACAAGACTGAAAGCAAGTTCAACTCCATCGTCACGAGTCTTACGACGATTGCGACCCTCGTCATCGTGATCATCGGGGGCTGGGGTGCGGGTTGGAACGGCTGGAAACCCGTCACCATCGCGATCGTCTGGATCGTCGCATCCATGGTGAAGGTCATTGCTCGCAAGGACTCCCCGCCGAGCGAGGAATGAACGGCTCAGTTCCCGCTCGTCGTCTTCTCGAAGGCATCCCAGAATGACCGGCTCCGGCCTGCATAGAGTTCAGCCATCGCTTCGGCGATTCGTGCAGGGTCGTGGAATTCAATGGTGAACTCCCGGGAAGCCTTCCCGAGTTGTTCCCGTTGAGCAGCGTCATCCTTCAGGTCGCGGAGCACATCGACGAGGTTCTCACCATCTGCGCGGATCAGGGGCAGCGCCGAGGCGAAACTGGGGGGAGTCAAGGCAAGATCTGCTTCATTGATCCAGCAGATCGTCGGGATGGCTCGAGCCATTGCTTCAACGGCGAATGCCCCGTACCAGCCGATCCTGAACTGGTCGATGACGACGTCGGCCTGGTCCAGTTCCCGCAGCACATCCTCATGGGGGATTCCCTCGAGCATTCGCCAGTCGTATTCCTCTTCACCGAGTGCTTCGCGTGCATTGAAGACGTGCTCCGATCCCTTCACGCCTCGGCTCGTTGGAGCATGCACGATGCGCAGTCGTTGCGAAGGCTCACGTTCTGACGGCTGGTGCAGCATCGGGTCGACCGAGCAGTAGGGGAGGAACTGGGCACCCTCGACATGCCGGAGCAGGTCCGGATTCAGGCAGAAGAGTTGTTCACACCATTTTGTTGCACGGGCGAGGAATCGCCTTCGGAATGATTCACTGATCCGGCCTCGCATGGTTCGAGCTCGTTCGGGGAAGAGCACGGATTCGGGCCGGATGTCACCACCCTGGAATGTCATGAACAGCCGTGCCCCGCGGCGTCTCCACAGGGGCAGGTCCAGGCCCATGCCATAGCGATTCAGGCAGGACTGCCCACCATTGAAGTGGACCAGGTCGTATTGCCCGGCCAGGCGCCTCCCGGCACGGCATCGAGCCATGGCACGTTGAAGGGGGCCGGCATTCGATGAGCAGAGAAACTCGTCGGCCTGGTAGCCCATGGAGTACTGCACGTCGGAGATGCAGGCGCTGTCAAGCCCGATGGACCGCTCTGCTGCTGCAAGGGCCGGGGGATTGCCACCGATGGTCGTTGGAAAGTGGAGGACGTTCATGGTGTCTGCCGCATCAGGTTCTTCACGGTGAGCCCCAGGCACATCATGAGATGCTTGATGCAGCCTCGTTGATCGTGCGTGCTACGCCATCAAGTTCACTGGTCCACTGGCCTGGAAGGAATGCTTCAAGCCGACTGGTCTGGGCGATGAAATCACCTTCACGCATGGAGTCGGTCACTTCGAAGACTGGTTCGATTCCAAGGGCTGTACCGGCAGCTTCGGCAATCGACCGAATGGAAGCAGCAGTGGGAGGCGCGATGTTCAGGACATCCGGCATGGATGTGCCTTCCCTGGCCATCTCGGCCATGTCTGCCAGCCGGGTGGCGACATCGTCTGCCAGGGCGATGCTGATGCGAAGTCCAGGGGTTTCATTCTCGCCCTGGACCGGTGACAGGCTGACGGGCTGCTCGGTTCGTACCCGCTCGATGATGCTGGGGATCGCCCGGTTTTCCTGCCCGGGACCATAGACGGTGAAGAAGCGGCCGGAAGTTGCATTCCCCGGATAGAGGGCGACCAGGTCCTCGGCTGCCAACTTGCTTGCTGCATATGGATCGCTGCGGCGTGTCGGGGCTTCTTCATCCAGTGGTTCAAGGGAAGGCACGTAGACGGAGCCGGTCGATGCCAGGAAGAGCCAGCCGACATCGGCGGCCGCGGCGGCTTCGACAACCTTTGCAGTGCCGAGCACATTCACACCCCAGAGGTGAGGGGCCTGCTCGGGAAACTGGCGATAGTGAGGAGACTGCGACAGGATGAAGGTCGCATCGCACCCGGACAAGTCAGGGAGGGGATCGGTCATGCAGTCCCATTGCCTGAACTGGAGGTCCTGTTCATCTCCAGCCGGGGGTGCTACATCAAGGCCGATCACGGACCAGCCACGACGCGTACATTCACGCACCAAGTGCGTTCCGATGAATCCGCTGGAACCGGTAATTGCTATCTGCATGGCTACCTCGCTGTCTCCAGTGTAGCCGGAGGGGTACCCAGGGCCGATTCCGCCCGGTCGGCAATGATCTCGGCGATGGCTAGTGATGCCGTCGCGGCAGGGCTCGGGGCGTTGATGACATGGACGAAGGGACCTTCCTGCTGGATGAGGAAGTCATCCACCAGGTCACCATTGCGTGCAAGGGCCTGGGCGCGGTTCCCGGCAGGGGCGGGCATGATGTCCTTTTCACTGATGTCCGGGACCAGCCGCTGCAGTGATCGAGTGAAGCGAGACTTGCTCCAGGACCGAAGCAGCTCGGCGCAGCCCATGCGCCAATGCCTGGCAACGAGTCGGTGCAGGCCCGGCCATGCCAGTGCATCGCAGGCATCACGAAAGTTGAATGATGCGCGACCGTATCCTTCCCGGGCAAGGGAGAGGACGGCATTGGGGCCGCACTCGACACCTCCGTCGATCATGCGTGTGAAGTGCACGCCGAGAAATGGAAAGGCCGGGTCCGGAACGGGGTAGATCAGGTTCCGACACAGGTGTCGGGCTTCCGGCCGCAACTGGTAGTAATCACCCCTGAAGGGGACGATCCTTGCGCCAGGGTCGGTTCCGGTCATGCGGGCAAGCCGATCGGACTGCAGGCCACCACAGTTGACCAGGAGCGATGTCCTGGCTTCAACCTGTCCGGCTTGGACGACGGCCTTCTTTCCATCACGACGCAACCCGCTGACTCGAGTCGATGTTCGAATCTCACCGCCATGGGCGATGATGTCCTCTGCCAGGGTGCTGCAGACAAGGGAGTAGTCGATGATGCCGGTGTCCATGACATGCAAGGCCTTCATGACGCGGGCGTGGGGTTCAAGTTCGGCTGCTTCCTCGGGTCCGACCATCCGGCAATCGACGCCATTGGCAGTGCTGCGTTCATGAAGCGTGTCCAGTCGGCTGCACTCCTGTTCATCCGTGGCAATGACAAGTTTGCCGCATCGTTCAAACGGGATACCACGTTCGGAGGCAAGGCTCTCCATGAGATCCTTGCCTCTCCTGGTCAAGGTCGCCTTCATGGATCCTGGCAGGTAGTAGATGCCCGCATGCAGGACGCCCGAGTTGCGACCTGTCTGGTGGGCGGCGAGCCGGTTTTCCTTCTCGAGTACCAGGATGTTCCAGTCGGGGTGGCGCTTCGAGAGCGTCCACGCGCTGGCAAGCCCGAGGATGCCTCCCCCGATGATGATGGCATCATGTTCATGCATTGGCTGGCGTCCCTGCAGAGTGGATCCCGAGATCTGCAAGTACATCGGTCATCACGCCCCCAAGCCATTCCAGGGAATGGTGATCCTGGACAAACGGGCGGCCCCGGGAAGCAGCCCTCTCGAGCAGTTTCGGTTCAGCAAGAACCGATCGCAGGAGGTCCTCGATGGTCTCCTCGTCTGCTCGCAGGTGGGGGAGTTCGCCGGCCTCGATGATGCCTGCTTCGATGTAGACCTGTTCCAGGTCCTCGCGGATGTGGCAGGCCACTGCACGGGATGACGCCATCGTTTCCAGTGCGAACATGGCGTACCAGCCGATCACCAGCTGGTCTACCACCAGATCGGACCTGAGAATGGCCTCGAGCACTTCCTCGTTGGGTCGATCCTGGATGATCTCCAGCGTGAGAGGGAGTCCTTCTTCCTGCAGTCGTTCCACGGCGGCCCTGAGTGCTGCAGTTCCCTTGACTGCCGGATGGTTCGGGGCATGGAGCAGTCGAAGCGGTCGGTCTTCCTCGAAGGATGCCGGTGCAGACCAGGTGTCCTGGACCTGCCGACCATCCGTATCAAGTGCAAAATGGCCGAGGGTCAGTACGTCGCGACGATCGAGGTAATCGATCCAGTCGCAGCCGTTGATTACAACGTCACCATGGGTCGACCAGCGTTGCACCTGATTTCGAATCTTCGGAGCGGTTGTTTCAATTCCCGGGTAGTCGACCCGGAGCGCTTCGCGAAAGCGGGCCGTTGGATTTCGATCGAGATGCTGCACGTCGGAACCGTAGGGCATGATGATGGTTCGAACACCGGCAATCCTGATCAACATGGGTTCAAGGCATCGGAGCACGGGGATGTCACCGAGCAGGCCGCCGTGGCAGGAGATTGCAAGCACCTGGAAGCGACGAATCGACCAGGCGAATCCGCACAGGCGAACCCAGAGAATCCGGGGGGGGAGGCAGGCAAGGAAGCCGGGAGGGTCTTCGATCAGGATGTGATCGAAGTTCCGGGTGATGTGGTAGGGACGGATGCAGTAGGACTCGGCCGTGAACCCGAGTCGCCTCAGTGCCTGCACGGAATACACGTGGTTCAAGAGAGGCTGTGGGCCGAAGCCGACCTGAACTGGCCGGTTCCTCATCGAGGCGAAGATCGCCACCAGGAGCAGAATCGGGGCTGCGATCAGGGTGAGACATGATCCGGCAACGATCTTCATGGCTTCGATGGCCGGGTTGCTCATGTTCCCGTCTTGGTTCCCTTGAGGAAGATAGGAGCAGCCAACAAGACATTCATACTCACAGCCGCATGCCGGTTTTTGTAGCGAGGGCTGAGTTTAAACATCCTTCTGCCCAATGATATGGATGTTCCGATTGTCCAGTGTCTCTCGTATGTCCTGGAAGCCGGCCCGGCGAAGCCATCCGGTGACCTCGGACCTCGAGTAGCAGTCGTTGATTGGTGGGCTGACGGCATCGAAGAAACCATGAACAAGTTGTGGTTCAAGGATCTTCTCAAGCAGTTCCTTCTTCTCCATTGAACTACGGCCACGAAGGGCCCATCGCATTCGCTGGTAGAGATTCAATTCCCGGAACTCCCCTGGTACCCAGGCTCGAGGTTCTCCATAGAGCATGAGGAAGAAGTAACCGTTACCTGCTACGGCGGGGAGCAGGTTCTGGAAGCCTGTCCAGGTATCACCGGTGTGGTGGAGAACTCCGTAGCTCCAGACGAGATCGAAGGTGTCATTGAATGGAAGCGGCTCAAGCACATTGTGCTTCAGGACGTTCACACTGCCGCCGGAGCAGGCTTCGCGGGTCTCGGCGACCCCATGATCGGAAATATCGAAAGAAGTCACCTCCGCACCAAGAGCGCAGAAGGTGGCAGACCATCGTCCGTTTCCACATCCTGCGTCCAGCACCCGTTTACCCTTGAACCAGTCACGGGACAGTCCTGTGTATTCTTCTACTTGGTTGGAAGCATTCTTGACGAACTTGGGATCGCTAAGGAGGGCAGTTCCTTCCTTGATATCACCCCATTGGAAGTTGAACGAGTCTCGTGTGTCAGTGATGAGTTGTTCAAAGCGTGGAGATTCGGCAAGCAGATGCCTCGTCAAAGTGCGCAGCTCCGAGACCTCGTCAAGGAGAAATCTGAGGATCGCTTTCAGATCATCATCGGAGCACACTGAGAACAGGGAATCGTAGTCATCCTGGATTTCTTCCCTGACATCAAGGTCAACGGCTGCAGTAGTGGTAGTCATTGCTTTGAACTTCCTGCGAAGGGCACGGGTTATCATCTTGCGTCGGTGAGACATGGGCATGGTGACTCGATCGTGTCGAGCTCCGTTTTAATATTCCATTGTAAGTTCACGCAGGGGCATTCTCAACATCTGTCGATGCCCCAGGAGATACCCTGTCCAGCACTTGTTCAAATACATGCTTGAAACGGTGGCTTATCACAGTATTCGAGTGTTCTCTCTGGTACCAGCCAACTCCTTGTTCGGAGCATGTGCGATAGAAATTCGAGTCCTCGACGAGCGAAATGAGTGCATCGGCGACTTCTTCGGGAGTCTTGGTGTTGAGTACGGGAGGGAGTTCATCAAAGCACCACCTGTGAACATCCTCATTGAGGTTCAATAGGACCGGGCGTCCAAGCATGAGTCCCTTGGGGGTCAGGGAGCCGAAGGCACCGAGGTAGAACTGGTCGGCAACGGCATCAGTTGCCAGGATCATCTCGGCCATTCGAAGATGAGGCAGGGGTTCGATCCACTTGACGAGGGATGACATGCCGAGTTCTTCGATCATCTTTCTGGAATCTTCAAGGGAGGCGCCCCATGACACCATGACTGCACCGAATCTTGTATCGCCTCGGCTGTTTGCTTCAGCCAAGCCCTTGATGAAGATGTCGTTGCCCTTTTCAAGGCTTGGGTCGCGTTTATCCGGCTCCCAGTGCTGCCGTGACGGGTGAAAGATGATGAAATCCGCCTTGATTTCTTCGTGCAATTGATCCCGAAGTTGATCAGCGCGGGATGGGTCGGGCATCGTCTCGTTGACGGGATGTGGAACGAAGGAATACTCCGTGATGTCCAGTTGCGTGGTCGATTGGATTGCATCGCAATTCGTCAGGATGACATGATCGGCATTCTGAAAGGTCGCTGAACAAAGCCGTCCAAGGGTATCACCCTGGAAGGGGATGCCACGGATCGTGCCATGCTCGAAGGCGATGTATGGTTTTTTCAGGGCCATCATCGGGTACATGCCCTCGACCCCATACCCGATGATGATATCGAAGGGTTCCAGTGCTCTCTGCCAGAGTGGTATGGACGTGGCATATGGGATGTAATCCGATGCAAGAAGTCCGTATTCCTGCAGCGACCTGATTGTGCCAGAGGGGAGGTTGAGTTTCCTTCTGGTCATCCTGTTCAGCAATGCCAAGGATCTGAGTACGAAACTCTTTATCAGTTTGCTCATTCGTGAGTTCGTAGTCGTTAATTTCCTGAAAATGGAACTGTACTTCTTCCTCAACTGTAGTTCTTGACGCAACTTGACCGTGCCGATCTCAACCGGGCCTTCTTCAATTCGTGGCGTGTCCTGAAAAAGATTAAACAACTTCTCCAGGCTGTCAGGGAGTTCGCCACTGATGAACCAGTCAGGTCGTACGAATCCCTTCAGATCTACGGACTTCCAGTCCGGGTCCAGTTGGTTGACATTTCCGACAAAGTCTGCATCCTCCCACTCCGGACATCCCATGATGTGCTTGTATCCGATGGAACAGGCATAGCAATCGATACCAGCTTCGTTGAGGATCTTGCCATTGAGGTAGGCGTTGTTCGCGATGTTGCCGATCGTCAGTACCCGAAGTGGTCGACCAAGTTCAGTCAATTTTGCTTTAGCAAACTTGTTAAGGGAGGCTGCCTTCTTAATGGGTGCTGCCTTCTTAGAAGTGCTAGGTGAAAGGGTGCTCGAACACAATGTCGAGTTGCTGCCCCTGAAATACCCTGGGTGCAGGACAACGAGAATTCGTGATCCATCAGGAGCATCTCCCAAGAAATCACACACCTGATGGATATTCAGGTCCCACTCGAAGATATCTCTGTGTTTGTTCGATCCGCCGATGACCCACGAGCCGCACCCAAGTGCCCATATCTGAAGGTCGACACTCCAGTCGTGACATGGATTTGCAGTCAGATACGTCTTCATCCATTCTTCACTGCGAATGTCAGCGGCGTTTTTGTTGGAAGAGAATGCTTGTGCATCGATAAAGTCGACCTTCTTTTTCAACTGAGCAAATGTTCCCTCGTACTGGAGATGGAGTATCCCCTCATCGAGAACGCCCATGGGGAAGCCGAAGGTGGGGCGTTTCCAGAGAACTCGCTTCTTGAAGAGTTCAGAGTTCTCAACTCCGTATACCACGATCGAGTTGTGTCCCACAGTTCCTTCAATGTTCGCCCCTTGACTTCGCAGCCACTCTATTTCGGCAGCGGTTGCATGTGCACCATCGATATTGCTGGTTGCGTGGATATGCATGGCATCGTTATGGAGGCCAATTTCACAACCGGCAACAATCATATCCCTGACAAGATGTTTGACATACGCATTTCGGATGAAGTGATCTTCATGGTAGTGACCGTAGTATGGTGAAGTTGGCAACAGGTAGAAACTTCCTCCCATGCCGATACGCGCAAGATGACGAGCCATTCGGACAGCTGTCCAGGGGTCAGCGTCGACATCAAATCGAAGCCCAACATGGACGTCGGTATCAGGTTTTAAACGGGAAAATTGCAGGAGGGGATGAACGAATATTCGATCAGAGCGATTGATGCGTTCAGTTAGGAGTTGGAAATGTTCAAAGGGGACTGAATACTTGCTGTAGTTCTGCGCCATCTGATGGGTGTATGGAACCAGATCAGTGGGTTCAAAAACCTTGACCTTGTCATGTGCCAGGGTTGGTTCAAGATCCGAAGTCATGACATACACCAATGGAAGAAGTTGAATCTGAAGAGTTGGTTACTACACATGAGGGCCAGTCACGATTTGACAGGCACTCTTGCCACAATCCGAGTCTCGTACGGGATATCGTCATTTCCTGTTGGAACGGGGGTGATCTCTATGTTCGTGCACCCAATATCTTCAAGTGTCTTACGTGCCCTGGTTGGTGACAGGTCATTGTAAAAGCAGGAATGATCGGGATTCCATGTGTATTGGTGCTCTTGAAGATTGGGAAACCACCCCCGGTAGCAGGTGACATAGATCCTGCTCTTGGACCAGCGCACCACGGCTTCCAGGTATCCGTCCATGTCGTAGCAGTTATCTATCGTGCCTTGGGAATAAGCCAGGTCAAAGAGTTGACTTGGGTTGGAGACCATGAAATCTTCTGCAACATAACTGTGGAGGAGATTGTCGTTGTTGTTGTTACACCACTCGATATTGGTTGTGGAGAGATCGACTCCCATGTAACGCCGGTCAGAGAATGCTTCACGGTACCCAACGCCCATGCCGCAGCCCAGGTCGACGCATGAACGGATCTCAGGGTGTTCCTGGATCCAACCGAGCAGGTCTTCATGGACCTGCCTTCGCCCATTGTACATCCACTCGTACCAATCAAGGTCACCACCCTTATCCTGCCACACCTGTCCAAATTGCACTGGGCGCCAGCGAGTAGCGTGAGACTCCCAGTACCCGAGTCGGGTCATCATCGACCCAGCCAGTTCTTCGAAGGCATCTCGTTCTTCACTATCCCAGAACTCCCAACTTGGATAAGGGGCAATATTTGGTGTTTGACGATCCTCGAGCGAGTTGATCCTCGAGCTAAGCATTTCAGTCAAGACGCTCTCAGGAGGTGACGAAAGTGAAAGAAATGGAAACAGGTCATGGATCTGTTCATGCTTATTGAGATCGACTCGTCTCCACTGATCCTCAGGGAGTCTTGACAGAGCATCCAGGTAGATCTCGTGCGTCCTTGTCCAATACCACGAACACATCTGGGCCCTGCTGAATTCCGACCATCTCGTATAGATTTCATCCATGGTGCACGGCCTGCACCGCGAATAGTCTGACATGTCATCACAGGCCAGGAGGTTGGATGCGGCAAAGATTGCTTCTGGAGAAAGCGTCCCAGCATCGGTGCATTCCCGGTAGACCGTTCCGAATTTGGCATTATGCCAATCGATCATGGAGCGGACTACTTCACGACCATCGCGGATCAAGTGAATGAAACGGGCTTTAAGTTCCTGGCTGATTTCAGCGATGAAGGGGCCGTAGGTGACATGTTTCTCGCCATAGATCCCATATTTCTCTTGGCCCTCATGGACACGTGGAACAAGAGTTGACTGAATGAGGTCTTTCCTTGCAACTGCATCAAGGCGACCATCCATGGCCAATCGCGTTTCGTAGTTGAAGTTTGGTGCAGGTTCAGCAGCACAGTGACCATTCTCTGCTTGGTCAAGTATCCTGGCCAGCGCTGTTGACCCACTTCGAGCAGTACAAAGTAAGCAATATGGTGGTATGGACATTGCCTATCCTGCCAATGCTCAGTTTCGTATTGACTTATGAGCAAAGGAATACGTGGAGTTAGTCAGTCTAATGAGTACGTGCAGGGGGTATTGTACCTGATGAAGACCAAGATTCATCCCTCCCTGTTTCAGGAGGAGGTTTCATACCCCTTTGCAGCCAGATCGATGTTCAGCATGGTTGCAAGTTCCCGATTGCTGTCCCTGAAATGACCTGAGAATATGGATTTGGCCTCGTCTTCGGGCCTCGGGTCACTGCATGGCAGGAGCGTGGAAACAAGGCGACTTGCCCATCCGAGTGGTTCTCCTGGTTGCAGTTGTGGTTGCCGAATGGACGTTGGATCAGACCTGTATCTATTCGTCCGCCTCAATGATGCAAGGCTGCTGCCCGGTTCTGCCGGGTTATGCACAGTGGATGGATCGAAGCCCTCAGGCAGTGGACCTTCGAGCAGGCTCGAGAGTGATTGGAAGTATGAGCCTGGATCCGAGGCGAGGTCTTCGACCAGGGTGACGTGGACGTGATCGGTTCCAAGGAGGCCCTGGTAGTACTTGATGAGATGGTGGTACTCGTACTTCGAGTGATCGAAACCTGGCACGCGATAATCCCTGGTCGTCATTGCGTATTGCCTGAAGGTCATTGTCCCACCGATGCGCAGGTATTGCTTGTAGATTGAAGCGATGAGAGCCAGTTGTTCTCGAATGCTGATGAGAAGGTGCGATTCCGGAAGCACCTTGGAAATTCGCTGGGCGATGAGAGTGTCGTCATAGTGACCCGAGTGAGGATTTCCTGACAATCGCTCGTGTGAGATCACCATTGTGCTTCCCGAGGAGGAGGCTTCATCGGCCTGTTGCGCAAAGAAGTCGGCAGCAGCGGTTTCATCCCATTCGAAGGCATTGGGGGAAGTCAGTAGTTTGAAGGCAATGCTGCGATCGACATGGTGTACGTGAGTGCATGAACTGAAAAAGGCCTGCAGTGTACTACTGGCGGCTTTCGTATATCCGATGTGTACGAAAGTAGGTTTTGTCATTTGTACTACCCACACGTTGGGAGATACCACGCAAGTTTCAAGAGGGGCACGGACTCAATAGATGAAATCTCCGTACGAGTATCATAGAATAATGATATGTGAGCGATGTCGGCTGGTTATGCGTGCGAACGATATACTCGCCATCTCCAGTTGAAAGGCTCGGTAAAACGATGTCCTGATTTCAGACTGATTCAAAGAACCTAGTCCAGAAGAGTGGATAACTCATGACGAACGATACAACCCTCGAATATCACCCCGAATACTCGATGATGATCAACCAAATAGCAGAGTTATCTCCGGACAAATACTACCAGAATGTCTTTCGCCATCCGATGGATTTCTGGCGGGAGCGTCTGGAAATGATCGGTGGGCAAGGGTTTGATCGAGTTCTCGATGCAGGTCACGGATTCGGCCAGTGGTCGATCGTGCTTGCTGAACACTCGAAAGTAGTGAAAGCAGTTGACCACAACAAACCTCGCTGTGACATCTCTCAGATTCTAAAGAATCATTACGACGCGACGAACATGGATATCATGTGCAATCCTCTGTCTGAACTCGAAACACTGTTCGAGCCAGGTTCATTCGACTTGATCTTCTGCTGGGGCGTCATCATGTTCGTGGACAGGCAGGTAGTCATGTCCGCATTTAATCGCCTGCTCGCTGATCGTGGCATTCTCATTCTCGGTTCAGTGAACACCCCAGGTCGATGGCAGTACAAGTTTGACCAGGGAATTGCTGCTGGGAGGGATAACCCCAAGTTCTACGAGAAATGCAAGCAGGGCATCGATGGCCTTGACAGGGAGATAGGGGTAAATTCATTCAGTCTTGATGGGTCCGGCCCGATTGCAGATCGATACGGGTTCGAGATCGAGCATGTTGATTACGATGGATGTATCGACCTGGTATCAGATCGCACACGGCCGTACCAGCTGATGGAAAAGCAGGAACACCAGAACATCGAGCTTGTCATGCGAAAGGTGCGGGCTGTTTGAAGAGTCGATCTCCTGCAGTGTAAAGTTGCCTTCACTCGTATCATCTTCGGCCTGCAGTTTATCAATCATTGCGTGACAACCCTGTTTGCATTTAGCTCCTGTTGGGCATGCTGGTTTCCAGACATGTGCATGTTGACTTCTTCAAGAATGAAGCTGGAGTCTGTTGAGTTCAGAATGCACAGGCGAACCGCATGAATGGAACGAGGTGGCATGCCATCGTCAAGCATCTCGATGTCTCGCGTTGGAATCATGACGACGCCATGCAGATTCTCCTGCAGGTTTGAAGAGCATCCATGCCACCGGTTGTTTGATCTGAAGTCCAAGCTCTCAATGCACGCATGAGCACCATTCACCCTGATCGAGACATGGCTGCAATGAGCCATGGATATCTCATCGAATTCAACTTCGAGAGTCACGCTGCCTGACACATCTGCAACTAGAATATGACTCTCATTGAGCCCAGCATTCCCTGAATCAACCCTGATGTTCTTCCTGGATATGGTGTTGAGAATGCCATGCGTTGCAGTGTCATTGACAAATGTAATGCTCTTCGAGCCAGTCTCATCTGGATCATTGCAGGAATAACTTGTAATAGGGCAACCGTCATTTGAAACCTGTACCTGCTGCGGATTGTCAACATATACGGTTGTTCCGTGGAGCCATCTTGTGCCGTACTCAGAGATGCATGGAATACCGTGTCCCAGGTGCTCATCATGCCACGACGCAATCTGCAACACATCACCATCAATGGAGGCATGTTCTCCAATCGCCTGGGAAACAGCAGCAAATGCGAGGACTTCAGATGTCGGCGCAACCCAAACTCGAGGCACCTGCCCACGTCCGTGTGCATGAATTGCAAGGTGGCGAAGGGCCTCGTGGGTCCACTCGGTCCAGGCCAGCCGTTCCTGAGACTGTTCTCCCGGGTGGTGGCCGAGATGGGTGTAGAGGATGCCGCCATACCCTGCCCCTGCCCACCGGATACGTTCGAGAAAGTCGTTGACCTGGTATTCGACAGCTGTCGAGTTGGCAATATTCTTCTTGTACGCGAAGTCTTCAGGAAGCCCCAGTTCTTCATGTCGGCGGCTGATGTATCGGCGGAAGTAATACAACGCCGAATCATCGGTTGCCGTTCCTGGTTCAAGGAGATCGGAAATCCGGGTCAACTTTGGAGTACTTGCCTGCCCGATACGGCCGAAGAAACGGATACCCAGTTCTCGCAGCTCCTGCAGGCAGTAGTAGGGGGATTCCGGGTCATCATTGTCCAGCGTTATTCCCTGCCCGCGCTGGCGTATGGTCTCGGTTCTGGTATTGGCGATATTCCTGACAAGAAATCCACCGCCGTGTGACGTGGAGACCATCGGGTTGATCCCCATGCTTGCAGCCTCCTGCAGCCCGCTTGTTACATCGGATGGACGGCAATCGATCAGCCATGCATCGCTGACGCCAAGGTCAGCCGGGTTCTCCATGCTGAACTCACCTGGTCCTTCGCATGAAGATGAAACTTCCAACTCCCAGACCGTGATGTATCCACCTTCGGAGGCCAATCCACTTCCGCTCGCAGGTTCCAGGCTAGATCCCTGGTAAAGGAGTCGAGGAACATGGCCGTGAGGATCTTCCTTCGATCGGATCAACAGCGCATGGACTGCAGCAGGCTCTACGGGGAACTGGGTCATCCACGCCTGTCCTGAACGTTGCATTTCGTGTACGCCGAATGAGTTCTGCACGTGGTGCAGCGTGTCTAGTGCCCCTTGCTTGAACCATGTTCTGCATGAAAGTGGAGTCCTTTCGTATTTCCACTGCAGGGGCTTGTTTTCCAGGTTGAGTATCGAGACCCCCGTTCTTCCGTCGCTCCTGAGGAAGCAACTTCCAGATACATTCAACCCAAGGTGCTCGCAAAGTTGGATCCGTGCAAGTTCGACCTGAGCAGGGGTTGACCAGTCAACATCACTGCTCAAGGCGAGATAGTTGTCATAGGGATAGGGGAGTGAACGGATGGCACTGGTAGTAGAAACTCGAGCTTGTTCCTCCCTGATGCACTCAGGGTCAATCGCAACTTCAACTGCTCCTTTGGACATGAACGTGTCAAGTCTCTCCAGCAGGGAACTCGTGCTCATGAGTTCATCCGTATCTTCGCAACAGAATCTCCAGCCATCAGCGTGCGTGGAGATGGAAACACCATCACGGAAGCAGGCTGAAATGTCATATTCCCGGTACAACTGCCGGCGAAGTCGTTGGCACCATTCCATGCGTGGGGTGTGTGTTCTGCTTATCGAGATCATGGGTGGGAGGAGTTCGAGTATCGACCCGGGCTCCTCATCCCAACGTGCTCCCCTGCCAAGCTCAGGTATCTGGAGGCCGTATTGATTCCAGACATCGGAGTAGGTTGGAGGGTGCCCTGGTGCAAACGAAAGCATGGAGTACTCGTCAGCTGCGTCCGGAAATCGAGACCAAGCCAGTCCGTCAACTCGAATGCCTTGCACATTCAGTTTCTCGATCAGCCCAAGGAAGGCATGTCGCGGTGGCATGAGTGTGGCCAGAAATGCATCAACCAGTTCAGCTCGAAGAGTGATCGAACCTTGCCCCTGCAGTTGGTGCAGGAGGCTGGCAACCCTGCTGTCGAACCCCACGTGACCGGAACTGGAGATTGACAGGTCACATGCGGCAAATGGTGAAATGACGACCCGAACAGTCCTCGCGTGTTTCCGGACGAGGTTCGTGATCGAGACTGCCCTGGCAGTCAGGCCACCCGTACATTCAACTACGACATGCTGTTCTGAAGACCCATGGTCCTTCAGGCGGGTAAGAAGTTGAACAATGTCATCGCTTGTCAGTACGTTGTTCGATGGAGATATGTTGGCAGGAAGCCATCCCTCCGCCAGTGCAGGTACCTGTTCGATTGGAACTGGTCGTCCCTGTGACGAGGGACTGCTGACAGCGGTTTCAGCGGCTGATACTTCACCCGACGGCCGGAATAGATTCTGTAACCACTTCACGGGCCAATCCCATTCCAACAGGTATTCCAGGTTGTTCCATCATTTATCAGCATGGTAGGAGTCTGATCTGGTCTTGATAGACGAGATCCAGCGGTTGTTCACAAGTGGTCTCAGGAGCGGGTGACTCATGCAGGTCCTGTAGATTCTTGCAACGCGTTTCAGATACCAGGGACGTGTGCCTGCAGGGCGGTAATCATCGGTCAAGTTGCCGACAACCACGCCTGTGTCTGCATCTGGCTGGTCCTTGGCCGCTTCGAAGAGAGGAAGGAGTGTTCCAAAGAGAAGTTCTCCGGCAATACGGTGCCCCGTTTCATTCCAGACCGGCGGAGAATTATGCAGGGCTGCAATACCCCTCTCCTGCCAGGATATGTCGAACTCCTCGTATGGATCGATGAGTGTCGTACCGCATCGGTCAGACAATGCCAGGAGTCGATCCCGTATTCGAGCCTTGGCAGTGGAGTCATCAGTTTGAGCACCGTGCAGTGATTCACCCAACTCGTCAATGAGGAAGATCAACGTGACATTCTGTGAAGCGAGGTGTTGGGTGATGGCGGCATAGAGTTCCACAAGGTGTCCAAAGTCTGATTCCTCTGAGAATGCATCAGAACCAAGATGCAGTTTTGCTGCAAGATCAGCCTGGGGCTGGGTTCCTCGAGATGTGGATGGATTCCGTTCCAGGATCAACTTGCCCTGCTTGATCTGATATCCGGGACCATCGGCCTTGAGGTCGGGTAGAAGGTGTGATTGGAGCAGGGAACGTCCATGTCGTTCCCTCGCAATGAGGTCTCCACCGATGCCGGCAACAAGAATCCTGGAACTTCTCCCATCACTGGCATCTTCGAATCTGGGAACGAGCCTGGAAAACGCCATGCCCGGAAAACCCAGTTTCAGCACCCTCGGTCCGTTGAAACTTCGATCAGCACAGATTTCCTTGATGCGGCTGTTGAGATGAATACGAGAGCCCACGCATCGCCCGTCGATATTGTCTGCTCCGACAATCGTGATCTCCGGCCATGGTGAACGTGGGTTCTCTGGTGGTTGTGGATCATCCAGGGCGCCCAACTCGTTGACCATGCTGATCGACTGGAAATCTGCTGCGTCAGGACAAGGTGAGCAGGCTGTCTGCATCGTGCCGGGCTTCCATGTCATGCACCCGGATCCTGTCATCGCAGTAGCGTGAGACGTCTTCTGCACGGTCGGCCCCCCGAACGGCTCGTCACGTCCACCGTAATAGCAGGGGTGAACAACGAGAATGATGGCTGTCCCTGGTTGTACCTGGCGACACCCATGGATGACTCGTGCCTGGTCCAGAAAGGCCGTCTCCAGGCTGTCGGGGTTGTCCTTCAGGAACCGGGAGTGGCGAATCCAACGCCAACGATCAAGTCCCCGCGTCGCACCGTATTCAAACGGAAGATTGTCGTGATCATGGAGCGCGTCATTTCCCTCGTACTCAAGTCCA
Source organism: Phycisphaerales bacterium (assembly GCA_014238205.1). GTDB lineage: Bacteria > Planctomycetota > Phycisphaerae > Phycisphaerales > SM1A02 > SP202. The sequence goes on along the minus strand of JABABM010000021.1, from coordinate 7,057 downwards.
AGGGCTTCCTCATCAAGGACCCGAAGGGGAGTCTGGACATCCCGGAAGTTCACATGGTCCTGGATCTCTGAACGAGGCCGCTTGTCTTGATAGTCGTACCGGCCCTTGAAGATCTCGAAGTTGTAGGCGCCATAGACCGGTTTGGAGTTGTGCGCCACGGTTCCGCGTATGTCCAGTCCCTCGGATCGCAGCCACTCGATCTCCCTGGTCACGGCCTGGGCGCCATCACGCTGGAACTCCTGGTAGATCCAGAGGGGGTCCGTATGCAGGGCGACTTCATGTCCTGCATCCTGCAGTCCCAGGTACAGCGAAGACATGCAATCATGTCGATGCAACACACCATCACGAAATTCACCGTAGTAGGGGGCGGTATGCAGCACGTACCAGCTGGTCACGACACCGTGCTCCTGCTCGATGAGGGCCTGCTGACCTGCTGCAATGATGTCCGAGTCGATGTCGTGACGTATCGATACTCGCACGCGATCCTGTGGAAGCGGCTCGGTCAGGAGTTGCCTGTGCGTGACGAACTCGACTGATGGAATCTCGCAGAGTTCCTGGATCAGGTGGCGGTATTCCTCGAACGTACCCACGACAACCTTGCCGACACCGCCAACCCGAGTGTCGGTGCTGTACCCGTCGTAGTTCGAGGAGTTGACGGCATCCACGACCGAGGCCAACTTGCGGCCTGAAGAAAGAACTTCGTAGGGCTTGAATGTGCTTGCGACAGTACTCATTTAATCTACATCACCTAGTTGCGTTCATTTCGATTCAGGAGTGCTGTACAGGCACCATGAAGTCTGTTCAGTATCCCCGGGCGGTTTCCTGGGATACCGGGGTCGCGATCGTAGTTGAATCCTGCATTGAAGGCTCCCGCCTTCCTGTCGAAAGCGTGGAGTTCATCCGGCGTCCAGGTCTCCTTCCATTCCTCTTCCAGCGCCTGCCGGCCCTTGGATTCAACGAGGCGGTCGTATCTCGTGATGAAATCCGTTCGTTTCCCGGATACTTGAAGGCCAAGGTGCAATTTTCGCATGGCGATGGCCCCACCATTTCCGGCAACAGGGTGGAGGTCATGTTCCCAGTACAGGTGGGCGTTGTGGGGCAGTTCCAACCCTGAGTACGAGGCTGCTTCAAGCAGGGCTTCTTCCGGGTTGACAATGAGATCCTCGAAGCGCAGGGTCGGGCTACCCGACGATTCGGCCTTTGCGTGCAGTGACCTGGCGGCGGGCAGGAACCAGTTGATCGCCTCCTCCATCGACTTGTCAGGGAAGTAGCGTCGGTAGCTGTGGATGGTCCCCCGACCATCGCGGACCACGAAGACTGGCTTGATATTGATGGTCTCATCGAGATCGTCCTGTGCCCTGCCAGGTGCAGGATTGTTGATTACCACGTGAGAACAACCGGTCAATTCTGAAACCTGTCGGTAGACGTTCTTTTCAGGGTCGATTCGCGGCAGGATCGAGTCCCACAGGCTGCATGGATCCCCACACACCCTGCATGGCGCCCCTTCTTCCTTGTTGCATGGCTCAAGCAGTCGGAAGAGCCTGTCGGGGGGGCCGATTGCGAAGGCATCACTTGAGGTACCCAGGACGAGGTTCAGCCAGGTAGTACCTGTATAGCTCAATGACCGAATATCTATGACTGTCGTGTTGGTAGGCATGTCGATTGTAAACTTGGTAGGAGTAAGGATTCTCTGTATACCTGCAGGATTGATCCCTGGACATCATCGTTCATGTCCACATGTTCCACGGAATCTTCATTTGATGCCAACAAGGCACCAGTTCAGGGCATCCTGTTCAATCATCATCATCAAGTTCATCAAGGTCATCCAGATCAACGCCCGCAGCCGGGCTTGTTTCACGCCTGAAATCGGAATCCCATTCAGCCTTGCCCTTGTCATCGATGACAAGAACATGTTCGAAGTTAGATCGGTCAAACTCCTGTCCCTCCGAACACCAGAATACGAAGGCGTCAGCCTTGTCTTCTATGCAGGCTCGCACATCACGATGGACATGCATGCTTGCGAAGATGCAGTCGGCCCCGTTCAGCAGGGAGTCAAGTTCATCCGCCTGGGTTCTTCTTGAAACAGTCACCTGCATTCCGAGTGCTGGTGGTTGACTGAATCCAGATTGAATCGTACGTCCCAGGCTGCTTGTTGCGATCTTGCCGACGGGGGTCTCCGAGTCGAGGGCATAGTTTCCACTGGATACTGGGGTAAAGCCGGCCGCCGTCGGAATGGAGTGCAACTGGCATGTGTCTGGTGGAGTTGTGGGCTGCTGGAGCTGGGTAAGCAGCATGTCGAATGGACCAAGCATCGAAAAGTAGCGTGACAGGACAGCCCCGGTGCCTGCAAGGCTCTTGCATGTCTGGGACAGCTTGAGCAGCGCAAGGACGGCTACCGTCGCGTGTGCCATGTCAAGTGCGCCACGGGAGATCTGCCAAGCCAGAGAGAGCATCACGGCGAAGAGAACAACGGCCTGGAGCAGGCTGCTTGCAAAGCGTGTCCTCGCCGAAGCAAGCTTGACGGAGTCGAAATCATCGAGCATGTCTCGTGCATAGGCTTCGGGTATCTCGACACTGCCATCACTTCTTCTTGCCGGCTGGCTCCCGCCATCAATATCTCGCACAAGCCGAGAAATGCTGCCCCGTCCTTGGATTCCAGATTCGCCGTAGTACTTCACTGCTGTATCACGAATCTTCTTCTGCAGTCCCCAGATGGCCGGAATCGTCAGGAGTGAACCAATGCATGCAATCAGTCCGGTCCATGGATCTGCATCGAACACCATTACGCCGAAGATTATGATCCCGATGCCTGCCTCGATGATGCTGACCATCGTCTCGATGGCGATCCCGGACAGACGCAGGGAACGGTTGAGTGTCGTCGTGAGTTCACGGACGTCGGTGAAGACTGTCAGCGATTCACACGTGCCGTTGGCGATCCCATCAAAGACCTTCTGTGCCTTGTTTACCGACACCAGCCGACCTACATGTCGAGCAATTCTCCTGGCAAGGTAGGCAAGAGCATCAGCGGCCATGATGGCCCCGGCGATCCCAAGGCAGACGTACAGGAGTGTCGAGAATGCTACGCCAGTTCCTTCGTTCGAAACTCCGATGTCGCCGGTGTCCGCGAAGTAGCCGACGCCCTGGCCGATGGCCACGAAGACTGCACCGATGATTGCAATCGAGAGGAAGGAGCAGCCGATCGCTGCTGCCACTCCCAGCCACGATTGTTTCAACCCTTCACGAAAGAGTCGCAGGTAGACATGGGCGACCCGGGGAGCCAGTTTCATGAGGTGGGCTCCGGCATGCCGGCGACCTCGATGACGGCCGAGGTCTGCCTGCTCGTGCACTGGTCTGCGAAGTGACGCTGGATCCACTCGACGCTCAGGAGCGACCAGATCAGCAGCCTGTGATTTCGTTCTCCCTCGAAGTGCTGGTCAAGGCAGGAACTGACGAAGTCCTGGTCGAACCACGGCCGATCGATCGTCTGCTTGTCCAGCAGGATCGACTTGATGTAGTCCATGGAAGGTCCTCGGTACCAGTTGGCATCGGGCGGCGAGAAGCCCTGCTTCCGCTGCGTCACGAACTCGTGGGGGAGGAGGGATTCCATCGCCTGCCGGAGTACCTTCTTGCCGCCGGAACTCTCGATGTGTCCATGCTCCTGCTGCGTCAGCTCGGAGGGGTCGATCTTGACCGAGGCGGGAAGGCTCCAGCTCAGGTCGGCCAACGCGTTGTCAAGGAAGGGCACACGCGTTTCAAGGGAGTGGGCCATCGAGATGTGGTCGTCGGTCACCAGGAGGCCGTTGAGGAATGTTCGGAACTCGAATTCAAGGGTCCGGCGGATTCGGTTGAGGACCTGCTGTTCAGGGGTTGCGCCGGTATCACCTTTCCTGCAGCCGGCCATGACGGTGTCGAAGCTCTCTCGCCCACTTTCGAGCATCGGAAGCATGTCGCCGGTAAACAGGTTTGCCAATTCATCATGCGGAAGCAGTCGATGCCAGGCATGGAACAGTGCATCTTCGTAGGTGGCCTCGTCCGGGGCGGTCAACCCGGGTCGGTACCGCCAGGGATAGCCGGCGAAGAGTTCATCACCACCGGTGCCGGCAAGGCAGACCTTGACGAACTTGCTGGAGAGTTTCGCGACGTACCAGTTCTGGTGACACATGCCCACGCGTGGGTCATCCATGTGCCACGTAATCTGTTCCATGGCAGCGGGCATGTCGCCGGCATGGAGGACGACCGCGTAATGCTCGGTCTGGAGCAGGTAGGAGAGTTGCTCGGCGAGTGCTCGTTCATCAAAGCCCTGCTCGATGCCGTTTACATTCGTCAGGTCGAAGCCGCCCGTGAAGGTGTGCAGCCTGGGGATGCTGCGACCGGCTGCGGCGACGATCGAGCCGCTGTCCATGCCGCCCGAGAGGTAGGAACCGACCGGTACATCACTGACCAGTTGACGGGTGACTGCGTCCTGGAATGCCGTCGCGACGCGTGGCGATTCGGCGTCGATTGTTGTTCCGTTCTCAGCCGAATCGGGAAACCCATCGAAGTAGCGCTTGATGTCCGGATCGGTGCTTGTCCCCGGCTTGAACCGGAGGAAGTGACCCGCAGGGAGCAGTTCAACCTGTTCCCAGATGGTCCTGGATCCAAGGGTGTTCTGGAAGGTGCAGTACTCGATGAGTCCCTCGGGGCGGATCGCGGCTGGAACCATGCCCGAGGCGAAGAGCGCCTTGGCCTCCGAGGCGAATGCCAGGTGGTCAGCTGTGACCGCGAAGTAGACCGGCTTCACGCCGAAACGATCTCGCACGATGAACAGTTCGTTCTCGATGCGATCGTAGATCGCGAAGGCGAACATGCCGTCGAACCGGTTGATGCAGCCAGGGCCCTCGCGTTCCCAGAGCCGGAGAATGACCTCGGTATCCGTTGTCGTCTGGAACGGGGCGCCATCCTTCTCAAGTTCGGCCCGGAGCTCCTGGAAGTTGTAGACCTCGCCGTTGTGAACGATCCAGTAGCGACGGTCACGACCGTTCATGGGTTGGTGGCCACGGAAACTCAGGTCGAGAATCGACAGTCGGCGGTGTGCCAGTCCGACGGAGAAGGGCTCGGCGCCGAGGATCTGCTTGGAGTAATCGTCACCAAGGACGGGAAGATGCTCGTTGGAATGCCTGAAGCCCGGGTCCGTGAACTCGGCCCAGAATCCACCAGACCCGTTGCGGTCCGGCTGGAGCATGGCGAAGCCGGCGTCATCCGGTCCACGGTGCGCGAGCATATCGGCCATGGGCTTCAGTGCCCAGGGATCGATGGGGGCCGCGCCGCGGCTTGCAATGCCGGCAATGCCGCACATGTCAGGCGGACTCCACTCCGCCGACAGCGAGCTTCTTGGCTTCGAGTGCTTCGCGGTCGGCATTGCGCCACTCGATGAGGCTGCGCATGCCATCTTCCAGGTCGATGGTCCATTCGAAGCCCAGGTCTGCTGTCGCCTTCTTCGGGCATCCGATCCGGTTCGTCACGAAGGTGAGTCCTGCAGGTTCGTACTGGATCTCCTGGTCGCTGTCGGTCAGTTCAAGGAGCAGTTCGGTGAGTTCCTTGATGGATGTTCCGATTCCACGACCGACATTGTAGTTCTCGCCAGTGGCATCGGCCTGCATGGCCAGTACGTTCGAACGTGCAACATCGGTCACGTGGACGAAGTCGTACTTCTGTGATCCGTCGCCGAAGACCAGCGGGGGTTCGGATTGCTCGATCCTGTCGAGAATCTTGTGCATGACGGCGATGTAGGCTCCCTTGTAGTCCTGTCGCGGTCCGTAGACATTCATGTATCGAAGGCCGACCCAGTCGAGGTCATACCGGCTGCCAAGGCTCTTGAAGATGTGCTCTCCAGCGATCTTCGAGGCGCCATAGAAGGTGAAGTTGTTGTAGGCGTGGTCCTCGGTCATGGGGATTTCGAGGGCATCGCCATAGACGGATGCAGAGGAGGAGTAGACGACTCGCTTGACCCCTGTCTTGATGGCCGCCATGGCGACATTGTGCGTACCCCTGATATTCACATCGAATGCGGTATCCGGGTACTCGTGGCACTGGAGAATCCAGAGAGCCGCCAGGTGGAAGACGCCGTCGCAGCCTTCCATCGCTCGCTCGAGCACATCTCGCTGGAGGATATCCCCGCCATGGGGTGAGATGCTCACGCGGGAGTCCAGAAGGGCCTCCTTGAGATTGTCCATGGTTCCACGGAAGAAGTTGTCGAAGACGACGATTTCGCCGACATCAGTCTTGAGCAACTCGTCCACGACGTGGCTGCCGATGAGGCCGGCGCCACCAATGACCATTACCTTCTTGCCAGCAAGATCCACGATTCAACTCCCTGAGTAAATGCCTGTAATCGGCGGAGTATAGCCACCAAGGGGTGTTTTTTCGCCACTGATTTGCCCTGACCCGTGTTCAAGGGTCATCAGGCCACGTGGAAAATGAATGCCTGCTCAACTGCCCCAGTCGGCGAGCACCCGCAGCAGATCCTCGACACCCACCTGGCCGTCAGCGTCAAGGTCGGCCTGGCAGCCTTGGCATGGTCCCCAGTCGGAGATCACTGCCAGAAGGTCGCTGATGTCCACGCTTCCGTTGCCATCAACATCGCCCAGTGGAACATAGGTGGCCATGTGGGTGGTCCGTGCGAAGGAGAGCATGAAGCCTTCCTTGGTGTCCATGGCCTGATGGGTTGAGAACATGTAGATCCTCCACCGACCGGCCGGCATGGTGAATACATCGACGCCATCGAAGGAGATGGGGTCGATGTAGGAGCTGGCGCCTCGGTCGATGATGGGGGGGCTGGGTTCATCAGGTCCGTCGATGTCACCGAGGCGATTGATCTCGATGTTCACAGTTCCAAGACCGGCCGCGAATACGAACCAACTGAAGTGGACACGGAGGTCCTCCTCCGTGGCAAGTTCCATCGAGGCGTAGATGTCGTGGCGACTGAAAGCCGAAACTTCTTCGGTCCCTATGGCGTCTCCCCAGCCATTGATCTTGGCGATGAAGCCATCCTCGTGCAGTTCGACCCTCGTCTCGGCGA
>JABABM010000020.1 GCA_014238205.1 Phycisphaerales bacterium | reverse complement strand
CCTGTCCAGGATGCACCATCCTTTCATGCCGACCACACGCCCTACGAGGCGGTGGGGGGTGAGAATGCCGTGCGTGCCCTGGCCAACGCCTTCTATGCCTGCATGGATACGAATTCGGCGTATGCGGACCTTCGTGCGTTGCATGCAAGTGAGCTGGAACCAATGCAGGAGAAGTTCTTCATGTTCCTCTCGGGTTGGCTTGGAGGCCCGCAGCTCTACGTGGCCGAGCATGGTCACCCGAGGCTGCGGATGAGGCATGCACCATTTTCCATCGACGAGGCGATGCGTGACCAGTGGCTTGCATGCATGAAGGAATCAATGGACCTGTGTGGTATTGACGGCGATGTCAGGACATTTCTTGATGCCCGCTTTGCGCATGTCGCCAATTTCCTACGAAATGCAGACTGACATGTCCCGTGATCAGGGGCAGTCACCAAAGCATTCGCAGGGATCACCCCAGCCGCATTCGCATGGATCACCCCAACCGCACTCGCAGGGGTCGCCCCAGCCGCATTCACACGGATCTCCATCGCCGCATGCGCACGGGTCGTAGTCCGGACAGTCGTAGTTGCATGGATCGGGGTTGCATTCGCACTCGTCGTAGTCCGGGCAGATTTCGTTGCATGGATCCGGGTTGCAGTAGCACTCGTCGTAGGTGTAGCAGTCGGGATTGCACGGATCGGGGTCGCAATCGCACTCGTCGTATTCCGGGCAGTCGGGATTGCATGGATCTGGATCGCAGTAGCACGGATCGTAGTCCGGGCAGGCTGGATCACAGTCGGGGTCACCACCACAATCCGGATCGCATGGATCGCTCCAACCGCATTCGCAGGGATCGCCCCAGCCGCATTCGCAGGGATCACCGAATCCACACTCGCAGGGATCTCCTCCGCAGTCAGGGTGGCATGGATCGTAGTTGTCACAGTCGGGGTTGCAGGGATCGGTGCAGTTGCAGGATCCCCATGCACTGATGACTTCCAGCAGGTCGAGGACATCGACTACGCAGTCGCCCGTGTCACCCGGTGCACAGTCGCCTGCGGGGCGTGGCGGACCGGTTTGACCCCACCCATCAAGAACCCCGAGAAGATCCAGCACGTCGGTGGTGCCATCGTCATTGATGTCGGAGGGGCAGTCCGGGAGATCGTCCTGGCAGTCATTGGGTGGGGCGACACACTGGACAAAGATGCGGCCGCCACCTCCACCGCCCCCGCCATAGGAGCCGAGCCTGACGATGTAGGGTGTATCACCTGTCACCTCGAACTGGAGGATGGAGGTGTAGTTGCTGCACCCGGGTCCATCGTCATTGCAGTCAAGCATCTGGCCGCCATCGTCGCAGGGTGGTGCGTCGTACAAGGCGATCCGGGTATCGAATGGTGCTTCGTCGCAGGTTGAGAGAGTGAGAGTCCCTGAACATTCCGGGACGTACTTGTACCAGATGTCGTTGTAGACATTGATGTTCCCGAAATTCTCGCACTGATCGAAATCACCCTGTGGGGGACCGGTTGTTGCATTGGTGGTGTCGAAGGTTGTAAATCCATCGAAGAGGCCGGTGTAGTCTTCACAATCATCATTGACTGGAGGAGTACAACTGGGTGGATCACAGAGGCAGGGGTCGTAGTCCGGGCAGGAGGTGTCGCAGGGGTCCCAGCATTCGCCGAATACGACGCAGGGATCACCACCACACTTCGCGCTGCAGGGGTCACCGCCGCAGGCTGGATCACAGTATGGGTCACCGCCGCAGTCCGGATCGCAGGGATCACCACCGCATTCTGGATTGCATGGATCGTCGCCGCCACAGCCCGAGTCGCAGGGGTAGCAGGAGCAGTGGTCATAATCATCGCATTCCGGGTTGCATGGGATGTACTCGGGGCATTCGGGGTTGCAGGGGCCGTTGTAGAACTCGCACAGCGGGTTGCATTCAAGTGTGCCCCCGTAGCAGTAGCACTCGTCGTAGTCCGGGCAGTCGGGGTCCTGACAGTACGTGCAATCACAGACGTCATAGCAATCACCATTTGGATCGGCGCAGGGATCCGTCACGCAGTTTTCACTGCATGGATCGCTGCCTGGGCACCAATCAATGCATTCCCATCCCGGGCAGTTGCATGGATCTTCCCAGCCACAGTCGCATGGATCGCCACCACCGCATGCCGGATCACACGGATCTCCACCGCATGCCGGATCACACGGATCTCCACCGCAGGATGGATCACACGGATCTCCACCGCAACTTGGATCGCACGGGTCGGCCCAGCCGCACGCGCACTCATCGAAGTCAGGGCAGTCCCAGTCGTAGCAGGGATCGTCATCACATGGATCGCCCAAGGCCATTCCCGTGACCAGGAACAACGAGCACACTATGAAAAGCATGGAGCGCCACGCGTTGGATCGATCGCTCTTCATCTTCCTCTCCCCTCGGCCCGAGGGCCGGTCGTACGACGAGCCCATTCTGCTGGATTGGAGCCAAGGGTTCAAGCATGAAATGCATGTTTGGCCTCCAAGGGTCTTGAGGGCCGCTCTGGGTATCATCCACGCGTCCAAAGGAGCCATTCATGCGAGTACTTCATGCAATCCTGGCCTGCCTGCTGTTGGCAGGGTGTTCAACCTCTTCAACCGTTGAGAAGGCCGGGATCCGTGAACCACTGGTCACGACCTACTCGATCGTGGCCCGCGATCCTGCCAGCGGTCAACTTGGTGTGGCAGTGCAGTCGCACTGGTTCTCGGTTGGCTCCATCGTCACCTGGGCCGAGGCTGACGTGGGCGCGGTGGCGACCCAATCACTCGTGAATCCCAACTACGGCCCACTCGGCCTTGACATGATGCGGGCCGGTATCAGCGCGCCCGATGCGCTCAAGGGCCTGCTGGTCAGTGACGAGGGCCGGGAACTTCGCCAGGTCGCCATGATCGATTCACAGGGTCGTGTCATGGCGTTTACGGGAGCCGACTGCATCCCCATGGCAGGACAGATCGTCGATGCCGAGCACCAGTTCTCCGTGCAGGCCAACCTCATGGAGAAGGACACGGTCTGGGATGCGATGGCCGAGGCCTATCGCTCGACAAAGGGTGACATGGCGGCGCGCATGGTCGCGGCGCTTGAGGCTGCGGAGAACGAGGGCGGTGATATTCGCGGAAGACAGTCGGCCGCGATGCTCATCGTCAAGGGCGAATCCTCCGGTTCGCCATGGAATGACCGGGTCTTCGACCTGCGCGTAGAGGACCATCCACAGCCCGTGCAGGAACTGAAGCGACTGGTCCAGGTCCAGCGTGCCTACAACCACATGAATGACGGCGACGTGGCAATCAGCCATGGTGATTTCGAACTGGCGGCGAAGGAGTTCAAGACGGCTGAACAACTGGCGCCACAGATCATCGAGATTCCCTTCTGGTACGCCGTCTCCCTCGTCGGTGCCGGCAAGGTGGACGAAGCCTTGCCGATCTTCCACCGTGTCTTCCACGTGGAGCCAATCTGGGTCGAGGTGGTCCCGAGGCTTGCAGGGTCAGGCCTGCTTCCGGATGATCCTGATCTGGTAAAGCGCATCCAGGACGAGGCGCACTGACGAAGCACTTCAGGGCTTGCGTGTTCGGCTTCCCCTGCGATCCATCGTCCACTGGCTCAGTTCAACAAGGGCATCACTGCCCGCTTGATCCGTGCCTGCTCCAAGGAGCGTGAAGGCGGCGGCGCCGGTTCGTTTGCCGATGCGAAGATCTTCCGGGGGATCGAAGGGATTGCGTGGGTTCTGTGTCGAGTTGTCTATGACGAACCGGCTGTGCAGCGTCGTGCCGGCTGGCAGGTGCAGGACGTCCTCAAGGACGAACGGCCTTCGGAAGTGTCCATCCCACTGGGGGATATCGAGCAGGATTCGTGTGTCACCATCGGGCAGGATGGCCGAGAGCTGCATCGATCGACACTCGTTGCGTGCCTTGGGCAGGATGGCGACGACATCCATGGCTGCAGGCAGCGTGAACCGGTCCTCGGCGACATGGTCCGTTTCACCGACGGGAACCTTCAGGCGATTGACCGCTGTAAGAACTGCAATGATCTCTCTTGAATCCTCTTCCTCGGTGGGGAACAGGTGGATCGTGTCGTTCAGTTGGACTTCTCGACCGATTGGTCGGTATCGCACGTCGGCAACCAGGTCTGCATTGGCTGGCAGTGACCAGTGGAAGCCCTTGGGAAGGATCATCCGGTCCATTCCGATGCCGACACCTCCATTCGTACCGGACACGTCCCGGTTCAGGTCGCCGGTCATCTCGTAACCGGGTCTCGGGTCGTACTTGTCACGTTCCCTGCCCCGGCCCTGTCCATCGAAGAGCAGCGTGATCGTGTGCACTGCCTCCGGGGCTGTGGTTTCCCAGCCGAATCCACGAATTCGCAGGGGGGCCTTGTTTTCGACGGGCATGACGAAGGACCAGGTGTCCTCGTGATAGCGGTGCTCGGTCTCGACCGTTTCGGCCGGGATGATGAATGGTTCCGTCATCTCGACCGCGATCGACTCCTCGGGGAACGGCATCGGGATCATGGGCTTGATCGGTGGCGGTGCATCGCCGGTTCCAACCGGCGCACCTGCTTCCAACCAGGAAATCAATTGCGTTCGATCCTCCTCCGGCATGGTCCGGTTGCCGTGAAGATCAAGGCCGCTGCTGGCGGGCAGCCATGGGGGCATCAGTTTCTGCTTGAGCACGCTCGCGATGAAGCTGCGACGTCGCTTGACATCGTCGTAGGTCAGGAGGGTGAAGGGGGCTGCGCCGTCGTCCCTGTGGCAGGCACTGCAGTGTTGCTCGATGAGGAGGGCAGACGTCGACCACGTGCCGGGTTCGACAGCCGGCGCAGCCTGTCCCAGCAGCAGCAGCAGGACCAGCTTCATTGTTCCCGCTCGATGAAGCAGCCGAAGGGTTGGCGTTCTTTCACTTCGATGTTGTTACCGGTTGATATCGATGTGATTGCTTCGCGCAGGTAGTGCTCGGTCGCCTTTGTGCGACGGTTGCCAACTGAACCGTAGAGGTTGTTGATACTTCCGGTGTAGGCAATTTCATATTCATCTGGTCCCGTGAACTGCAGTACGAATGCCTCGGGTGTGACCTTTGCATCGAAATGCTCAACGAGTGCATGATCATGGTCGATCAGCACCGGCATGCTCAGTGAGTACTCCGAGGCGTGTTTGACCGCCGTGGCATCCTGCAGATCCCTTCGAGCATGGACGAGGTAGAAGCGGCCTCCCTGTCCAACGGCTTCCTGGTGAGCACGTTCGAGTTCCGGGGCCATGGCGTTGGCGATGGGGCAGTCGGTGCTGGAGAAGATGATGACGACCAGGTCACCTTCCGATCCATGCAGCGGGGAATGGGGGGTACCTGTGACGTCGACGAACTGCTCTTCCTGATCCGATGAGCAGCCGGCCTGCAGAAGGCCGAAAACGAGGAACGCAAGCATGAGGGGCAGGTGGAGTCGAATTGTCAACGTAACCGGCATGATCGCTGGTCTCATCGGCGTATCAACGGGTGACAATGCAACTCATGGCAGACAGTTTGCATCTGCATAGGCCTGGCAGGCTGCATCCCAGTTCTCGCAGCAGTATTCATAGCCCGGGACCGTGTGTACACAGTTGCAGATCGCCGGCGGAATCATGTTCTGGGCACACCCATCGCATCCGCCCGGGGGAGGTGGGGGACCCCCTCCACCTTCGAAGTTGGAAGTTTCGGGCTCAGCGTGGAAGCAACCGATGACCCAGGGGAAGCCTTCGCCGGGCAGCCCGAGATCGACGGCAAGTTCGTACGAGATGGAGTGGTAGTGGTATGAACCATCGGCATGCTCATGGCCGTTGCAGTCATCGAGCGGGTTCTTCGAAGCCGCTGCCACGATGCCATTGCTTTCCCATGGTCCGCAGACAGGAATGCCATCAAAGGCGTAGCCGAGGATAGGTGAATGCCCGTCGCCATCGTCGGCTGCGACGGGTGAATACTGGTGGTAGTGGTATCGGCCATCAGGCGAGGGGTGCCCGTTGTAATCATCCATGCAGATGTTGCCGGGTGCTTCCACACCGCCACCGTCGTAGGGGTTGTAGAAGGCGACGCCGTTGTACCAGATGCCGATTGGACCCATTTGATCGAGTACATCGACTGAGGGGTTGCTCGTCGGGGTGGGAAAGAGTGGGATCATCCACTCATCGTTCTGGTTCGTGGGGGTGTTCGGGTTGGAGCAGCCGGTCGAGCCGTCGAAGGGACCCATCGGGTGGTCGGCCAGGCCGGTTGCGCTGATGATGGCGAATCCGGCGTCGTAGTCGAACTCGACACTGAGTCCAAGCGGGTGGTTCGTCATGAAGGGATGACATGTTGCATTCCACTCGTTGAGGACCCGGAGCAGTTCATTGACATTCGTGATGCCATCGTCATTGACGTCGCAGCCGTTCTGGCCCCAGGAACTGATGACGGACAGCAGGTCGTCCACATTCACCTGGCCATCACGTGTGCAATCCCCATCGCAGCCAAGGCCGGTCGATGAATCGGCCATCGTCCCGGTTGCAAGTGCCATCGATGCGATGGCCGGTATGACCAGTTGGTTGATATTCATGTGATCGTGCTCTCCCTCGGACATCCCCTGGCTTACTCGACTCTACGTGGAGTGTTGGAGCATATCCCCTTTGAATACCCAATTTCGATGATGCGACCATGCAGATCAAGCCCGAAACGGGGACTTCACGCCTTTGTATGGGGGCATGATGGTTTGAGTATCCCTGGGAGTCGTATCACGGGGGTTTCTCAGGTCGACCAGGAAGCGATAACCATCAACAGGTCGGTGACATCGGTCGTCCCGTCTCCATTGATATCACCCTCGGGGCCACCCCAGCCTCCGATCACGATGAGCAGGTCCGTGACATTGACCAGGCCATCCTGGTTGAGATCCGCCGGGTCATGTTCCTCGGTCTCGATGAAGATGCCGCCGGCATCGGGTCCACCAAGGTTGAAGAGTTCCACGTCCTGCATGAGCCCATCGACGAGGGCTGCGTTCGCGCAGCGGATGAACCCGACGTCGTAGTCGGGTCCGTTGTCCGAGAGCAGCCAGATCCTGAGCCCTGAATCAGCACCCCACATCCAGTCCGGTGCAGCAAGTTGATCATCATCGAGGACCTTGGTTCCATTGACGAAGAGGGCGGCGCTGTCCGGGTAGTCGACACGGAGCGCGATCCGGAACCACTCACCCTGGGGCCACATGTTCTCGCCGATGTACCCGGTTCCAGCAAGGTAGAAGCCGCCGGTCGTGCAGTCGAGGAACCACTCGGCATCATTCGAGTTGGAGTCGTTGCCCTGGAGGAGCGCCTGCAATTGGTCCTGGGCCGTGTCGACATGGAGATCAAGGATGAGGGTGTATTCATTGACATCGATGCTGTCTCCGCCACCGTTCGCCATGGCCTGCCACAAGGTGGACAGGCCACGGTTGGCACCATGGACGTTGTCCATCCAGATGAACGAGGCAGGTGCCCCGTTGATGTGCGGCACCGAGAGGCCGTTGGTCATCCCCAGGCCCCAGTCGACACCATGCTGCATGCCGGTCGGGACGAGTTCGCTTGTGCCATGCGACCTCGCAAGAGGCGCGCCATCCGCTGGATTTTCGTCATCAAAGCGCCACTCGCTTCGGTCGATGAAGATGCCACGTGCATCCGGACCACCCAGTTGTTCGATCGAGGCGTCCGGTACCAGCAGATCCACGATGGCGACATGTGCGCAGCGTACGAGACCCACTTCGCTGGCTGGACCGTCATCGGAAAGCAGCCAGACTCCATCCGTGTTGCCGCACCAGAGCCAGTCCGGTGCCCCCAGTTCATCATCACCGAGCACCTTGGTCCCGTTGACGAAGATGGCGGAGGTGTCATTGGTGTAATCAACGCGGTGGACGAGCCGGAACCATTCCCCATGCGGCCAGAGATCTTCACCGACGGCTCCAGTGCCACCATTGAGCCAGAATCCACCTGTCTCGAAGTCCAGGAAGAACTCCGCATTGTTGGAGTTGGAGTCGTTGCCCTGCCAGAGCGCCTGCTTTCCGCTGCTGGATGTCGGGCTGATGTACAGATCCCAGACGAAGGTGAACTGGTCGAGGTTGCCCTGTCCGTCTCCCTCGGCATCCAGCACGGTTCGAAGACCCCGGTTGGCACCATGGACATCATCGAGTTGGATGTAGGTTGCCTGCATGCCGTCGATGTGCGGTACCCAGAAGCCATCTGTAAAACCAATCAACCAGTCACTGCCCAAGTCCATGCCGGTGGGTACAAGGTCGGAGGAACCGTGGGCAGCATGCAACACCACCTCGTCACCCGGCAACTCATCATCGAATCGCCATTCAGTCGTCGAGCGTGTCGGAAGCGGTCGCATGGTCGTGAAGGACCAGGTAGGTCCCGTGACGATGTCATCTCCTTCATGCCGGTCGATTCGCCAGAAGTAGGTGGTATGGAGTTCAAGTGTGTCAGGGTCCCATGAGGTTCCCGAGACGGTGCCCTGGAAGTCGCCTGGACCCAGGAGTTCCTGGGTACCCAGGTAGACGTCGTAGAGATCAGCCGGATCACAGGGATTCCATTGCAGTTGTGTTTCCGTGGAAATTCCCTCTGCCTCGTCGGTTGGAACCGGGGCATTCGCTCCTTCGCTTGACTCGCCGACCTCGAAAGCGACCGGGCTGGACCAGTCGCTCCAGCCGAGGACCTCGTCCCGATACCGGACCCGCCAGTAGAGCGTCGTGCATCCTGGTACCGGTGCATCCAGCACCGTACGCGTGATATCCGGGTCCTCCACGGTGTTGACGCTGTACCACCCATCTCCATTGGGTGGTCGATACCAGTTTTCCCGCCTCTTCCACGAGTCGCTGACGGGCGTATCGAATCCGTTGGTTGATTCTGCGACCTGCCAGTGGCTCTCCAGGCCCGGATCTCCGTCGGGATCACCGTAGGCCGACCCCTGCAGAACCACGCCGTCGCCGATGACAGGCCCATCGGCCAGCGTGGGAGAGACGCCCTGGGGGGTTCCGGGCGACTGGTTGTCTGCGCGGATGACGATTTCGTCGGTGATCACGTTGTCGAGTGGAACGTAGTCATTGCCACGACTGATCCGTCGCAGTCGCAGCCAGGGAACGTCGCCGGTCCCGACTTCCATCTGGACGAATCCCCATTCCTGGAGTGTGATCTGGAACTCGTCGTAGTCGTTGTTGGGATAGTGCCACCAGTAGTCCAGAGAGCCGCTGCCTGATGCGACGTTGACCATGAGGTGATCGTGGTCTCGACTCTGGCCGCGGCTGTAGCTGTGTGTATGTCCGTAGAAGTGGATCGAGGGCTTGCCGCAGTCGCTGGAGAACTGCTCGACCAGTTCGACCGCTGCGGTCGAGAACCCGGACTCGCCGGGTGTCCATGATTCGGACTTGTGTGGGTGGTGGAATTGCGCAAAGACGAAGTCGATGTCATCATTTGAGCATGCGTCGTCCAGTACTCCGTCCAACCAGTCCAGTTGCTGCTGCGAGTCCCAGGGACTGTTGGAGTCCAGGGTGATCACGCGGACGTTCTGGTAGTCGAACCAGTAGCAGTGTTCTTCAAGACCGGCAGGAGCATTCTCGAAGAGGTCGAAGTACATGTAGTAGAGGTTGGCATTCGCCTCGTGATTTCCCAGGGCCGGGTACAGGGGTACGTGCCGATGGAGGTTCTGCGACTGGCCGAAGAACTCGTTGACCCACTGGCTGTGCGAGGACCCCGTGCTGACCAGGTCGCCTGGAACCAGTGTGAAGGAGAGCGTGTCCTCGATGGCGCCACCATAGGTGGCGGCGTAGTAGTCGAGGATGCCGTCGTTGACGACCTCCTCGTGCTTGCTGTAGACATTGCCGGTCTGGCAATCGGAATAGGCCACGAAGGTGAACAGGTCTCCGGTCGGTCCGGGTGGCGGGGTTCGGAAACTGTAGATAGGGGTCTCGTAGGCTCCGGATACGCACTTGTAGAAGTAGGGAGTGTCCGGGGCGAGTTCCTCCAGATCGACGTGGTGGATATACCCGGCGCCCGAGCCGGTGATGGACGTGCCGGTTGCCGTGAGGCCAAGCTGCTCACTCGTGCCGTACTCAACGCTCGTCGAAAGATTGAGGGCGGTTTCCCAGGCGATGTGCATCGATGTCGGTGTCGCCTTGCCGAGGAAGGGTTCCACGACGAAGGCTCCACCACGAGTGTGGGCCATGGTTGAGGGCAACACCAGGCTGATGACTGCTGCCAACATGAGTACTTTGGCGATGTTCCGGTCTCCTGCTCCCATCAAGTCACCGTAGCAGTGGGCAACGGCGTCGTCGACGTATTTCTTCCTTCAAGAGGGAGATGCCAGCCTCATGGAGCGGTTTCAGGGGCAGTTGCCGTCAACGACCCAGCAGGGGTTGCCCTCGGGGTCCGAGAAACCCCCGTACCAGAATCCAGTCTTGTCGAAGGAGGGACCCATCGTGATGGAGGCACCATGCTTCTGAAGGTGCGTGAAGAACGCCTGGACATCCTCTACCTCGAACTGGAGGATGACCGTGTTCTGGCTGCGGTCGACTGGTTCAACCCCCATCTCCGTCGCATCGCCGATGCCGATCAGGATGCCCGTGGGAGTTTCGAGGTTGCAGTAGTGGTACTCGCCTTCGAAGAGCCTGCTTGGTGTGAACCCGAGGACATCCTGGTACCAGGCGACCAGCGACGTGAAGTCGCTCGCGAGGATCACGGTTTCCCGGGGACGGATCTCCATGGGTGTCGGGGCTCCTAGTTGCAGACGGGTACGCAGACGGGATCCGGGCAGCATGAGTTGACGACGCATTCGAACCCGGGTGGACAGGAGCCGTCGGGACATGGTTCATATGCATCGCAGGTCGATTCAACCACGCTCAGGCATGCGAAGTTGCCGTCGGAGAGTTCCATGCAGAAGCAACCGTCGCTTCCACAGGTGAAGAGGTCCCCGTCGTCTCCACAGTTGAAGCCATCCACGCAACCCTCGGGGCAGGGCCCCCAGTTGCCGATGACAATGAGGAGGTCATCGACGCCGACGATGCCGTCTTCGTTCAGGTCCGTATCAAGGTCGCTGCTTCCCCAGGCCGCGATGATGGCAAGCAGATCATCGACACCGACGTGATCGTCTCCACTGATATCGCCCAGGCAATCACTTGTTGCGTTGCATGGATTTGAACTGCAGTCTGTTCCCTCCCCGAGAAAGTCTCCCCCTGCATCCACGCAGTCCAGCTGCATCTCGATCGAACAATCGCCTCCAACGCAGCAGGCACCCGTTTCGAAGAGTGACAGCAACGCATTGTTGGCATTGACGAAGCCCCATCCGAAGAAGATGTCATATCCGGAGTCTCCAAGGTCAACGGAAGATTCCTGGAGCACGGTTTCGACTTCAAATGCAGTCAGGGTGGACTCCACCGAGATGATCTGGGCGGCGACGCCTGCTGCATATGGCGAGGCAAAGGAGGTCCCATTCACATAGACGTAATCCTCGCCGGTGTATCCGTCGGCACCAGTTCGGTCAGTCGAATAGACCCCGACGCCCGGTGCTGAGAAGGCGAGGCCATCTCCCCAGTTACTGAAACTCGCCAGTTCTCCATCGATGTAAAGCGCGGCCACGGCGTTGACGGTTTCGAGGCTGGAAGGGTAGGAGAGGGATGGCACGGCATCGTTTCCTGCGGAGCCGAAGTGCACCATGCCTCCATTGCGGGAAGCTTCGTATGAAGCCTCAATGGCATCACTCGTTCCCCCGTAGTAATTGCTGTTGTTGCTGACCCGGGCTCCGAGTCCGAATCCCCAGTCAATTGCATCGGCAGTCCAACTGTAGTTCGCGGACCAGCCGCCAGTGCAGGGGATGTTCGAGACGAAGCACCGTGCCGAGATCGATGTGACTCCCGGCGCCGCTCCGACGGTTCCAAGCGTATTGTTCCTGATGGCGGAGACGCAGCCGGCGACCGGGGTTCCATGATTGTCGCACTCGTTCACTGGCCCACCACCTCCGGCTTCACCGGTAAAGTCCATGCCTGGAGCCTGATTGATGTCCGGGTGGTCCTGCTGGGATCCGGTGTCGATCACGAGCACAAGTATGTTCGGATCACCTGGTTCGATATCCCAGGACTCGAGCGAATCCATGTCCATGTCAGGTACGCCGCCCTTGAACTGCCCGGTGTTGTGCAGTCCCCAGAAGTTGCCGAAACCAGGGTCATCAGGCACCCCTTCTCCTTGCCCTGTGAAAATCATGTCGGGTTCGGAAAAGCGAACATCCGGACGGGCTGCAAGTGCATTCGCCTGGGCAAGCACATCAAAGCCGTTTCGGGAACGGCTTGTCACCTTGTACGAACCAGGCAGGATTGACCAAGCCTGTTCATGCACAGGCTCGGCACCGAGTTCAATGAGTATCTCGTTCACCGTTGGAAGCCCTGGATCCTGTTCGAACTGCATGAGGATTGTTTCTGTTGGAACCAATGGACCGCCGAGTGAATCGATGAACACCGGAGACGCGATGCGGACTCCTCCTGATTGTGAGAGCTTTCCAACTGCCTCGAAGAGACCAGGTCTCGTGCGATCCTCTGGGGGGAGGGTCAGCAAGTGCCAACCTCCAAGGCCCATGGGCTCAAGTTGGCTTGGATTGAATCCTGCCCGTTCGATGACTACGCCTGGTTCACCATGAATCTGTACTGCAACCCGCGACGGGTCATATGACAATGCAGCACTCTTTCCAAAGGACATCACATGGGGGTGTTCAACATCCAGGTGTCTGGAGGGTTCGAATGTCCAGTTTCCAGATCCCTGCCAGGCCAAGGCGGCTGACGTACACAGGAGCGAAGTGAACAAGGCGACAGTACGTGAATCAAGATGCATCGAGGTTCTCCCAAGTGAACAGGGCAATTGGAGTAGGAAGCGAGGGTGGATGCAAGAAAACTATCTGGAAAATGTGGGAGGGACTGCCGCAGGGCCCCAATTTTGTCTGGAGGATCCAGGATTGGTATTCCCTGCAGCACCAAATCGGGGCGACAGGATTTGAACCTGCGACCTCGTGCTCCCAAAGCACGCGCTCTGCCAAGCTGAGCTACGCCCCGCGATCGGGAGATTCTACCCCAACAAGGTCTTTATTTCGCTTTTGATCGCTTGCTGGCACCGCCACCAAGGCAACCAAGGTCGAACAGCAGGCCGATGAGGATGATGATGATGCCTCCGCCATTCCAGGGGCCACCTTCAAGGGTGCAGGCAAATGCGTAGGCCAGCGTGGTCAACGGCAGGAACAGCAGGCCCAGGATGGGCACGATGATCGATGGGTAGGCATTGTTGATGAAGGAGGGATTAAGCAGCCAGACAAGGGCCAGGGCGAACCTGGGAAAGACCATTCCAATCAGTGTGATCAGGCAGCAGATGGCATTCTCCTCAGTCCCAGCGGAAGACACCCTTCTTCCAGGCATAGATGTAGGCGATGATCGAGGTAAGCAGGAAGAAGAGGATTCGCCCGAAGAACAGCATGGACTCACTGCTCATTGGCTCAAGTTGGGTGAAATCCACAGCCCACGGATAGAGAAAGATGATTTCGATATCGAAAACCAGGAAGGTCATGGCCACGATGTAGAAGCGGATATTGAATCGCTTCCTTGCGGTCCCTACTGGATTCATCCCCGACTCGTACGTCTGGTCCTTGGTTTCGCCGTGTGTCTTCGGGCCGAGGATTCCGGCTCCGATGATGTTTACAACCGCAAAGATCACCGCCATCAGGATGAGTATGGCGATGGGCAGGTAGTCGATCAGGCTGGAAGCAAGAAGGGGGTGTGTCATCAAGGCGCATCATAGCCGGATCGTATTTCGATTACCGATTCCCATCGCGCATGAAAAACCCCCGTAACGGGGTGGGTACCGTTACGGGGGGAGGGAAGAGAGAAGAAGCCCTTGTGTGTCTGACCCGGAGGGTGAGACGGGCTTCCCCAGGTGCCAAGGTCATCCTTGAACCTTCGCCTATACACGCGAGACCGGAGAAGAAAGCAGGGTCGATCCAGGGATCGGTTCGAAGGACAGTTCCTTTGTCCTCATCTGGGCCTGCCAGACATCCTTTCGACAAGCCCAATCAGTGATGCCCTCCTTTCAACAGTGTCCGGTTCACGTTTCCAGGCTCGAACAGGTGGATTCGAGCCAAGCTTCAGGATTCTGCATGCATCAACTGCATCCCATCGAGTTTCCGCAATTCATGCACTTGTAACACGTGCCGTTTCGAACGGTGATCGCCCCACATCCGTCGCAGGCCGGAGCATCGCCCATGAGCATTGCCGTTGACTGGTTCAATCCGGTAGTCGCGGCCATGGTGGTCTGCTCCGTGCCGGAGGTCGTGGATACCGCGGCGTCCGTCTCCCGGGCGACGACATCGGCATGCTCGCTTGCAACCATGTCGATCATGTCCGAGGAATCGGATGTACCCTTGTCGCTTGCCGTGATTCGCGACCCTGTCAACGGGGCTTTTTCCACATCGGGATCCGAGTCCTTCCATGAACGGTCCTCCTTGACCTTTGGCGTGTCCTTTGGTTCCACGCGTGCTGCTGGTACGGCGGTGGTCGCCGTTCGAGGTTGTGAGGCGGCATTTGCCTCTCGATACCCTTCGACGAACTCCATGCCCATCCAGCGGAAGATGTAGTCGACAAGGCTCTTGGCAAACGGGATTTCCCGGTTGGTCGTCATTCCCTGCGGCTCGAATCGCTGGTGTGCGAACTTGGTTACCAGGCTCTCCACGGGCACCCCGTACTGGAGAGCAACGCTGATGGCGGTGCCAAGGCTGTCCATGAGCCCACCGATGGTCGACCCTTCCTTGGACATGGTGATGAACAACTCGCCAGGTGAACCATCGTTGTACATTCCGACGGTGAGGTAGCCCTCGTGACCGGCAACGTTGAAGTGATGCGTGAGACTTCGGCGTGTGTCATCGAGACGCCGACGCATCGGTCGTTCGATGATTCGTTCGACGACTCGCTCAACGACTTTAGCTTCAGCCTCATCCGCAACGTGGCTGGCTGTCTCTGCAACATCGCTCGCGATCTCCGCCGTTGCGGCTTCGAGTTCGAGTTCATCCTCTTCGAGTTCATCCTCCTCGAGGGTGCCGGCCGAGGTATTCAGTGGCTGGCTGAGCTTGCAGCCGTCCCGGTAGAGGGCATTGGCCTTGAGCCCCAGTTCCCAGCTGAGCCAGTACGACTCCGCGATGTCATCGATCGAGGCTTCATTGGGCAGGTTGATCGTCTTGGAGATTGCTCCCGAGATGAATGGTTGTGAAGCAGCCATCATCCGGATGTGCCCGGATGTGGCGATGTAACGACGACCTATCAAGCCACACTTGTTGGCGCAATCGAAGACCGGGAGGTGTTCCTCAAGCAGGCCAGGTGAACCTTCGATGGTCTGTGTTCCACAGATGGTCGTATTCAACTCTGCTATCTGCTCCCGCGTCAGACCGAGGACCATGAGGCCGCTGAAGGAAGAGTCGTTGCGGGCATCTTCGATATCGACACCGAGTTCCTCGAGGACATGTTCGGGCATCGTCCAGGCCGTGAAGGCGAAGCTGATCTCGAAGATGGTCGGCAACTGGTCGATGACCTTGTTGAG
The DNA here is from genome assembly GCA_014238205.1 of Phycisphaerales bacterium. Classification (GTDB taxonomy): domain Bacteria; phylum Planctomycetota; class Phycisphaerae; order Phycisphaerales; family SM1A02; genus SP202. The sequence goes on along the minus strand of JABABM010000020.1, from coordinate 27,640 downwards.
ATCTTCATTTGAATAGCCCTTGGACTTGAGGAAATCCCTGAAGAGCAGATCGTCACCGTCTTCTGCTACGCCCTTGGGCATGGGTACATCGAGGGAGAGTGCGCCCATGACGTAGGTCATGATCAGTCGCGACTGGTCCTCGTCATAGCCCAGTGCAGCCAGAGCGGGTCGAAGAGATTGATTGGCGATCTTGAAGTACCCGCCGCCCGCAAGTTTCTTGAACTTGGTCAAGGCGAAGTCGGGTTCGACACCGGTAGTGTCGCAGTCCATGAGCAGACCGATCGTACCCGTGGGGGCGATGACGGTCGTCTGGGCGTTTCGATAGCCATTCTCCTCGCCGAGGCTCAGGGCTTCATCCCATGATTCCACTGCGCGGGCAAGGAGTGACGGTGCATTCTTGATCCCGAAGCCATCGCTCTTGAGACATGCGTGGTCGATCGAAACCGGTGGGATGTCGAGAACTTCCCACTCCTGGGACTCACGTTCAAGTCCATGAGCGGCTCGTCGATGATTTCGGATGACCCGAAGCATCGATTCACGATTGTCCTCGAAGCCCGAGAACGGACCCAGCTCCGCGGCCATTCGGGCACTCATTGCATAGGTCCGGCCGGTCAACATGGCGGTAATGGCGCCACAGACAGCGCGTCCATCATCCGAGTCGTAGGGTATGCCCGCCTGCATCAGCATCGCGCCGAGGTTGGCGAAGCCCAGGCCGAGTGTCCTGTATCGGTGGCTCTGCTCGGCGATCTGCTTGGAGGGGAAGGCGGCCATCAACACTGATATTTCGAGCACGATGGTCCAGATGTCGATCGCGTGCCCATAGCCTTCGACATCGAACTCACGGGAGCCGGCGTCGTAGAAGCGAAGCAGGTTGATCGAGGCGAGGTTGCATGCCGTGTCATCGAGGAACATGTATTCACTGCATGGGTTCGATGCATTGATCCGGCCGGATTCGGGGCATGTGTGCCACTGGTTGATGGTTGAATCAAACTGGACACCGGGGTCGGCGCATTGCCAGGCCGCGGTACAGATCTGGTCCCAGAGTTCACGGGCGGGAAGGCACTTTGAGATTTCGCCGTCCGTACGACGAACGAGTTTCCACTCGGCGTCGGTATCAACGGCTCGGAAGAAGTCACTCCCGAGTCGGATCGAGTTGTTCGAGTTCTGGCCGGAGACGGTCTGGTATGCCTCGCCATTGAAGTCGTAATCAAGTTCCAGGCCCAACCGTTCCGCCATGGCTCGCTGGGCTGGAGAAAGGGATTTCATGCCTTCGACAAGCGAGGCGACCTTCAGTTCCTCCCGGACCTTCCAGTTGATGAATGCCTCGATGTCGGGATGGTCTGCGTCAAGACAGACCATCTTTGCCGCCCTGCGTGTCGTGCCACCGGACTTGATGGCGCCTGCAGCGCGATCACCGATCTTCAGGAAGCTCATGAGGCCTGAACTCTTGCCACCTCCGGAAAGTGCTTCGTCTTCACCACGGATGTTCGAGAAATTCGTTCCCGTGCCAGAGCCGTACTTGAAGAGTCTGGCTTCCCGTGTCCAGAGGTCCATGATGCCGCCTTCGCCAACCAGGTCGTCATTGATCGACTGGATGAAGCATGCATGCGGCTGTGGGTGCGAGTATGCATCATTGGCTGGCATCGCTTCCCCGGAGGTGGGGTGGTTGACCCAGTGCCCCTGTGCAGGGCCGCTGATTCCATATGCCCAGTGCAGGCCCGTATTGAACCACTGCGGGCTGTTGGGAGCTGCAACCTGGTGCAGAAGCATCCAGCAGAGTTCGTCGTAGAAGGTTTCAGCATCGCCACTGGTATCGAAGTACCCGTGTTTCTCACCCCAGGCGCGCCAGCAACCTGCCAGTCGATGAATGACCTGCTTTGCAGATCGCTCCGGGCCGGTCGATGCCTGCCCGTTCTCATCGAGGATCGGTTCGCCGTCATCCCCGAGTTGTGGGACTCCCGCCTTCCTGAAGTACTTGCTCACCATGATGTCCGTGGCAAGTTGGCTCCACTGTTTTGGTACTGACGCATTCTTCATTTCGAACACGACGGAACCATCCGCATTCGTGATGCGGCTGCTTCGCTGTTCCCATTCGACTGTGCTGAATACGTCCTGCCCCGGGGTCGTAAATCGTCGTTTTATCTGCATCTCGTTCCCTGAGTTTCACTGCCTGCGGGGTCCTACCCCGAGGTCCACCTGGTTTCTTGTCCTGACGCACGCATAGGGGAATCACCCGTTTCCGGAATGTTCCATCCTGCCTTGTGTGCGTCCCTCCTGGCCTTGGTTGGGCCGTGCCAGTCCATTTGCACGTCCCATGGACTTCCTGGTCCTCTTTCCCCTTGTTGCACCCGAAACCGGCTCTTCAAATCAAGAGCCCAGATGCGTTTCCTGTTGTCTCGTAGACTCATGTACCCCGATATTTAGGGTAATAGGGCCGACAAGGGTGTATCGTACTACCACATGTTGTGGCTGCAACAATGCCATACACTCCATCTTGATTTATTGTGAACAAACTCCCAACATCCTGTCAAACAGGGTTTTAAGCGTCAAAAAGGCATCTGGTCAGTTGGTCCATGGCTTGTGGACAAAGGAGAATGGGGGTTGAGGGAACATGGATTCTTGGCTCTGGAAGTGGTTCCAGGCCCTTGGTACAGACCGTGACGAATAGGATTGGCTCAATGCATGAAGACGCGGGCACGTTGCTGGAGGGCTTGACCGAGGCACAGCGAGATGCAGTGACGACCATGGATGGTCCATTGCTTGTCCTTGCAGGGCCTGGTTCTGGAAAGACAACGGTTGTTACGCGGCGCATTGCCTGGTTGATTGCACATGGTGTACCTCCGTGGCGGATTCTTGCATTGACGTTCACGAACAAGGCTGCCGGCGCAATGCGGGATCGTGTCGATCTTCTGCTGCAGCAAGGTGATGTTGACGCGCGTGACGTGACGTGCATGACGTATCACGGTTTCTGTGCGCGTATCCTGCGTCAATATGCGGATGCAGCAGGTGTTCCACCCGGGTTTTCGATCTACGACACGACTGACAGGCGATCCGTACTCAAGCAGGCGGTTCGGAAAGCCGAACTTGATCCGGCGAACTGGACACCTGCTTCAGTCGGCGAATCAATCAGCAGTTGCAAGAGCATGCTTGTTACGGCAGACGCCCATGAAGAACATGCCGGCGGTGACTTCTATACACGAACCATCGGTCGCGTCTACCGGGCCTACGAGGAGATCATGCATGCGAATGACGCGTTGGATTTCGATGACCTGCTGATGCGCATGGCACTCATGCTTCGCGATGATGCTGCAGTCCGCGATACGCTCCAGGATCGATACAGACACCTGATGATCGATGAGTACCAGGATACGAATCATGCCCAGTTCCTGATCGCGACCTCGCTGGTCGGCCCAGGCAGGAACATCTGTGTCGTCGGTGATCCGGACCAGTCCATCTATGCCTGGCGTGGAGCGGATGTTCAGAACATCCTCGAGTTCGAGGAGCAGTTCCCGAATGCGAAGGTCGTACCTCTTGGCCGGAATTTCAGGAGTACGGGCCATGTCGTGGCGGCTTCGGCACAACTCATCGGACACAATGCTTCGCACATGCAGAAGGAACTGCATACTCAGCTGGAGGATGGAGCCCGGGTACTGCTCCAACCTGCTGGTGATGAGCACGAGGAGGCGGCCTCCATTCTTGCAGCCTTCAAGGAGCATGCATCGTCTGGAATCCAGTGGAACGAGATGGCGGTTCTCTACAGGATCAATGCCTTGAGCCGTGTTCTTGAGCAGGCGTTCCGGGATGGAGGCGTGCCATACGTCGTTGCCCGCGGGACAGCGTTCTACGAACGAGCTGAAATCAAGGATGCCCTGGCCTACCTGCGACTCGTGGTTAATCGAAATGATGACACGGCACTTCGCCGTGTCATCAACTCGCCGCCACGGGGCATCGGCAAGACTTCACTGAGCCGGGTGGAGCAGCATGCAATGCTCGGCAACATCCGGCTTGGCGAAGCGTTGCGGGAGGCAGGGCAGATCGACACGATGGCTGCACGGGCTGCACGATCAATCGCCGCCTTCGTCGAGATGATCGATCGCTGGCGGGCCACTGCCGATGGAGGAAGCCTCATCATGGATCTTCCCGACCTTGTGACATGCGTCATACGTGAGTCGGGACTTGAGAAGACATTCAAGACCGGCCGCGGTGATGAAGACATGGCGAGGCTGGAAAACCTGGACGAACTCGTGACCGCTGCAGCTGAATGGACGCCGCCACCCGGAGATGAAAGCACCGAGTCGGCCACGATTCTCGAGCAGTTGGCGGCCTGGCTTGAATCCATCGCACTTGTCAGCGATGCCGACATGGTTGATCCCGAGCGTGGCGCAGTCACGCTCATGACGCTTCATGCGGCGAAAGGACTCGAGTTCGACGTGGTTGCAATCGCAGGACTGGAACAGGGACTCCTTCCACATGGTCGCTCCATGGGTGAGGAAAACGGTCTGGAGGAAGAACGTCGCCTCTGCTACGTAGGGATGACCAGGGCACGCAGCCGTCTCTCCCTGACCTGGGCACATCGCCGAACCGTTCGTGGCATCACCGAGCGGGCCATGCCAAGCCAGTTCCTTGGTGAACTTCCCGATGATGCAGTTGAGCGTGCCGTCGACCATGATCCATGGTCCGGAGGCCGATCAGCGGTTCCCGATACCAACTGGAAGGTCGGAATGACTGTTCGGCATTCAACCTTCGGACTCGGTGTTATTCGTCGTGTCATTCACAGACCTCGAGGTACGACCGCGACCGTTGATTTTCTCGAGTACGGGCAACGAACACTGCTTGTTGCCCACGCGAAACTTGAGCGTGTCGATCCAGAGGAGCGACCGTGGGAAGGCATTGATGTCCCGCTGTGATCGTTCAATGACTCCATCACCGGCGGATTGGGTACTTGACCTGTGTCGAGCGGAGGGATTTGCTTTGGCAGGTGTTGCGCCAGCGGAAGCAAGTACTCGTGCTGCGGAGCAGGATGCCTGGTTTGCAGAGGGTCGGCACGGTTCCATGGCCTGGATGGAGAAGCATGTCGATATCCGAAAGGATGTACGCAGGATTCTCGATGGAGCACGGTCGGTCATCTGTGTCGCCGACCGCTATGCGCTGGGCGAGGGTGATGATGTCTCGGCAGGGTGGGGGCGAGTCGCCCGGTATGCACGTGGAAAGGATTACCACGTTGTCATGAAACGACGTCTCCATGCTGTATGCGATGCACTCGCTTCGCGGGAAACCGACCATGTATTCCGCGCCTGCGTGGATTCGGCTCCCATCCACGAGCGTGAACTGGCGGAGTCTGCCGGGCTTGGCAGCATCGGGAAGCACACGCTCCTGATCGCCCCGGGTACTGGAAGCTGGATTCTCCTTGGGGCCATCGTGACGACCCTTCCATTGCAACCCACCCGCCCACCCGGCCTGCCTCCGGATGATCCATGTGGTACCTGTACCCGCTGCATCGATGCATGTCCGACGGATGCGATCGAACCATGGTCGATCGATGCCAGCCGCTGCATCAGCGAACTGACGATCGAGCGGCGGGGAATGATCGATCCCAGGCTTCATTCACATGTTGGTGACTGGTTGTTCGGTTGCGACATCTGCCAGGAAGTCTGCCCGCACAATGCAATGACAACCCGGAACCAGGTGATCCCGGTCCACGAGGCCTACGGATGTCCACCAACACCAGAGGTGGAGGGGCGCACCATCGATGGAGCTGCATTCAACCTTGAGACTGTTCTTGACTGGGGAAGTGACGAGCGTTCGGCGGCCTTCACATCTTCAGCCATGAAGCGGGCGAACCTGGAGATGATGCGCAGGAATGCGATCATCACTGCAGGAAATGTTCCCACTTCATGTGATGCGGGTACCAGCCTGGCAATGAAGATGGAATCCATCGCGTCCGATGACGCCGAGGGGGAACTGGTTCAATCAACCGCCCGGGACGTGCTCGCCAGTCAACAATCGTGATTCACGGACCGCCGGATGCTCCGCCGCCGCCCAGAGCCTGCCCGATAGCCATGTCGATCCCCATCGAGTTCGAGATCGTTCCATCTTGGACCTGCTTCGTGACACTCTGGAATGCGGCAATCATCTTCGGAAGCTGCTTCATGCCCTCTGCCAGTTGGGGTGTTCGGGCATAGTTCTCGTCTTCATCGATCATCCAGCCGTGATCCGTCTTGACCAGGTACTGGGTGATCGGTGGACCCATGGGTTGATCAACCTGAATCTCAGCGGTCGTATCAGAGGTCAGTTTCAGTGAGTCAATATGCATCTTGGAAATGCTGTTGTTGATCTGTATTTCCAACATCCCGAGCATGGCTGAGGACTCATTTCCGAATTTCGCCTTTACGGCTTCGAGGAGTCCTTCGAATGCATCGAGAAAGTCGATCTGAAGCTCCAAGCCCTGCCTGGCATCGTCGGATACCGCACGTGAGACGGCGTGTACGTCAAGAAGCTTCTGCTTGATGGTTTCATTCGAACCAGCCAGTGCGTTCAGGTACTCAACGAGGGCTCTGGGCGTGGCATATCCGGGATCACGCAGGTTCGTCGACGGTGTTGGTTGATCCGCCATGTTCGGCGAGTGATGCGCGCATCCAGCCAGGATCGCTGCGATGGCAATGGCCATGGCGGGGAATCGAGTGTGGCACACTGGCAAGCAACACATGGTTGTCTGTCTCCGGGAGAGACTTCGCTTTGGATTCAACATGAAGGGCAGGCAGGTCTTGCAGGCGATCGGATCAGTTATCGCCCTGCATGGCTTCTAGAAATGCCTTATTCAGTTGACTTCCTGTCGTGATGGTGCCATTCCGGATCTGCCTGGTGATTTTCTTGAAGGTCCCGAGGATGCCTTCCATAAACCCGTCCATCTCGAACTGATCCTCCCCGGGCAGTCCAAACACTCCTCCGGCTCCTTCCTGGTCCTGGTTGTCCAAGTCGACCTTCCAGCCCTCACTGGTCTTCACGAGGTGAACAACATGCCCTGGCATCTTCCCCGATCCGACGTGGCTGAGGTCGTACTCGACGTTCACCTTCGCGGTCGTGTCGGAAGTCGTCTCCAATGTTTCCATCATGAAGGGAAAGGGAGAGACGCCCATTGTATCCTGCATGCTTGTCATCTCCTTTACTTTTGTGACCAACTCGGCATGTCCTGACTCCCGGGCTGCCAGTTCGAAATCCGCTAAGACGTCGTGAGCTTCGAGTGGTGCATTCTTTTGCATAATTGCTTCCGGTGTCGTTGCAACCTCCACATCCATCAAGGCGAGAATCTTGTCTCGTCTTGTCATGTCTGAACTATTCAACGATGTGACGTACTCGAGAAGTCTCCGGGGAGTATCAAACCGGGGGCCTGCTGTTGCTTGGGGTGCTGTCGTTGGTGCTGGTGTTGAATGACCGGGCATCGCTGGGGGAGTTGGAGCAGCGGTGAACTCGATGCCCATCATGTTCATCGTCGTTTCGATCTCGCTTCGAATCTGGTCAACTTCGCCTCCTCGGACATTGCCAAGGGCCTGTACGGCGGCTTCTCCGGCGGATTTTGCACCGGCATTGACCTCTGCAATGGTGTTCTCGACCTTCTTCAACTGCATTGCATACGAGTCGCGATTGCCAATGATCTGGCTGCTTGAAAGTCGACCAAGGAGTCCTTGTCGTTCCATGAGTCCTCGAAGGCGGCTTCCGTCAACCTGGAACACAAGCAGGTGTGCCTGGCTCTGGAGGAACGAGGCGGCATTCTTCCCGGTCTTGTCGATGCCCCTCGATCCAGACCGGGCGTCACCAGCGGCTTTCTCAAGGGTGCTGCGAGCAGACGCATAGGAGTGCGTCAATGGCCCGGTGTCCTGCTCATTGAGGGACTGCATGGCGGCATTGACCTCGTCGTTCATCCGATTGAGCAGTGTTCGAGCGGAACTTGATTGAGACGAGTAGGAATCGACAATGGATTCAAGTGTTCCATGCGCTGCAGTGACTTCTTCGATGTGTTCCTGGGTCTGGACCGAAGCAAGCCGCGTGTGATCAATGATCGGCTGGGTTTCCAGGTCCAGGAGGATCTGCCTCCGGGCCACTTCGATCGCCAACTTGTCGGCTTCGTTGTCGACCTCGATTGATCGTTGGAATGCATCGAATCCTTCAATGAGGCCCAGTGAAGCCTGTTCTTCCCGAAGTGATTCAGCCGCTCGCCGCAGGTCACTGATTCGCGCAGATTGGCTGGCGTTCTCCTCATCCATCGCACTGACAGGAGCCTGCATGTCGTTGAGTTGTCGGTGCAGGGCGGCCTTGGTTGTTTCAAGTTGCGATCGTTGTTGCTGGAGAGGACCACTTCCAAGTTGATCGATCGAAATATCCCGCTTGTCGATGAAGACCTGGAGTGAGTGCATGAGATCGATGAGGCTGTTGAGGTGACTGATCTCGTTCCGAAGCGACAATTCGATCGTGTTGAATGCATCGACTTCGATCTGGCCGAGCTTGATCTGTGTCGAGGCCAGGAGCAGATCACGGTTGGCCTGCTGGATCTTCGTTCCACCCCGGATAGAACGGATGCGGCTGATTGCCTTCTTCAACTGCTCGGGGTTCTTCCCGGCTGCAGCGACAACACCCTCCGCCTGGTGGGCTTCGGCGCTGGCTCGTGCCTGGTCGAGGGAGGCCTCGTGTTCACACCCCATCAGCAGGGTGGATCCTGCAAGGAGCAGTGCGAATGTCCGTTCAGTCGAGAGGCATTTCCAAAGCATGATCAGGTTCCTTCTGGTTTCTTGTCCGGGCCTCACAGTGTATCACCTTGGGACTGCTGAAGCCGGTCTTCCGGCCCCGTCAGGGGCCTTCAGGAACGGCCTTCCCCGGAGACAGATCAGGGATCGGGTACTGGGGTCTCGGGGTCGTCTTCATCGAGTTCATCCAACTGATGCTGTTGTTCATAAGTTCTCGATGCCTGGTATCGAACACCGGCGTCCAGCCTGGTACGTCGGGATGAGGCGTCATCGTCTCGCTCCGTGGAAGCCCATACTGGAGGAGCAGCGATCGGGCTGGTCGTTCCCAGTCGATGATCGGCATGCCATCCAATGTTCTGAACCGTTCAAGGACGATCATGTTGGTATAGCAAGTCCGATCGCTTGTCAGTGGATCCCGCCTGAGCCGAAGCCGACCGGAATCGGTGCCTCCATGGCAGCGATTCGTGGAGCAGTTGTTGTTGAGCCAACTGTCATGAATCCGTTCGCGGAAGAGCTTGAGTGACACAGGTTCACTGATCACCTGGATGCGGTTGTACAAGTCATGGGTCCGCAGGCGGAACATGATCTTCACGATTTCAATCGAGTCGGCCCTGAAGAGATCGGCCTGTTCGGCTTCCGTATCGGGGATCAGGTCGCTCGTGCCGTGCCTGCTGATCAGTTTCTCGATCACGTCCCTGGGAACCAGTACCCGGGGGGGGTTGGTCATGTCGATCTCGTAGACGCGTACAAGATTGACTTCCTCGGACGTAAGCAGCCTCGGGGTATCGTCGTTCTTCTTCTTGTCCTGACCGGTTCCGGGTCCTGACCGGTTCGATTCGGCAGTATGCAGTTTCAACTGTGCATTGAGTGACCGGAGCTTCCGGGCCGCATCGCCGTCGGCTTTGGACATGTCGGCCTCGTCAAGCTCAATCCGTGCCAGGTCGTATTCATGTTCATTGATCAGCCACTGGCAGAGTGCAAGCTGTGCATGGATGCCCCCGTTTCTCGAGAGCAGTTTGCGATCGACGTACTGCTCTTCGAAGGTGGGATCCAGAACAATGTGGCTGACTTCGCTTCGATCCATGACAATTGGAATCTCGGACACGAGGATCTCGATCTGGTCGAAATCATCCCGGACAATCAGGCCCTTCCGGTTCTTGCCGGATCGAAGGATGACCGTTCCATGTTGAGGAACCGGAAGATCCTCGAGCCGAAGGATGTCCAGCAACTGGCTTTTTGGCCAGCTTTCATGGATGCCCGTCAGCGATTCAATGACAAGCACCGAGTCGTCCTCGAATTCAATATGACCGGCGACCTGCTTCGCCCGCGTGATATGAACAATGACCCTCGGTCGTTCTTCGATACCGCTTCCTTCGGCCGCCGGTCCTTGAAGGAAGAGTGGCATCATGATGCAGGCAACAGACAGCAGGATGCGGCGTGCGTTCATTGTTCACTGCTTTCAAGCACGTGGGCTTCAGGAGTTCTCTTCAGAAGGGGATCGACCCATGGAGGAGAGTATTCCTGCCTGTCGAAGTATTGCTGCTATGCGATCGCGGTGCTCTGCCGATGTCGCTTCCACCTCGCTTGCCAGGCTGATTCGATCCTGTTCAAGCCGAAGGTATTCCATGGCAAGGCTGGCGATATTGTCATTCGGGATCGACTCGAGCGAGGAATAGCCTTCCCGATACACCATGTGCGCGGCGAGGGATTTCGCCATGATCCACCGAAGATAGGGTGGAGGTGTTACGGTCATCAGGCGTTCTCCGGCCGTCTTGACCAGTATCGGCGGCAGGTGATCGTCTATGAGTTGTGCCAGTCGATCCATGTCATCCTGTTCCAACTCGTCAAGGGAAGTCTCGATGGCATCGGCCGTCCGGATAATCACCTCGCTGATCTTCCTGCAGAGGTGGGGCATCGAGAGCGTTCGCTGCTGTACATAGATTCGTGTCAACAGCTCAGCTTCCTGTCGTGCCAGGAGGCGTAGTTTTTCAAGAACCTCCTTCACGAACTGTGACTTGATGGCCAGGAACTCCTCCGTACTCAGGAGCATGCTTGCAATGATCTCGAAACTCGAGCAGATGACGCCGCACTTGTTGGCCGAACTGTCCTTGAAGATGAGACACCCGGAATCGTGGAGTGCATCCCGGGCTTCAGGGGTCAGGAAGAGGTTGGCTCCTTCGACGATCAGCGTGCTGCTGGGTCGTCCGTCTTCAAGGAGGAACTCGGACCAGTTGCCTTCATGAATCGTGCTGGGTCGCCCACCACAGGGAAGGAAGGCATCCGCCACGATGCGATTGTGCAGCGTGTTCCGAAGCCTGACTCCGTCAGCTTCCTCGATGCTTGCAACGGTGCCGGTGCCGGCAAGGCATTTCTCGTTGAACTCGGCAATCGGTCGTGATTCTTCAACGAGGCGAAGCAACTCGACATGATCGAGTCCTTCGCTGCATTCGGCGCTGCCACTGCCATCGGCAATCCCGACGATGCGTACGTTGTCACCGTATTCTCGAATCAGGATCTTGATCGCATTGCCGCCGACATCTCCATCCGGTCCGCCAGTCATCTTGACGCTGAATGGCGAGTTCCTCGGATCGATGCCGAGTGTTGAAAGACCAACTTCCAGGAAGACACAGACGCCTTCACTCGTAACCCCGTATTCCTTGTGATTGATTCCTGCGTCGGACTTGGAACTCATCAGTGCCGTGGGCATGGTGTACCCGCGGTATTCAGCCCGATTCACGATCCACTCGATGAGTTCAGGTGTCACGTTTTCATCGGGGCCCAGGTACAGCAGTTCGTCCTGTCCAAGGCGATCGACGATCAACTTCCTGGTGGACGTTTCAGGAGTGATCAGGTCGAGCAGGGAATCAATGAAGGCCTTCACGGAACGCCGTGTCCTGCTGGTGGGATGTACGAGAAGTGCCGCCTTGGATCCGCCTTCCGGGATGTCCTTGTTCTTCAACTGTTGTGCAGCGGCAAGGCCATAGGCCTCGTCATAGAGTCGCTCGACTTCGCTGGCATGTTCGGCCCTGCCACGGGGAAGAATGACCCTGACGCCGCCCCGGGCAATATCCCTGAACCGGACATGGAACCCATTGAAGCCGCGGCCGTGAACGTAGAACACGCCGAAAGGACGGTCCGGGCGAGCATCACATTCAAGGAACCTCGGATCGAGTCGCATTGAAAGTGCGTATCGGTCATCGATGTAGAGATTCGTCTTGAGTACGGACATCACGGCTTCGACCATGCAGCCGAGCACCGTCCTTGCATCCTCGAGGTCGACCTCGGTCTCGATCCGTTTCTGCAGTCGTCGTGCGCTGGTCCAGAAGGCCTTGTCTTCGAGCGGATCAGCCGGGTTGAAACGCTGCAGGAGCAGGTCACAGACAGCAGAGGCAATCTCGATGTTCGCCTCGTACATGTTGCGGATCCGGTCGCTCGTGAAGGCGTAGGAGTTGTTTTTCGTCAATACCTGGTGAACGAGATCCCCGAGAGCGACGATCAACTCCGAGTGAACGAGATCGAGTTGAGGATGCGTGTGGTCGATCTGTATGCAGCGTTCGTCAACCCACTTGATTCGCAGGAGATCCCGTCGAACCTGTTTCCAGAGTTCTCCGTCGGGATCGATCCCATGGCCATCCTCGCCCTCGACTACGAAGCCAAGAAGACTGATCGCCCCGTTGTTGCCATCAGTGATCGTGTCGAGGTAGGCACGATGAATGTTGATCGAGGATCGACTCAGGAGTCGTGCGATCCGTTCCAGCATGGAACGCCGGGAACTGTTGCTGACAGCTACGACGATCCTGCTGTGGTTCGGGTCCGCTGCTTCCTTCTCGATCGAGGCATCCGTTCCATCCGTGCCCGTGACCGCGCAACAGAGCTTCCAGTGATTGCACATGCGAAGCGGCGTGAGTGTCAGGACATAGTCGGCATTGCACCGATGGAAGTAATCCCTGACTTCTTCGCTCTTCCATTCAGGCAGGTGGACTGCGGCGTACTCGATGGTGCTTTCGAGTTTGCGTGCCTGCTCTTCGTCGGAGGGGTCGAAGGCCGGCATCTGGCCGAATTCAAACGTGTCAATGACAAGGTTGCCATCCCGGGCGGTGTGGATCTTCGCCGCACGGAGAGGCTGATCGCTGGGCAGTTCGGAGACCAGTTCCGCGAGGACACCAGGGTAATCCAGGGGTCTCATCGAGGTCCACTCCGTGCCGTCTTCACTTCGCAGGGTCAACTCAAGTGGTCGACCGGAGGCCTTTGCAGCCGTGATGGCTCGCATGTGCGCCAGCTGGGTATCCGGGTCGGTGTCCTGGAAATACATCATCGGCATCTGCTCGATGAACCAGGGAACCATCTCGTTGGCCATCGCCCTGAGGCTCTCGGTGACCTGGTCGATGATCGCTCCCGCATCGGTGGGTCGTGGGGATGTGGATGGTTCTGGAGTTCCCTGCATCGGGGTATGAATACCGAGGCAAGGCGCGCGAATCAAGGGTTTGAGCTGTGGAACTTGGCTTCTTGGACTGGAACGCGTATTTTTACATCAATGCGAGGCATCACTGCACTGCTTATTGGCAATTTCGATGGGGTTCATCTTGCTCACCAGTCACTTGTGCAGGAAGCCCGCCGTCGTGCTGGATCTGCCGGCGAGGTTGTGGCATTGACCTTTGAACCTCACCCGGTCACGGTTCTCGATCCTGGAGCGGAACAACGAAGGCTGACAACTGCTGCAGGGCGTTCTCATCTCCTGGAAGAGACCGGGTGCGATCGAGTTGTCGAGATGGAACCGACACCCCAGCGACTTGCCCAATCACCCGGGGACTTCATCGCATGGTTCGTGGATGAGTTTCACCCCGACGTACTGGTCGAAGGGCCGGATTTTCATTTCGGCAGGGATCGGGCCGGTGATGTACGACTCCTGTCAACAGTTGGTGGCACGTCGGGGTTTGAAACGGTCGTTGTCGAACCGATTACGGCAACACTCCCTGGCGGCGAGGAGGTGGTTGTCCGCAGCGGCTTGATTCGAACATTCCTGGAGGAGGGCAGGATCGAGGATGCCAATGCATTGCTCGGACGGTGCTGGTCACTGGAGGGCCGGGTCGTCGAGGGAGAGAAGCGAGGCAGAGCCCTGTCGATGCCGACTGCGAACCTGGACCATGGCGACATGATTCTTCCTCGGGATGGCGTGTATGCGGGAAGGGCGGTCCTGCCTGGTGGGGAACATCGGCTCGCTGCAATCAGCGTCGGCGAAAAACCGACGTTCGAGACCGTTGATCGACTCTGCGAAGTACATCTCCTGGATCATGACGGTCCACTGGATGACTACGGCTGGTGGATCAAGGTCAAGTTCGATCGCCTGATCAGGGACCAGGTCGCCTTCGACTCGATGGAGGCGTTGATGGAACAGATGGAACATGATGTTGAAGCAATCCGGCAGTGTGGGAGTGACGTCGGGTCGACCCATGGCTCATGAGAGCATGCTTCCAAGGTACAGTCTGCATATGGAAACCTACGAGACGACGACAACCTGGCCCGACCTGGCAGAACGTGTGCGAAACGCAGGCTCTCTCCTGGTTGTTACGCATCGCAAGCCTGACGGGGATGCAATGGGATCCTGTCTGGCCCTTGCTCGTGCATTGCCACAGGATGTCGGGATCCACCTGGTCGGTCCCATTTCTTCGACGCTCAGGATGCTGGCTGGGGATACACCCTTTACCGATTCCGAGACGGATCCAACCGGTGAGCCCGACCTGATCATCCTTGTCGATACGGGGGCGTGGGTCCAGGTGGGCCCTCTCTCGGATTGGTTGAAGGCCCGCCGAGATCGCATCATCGGCATGGATCATCATCCTGTCGGGAATGACATTGCACCTGATCGAATCATCGACACCTCGTGTGCTTCTGCAACCATGATGGTGCTTCGCCTCCTTGATGAAATGGGCATCAACATCGATGGAGAAGGCGTTGGCGAGGCCCTCTTTACAGGCCTTGCTACGGATACTGGTTGGTTCCGTCATTCCAATGCTGATTCGGCTGCGTTCGAAATGGCTTCCCGCCTCATCAAGTCCGGGGTCGATCGTGACAGGATGTACAGGATGCTCGAAGAAGAAGGAACTCCCGGGAAGTTGGGCCTCCTTGCACGGGCTCTGGGTTCCATGGAGTTTGTCTTCGATGGCACGTGCGTCGTCATGCAGTTGACAGCCGACGACTTTTCTGAAACCGGTGCCGAGCGTGTCGAGGTCGAGGGCCTGGTCAACCAGCCCCTGTCGATCGGTACCGTCCGAGCATCCTTCCTTCTCTATGCGGAGGATGACGGGGCAACGAAGATCAGCCTTCGTTCAAAACCACCGGCAGAAGAGGCGAAGACCATCGATGTCAGCGAGGTTGCGGTGAAATTGGGCGGTGGTGGCCATGTTCGCGCCAGTGGGGCCAGGATCGCCCAGGATCTTCCCGCGGCCCGCGCCAAGTTGATGGAAGCATTGTCGGCTGCAGCAGGATCCTGATGGAAAGCTCAGGGCTCGCTCCATCACGTGCCTGGTACATGCTGGCCGTGATCCTGTTGGTTGTTGCTGCAGCAGTTGTCGCTGGTGCACTCCTCAAGTCGATCCGGCAGATCAACTTCAAGCCAATCACGATCCCGGGTGAGACCGACATCAATGTCATGACACCGGGAACATGGCTCGTGTGCATCGAGTCCACCGACGGTTCGCCACCAGTGGCGAACTACGACATGCACATCGAGTTTCTCGATCCTGCCACCGGAGAATCCCTGCCAATGCATCAACGATCCTTTCCATTGAACTACAAACTTGGCAGCAGGAGTGGGTCTTCGGTTGGTGACGTCACGTTTCCACGTACCGGCAGATGGATTGTCACTGGAACCCCTGCGGCAGGTGCTGCATCGGTCGAGGTCGACACGGAGTACGTCGTTGGCCCGGATCCGGTTGACAGCGTCATGTGGACCATGCTCATCAGTGGAATCATCGCCGTGGTCCTCTGTTCGTTTGCCCTGGGGACATGGTGCCTTGTTTTCCTGCTTCGATGGCGGAATCGAGGCACTGCCTGACGTACACTGCAGGCATGGAATCAGTCCACAAGCTCATCGACATGGCACGATCTCGTGTGCGAGTATCTCGTACATTGCATGCCTGCCAGTACGCTTCCTGTGCCTTGGCCTGCGTGGTCCTGATTCTGTCGATTCTCGATCGTCTTCCTGCCGAGTCCTTTCTTCCATGGCCGGTCATTGCATACGGACTGCTGGTCCTTCTTGCAGTGACCACGATGCTCGCCTGGCTGATGGTTCGACCCAGCGATCTGGCCATGGCTGCCCTCGTTGATCACCAGCTTGATCTTGACGATCGACTTGGGACTGCACTCCAGATGGCTCGGCGAGGAGATCCAGTTGCCCTCGCGGTTGTCAAGGATGCGTCTGCTACGGCAGGGGACCCACGTACTGCCGAACGGGTTCGGCGAACACTGCGTCCCGTACCGCCTGGCAACTGGTGGGCACCGCCGGTCATCATCATCGCAGCTCTGCTGATTGGTTTCATGGGCCAGGCGGACCTGTTTGCTTCCTCACCCCGGCCCGCCAAGGACACCAGTGTCGTGATGGAGACGGACACGTCCATGGATGACGTGACATCCGTCATAGAGGCCCAACCCCAGTTGAAAGAGGCCATGTCGGAACTGCTCCAGGAGATGGAAGAGGCCAGGGCCAGGGAGTCGGGGGAGGAACTGGCACTTGAGGAAACTCGCCGCGAACAGTTGAAGCAGATGACGGAAATCGAGCGAGCGCTTGACGAGGTCGTGTCGGGTGAGCAGGGGCAGGCGATGGAATCGCTTCGTGAATCACTTCGACAACTGGACCAGCCTGGCAGCCCGGCAGCCAGTGAGATTGCGGAAGCACTTTCTGAGGGTGATTTCAGCAAGGCTGCTTCGGCACTTGAAGCCATGCAGGAGCAGCTTGCATCAGGTTCAATGTCCGAAGAGGAGCGGGAAGCACTTTCGGAGCAACTGGAAGCACTTGCCGAGCAACTCAAGGAACTGGCCGCGGATGAAGCATCGCTCAAGGAGGCGTTGAAACAAGCCGGGCTCGACGAGCAGTTGGCAGGTGATCCCGCTGCACTTGAGGAAGCCTTGCAGCAGGCCGAGCAACTCAATGAGCAGCAGCGACAGCAGTTGATGGACCTCATGAAGTCACAGCAGTCATCTCAGCAGGCCTGCAACAAGCTTGGAAAGGCCTGCAGCAAGATGGCCGGTCAGTGCAAGAACGGCACTCCGGGCAGCAGCAGTTTCGGAAAGGAGATGGGCAACCAGCTTTCTGAACTGGAGCAGGCACAGCAGATGCTCAAGCAGGCACGAGCGGCACAGTCAGCCTGCAGAAGCAGTTGCCAGTCACTTGGCCGTGGACTTCCCTCGAGCATGGGCCGCATGGGCAACCTCGGTGGAGGCGGAATGGACGTGGCAGAGGACGATACGAACACCACCGCTCGGCAGGAGTCAAATGGAAGTACCGGTGGACCCGTGATCGGGCAGTTGGAGACGGAGGGACCGCTTCGAACAGGGCAGTCTTCCAAGTCATTCCAGGACGTCATGAGCAGGTCCGCCGAGGGCTTTGACGAGGCTTTCAGCGATGCACAGCTCCCGCGGAAATACCACGAGCTCATCAAGCACTACTTTGGCAATGCCGGAGAAGTAACGGACGCTGTCGAATACGATGCGGCAAAGGCTGGTGATGATGATGCAACCAATACGGAACCAGCGACTCCGTCGGAAGACAGTGCCCCGGAAGAACCCGAGGAGGGGTCCGGGGACTGAGTTGTTCACTGCGTTGCTGGCAGCCTGCTGCCTGGCTTCCTGCGGTGATACTCCTCCAGGGGAGCAGGTTGTCGTTTACGTGTCAGTGGATGAACACGTTGCAAAACCAATCCTCCAGGAGTTCGAGGATCGAACCGGCATCGATGTGCTGATGGTGGGAGACACCGAGGCGAAGAAGACGACTGGCCTGGTCGAGCGACTTCGTGCAGAGCGTGATCACCCGGTGGCGGATGTCTTCTGGTCATCCGAGGCCATGCAGACCATCGACCTGGCCGAGGACGGGGTACTCGCTCGATGTGAACAGCCTGAACTCGTGGACTGGCCGGAATCGTGGCGTGACTCCAACTGGCGGTGGTTTGGATTTTCACCACGCCCACGGGTCATTGCATACAACCCGGATCGAACCCCGGCAGGTGACGTCCCTGCCACCTGGGAAGCAGCCACTGCCCCACGTTGGAAGCAGCAGATCGTCCTTGCAGATCCAAGGTTCGGGACCACCGGTGGCCACCTGGGTGTCATGGCCACTCTGTGGCCCGAGCGGTACGGCGAGTTTCTCAGGGGTTTGCAGTCCAATGAAGCCCGCCTGCTTCCTGGAGGCAATGCCGCCGTGGTCGACGCCATCGTGCATGGCGAAGCAGGCATCGGGTTCACGGATGCGGATGACGTGCGTGCCGCACAGCGGAGGGGACTGCCGGTGGCAATGGTGTATCCCTGGCATGAACAGGGGGTTGCCGGGGGCGGCACCTTCATGATGCCCAATACGGTGGCAATCGTGTCCGGGGGGCCGAATCCGGCTGCCGGGGAGCAACTACTCATGGCATTGCTCTCGGACGAGACGGCCCGAGCCCTGGCCGCGTCGGTTTCCGGAAATGTTCCCCTGCAGCCGGGGGTTGCAAGCGAGTTTCCGGAGTTGAGAGTCGAAGAACCCCTGGAGATTGATCTCACGGAGGCTGCAGCTGGGCGTGCCTCGGCAATCGAGCGAGCCATGTCAATACTGCGGTCCGGGAGTGGATCACCATGATCACACGCTGGCTGTGGGCGATCATTGCACTGTTCGTGTTCATGCTGTTCACCGGGTGGCCAGCCTTCGCACTCCTTGCCTGGGGAGAAGGGACACTCGTTGCAACTGAGGTGGACGGTTCGACGGGGAGTGCTTCGCCGATCCTGTTGTGGGTTCGGACCATTGCCTGGTCGGGAGGAATCGGAGTCGTTTCCGCGTTGCTTGGCTGGGGGCCGGGCCGCCTTCTTGCTGCCCGCATTCGAAATGGCCGGGGTCGACTCCTGCTCCTGCTTCTCCTCCTGCCGGTGCTCGTGCCCGGGTACACGGTCTTCTACACGCTCTGGCAGGCCTGGCCGGTCGACTCGGCATTCCATGAATGGCTGGTCTCTGTTGACGGACTGGCAGCTGCTCGAAGCATGACACTGGTGGTCGCCCTTCTTGCATGGTCCTGGCCCTTGGCAAGTCTCTGGGTTGCTCCTGTTGCGGCAACCTGGTCGAGTACCCGCAGCGACCAGCTTTCACTGGATGCCGTGCCGCGATTGCATCGAGCAGGGCACCTGCTTAGGCATGATGCTCCGGGCCTGCTGGCAGGTGCGTTGTTCACCGGGGTCATGGTCTTCTCGAACACGACCTGCTTTGATCTTGCAGGCATCTTCACGGTTGCCAATGAATTGCGGGCGACTGTGACACTGCAGTCCGGGCTTGCGATTGCATCTCCATTGGTCTGGCCTTCCATGTTCATGGCGATTGCATGTGGATTTCTTCTGCTTCGTCGCGTTCACGTGGCACCACGAATCGAGCAGGAAGGACGTACCCGAACCAGTTCCGTCACATGGTTGTGGTTTGGGCTGCTCTGGTGTGTTTCTCTTCCGATTCCCGTGTGGGCACTCTGGATGAATACGGGGC
Source organism: Phycisphaerales bacterium (assembly GCA_014238205.1). GTDB lineage: Bacteria > Planctomycetota > Phycisphaerae > Phycisphaerales > SM1A02 > SP202. The sequence goes on along the minus strand of JABABM010000020.1, from coordinate 8,191 downwards.
CACTTGATCTGGGGACGTATGCCACGCTCTACGGTGGTTCACTGGAACAGGCACTGCTGCGATCCATCATCGTCGGGGGCTTGTCGATCATCCCCATGCTCCTGCTCATTCGACTCTTCCTTGATGGTTCCCCCCTGGTCCGGGGGATCGGGATGGTGCTCGGTGTGGGTTGGCTCGTGGCAGGCTTCATCCCAGGCACGATCCTGGGACTGGCCACCGAGGCGGCATGGAATCACCCGGCAACGGCGTCATTGGTGCATGGATCAGGTCTTTCCCTGCTCATGGCACTTGTCTCAAGGAGTGCAATTGTCCCGGTGTTCCTCGCGGCATGGCTCGTGCATGCAGAGCCTCGATCACAGAGAGACGCACGCCTGCTGGAAGGGGGAGATGGGCTGGTTCCGGCACTTGCCGCCATGAAAGGTCGCCTCGTTCCATCCTTGTTCGCATGCATGGGTCTCACGGCATCGCTTTCTCTGGGCGAAATAGTGCTCGTCGGCCTCCTCTCGCCACCGGCATCGTCGATGCCGCTGGCCACGAGCCTCTTGAATGCAATGCATTACCAGCGGCCGGAAGTTGTCATCCTGACCCTCCTTGTCCTGCTTGGCTGGGGACTTCTTGCAGTTGCATGCTGTGGTATCGGATTGCTCCTGCAATCTGGCCGCCGGGGCAGTGCTGCTTCGATGTTGTTGATCTGCATCTTCATCGTGGGGTGTGGAGATGCAACGAATCTTCCTGAAGGTGGCGCGATGCCTCTTCCAGTGACCGACACCTATGCTCGTTCGGGTCGCTCTGACGGGGCGGTCATGACGCCACGGGCCATCGCCATCGACAGATCCAATGGATGGTCCTACGTCATTGACAAGACTGGCCGGGTGCAGGTGTTCGATCGAGGAGGTTCCTTCCTGCACGGTTGGTCGATGCCTTCCTACGAAAATGGAAAACCTACCGGTGTCAGTATTGGTCCACGTGGCAATGTCTGGGTTGCAGATACGCACGAGTTCCAGGTCATTGCCTTCGATCCCGAGGGCAACGAACTGCTTCGCTTTGGAGAGTTCGGTGAGGAACCGGGCCAGTTCCTGTATCCAACGGATATCGCCTTCGCTCCGGATGGTTCCATCTACGTAACGGAGTACGGAGGCAATGATCGGGTGCAGGTCTTCACGCGCGAGGGTCGACTGGTTCGTGTCCTGGGGTCTCATGGGAGCGAACCAGGCCAGTTCGATCGTCCCCAGGCCGTGGCGGTCTCTCCGGATGGCAGCAGAATCTACGTCGCCGACTCCTGCAATCACCGTATCCAGGTGCTGGATCCCGAGGGCAGGGTGCTCCAGGTCATCGGGCAGGCTGGTCGTGGTCCGGGCCACCTGCATTATCCCTACGACCTGGTACTGCTTGGGGATGGTTCTCTCCTGGTCTGCGAGTTTGGATCGAGTCGTGTCCAGCATCTTGCCCCGGATGGAACTTCACTTGGAACATGGGGGCTTCATGGAACAGGCCCGGTGGATTTGAACGCTCCCTGGGGCATAGACGTGGATGGAACATCTGCCTGGATCCTGGATACGGGAAATAACCGCATCCAGTTGATGGATCTGCCCTGAGGCGGGGTAGAGCTGGATCAGGGATATGATGACTGCGGTTTGAACCTGGCAGCTTGAGGCCTTCATGTCGATTGCATTTGAACATCCCGGCTGGCTGCTCCTGCTCCTGCTGCTCATCCCAACATGGGCACTTGGCTGGGGGGGGCGTGGCGCCCATGGACCGACACGTGCCATCATCATTCTCGCGCTTCGTTCGCTCCTCCTGTTGATCCTGTCCCTGGCTCTTGCAGAACCGATCTGGGAACAGGAGGGGGAAGGGGTCACGGTCGCCGTCGTGCTCGATCGCAGTCGTTCAGTTCCCGTCCAGTTGCAGAACCAGGCCGTGCAGTTTCTCGAGGATGCAGCTCGCGGGCCGGGCCGAAGGCCCGAGGACCAGGTTGCCGTCGTACAGGTCGGCGCTGATGCGGTTCCCTCGGCCATGCCCGACCCGGCTTCGATCATCGATCTTTCCACTGAGCCTGCAGATCTCTCGGAGACACACCTTGCACGGGGCGTCGAGTTGGCAAAGGGCCTGCTGCCCAATGAAACTGCAAACAGGATTCTCTTGGTCACGGATGGAAATGAAACACTCGGCTCGGTGTTGGCTGCAGCGGATCTGGCCCGCCACAGTTCCATCCCCATTGATGTTCTTCCACTGCAGTATGAACACACCAGGGAAGTACTCATCGACAGGCTTGTAAGCCCGGCCCGGGTTCGGGAAGGGCAGTCAATAGAGTTGACCGCCGTGATCCAGAGTCAGGGCAGGGCCAGTGGGATGCTCTACCTGCAGAGAAACGGCCAGCAGGTGGACCTCGATGGTTCAACACCTGGAAGTGGTCTTCCACTTGTTCTGGAGGGAGGCACCCACGTGGAACGACTGTCGATTTCCGGCAGTCGCAGTGGGCCACAGGAGTTTGAACTGGTCTTCGAGGCGGATGATCCCTCGATGGACGCCACGGTCAGAAACAATACGGCTACAGCTGTCACCTTCGTGTCGGGTGGAGGATCGGTTCTTGTCGTCTCGGAGGGATCGGCAGAATCCTCTCACCTCGTGGAAAGCCTGTCCCGCTCGGGTCTTGACGTCCATGTTCGCGAACCGTCACTCATGGGGGAGGGGTTGGTGTCACTGCTGGGCCATGACGCGATCCTGCTGGTCAACGTCCCCAGGTGGTCATTCACCGATCAGCAGGTCCAGTCGCTGCGGGCCTATGTGCACGATGGGGCTGGGGGCCTGGTGATGACAGGTGGCCCCCGATCGTTCGGAGCCGGAGGTTGGATCGATTCTCCACTGGCAGAGGTGCTTCCATTGAAACTCGATCCCCCCGCAAACAGGCAGATCCTTCGAGGCGCACTTGCGTTGATCGTGCACAGTTGTGAATTTCCCGAGGGCAACTACTGGGGGCAGAAGACGGCGGAGTCGGCCATCGAGGCGCTGAGTCGTCTTGATGCGGTCGGCATCATCGAGTTCGTCAACGGGCAGGGGACCGAGTGGGTCTTCCCGATGCAGGAGGTCGGGGACAAGGCCGCGGCCCTCTCTGCGACAAGGCAGTTGAAATTCGGGGACATGCCCGAGTTCGCACCCTCGATGCGCATGGCACTTGATGGTCTTCTGCAGGTTGATGCGGGGCATCGACACGTCATCGTCATATCAGATGGAGACCCATCGCCTCCGTCGCCAGAGCTTGTCCGCGACTTCGTCGATGCGGGGATATCCATATCAACGGTCATGCTTGCTGCACACGTTCCCACCGCGCGAACGACGATGCAGTCGATTGCGCAGATTACCGGTGGCACCTTCTACGATGTCACGGACCCCAACGACCTCCCCCAGATCTTCATCAAGGAAGCGCAACTGATCGTTCGTTCCCTGATCCAGGAGGGCACGTATCAGCCGGTCTCCGTCAACAACCTCTCGGGACCTGTTGCCGGGATTACCGGTGTTCCAGTGATTCACGGCTTCGACCTGTCTGCCCCACGGGAAGGGCTGGCGCAGACGGCGCTGGGCATTCCCACCGATGAGGGGATGGATCCACTCTATGCATGGTGGAATCACGGGCTGGGCCGTGCCGTGGCATTCACGAGCGATGTGTCCAGCAGGTGGGGAAGTGACTGGCTCGCCTGGTCGTCCTTTGATGCCTTCTGGGAACAGACCGTCAGGTGGGTCATGCGATCGGCGACCCCATCCGAGTTCACACTTGCGACGCGTGAAGAAGAGGGCGAAGTCATCGTGGCCCTGGAGGCGCTTGATACGGATGCATCCTTCCTGAATTTCCTCCAGACGCGTGCCTCGATCATCAGTCCTGGAGGAGCGACCGAACCGCTGGAACTCCAGCAGGTCGGGCCCGGCAGGTACCAGGGCCGCTTCAGTCCCGAGGCGACCGGTACGCACGTCGTGAGCGTACGAGTTGCAACGCCAACCCAGGACGGGGGATTGAAGACCGGTACGCTTCACGCCGCCACGAGCCGTTCATTCTCGGATGAGTACAGGCACCAGGTTCACAATACGGCGCTGCTCCGCATGGTTGCTGAGCGCACGGGTGGCCGAATCTTCGACATGAATGATCCAATCGTGCCAGACTTGTTCGATCGCGAGGCCCTTCAGCGACCTCGCAGTGAACAGCCCGGATGGGAACTGCTGGCCATACTTGCATCTGCGCTGCTCATACTCGATGTGGCCGTGCGGCGTCTGTCCTTCGACAGCCAGCGAATGCAGGAGTGGGTCGATCGAATGTCGGGCACACGGGATTCAACTGGCGGTGCTTCCGTCGCGGCATGGAAGCGAAGTCGAAAGGCCAAGGGGAAAGGGCCTCGCGATGCACACCGCCCCTCTACGTCGGAGTTCGATGCTGCTGTCCGCGAAGCAAGTGAACCCGGTCCGGAGGCTCCCCCCACAGGCCCTTCAGTTGAAGAAGAGGAAGAAGAGCCTCGTGACACCGTGTCACGCCTGAAGGCGGCCAAGGATCGAGCTCGCCGTGAGCGGGAAGGGGGGGATGACGCATGAGTACTTCCCCCAACTCGATGCCGCATCTGGATACGGATCTTCCGGATGCCGAGTCGATCATGGCGGCCTGCTCCACCGTCCGGGCGGTCTTCACTCAACTGCAGGAGGAGATCGGGCGAACGATCGTCGGCCAGCGTCGAGTGGTTGATGAGACCCTCGTCTCCCTCTTTGCCGGGGGCCATGTGCTCCTGGAAGGAGTCCCGGGGCTGGGCAAGACGCTGCTCGTTCGAACGCTCTCGGAAACGCTGTCCCTGGACTTCTCGCGAATCCAGTTCACGCCGGATCTCATGCCCGCGGACATCATGGGAACGAGCATTCTTGCCGAGGACGAAACACGAAGGCACCGGGATTTCATCTTCAGGCCCGGGCCGATCTTCTCACAACTTGTCCTGGCAGATGAAATCAACCGGGCAACTCCAAAGTCGCAGTCGGCGCTCCTTGAAGCCATGCAGGAGGGGACGGTTTCCTCCGGTGGAGAGACCATGCCACTGCCTCGTCCCTTCTTCGTGATGGCGACCCAGAATCCCATCGAACAGGAGGGCACCTACCCGCTGCCGGAAGCCCAGTTGGATCGATTCCTCCTGAAGATCCATGTACCGACACCAACCCGGGAAGAAACCGGGACCATCCTCAAGAGAACAACGGGCACGGTCGTGGATGCCCCTCGACCGACCATGGATGCCGCCTTCATTCTCGCTGCCCAGCAACTCGTGAGGAAACTGGCAATCGCCTCCCATGTTCGCGACTACGTGGTTCGCATCATCCTTGCGACGCATCCTGGCCGTGGTGCAGGACCGGCTGAAATCGATCGATGGATATCGGTCGGCGCCAGTCCGCGTGGAGCGCAGGCGATCATCATTGCATCGAAGGTCGTCGCACTCATGGCCGGGCGGTATGCCGCTTCAATGGCCGATGCACGCCTTGTTGCACATGCCTGCCTCAGGCATCGGATCATCCCCTCGTACGAAGCTCGTGCGGAGGGGGTGGAGGCGGACATGATCATCTCCAGGATTCTTGATCATGTCCCTGCCGGCGATGGAAGCGAGGTGGGCGCATGAGTCGTTTCGGAGCTTCCACGACTCCACGGCCCCGTACGGTCGAGGACCTGCTTCCGCCGGGGCTGCTTGCGCACCTTGAGCGACTGGACATCGTCTCTCGCAAGGTCTTCAGCGGCAGGCAGCATGGGGAGAGACGAAGTCGTCGTCGAGGGCAGAGTGTTGATTTCGCTGATCACCGTCCTTATTCCCCGGGTGATGATCTTCGCTTTGTCGACTGGAACATCTACGCACGGCTCGATGCCCTTTTCCTGAAGCTCTACCTTGAGGAGGAGGACCTGTCCCTGGGCATTGCGATCGACACGAGTGCATCGATGGACTGGGGCAACCCCAACAAACTTGATACGGCCAGGCGGCTTGCCATGGCCCTGGGCTGGATCGGATTGTGCAATCACAATCGGGTAAGCGTGCATGGATTCAACGGGGAGGGCATCCAGTCGCTTCGGACACTTCGGGGTCGTCGTCGAGCCAGTGAACTTGGTCGCTGGCTGCTGGACCTGGACCCGGGAGCGGCACGCGTGCCTGGTACCTTCGCCGATTCCATGAAGAGCCTGGCTGCAGGACGCCGGGGCCGTGGGGTTCTCCTTGTCCTGTCGGATTTCCTGGAGGGAGACGGTGTCGAGGAAGGACTTCGATTTCTCGGTGGCCGAGGTGACGAGGTCATCTGCCTGCAACTGCTGGCGCCTGAAGAAGTGGACCCTGGCAAGAGCGGCCTGACTGGGGATCTTCGACTGGAGGATGTCGAGCATGGAGGCACGGTCGAGGTCACCGTCACGCCTTCCCTCCTCCGGTCCTACCGCCAACGTCTTGATGCCTGGTGTGGTTCATTACGTACAGGATGCACCCGGCGGGGGATGGGGCACCTGACGATTCCAACTGATACTGACATCGAGACCGTCCTGGTGGAGATGATGCGACAACAGGGGTACATCCGGTGAACTGGCTGACTCCATGGACCGGTTTCATCGTTGCTTCGGCCACCGTGCCCTTGCTGCTCCTGCTCTACTTCCTGAAGTTGCGGCGTAAGACGCTTGTCACTTCAAGCACGCTGCTCTGGATCAGGTCGACCGAGGATCTGCACGCCAATGCGCCATTCCAGCGATTGCGAAGGAACCTGCTGCTGCTGTTGCAGCTGCTGGCGCTTTTCATGCTCATCCTGGCCCTGATGCAGCCGAGACTCGAGGGCATCGGCCGCGGTGGTGGACGCACGGTACTGCTCATTGATCGTTCAGGGTCGATGGCTGCAAGCGATGCAGGTGGTGGCCTGACTCGATTGGAGCGAGCCAGAGAAGCAGCGGCCGATGAGATCGAACGGCTTCATGCGGGCGGTCTCTTCTCATCCAGTGACAACGAGACGATGATCATCGCCTTTGCAGACCAGGCGGAGATCGTGCAGCCCTTCACGTCCTCAAGGCAGCAGTTGCTGTCCGCCCTGGATCGAGTCACCCAGTCACATGGTCGAAGTCATGTCGAGGATGCACTGGATCTGTCACGGGTCTATTCGACGAATACGGATATCGAGAATTCAGAGCGTCTCGCTGCAGCCCCGGCTTCGTTGGTGCTCTACAGCGACGGCCGACTCCAGGACCTGGCCAACCAGGTGCTTCGTGGTGAAACGCTTGTCTTTGAACGGATCGGTTCGACCCAGCTTGACAACCTGGCGGTGGCACATGTTGCAGCGGAACGACCATTTGATCGACCAACTTCGGTGGAGGTCTTTGCCGCACTGGTCAACTTCGGTTCGACGTCCGTCGAGACCGATGTGCAGTTGTCGGTCAACGGACTTGGACGAAGGGTCGAAACGGTCCAGGTCCCCGCCGCGGTGGTGGACCCTGTTTCCAAGCAGTCAATCCCCGGAAAGCGGAACCTCATCTTTACCCCCTTTGAACAGGAACAGGATGCCATCATCGAGGTGGAGGTACTCCGGGAGGATGCCCTCAACGCGGACAACAGTGGCCAACTGGTTGTTCCACCACCACGGCAGTTGCGAGTCGGGCTGGTCACACCCGGACGTCTTCTGATTCAGCGTATTCTCGAAGGTCTGTCGCTTAAATCCCTGGAGGTGATGTCGCCGGACTCCTACATGGAGTCACTTTCGGACCGGGGGACCGGTGACTGGGATGTCCTGGTGTTCGATGCGGTCGCCCCATCTGTCATGCCACCTGTGCCATCGGTCTTCCTTGGGCGTGTGCCGCCGACAAGCGAACTGCGAGCCTATGGCGAAGCATCCGGCCAGGTTGTCCTGCACGGGCAGGGTGATCACCCTGTACTCCGGTATGTCGACCTGGACACGCTGTACGTTGATCGTGCGATCCTTGTGCAGGGTTCGGAAGCAGTCGAGGTACTCATCGCTGGGAGCAAGGGGCCCCTTGTCCACTCATTCCGCGAGGAGGGCCAGGAGCATCTCTTCGTCGCATTTGATCCAATCGCAGACACGAACTGGCCCTACCAGCACGGGCTGTCGGTCTTCCTGTTCAATGCCGTTGAACTGCTGGGGCACCATGGTGATGCCTTGGCGCGTGGCCGACGTGAAGCGGGGGAGGCGTTGGTCGCGCATCTTC
>JABABM010000001.1:175300-220512 GCA_014238205.1 Phycisphaerales bacterium | reverse complement strand
CCGCCGGGTACAGGGGCCCGCCACGCATGGCGCGAAGGTCGGTCCAGTATCGCCCCAGAGGATTCCATTCCCATCGACGACCGGGATCAGCTGCTTCAAGTGGTGGAATCAGAAGTGCACCAAGCACACCGATGATGGCGACTGGAATCATGACCAGGCCGATCAGCCATCCACTGCTTCCCCCCTCGACCAGGAAACCGCTGATTCCCGAAGCACCAATGATCGCCACGATCGTACAGAGCACGATCAGGCCGTTGGCATTGCTCAATCGCCGTGTCCCCGACACCTCGCGGATCATTCCGTACTTTGGGGGATTGAAGAAGGCGCTCTGTGATGCAATCAGGAGGAAGCCTGTGAATGTCACCCAGAAGGACCCGTACCAGAACCCGAGGACGATCAGCAGGACGATTGGAAGTTCAGTGAGGCGAACCCAGACAACCATGGTTCGCTTCGAGAAGCGGTCAGCCAGTTGCCCGGCATAGCCCAGGAAGAGGATGAAAGGCAACGTCAAGGCGAAACTGACCCAGCCCGTGCCAGCTGGGCCAAGAGCGTCCGCCCAGAGGTTCGGGGCGACGACGAGGATCAGCAGCGATCCCTTGAGGAGGTTGTCATTCGTCGCCCCGGCAAACTGCGAGATCATCAGCCCCGTGTAGCCACGCGTCCAGAGACGAGTCGGTTCAGTGGCAACCGGGGATGACTTTGTGCTTGGCATGGAGGTGATGTCGGTCCGGGGAGGGTCAGGTCATCAGTTCGTTGATGACACGGCCGTGTACATCCGTCAGGCGATAGTCCCGACCCTGGTGCCTGTAGACGAGTTTCTCGTGATCTACACCCATCAGCGCCAGGACCGTGGCATTCAAGTCGTGCACGTGCACGGGATCCTTGACGATGTTGTAGGAGAACTCGTCCGTGGCTCCATGGACGTAGCCACCTCGTACACCACCACCGGCCATCCACATGGTGAAGCAGCGAGGATGATGGTCACGACCATAGTTCTCCTTGGTCAACGGTCCCTGGCAGTAGACCGTGCGACCGAATTCACCACCCCAGATCACGAGGGTGTCATCCAGCAGGCCGCGCTGCTTCAAGTCGGTCAGGAGCGCAGCACAGGGTTGGTCGATGTCATGGCAATTATTGGGAAGATCCTTGGGCAGGTTTGCATGCTGATCCCACCCGCGATGGTAGATCTGGATGAAGCGGACATCACGCTCGGCCAATCGACGGGCGAGGATGCAGTTGGCGGCGAAGGTCCCCGGCTTTCTCGCATCCGGTCCATAGAGTTCGAAGGTTGAATCAGGTTCGCCCTCCAGGGCCATCAACTCTGGAACCGAGGCCTGCATCCGGTAGGCCATTTCATATTGCTCGATGCGTGCATTGGTCTCCGGATCACCGATTGCCTGGGACTGCATGTGGTTCAGTTCCGCGAGTCGATCCAGCATCTGGCGACGGCGCGCATCGCTCACCCCTGGGGGGTTGTTCAGGAAGAGCACCGGGTCACCACTGGATCGCAGTGACACGCCCTGGTACTCCGATGGCAGGAAGCCCGTGCCCCAGAGCCTGTTGAAGAGTGCCTGGGCCTCCGGCCGACCGGTCCATGTTGAGTGCAGCACGATGAATGCAGGCAGGTCGCTGTTCTCGGTTCCAAGACCGTAGCTGAGCCACGCCCCCATGCTTGGCCGACCAGGTTGCTCGTGGCCCGTCTGCATGAAGGTGATGGCAGGATCATGGTTGATGGCATCCGTGTGCATGCTTCGAACGATGCACAGGTCATCAACGACACTGGCCGTATGAGGCAGCAGTTCGCTGATCCATGTTCCATTTCCTCCATGCTGGCTGAATGCGTATTTCGAGCCGACCATCGGGAACCGATCCTGCCCGGATGTCATGGTCGTCAGCCGCTGACCCTTCTGAATTGACTCGGGCAGGTCGACATCGAAGTAGTCCTTGAGACCCGGCTTGTAATCGAAGGTCTCGAACTGCGAGGGAGCACCTGACATGAAGAGATAGATGATGCGCTTGGCCTTTGGAGCAAAGTGAGGTGCTCCAAGCAGGCCCAGGGAAGCTGCCCCCCCGGTGTCACTGCCTGTCGCAGCCGCCACGGCCTGGGCGACGGCCGGTGGCAGGAGGGTATGCAGTCCAGCAAGTCCGACGCATCCACCGACCGTCTGGCAACAGCGAGAGAAGAACTGTCTTCTCGTCTGCAGCAGCATGTACTCGGTCCGTGGGTCCACGAAGTCAGCCTTTCGAAATGGTTTCATCAAGGTTGAGAATGAGATTGGCCACCATGCTCCAGGCTGCATGCGACGCCTGGTCGAGGTCCTCGTTCCGTGGCGAGGCGCCAACGGAGAGCAGGTCCGTCGCCGCGGCAGGATCCTCCTGGAATGCAGCCCGTTGTTCCTCGTAGAGCGAGAGCAGCAACGCCTGTTCCTCAGGCGATGGAGCTCGACCCGTCACGAGGCGGAAGGCCCAGATCGCTCTCTGATCATCTGAAGAACCACCCTCGATCATGATCCGCTGCCCAAGACTGCGTGCCGCTTCGACGAACTGGACATCATTGAGCAGCAGCAGCGCAGCAAGCGGAGTGTTCGTCCGCTCGCGGCGGACCGTGCAGTATTCACGACTGGGTGCATCCATGAGAGACATGGCCGGGGGTGGGCTTGTTCGTTTCCAGAAGGTGTAGAGACTACGCCGCCACAATGCATCCCCTTCATCGCGCTTGAACTCGACGGTGTTGCTCCTTGAATACCCCACGGCCTTCCACAAGCCATCGGGCTGGTAGGGCTTTACGCTCGGTCCCCCCTGCTGTTCAACGAGCAGACCGGAAACAGCCAACGCCTGGTCACGAACGACCTCGGCATCAAGTCGATGGCGAGGAAATCGTGCAAGCAGGCTGTTGCCTGGATCAACAGTCTGCAGTGTCGGGTTCATGCGGGAGGACTGCTGGTAGGTGTCACTGGTCACGATGAGCCTGTGCAATGCCTTCATGTCCCATCCCTGGTCCATGAACCAGGTCGCCAACCAATCCAGGAGTTCCGGATGGGAAGGCTGATTGCCCTGGATACCGAAATCCTCGCTGGTGACGACCAGCCCCTGGCCGAAGTACTGCTGCCAGATTCGGTTGACAGTGACACGCGCCGTGAGGGGGTGGTCCTCGTGAACCAGCCACCTGGCGAACCCAAGTCGATTCCGAGACGCACCCTCCGCCATTGGAGGAAGGATGGAAGGCGTCCCGGCAGTTACTTCATCACCCGGCTGGTCATACTGGCCGCGAATGAGGATGTTCGCCGTGCGGGGAGTGTCCATCTCCTTGCTGACGTAGGTCGTAGGCACGGTGGCATTGACCTTGGCCAACTCCTTGTCGGCCGCGTCGAGCCTGCCCGTCGCTTCCTGTCCAGGTGGCCACTTCGTACGCAACCAGTTGTATTTCAACTTCTCCTGCTGCTCCTGTGTCCTGGATGCAGGATCCATGGCAAGAAGGCGGCTCATCTCCGGCGTCATGCTCCCGGAGCCTTCCTGGATCGGGCGGTAATAGAAACCGCAGGCACCCCCGTAGTTGTCGATCCGGAGCATCAACTCGTTTGCACCGGCTTCCAGGAGCAGATCAACCGTGTCCTGGTCCGGTGCCGCCCCACGAGGCGTGTTGTTCTCATGCACCCGATTTCCATTGAGAATGACATCAAGGCCGTCATCGGAACCCAGTGATACGGTCAGGGTCCGTTGAGTCGGAGCGTGAATCGTGCGTCGTACGTAGTGCGCAGCAGGCGCTTCCTGCTCAAATGCATGCACCTTGCCATCGACGTACTCGGGCTTCAGGGACCACGACGGCTGGGCTTCAAGCGATTCCTCCTCGGGCTGGAAACGAGCGGTGTGCAGCGCTTCGACACTCTCGGCCGCGAAGGCCCCTGCATATTCCCAGTCTTCGGTTCGAGTCGGCGCATCCTTGGGATCACTTGAGAAGGCCAGACGAAGACGCCCGATGGAATGGTTCTTCCACTTGGACACGAAGTGCATCCGGATGCGGAGAACCGCCCCTTCTTCAAACTCGATCGGCTGCTCCAGCTGAAAGATCGCCATGCGGTTTCCCGGCTTGCCATCCTTGAGAATCGCCCAGCCGTTGACCTCCCCGAACGTCCCGTCAATCGCAGTCGAAATGTCGTAGGTGGGCTGGGAATGGTCTGCCGTGGCCCGTGCCAATGTCACACGTGCCGATTCCTCTGGGCCCAGCAACCCCGTTGTTGCCGGGAAGGCATCAACCTGGAACTCGCTGAGAACAATGTTGCCATTGTCAGGGTTCAGGCCCGGGCCACCGCCTGGAAGCCGTGTGTCCCGCATTGCTTCAAGCCGGATTGCATGCACCGGTTCCGAGCCGATGGGAATGACCACCTCGTAGACATCGTCGCCTGGAGGTGGTCCGGACACGAAGTAGGAACCGTCCTCCTGCCTGGCAAGGGTCGAGTCGGATGCAGTAGTGATGCTCATCGGGGTCGCCACGAACCAGCGACGCCGTTCTTCCTCCGACTGGCGGGCAATGTCGATGGCCATGGCCCCCAGGGTCATCACGTCAGGGGCATCCAGGACAGCCTGTGCCTCCATGCGCCTGTGGTTGATCCCCTCGATGATGGACGCCTGCTCCTGGTCTGGAACGGCGAGAACGGGTGGATGCTCCTTGGCATTCCCATCCATGACATCCTCGGTCGTTGAGTTGAAGAAGGCGAAGAGCTCATAGAACTCCTTCTGGGAAATTGGATCGAACTTGTGATCATGGCAGGCAGCACACCCCGTGGTCAGTCCCATCCAGATCGTCGAGGTTGCCTCGACTCGATCAACCACGTACTTGACCAGGTACTCGGCCTTGATAGCCCCCCCCTCGCTCGTCGTGGAATGGCACCGATTGAACCCTGAGGCCACGCGTTGATCAATCGTCGGATCTTCAAGCAGGTCACCGGCGAGTTGTTCAACTGTGAACTGGTCGAAGGGCATGTTTCCGTTGAAGGCGTCGATGACCCAGTCGCGGTACTTCCACATCGTCCGTTCGTTGTCCAGGTGGTAGCCATGCGTGTCTGCATAGCGGGCTGCATCAAGCCAGTACCTGCCCTGGTGTTCGCCATATCGTGGCGAATCCAGGAGTCGATCAATGTTCGCCTCCCATGCCTGGACCGATGTGTCCTCGAGGAAGGCGTCCTGTTCAACGGGCGTGGCCGGCAACCCCGTGAGATCAAGCGTCAGGCGACGGAGTCGTGCCGCTGGTGCCGCGGGAGGCGAAGGCTCAAGCGCCTCCTTCTCAAGCCGGTCGCGGATGAAGGCATCGATGGGATGTGAAACACCGGCAAGCTCGGGGGGGTCGATGCGTTGTGGTTGCACGAATGCCCAATGTGCCTCCCAGGAAGCACCTTCATTGATCCATTGTCGAAGGATGGCCTGTTCGGCACTGGTCAATGCCTCGCCGGCATCGACTGGCGGCATGCGATCAGCCAGGTCTGGATGCGTGATGCGCTGCATCAGCAGGGACGCATCGGCCTCGCCTGGAATGACGATCCCAGGATCCTGGCCCAGCAGTCCTTCAGGGGTATCCAATCGCAGTCCCGCCTTGCGGGTATTGGAATCCATGCCATGGCACTTGAAACAATGCTCAGAGAGGATCGGCCTGACCTGCCGGGCAAAGGAAATCTGGGGCTGTTGCGATGGAGTGTCCGCCTCGACCACTCCTTGCAGGAGCAGAACCGTGGTAACCAGGATGCCATGCAACGGTGCGATGATGATGCCTCCAGGCAGTCAGACTCGTTCCTGTCCATCATCCGACGGTTTGAGTGCTTCAGCAACCATTACTTCGAACACTTGGAACAGATCTCACCCTTGGCACGTGCTTCAACGCAGCATGGATGATCGCATTCCCCACCCGCTTCCTGCGCGACCTTGCAGCATCCAGGCAAACTCGCCTCCTCGGCAGGCGGCGTTGCTGGCGCTGGTGCAGGAGTCGGTGCAGGAGCCGGTTCCGGCTGAGGCTCTGGAGCGGGCTCCGGAGCTGGAGCCTCGGCTGCTGGTTCCTCTGCTGCAGCTGGCGGGGCCAGGGACTTGAGTCCAACCCCCGTATCCACCTTGATCGATGGCCGTGCAACGCGGAGCGTATCCGCTCCCAGTTTCGTCACCTTTGAATCCCAGAGATAGACATGCGTCAGCGAAGGAAGTTCTTCTAGGACATCGATGCACCCATCCCCTGCCTGCGTGCCGAAGATGTTCAAACGCTGAAGGTGCTTCATATCGGCGATGTGCTCGATGCCGGCATCACCTATGTCGGTTCGGTCGAGAAAGAGAACCCGGAGATTGCTGCACTCGGCAACAGAGTTCATCGATGCGTCCGTGATTCCGCTGCGGCCGAGATTCAACCTCCAGGTGTTCAAGGCAACCGGTTCCAGAAGCGACATGTCAGCGTCCGCCCATGGTGGCTTGGCGATCGAGGCGTTGATTTCAAACCAGCTGGAACCTTCATGCAATGCCGTAACCACGGCTCCTCGATCTGCAATTGCCGCAAGACCTGCATCGAATGCTTTCTGGTCCGCAATGGAGGGAGCTTCGTCGGTCCCAACTGCACTTCCATCCGCATCACTGCTTGAACCATGGTCTGCGCCATCATCGATCCACTTCCTGATGGTGCTGATCTGTTCCTCCGTCAGGGGGTCACCCTTGGGCGGCATGCGGTCATCGTGATCCAGGGGGAGCGTGATACGTTCAATGAGTTCACTGCCTCCCGGGTCACCCGGGATGATCACGTGGCGTTCTTCCCCGGTTTCTGCAAATGCTGCTGCCAACGGCACCAGTTGCAGATCCCCCTTCTGTTTCACTGGACCGTGACACTCTTCGCAACGAGCCATGAATATGGCTGCAACCTCCACTTCCAGCGACGGGTCGCTGGACTCTTCATGCTCGACAGGCTCCGTATCCTTGAAGAGAGGTTCCGTCAGCCAGTCCTCACCCCAGACCATGTCTCCACCGAACATGCTCGTGATGACCATCAGAATCGCAGCCACCCAGAGTCCGACTCGATACGACTGGAAGGACCAGTTGGAACGGCTCGCCCGCTCGATGCACCAGCTGAAGACGACCCAGATGAGGATGGCCGTCGTCGCAACACCGAACCAGCGATGGAGTTCAAGGGTCGTACCCGATCCATGCTCCTCTCCCAGTGCCCAGCCACACCATGTCGCCAGGCAGGCGACGATGGTCCCGAACCACATACAGAACCCTGCGATGCGGGAAGGACGAGGGTTGGCACGGACGATCTGAACAACTTCAACAGCCGCTGCTGCGAGGATCATCGCGATCGGGAAGTGGATCAGCAGCGGGTGGAGCCTTCCAAGGAAGACCCAGGTGGCGCCCTCTCCAGCTGTTGCAATCAATGATCCATTGAGAAATGCGATCTCTTCTAGCATTGGTGCTCTGCTCCACGTTCCTTGGTGTGTTGTCTACCTGGTATCTCGAGCGATTCCACCCACTCGCAACTCCAACTCGGCCTCTCCGGGCACATCAGTATAGATCTTGACATAGCCACGAATCGACTGCTCGGTTCTCGCGGGTGTACCTGTCAGAACGATGCTGTACCCACCACCATTTTCAGATGCGATAGGAATCGCCTTCACCGTCATGTCCGGAACGGTACTTCCAGAAAGCGTGGTCGAGAGTATCTGGAAGGGCTTCCCATCTGGCCGAGTGAGCCTGATGATGTTCGTGAATGTTTCCCCGGGGCGAACGATGCCTACGCGGAACATCGTTGAATCCGCCTGCAGAGTACCGATGACCTTTGCGCTGATCGTCACCTTGCCCGTGTGCGTAACTGGATCGGCTCCCGAGGACGGGCGACCAGTCGCAACGATATTGAGCGTGGCATAATGCGATCCCCAGGGAGTCTCCGGAAGCAGGTTGATGTTGATTCTTCGTGATGAACCCCGCTTGCCCTCCGCAGTAGGCACGATGCCTGCACTGAAATACCTTGCAGCAAGTCCACTGACATACACACGATCAATGGTGGCATCGGGATCCAGCGGAATCAACGTGAGTTCCTCCTGGGCCGCTTCCCCCGTCATGATGCCCTCGAATCGAACCAGGTTCGGTTCCGTCGGCAGGAACTGCGTCACGTCGGCTTCGATCGTGAGTACCACGATCGGTTGGTCCGGGTCATTGCTGAATATGGTGATACGCTTGGCTTGTCGTCCCGAGCCCTTGGGCTTGAAACTGACCTCGATCTGAGATGCCTCACCCGGGTTGAACACCTTCTTCGGAAGTGCCGGTGTCGTACACCCACAACTGGCCTTGACTTCCTGGATCGTCAACATGCCATCCCCCGTGTTCAGGAAGGGAAATGTCGTGGAGTATGTGTTCGCATCCAGCACGTCTCCGAAGTCATGCGTGGTCGACGAAAAGGTGATGGTTGGGCTGGTTGTCCCGGCCTGCTCCTGGGCATGAACACCAACAGCTGAAATCGGGACGAAAACAGCGATCGCCACGATTCCCAGGATGCATGCCAACGGCCTTGGGAGAGGTAAAACCATGGCACCAGCATATCAATCAACAGGTACCTGCTGCACTAATCAAAGCCCTCCAAGGCCTTTCGAGATGCTCATATCAGGGTTTCAGGCACCTTGAAGCGTGAAACTTGCACTGAACATGCCAAGAGTCGCTTGTACACGCTCTCAGGAGAGGTAGGTTGAGGTGGAGAAAAGGCGTTTCCCCCCTCAAGGAGAGTATCCAGTGATCTCATTTTCGAAACAGTGCGTTGTGCTCATGACCGGAATCATCGTTTCCCTTGCTCAACCCGTGCTCGCAGAGAGCCTGGATTCGAGCAAGGACGTTTCCAATGACCAACTCGACCAACACACCCTCAACTGGCCCGTTGGCGAGCTCGAGGAACACCGGATTGCAAGTGGCCCACTTCACAATCCTGCTGGCGAACCACAGGTCGTCTTCAGCCGGGACATCGAGGTCCGTGGCGCAGGGTGGTTGCGCATCTACTTTGAAGATGTGCAAATGGAAGATGGTGGCTTTGTTCGTATGACATCGCTTGAGGATGGCGAGGTCCAGGAATTGGATGCCGCAAGCCTCCTGCTTTGGCGCAACAGCAGCGCCTACTTCAACGGCGATACCGTTCGAGTCGAACTCATCGCGGCTCCAGCTACGTTCAACAACTCCTTGATCGTCGGCAAGGTCGCCATGGAGATGGTGCCCGCAGGACACAATCGTGGAGGCTGCGGAATCTGCGGCCCCGACGACCGGGTTCCCTCCAGCGTCGATTGGGCTGCTCGGATGATGCCCGTCGGCTGCAGCGGGACGATCTACAACTCCTCCAACTGCTTCGTCACCGCAGGGCACTGCCTCGGTGGCGCTGATACGCTCCAGTTCAACGTCCCCGACTCCAACTCCAACTGCACCTTGAACAACCCCCCCGTCGCGGACCAGTTCCCTGTCATCGATCTCGATGGCGTCGATGGCGGCGTGGGCAATGACTACGGCGCCATGTTGGCCGGCACGAACAACATCGGCCAGACGCCCTACGAGCGATACGGCGTATACATGCCACTGGCCAACAGCGTTCCCAGTTCGGGAACAGCAAGCGTCAACGGCTACGGAGTCGACGAAGAGTGCGTCAGAACCCAGACACAGCAGTACCACGATGGCCCGATTACCGGGGCCAATTCAGACACGATCTTCTTCGAGATAGACATTACCTTCGGAAACTCCGGTTCTTCGATCATCCGGAACGGCGAGATCATCGGTGTCGTAACACACTGCAGTGGCAGTTGTGAAAACTACGGCACACGGATCGACCTCAATGCCTTCGAGTCCGTCATGGCTCAGGTCTGTGCCATCGAAACCGGCGGATGCTGCGTCGGGACGTCCTGCGCCATCCTGACACAGGACGACTGCACCAATGGCGGTGGCACCTATCTTGGTGACGGGTCCAACTGCAATGGAAATCCATGTGCACCGACAGGCGGATGCTGCGTCGGCACAAGTTGCTCGATTACGTCAGAAGCGGATTGCAACGGATCCTATCTTGGTGATGGAAGCAACTGCAACGGCAACCCATGCGACCCGACCGGGGCCTGCTGCGTCGGTTCCGACTGCTCGAATACGACACAGGCCGACTGTGGTGGTACATGGCTTGGTGCAGGGACCGGCTGTGGAGCTTCTACCTGCAGTGATTTCCAGTTCCAGGGCCTGACCCATCGCATCATCGGCACGGACCTGGTTGATGACGGCGAGTTCACATGGACCGTGAATGTCTACGCGATTCTGAACCAAGGTGAACGGCTTGATGCCATCGCTGGCGATGCCAATCAGCAGAAGACAATCACCACGTCGACGTCCTTCTACCAGAATCCGTTTGGCGGACCGACCTCCCAGTCGGTCAACCCGGCCTTGTTCGATACCTTCCCAGACCTCCGATACGACAGTTACGTGACGATCGGCTGCCTGGACAGTTCAGGCGATCCATTCCCGGAGAATGTCCTCTCCGATATCGGCATCGACTGGAACCAGTTCGAGACCGGCGGTGACCTGAGCACGGGTGACGGATCCTGGTTCATCACTCCCGACGATGCCCAGGGCGATGCCCAGGCATTCACGGACCAGGACTGCAACGAACTCCACGGAGTTCTTGTTGCCCGGCTGACCGTCCGAGGAACGAGTGC
The DNA here is from genome assembly GCA_014238205.1 of Phycisphaerales bacterium. Taxonomy (GTDB): domain Bacteria; phylum Planctomycetota; class Phycisphaerae; order Phycisphaerales; family SM1A02; genus SP202. The sequence continues at coordinate 209,830 of JABABM010000001.1, read as the reverse complement.
ACAGGTGCACATGGAAGCACTCTTCCAAGGCAAGGAAACAAATGGAGATACATGGCAGGAAAGTGCTGCCCTTGATTTCAGTTACGACGGGTCTCTCGATTGCAATGGCAATGGTGTGCCTGATGACTGTGACATCTCAAATGGATCCAGCAGTGATGACAACAACAACGGCATTCCAGACGAGTGTGAAAGCACCTGCGATGGTGATTACAACGGTGATGGATCAACCGATGTCGGGGATCTGTTGATCGTGATCGCCGACTGGGGAAGTCCGTACGATGTCAACGACCTGCTGATCGTGATTGCAGACTGGGGTTGCGGAGCACCCTGATACCTGCATTCAATGTGATACCCAACCCGGCCAGGTGCCTTGGCACCAGGCCGGGTTGTCAATTCAGGAATCAAACACGCGGTCAAGAAAGTCATGCAGGATCCTGTTGACCTTCTCTCCCTCGAAGACTGATACGAAATGCCCACTCCCCTTGATGCGTTCACTGGTTGCATAGGGAATCAGTGCATGAAACGCCTCCAAGTCCACCACACCATGTTCTGATGCAACCAAATGGATGGGAACATTGATGTCGGCCAATTCGGACTTCCACTCGTCGTAGGAGCAGATTTCGTCGAGCAGACCGACAGCGACCGGGAGCGGCTGGGACATCATGCCACGGGTGATCGACTGTTCAATCTCGCCTCGTTCTGATTCGGTGAAAAATAGACTTTCGATACCGGGATACTCCTCTTCCCATGACCCGGTTTCCAACCTGCACGCAACATCCTTCATGAGCAGTCTGATCTTCTCGGTAACCGGCAATGCACTGTCAAGAATGAGCAGGCCCCGAATGGGTATCCGATGGTCGAATGCAAGTTGTGCTGCAAGAAAGCCACCGAGGCTGTGGCCACAGAGAATGGGACGCTCAATGCCAGCCTCGGAGATGGCATTGATGATGTCCTGGCAGATGTCGCTGAAACTGCAGTCACCTCCACGTGCGATGAGACGCTGCTGCCAATCGAGTATGAAGATGCGACAACGATCGGACAGGCTCTGAACCTGAGAAGCAAAGTCACCTGTGCGACAACACCAGCCGTGCAGGAAGACAACGGCATCCGAACCTTCCCCGAAATCAATCAGCGAGGTCGTTTCAAGGGAGCACGTCAACGGGGGAATCTCCTTGGGATCAAGCCAGTTCCCCGCGGTATTCCACCTGCAGCGCGTTGTTGAACCAGTTGAGCATGTTGATGTAGCCCACGAGGAAGGTGAGTTCCACGATCTCTGGATCCGAGTAATGCTCTCGAAGCGATTCAAACCGGGCATCACTGATGCGATTGGAATCTGCCCGGACAGCTGCGGTGTAGGCAAGCGCCACGCGGAATGCAGGCGACATCAAGTCCTGGTCTTCCAACATCGAGACAGGCTCTTCACCCATGCCAAGTCCACGAGCAATGTCAATGTGGCTGTTCGTGCAGAACTGGCATGCGTTGTCGATCGATGACTGGAGGATCACCAGTTCCTTCAACTCCCGCGGCAGGCTGCCCCCCGGGTAGACACCCTCCCCCATCGCCTCCATCGCCGAGAGAACGGGCGGGTAGGTCGCCATCGCACGGACCATGTCGTGCGGGCTCTTCCCCCCGGCCACGAGTTCGACCGTCTCCTGGAAGGCCAGGTTCGATCCCAGCGAGTTGATCGCCGCGAGCAGTGCTTCGTCGGTGGTGTTGATTCGCATGTGCCCGATGATACGAGACGGTCAGGGCTGCAACAGGCACTCCAGGGGAGCCTCGTCGTACCAGGGGATGTTCCACCCACTGCCCATGGCAGCCTGCTCGGTCTCGGTCGGCGGGATTCTCACCGGCCACGTCCACCATAGTGTTCATAGAAGCGATTCTGGAACCGGTTCCCTGGATCGTAATACCGCTTCCGGTCGAAGAACTCCCCCCCCATCGGGTAGGCACGTTGGAACTGGTCAGTCGTGGCATGCAGCCTGTATGGAAGGTAGTAGCAGCCGTCGACGGCCAAGGCCGCCTCGATAATCTCGCGCGTCATTGCACGCATCGCCTCCTCGCCTTCGTTCGTCCGGGGTTGCTGAAAGAGCATGACGAAGGCGAACATGTGCCCGTCGGCGTACCGGAGGAAGGTGTCCTCGTCCGCATCGACGCTGCGTACAGTCACGTTGAGCAGGTTGCCATCATGCAATGGAACGATCCGTCGCAGTTCCCCCAGGAAGGCGACGATGCCATCCCTGGGCACGAAATACTCGTGCAGGATGTCCGTCGACGATGCGGATCGGTTCTGGAACGTCTCCACTCCCTCGTTGAGCAGTTGGTTCCTGGAAAAGACTGCCGACGAGAGGAGTGGCTGGAGTTTCGTTTCCGCTTCCCATCGAAGTTCCTTGCCATAGTTGCTCTCCGCGGAACCACGGAACAGGACGCGTCGCAGCGCAATCATGTCCGGGTCGGTCAATGCTGGAATCTCACCCTCCTGGGCACGGAAGATGGACACGATGGCCTCTTCGAGGAACTCGTCTGGAATGATGTTCAGGCGTGCGTAGACCATGCTCGCACCAGGATGCGCATCGATGGACTGCTCGAACTGCTCCAGGGCATTGTCGATGGGAATCTGGAACTGCTCCAACTGCAGCCGCTCATTGGGAACGACATCGAGTTGAACGTCGAGGATGATGCCGAAGAGCCCGTAGCCTCCCAGGACCAGTGAGAACAACTCCGTGTTCTCCTCTCGACTGCAGGTGACGATGGAACCATCGGCACGCATCAGGCGAAGGGACCTGACCGTCGAGGCGATCGGTGGCCGGCCGTACTGCCAACCATGGCAGTTCACGCTCAGTGAACCACCGACGCTGAAGGAATTGTTGGACTGCATGACACCCACCGACATGCCGTATCGATCGAGGTACTCGATGATCCTGCCCCACGTCGCCCCTGACTGTACATGGAGGATGTCCGTCTCTTCGTCCAACTCCATGCCATCGAAGGGAAGCATGTCGATGACAATGCCATCCTCGGCGATCACGTGCCCTCCCATCGAGTGGCGTTTGCCGGCGATCGAGACGGGCAGGTTCCGTTGATCAGCGCGTCGAAGCAGGTCAACCAGTTGATGTTCCGCCTCATCCCGTGCCCCCGGGACGGCCCAGATCTCCTGGACCGGGGTTGCATTCATGCGGCTTGCATCGTCGATGAATCCAGCAGGCAGTACTTCACGCTCATCACGGTCTGACAACCATGTCCCTGCCATGTGCAGGGCAGGCGGGGCGGCCAGGATGATCACCACCAGCAGGCAGCCGCCTGCCAGGATCCACCATCGCCACTGTCCCGATCTGCGCATCGCCTCGGCTCATCATGTGCGGGAACACCCTGGGTTGTTCCCGGCTCGCTGCCGGGTCTAACCGGGAGGAGTGTACTGCCAGCCTGAAATGGCGTATGCACGGAATAAAAAGCCACCCAGCGGACTCGAACCGCTGACCTGAGCTTTACGAAAGCTCCGCTCTACCAACTGAGCTAGGGCGGCATGGGATCGGACTGTGCGAACCTGAGAACTCAATCCTTGGGAATGACGATCGTCATCGAATCCTCGGGAGACAGGTTCATGGCTCCATGCACGCGGGCAGCGGCATCGGCGACATCACCTGAAGAGTTGTCGATGAGGAACTGGAGTTCCTCAACGTGGCGCCTGTGAGCCAGGTTCCCTGAGCGGCGAATGGAAGACGCTGCGTGGTTCAGAAGCGGGATTCGATCACCACCGACATCCTCGGCGAGTGCTGCATCGAGAATCGCCTGCTGTGACCGCTCGCTCTCTATGAGTGAAAGAATCTCGGCAACCAGCAACCGGGTACCACCCGTGCGAGTCTGCAGTGAATCCACGAGCGCGGACTCCGCATCTTCGATTGCGTATGCACCTGGTCGGGACAAGGCGATTTCTCGAAGAGCTGCCAGTGATTCCATGGCATAGATCTCTGAATCGATCTTGGTCAAACGACCACCTGCACCCCTCTGCATGAGGGCTTCGACCGCGGCATTGAAGGCCTGGTCGGAGATACCTGAACGTGAAATGCCGACGATCGGGTCGGCACGGTACTCGTTCTTGTACGTCGGAAGATCACCCGCCTGTACGACCAGCATGACCGGCGTGGCGGAGGTACGTGGATTGCGACGCAACCCGTCAAGATCCGCCTTCTCAACCTGCATCGAAGTCGTCTGGACAACGGCGAGATCCAACCCTGGAATTCGACTGATCGGATCAGCCAGTTCTTCGATCGAGGAAGCCGTGCCTGCCACGCTGAAGCCATTGGCCTCGAGCCTGTTGGCAATTGCGCGCTGGTCTTCGGTCGTCTCTGCAACAACAACCGCATATTCCTCTCCGCCTGTACGTACAGCTCCTGCCAGGATCGGCACGACTCGGTAGGAACCGGCGAAAGTAGCATCAGGAAGTGCCCGGGCGAGGATCAACGCCGTTTCATACTGGACTCGACGATCTGGATACTGCATTGCATCCAGAAGCGGCTGACGATCGAGGTAGGCGGTAAATATGTTTGCTTCACCAGTCGTTCGACTCAGTGCAGCCAATGCATCACGAACCAATGCGGTGTCATTGCTCTCCAATGCCAATGCAAGCACATCCTGGCCTGTCCTGGAGCCATGCACCATGGCATAGAACTGCGGGCTGTATGCAAGGTCACCGAAGATCGGGTCTTCCCATCCATCAGGCATGAGGTTCTCACGCCTGAGATTGGCGGCGACGAACTGTGAAGTTGCAGTCGAGTTGGCTGAATCGTATTCGAGTGCGATGGCTGAAGATCGCATGGACATGATCGGGCCATAGAGCTCCGTTGGAACCTGCACTGTCACGAGTCCGGCGAAATCATCCCAATGCCAGATGTTGTTGACCGATCCCCATGGATCCGCCACGAGGTGTTCAGCATTCTCGAAGTACTGGCGGCCGAGGATGGTGTGCAATGTGCCAGGGTCATCAAGTTCAGGGTTGCCGCCCAATTGCCGATAGGCCCGGGCTGCCGATTCACGGACGAAGGCAGGGGCATCTACATCCTGGGAAAGTTCCAGCAAAGCAGGGCCTGCATGGTTGTATCCAATCGAGCCAAGTATCTGGCAGACCTTGCGTTGATGCTCCGGGCCGATGTTCGGAAGTGCAACTGTGAGCGGATAGACCGATTCACGCCCAATGTCATGAAGCATCTCGGCACAGGCCCAGCGACGCTCCTCATTCTGACCGTTCGTCATCTCCTGTACGAGTGAAGGAACGGCATACTCGCCCGCAGCAAGAAGACGTCCACGTGCAAGCAATTGCTCACGCCGACTGCCATCAAGCATCGAGATCGATTCAGCAACTCGATCCTGGTCACGGGACATCGCCATTCGACCTGCCTCGATGCGTGAAGTCAACGAGCTGGTAACGTCCTGCAACTCGGGAACTTCCTGGGCCCACTGCATGGCCCGAGCGAATCTCTCAGGTGACTCATTCGAATCATTCATGAGCTTTGCAAGAGCTTCATCCGATGTGATGTTCTGCAGGAGCCATTGCGCATTGGCCTCGGCAAGTTCGACATTCGCCGTCAGGGAATAGTGCACGAAGTCCTCAAGGTGCTGCTGGGCCGCGGCATTGCCACCTGGAGCAGACTGGGCCATGGCCGTTACACCCACCAATGTGCAGGCCAAGGCAAGCATCGCACTAGTGCGTCGTAGAAAGAGGAAACTGTGCATCGAACGTCACTCCTGGTCGAAGATTGCCTCGTCCATCCCAGGGACTCGGCGGAGTCGCAAACATCGCTTGAATCGCGACTCAGGGGGCAAGAAAGCCGAGAATAGCCGTGCCCTGCTGGGGTGTCAACGAGTTGATTGATCCTCGTGCAGATCCCGGGAAGGGTTGATCCAAGGGCTGCTATAGTACCCCCGTCCAGGGCGCCCAATCGCACTTCTGCGAAAGGGCGTTTACAGGGAAGTGCGGTGAAATACCGCCGCGGACGCGCCGCCGTAACGGGCACAGAACCCCGATTGGGGTTCATCAACGTCACCGGACCACTGCTCTTGGACATGGGCGGGAAGGGGTGACGGGGAGCCCGGAGCCGGAAAACCTGTTCCTGGATGATCGCACGGCCTGCGCGAATCAGGTTCGCATGCGTTTCCAGCCATGTGTTCCCAGGCTGGAACAACGCCTGTGATTCCACACCTGAGAGCGTACCTCCCCATGGGAACTCCTGGCTGGAGTGCAAGAACATGTTGCACACGCTCCTGATCATTGCCCTGCCCATGCTCGGCGCTGACCCTTGGGCGGACACTGTCGTCGAGTGGTCGGTTGGAGCAGGAGGGAGCCCAGGCTACGACGATCCAACCAGTGCCCTGGGTGAACCAACTCGAATCACTGTTGACAACGAACTGGTCACGCCATTCGTTCCTGCATGGGGCATGGATGAGATCGTCTCGCTCGGCGCAGGTGGCTCGCTGGTTCTGCGATTTGATGAACCTGTGCTCGATGATCCCGGGAATCCACATGGAATCGACCTCCTCCTGTTCGGCAATGCAGGCTTCACGGACATGGCCTACCCAGGCGGCGTAGCCGGAGGACTTTTTGGAAGTGACGGAGGCCAGGTCGAAGTGAGTATTGACGGAGAAACCTGGATTGAACTCCAGGGATGCCCCGCCGATGGAGCATGGCCGACTCTCGGGTGGCTGGATGGTGGCCCATACGATCAAGTCCCCGCGTTGCAACCCAGTGACTGCACGTGGCCCCTCTCCCCCGACATCCTGGTCGAGGACATCATCGGACAGGACTGGAACACGCTCCTGGATCTCTACGGTGGAAGTGGAGGCGGCACGGGAATCGACCTTGCCGATGCAGGGCTCGGTTCCATCTGTTGCATTCGCATTTCCAATGCCCCTGATGCCTTCTTCTCACCGGAACTGGATGCCGCGGTTGATGTCTCTCCGATCGAGTCGGCCGATGTCAACCTTGATCGTGTCGTGAACGTGATCGACCTGCTTGCCGTGATTTCCTCATGGGGTTCGATCGATGCCGGGCGGGAGGACATTGATCGTGACGGACAGGTTGCTGTTCCAGACCTGCTCCTTGTGATTGCACAGTGGGGAGAAACTCCATGAGTCGACGGATGGGCTACACCCTTGTCGAACTGCTTGTTGTCATCTGCGTCATCGGCCTGCTCATGGGTGTTCTCGTACCGGTGCTTGCTGATGTTGGCGTATCAAGTCGTCGAATCCAGGGGCAGGCGAACCTCCGCACCATGACGCTGGCCGCACGAAGCTGGGCAATGGAACATGACGGTGCACTGCCACCTGCACTGTTGATCGGCACCGATGAGGATTCGACCTCCGGTGACGTCCGATGCTGGGACTGGTGGACCAGGACCAACGACTCCTCCTTCGTTCGACCTGGTCTGCTCTGGACATACACGGATCATCCAGGCACGGTGCTGCAATGCCCGGCCTATGCCGGTGAAGACAACTGGCAAGGCCAGGACCGGCCCTCGGGATACAACTACAACGTCACCTTCATAGCAGCGATGTCACCCCTGCAGGGTGTTGCAGGACAGGGGTGCTGGGATCTCCTGGTAGCCAAGCCCGCGCTCGCCGAGGAAGGTGAACCGCCGGTCGCGGTCGACCTGGCCCTCTCGCAGTGCCGCAGATCCGGGCAGGTCGCCCTCTTCGGCGAAGGAGGCTATCGAGATGGTGCAAACAAGTTCATGAGATCCCCGCTCCACGAACTTGAAGTCGCGTATGCAGGAGCACAGGCATTCAGGCACGGTGGGATGAGCAACGTCGGCTTCATTGACGGCCATGTCGAGACAGTTCGAAACCCCAGGCTGGGACTCCATCATGAACAACTGCCCGAAGGGATGACAACCCTCCTGGATCATCCACGCAACGGCTTCCTTTCCGATGACGACTCGGCCTACGACCCCAGGTAGTCACGAGACTACACTGCCCCGATGCCCGCCCTCCCCTCATATGAAGAGGCACTGGATCGAGTCCGTTCCGAAGTCGTTCCACTGCAGCGAAGTGAACCTGTTTCACTGGAGGTGGCAACCGGTCGCATTCTTCATGAGACGATCAGGGCCGACCGGGATCAACCCCCCTTCGACCGCTCCGCCATGGATGGCTACGCCCTGAGGCACGAGGACCTGGCCGCTGGGTGCTCCCTTCCTTCGGCAGGCCGGGTTGCCGCAGGAGATGGAACACATCATGCAGTCTCCCCGGGCAGTTGCATCGCCATTGCTACTGGAGCCGTAGTGCCAGAGGGGTTGGACACAGTGGTCCAGCATGAACTGACGGATCGAGGGGATCTGCAGGGTGGTCCCATTCGCTTCGATGCCGATGGCATCAAGCCTGGGAATGCGATCCATCAACAAGGCGCCGATGCCAGGAAGGGAGATTGCCTGGTCGAGGCAGGCGAGTGCCTGGATTCGATTCAATGCGCACTTGCTGCTGCCACGGGTGCAGGCACCGTGCAGGTCCGTTCACGACCCCGTGTGTTCATCCTGACAACCGGTGATGAAATCATCCCCGTCGACTCGACCCCCGAGCCGCACCAGGTGCGTAATACGAATGCACTCCTGGCCCGCGATCTTTCGGAACGAATGGGTGCCCATGCAACCGGGCATGCACACCTTCCTGATGAACCTGGTGTCGTGAAAAATGCTCTCGAGGCGGCGCTTGGCGATGTCGACCTGCTTGTCACGGTCGGGGGCGTCAGTGTCGGTGAACGAGACTTCATTCCCGACCAGCTTGAGGCACTGGGAATCCGCACGGTGCTCGAAGGCGCATGCATCCAGCCGGGCAAGCCGGTCAGGGTCGGACTCGACCCACATGGCACCATGGTGCTGTCTCTTCCTGGCAATCCAGTCTCCGTACTTGCCTGCACCTGCCTGTTTCTCTGGCCGATCGTGCATGCGATGCTCGGAGCCACCGCCCCCCTGCCATGGCGCAATGTACAGCTCGGCGAAGCGACAAGAGCCAGTGCACGCCGACAGCAATTCCGTCCAGCCCATGTGTCCATCGACGGGAAGGCCACCGTGCCCGAATGGGCTGGTTCAGGTGACCTGGCTCATTCCTCCGGAACCTGTGGACTCCTGTCCCTCCCGATGCAGTCCGACCAGGTGCCGGAAGGCACCCAGCTGCGATTCCTGCCATGGCCGAGTTGACCCGCGTAGACATCCTGTTCTTTGCGGCTCTTGCAGAAGCAGCCGGCACCGATCGCCTTTCCTGGGAAGGACAGGATGACGCCAGCGTGCAGGATGTGATCGACTGGTGCATCCAGATGCATCCACGGCTTGCACGTTGGGAGACGTCACTGGCAACTGCACTCAACGAGGTCTACGTCACGCGAGACCATGCAGTCCGACAAGGTGACACCCTTGCCTTGATCCCGCCTGTCAGCGGCGGCTAACGACGACCGAACTGCTTCTCGAGATCCTCGATGGAAAGTCGCAGCGTTGTGGGTCGACCATGTGGGCATCGGCTGGATCGTTCAACGAGATCCCGCTGCCGGAGCAGGTCAGCCATCTCGGTTTCATTGAGGTGATCCCCGGCCTTCACGGCTGCCCGGCAGGACATCATGTCAAGTGTTTCCTGCAGGGCTGTTTCCTCGTCAGGTGGAAGAGCGCCGGTTCCAGCCTTCGCAAGAAGTTCACCCATGAACTCGACCGGGTCGACCCGTCGTTCAAGCAGAAGTACCGGGAAGGCATGAATACCGACCGCATGAAGTCCAAGGGGCTCTGCTTCGATGCCGAGCTTCACAAGCAGTGGACCTACCCGCTCGAGTCCTTCCATCTGCAGAGCGTCGACATCGACGACGATCGGTGACAACATGCGTTGCGAATCGAGCGTTCCCCGGGTCACACGGTCAAGCAGTGTCCGGAACATGATCCGCTCATGAAGTGCATGCTGATCGATGATGAGTACTCCATCTTCATCTTCGGCGACGATGTAACTGCCATGGACCTGCATGACCGGAACAGCAGGAGTGGTCGCCAGCAGTGGCGGTGAGCCGGGCACCGGGGTCTCCATCTCCATGCGTGCCTCATTGGCATCGAACCCTCGAGGTCCCTGGCCTGGAACCGGTGTCCACGGTCGTTGTTCGCGACCAGGACCGCCTCCTGCTCCGAAGGCACGTTCCACGCCCCGACTCGGAAGCAGGGCTGCCCTGGAAGCGGGGTCATCATCGATACGCAGGGCCGGAGTGAGATCGGCCGCGGCAAGCCTGTCCATGATGGCATGCCTCAGGACCGAGTAGATCAGCCGGTCATCCCTGAAACGGACCTCCGACTTCGTCGGATGGACGTTGACATCGACCCTCGCTGGATCGATATCGAGGTACATGATCGCGGTCGGGGTACGTCCAGGATCGATGAGGCCACGGTAGGCCTCCCGGATCGCATGGACCAGTGATCGATCGACGATGGGCCTGCCATTGAGGAACAACTGGAGATGACGTGAGGTCGGCCGTGCAATGGATGGTCGACCAACCAGTCCCCAGAGCGACACCCCGTCCCGCTCGACCTCGACCTCGAGCAGTTCCGGTCGAAGTTCCTTTCCAAGTACATCGATGACACGTTCTGCAGGTTCGCTCCGGGCGGCCAGTTCCATGAGGATCCGTCCCCCGGAAGCAACGGTGAAGGCAATGCCAGGATGAGACAGGGCAAGCCGCTGTACTGTTTCACGGATGCGACGGGTCTCGGCCCCCTCCGACTTGAGAAACTTCCTCCGTGCCGGAGTGCGCGCAAAGAGCTGCTGGACATCCACCGTCGTTCCCGGCGGACAACCGATCGGGACTGGTCCTTCAACGAGTTCACCTTCGATGGTGATAGATCCTCCCGCTTCGGAGGAAGCCGTACGGCTTGCCAGGTGCAACCGGGACACGGCCCCGATGGATGCAAGGGCTTCGCCACGGAATCCCATCGAAGCAATCCGATCAAGGTCCTCGAGTGCATCGATCTTGCTCGTTGCATGTGCGGCCACGGCCAGGTGCAGTTCATCAAAGGGAATCCCACACCCGTCATCACTGACTCGCAGTCGGTCACATCCCCCACTCTCGACAAGCACCTCGATGCGGGATGCACCGGCATCGATCGAGTTCTCGACGAGTTCCTTGGCGACATTTGCCGGTCGCTCGACGACTTCACCGGCCGCGATTTGATTGATCAGCAGCGGCGGGAGCGTGCGAATGGGCATGCGGGGGATTATACGGATCGATCCGATGTCCGCGGCGAAGTCGATGCCACGCTGCCCGAGGTATCACGAGCAACCAGCGGCCAGGGTCGGCCACGGCCGAAGGCTCGCGGCGAGGTCTTGAGTATCACGGCCGCCTGATCTCGCTTGTACTGGGACATGTCCAGTTGGCGGGCAATGCGGGCGACGAGTTCCGGATCATGATCCGTTTCATCCTGGACCTGCTTCACCGACTGCTCCTGATCGACCAGACGCCTCAGTACATCATCGAGGACTCCGTAGGCAGGCAGGCTGTCCTCGTCGACCTGGTCGGGTGCCAGTTCTGCCGAAGGTGGCTTGGTGATGGAGGCATCGGGTATCGGTGGCGATGCAAACCCCGCCCGCCCCGGCGAGGAATTGATCCACCTGGCCATCGACTGGACTTGGATCTTGTAGAGATCGCCGAGTACGGCTACGGCACCATTCATGTCTCCATACAGCGTGGCATAGCCCATGGCCAGCTCGGATTTATTGCCTGTGGAGAGGACAAGTGCCTTTCGTTCATTGGCCAGTGCCATCAGGAGCAGACCTCGAATCCGTGCCTGGATGTTCTGGTCGGTCAGACCCTCGACGGATTCACCCGACGCCTCGATCACGTCGACCACGCCGGCATGCAGGGAATCTATGGGCAACTCGATGCGGCTGCTGATACCGAGTCGATCCGCAAGTTCGATTGCATCGGTGCGAGAGCCCGCCGAGGAATATCGCGATGGCATGAGAACACCAGTCACACGATCCGGGCCGATCGCTCCAACAGCGATGGTTGCCGTGAGCGCCGAATCGATGCCTCCACTGAGCCCGATGATCGCCTCTCCATGCCCGGTCTTTCGCATGTAGCCCTCCACGCCACTGGTCAAGGCGTGGTACCTGGCTTCGTCGTCAGGCAGATCCGACATCGTGATCGGCTCGTCATCCTCGATGTCGATGACGTCGACACGGTTCGTGGATTTGTTGAACTCACCCCGTGCGAACAACATCCGACCAGCCTCATCGACCAGGAAGGCTTCGCCATTGAAGACCAGGTCGTCATTGGCACCGTGCTGGTTCACGACCGCAACGGCCAGTTCATGCCTTGAAGCAAGTCGAACAATCTCGGCGGCATGGCGTGCATGCTTCCCGACGATGAATGGTGATGCGCTGGGAACCAGGAGCAGGCGGACACCTGCCGCGGCAAGGTCTGCGACCGGGTTCATCGAGTAGCGGTCACCACTTGTTACATCACGAGCCTGCCATGCATCCTCGCAGAGCAATACACCGATGTGAACTCCATCAAGTCGACACTCACAAGCCCTGAGACCGGGCTTGAAGTAGCGATCCTCATCGAACACGTCGTATCCGGGAAGCAACTGCTTGTCTGCGATTGCCTGGATGGAGCCGCCTTGGCAGACAAAGGCGCTGTTGGCGAATCCGCCGGATTCCAGACGCCGAGGTGATCCGACGATGACACAGCAGTCGCCGGTCTGTTCTGCGATCGACTTGACGGCGTGTTCACAAGCCTCGACGAAGCCTGATCGAAGGAGCAGGTCCCTGGGCGGATAGCCGCAGATCACCAGTTCCGGGCAGAGCAGGATGCGTGCATCCTGCCCGCGTGCATCCTCGAGTGCATCGAGAACCTTGTCCCGGTTGGCGTTGATGTCGCCGATGATCGGATCGATATGGGCCAGGGCAATCTTCACGTGAAGATTGTACGCCACGGGCGCGTACAGCGGCCCACCCCCGGAAGAGAGTGGGCCGCAACTGGATGCAATGTACGCTCTGGGAGCGTATGAAGAGGACTTGTATCTCGTGTCAATACACGATGGCGTTCGCTGTCTCGATGGATTCAACGAGTTGGCGAACGGTAAACGGCTTTTTCAACGTGCCATCCCAGCCCTGCTGGGTCAACGCCGTTGCCTGGCCGTCGGTGATCTGGTTGCTCATGGCAATGAGCCTGGTTCCGGCATAGTCGTCGCTCTTGCGTAGCCAGTTCCTGAACTCGGTCACGCCCTGCTCGTCCATGTGAACATCGACAAGAAGAACATGCGGTCGGAATCGTTCGCACTCCATCCCGGCGGCGAACATCGATTCGCATCCGCGAACCTCGTAGCTCGTCTCCTTCTGGAGCACGTCCTGCAACGTGTTGACCACGTTCTCATCGCCATCGACGATCAGGACCCGGGGGTTCCCGGACATGAGCCCATCAAGTGGGATGCCATGATCCTTCATGAAGGTGATGAGGTTGGCGACTGGTATGCGTCGGTCCTTGGAACCGGGGATCCGGTATCCCTTGATCTGACCGGAGTCGAACCACTTGCTTACGGTGCGTGATGCAACATTGCAGAGCTTCGCGACTTCGCCGGTTGTCAGGACATCTTTCTCGAAGAGTTTCATACTCGATCCCTCGGTACTGTTTCGTTCCATCGGCGGGCACGCCCTGAGCCCGCTCCACCGTGTACATCGTTCGGAAGCAGGACCGTCTTCACCGGCATAGTCCATTTCAACGAACACAGGTTGCATAGTTGAACCACGCCAGCTCAAAACAAGGCAGGCGTAGCCAGGAATCGGGATTTATAGGACTTTCGAAAGGTCCAGGGTGGGTCAAGTGGCCCCGGGGCCGGCCTGCCTGACCTCGTCTGTGAGGTCGTATTTGCCATCATTTTCCCGGAAGAGGCCTGCCAATGTCCGTGCCTGGGCATCGTAGGCATCCTTGTCATCCCAGGTCGTCCTTGGATGAAGTACGTCACTGGGAACACTCGGAGCTGATTTCGGCATTGAAAGGCCGAAAATCGGGTCCTCGATGTAATCAACGCTGCGAAGTGTTCCATCCAGGATGGCCGTTACGAAGGCTCTGGTGTACTTCAGGGAGAAGCGATGACCTGTTCCATAGGCCCCTCCAGTCCACCCCGTGTTCAGGAGCCATACATCCACAGCATGCTCATCGACACGCCGAGCAAGCCAGTCGGCATACACCATCGGCTCACGGGGCAGGAATGGGCCTCCGTAGCAGGGACTGAAGTTCGGTGTTGGTTCCGTGACGCCCGCCTCGGTCCCTGCGAGTTTCGACGTATAGCCGTTGATGAAGTAGTACATCGCCTGCTCTCGTGAAAGCCTGCTCACGGGTGGGAGTACGCCGAAGGCATCTGCAGCAAGGAAGATGACGTTCTTGGGATGCCCCCCCATCGATGGAATGCGGGCATCGGGTATGTAATTGACCGGATAGGTCACCCTCGTGTTTTCCGTCTTTGAACCATCGTCGTAATCCGGGACACGAGTTTCCTCGTCAAGGACCGTGTTCTCAAGTACGGAACCGAATCGAATGGCGTTCCAGATCTGCGGCTCCGTCTCCTCGGAGAGGTGAATGCACTTGGCATAACAGCCGCCTTCGAAGTTGAACACACCGTCATTCGACCAGCCGTGTTCATCATCCCCGATGAGTGGACGATCCGGATCAGCCGACAGGGTCGTCTTGCCCGTGCCGGAAAGTCCGAAGAACAGTGCAACATTCGTTTCGTCGGATGCATCGACGTTCGCCGAGCAGTGCATCGGGAAGACTTCGCACTCGGGCATGTCGTAGTTCATGGCATAGAAGATCGACTTCTTGATCTCGCCGGCATACTTGATCCCGATGATGATGACCTTCTTCTGTTCAATCGACTGGATGACGCATGCTTCCGAGTTGAGTCCCAGGTCCTCCCAGTCCTCGATTCGGAGGTTGCATGCATTGATGATGCACCAGTCGGGGGAGAAGTCTGCATGGGATTCAGGGGAAGTCTTGATGAAGAGTGTCGAGGCGAACAGGGCGTGCCAGGCCTCCTCGGTCACGACGGATACGCCCAGGCGATACGCCTCGTCAGCACCCGCATATCCATCGAACCTGTAGAGCTCCTCGCGACTGGAAAGATGCGCGTGAGCCCTTGATTCCAGTTCACTGAACAACTCGGGCGTAATGGGGCGATTCACGCTGCCCCAGGCGATGTTGTCGTGGATCCCGGGGGTGTCCTCGAGAAACTTGTCGTTGGGGCTCCGGCCGGTCCGCTCACCTGTATCACAGGCCAGGGCACCGTTGGCTGCAAGCACACCTTCACCGCGGCGGAGGGCTTCTTCTACAAGCCTCGCCGTGGAGAGATTGCAGTGCAGGGATACTCCCTCGAACGTAAGCATGTCCTGTGCAGCTGACAATGCCATCCCGTACCTCCTCGCCTGGTTCGGCGGAATCCATTCCAGCCCATTGGACGTCTCCGGCGTCCGGGAAAGCGGGGCAGTGTACATTCATATCGGCTCCGGATCGACCATGAAATCCACCCGAAATCCCGGCAACCAGGCGGACCCCACAATGGACCCGGAAAGGGCCAAGGCGGTACACTTCCGGCACTTCGGCGACCGTAGCTCAGTTGGTAGAGCACCTGGTTGTGATCCAGGATGTCGCGGGTTCAAGCCCCGTCGGTCGCCCTTCCCCCCCCAAGCTCAAGCTGGTGCAGAATCCCTTCCCCAGGCAGAGCCGCACTCCGGGCAGTGGCCCGTTGCACCTGGTCCCTTCTCATAGCCACACTGCTGGCAGTGTCGTGCCCACCATGCCGGTCGCCGGCGAAGCAGGACAAGGAAGGCCATGGGGCCAAGCAACCACAGCGCAGCGGCAACACCGCCAATCAACGCCTGGAAACTCCCCGTTGCGCAGTAACAATCCGCCCTTCGACGGACCATGGCTTCAAGAGGAATCAGCAGGATGATCTCGATGAGGGTTCCTGCAAGAAGGAGCCCGGTCAGCCTGCCGATGCGATCAATCGGCTGGCCGCGCCGCATGAAACGCATCAGGACAAGGCTCCAGAGAATCCAGGACACGAGCAGGAAGATCAGGGGGACAAGAAAGCCAGGGTACGCATACATCTTCGGTTCAAGAACAGCCAGGCCGTCCAAGCCCGAGTAAAGGGCCAGGTCCATGTCGTCAATCCAACCACCCAGAAGTTGCACGAAGCTCACGAGGCCCAACACAAGACCCGACGTGAGCATGGCGGCTCCAAGGCCACCCAGCACGAGACTGGCTCGAAGTGAACGTGATTTCCCGACCGACATGCGAACCGGAAGAATCGGCAACAGGAACAGGACCTGCGTCCCGATCATCACGGGCACGAGGATGCATGAATGGATCCAGTACATGGGCTCGTTGAACCAGTGCCAAAGCAGTTCCAGGAAGAGTGGGAAATCAGCACTTTCTTCATGTCCCCAAGGCATGAAGAGCAGTGCTGCAAGCAGTGTTCCCATGATCCATGTACACAGGGACCAGGCGACCAGGACAACCATGAGCACGATTCGGCGTGAGTTCATGGCCTGCACCCTATCCATTTTCACTGCAGAAGAGTCGAATACGGAAATATGACGACTTCAAGCGCATGAGCCCTGTCGCCACTTCTTTCTCCCTTGGATGCGGGCAATACGTGCCCGCCGCATGGACAGCAAGGAGATGAACTATGAAACTTCAATCACGAACATGCATTGCCATGGCCCTTTCCGCTGCCGCGGTGCTCACCGGCACGCAAGCCCATGCGGACCTCGTCGAGGCCACTTCGTGGAGTGGATCTGGAACTGAATACAACTACAACAAGGCTGTTGGCTGGCAGTTCAGGGCCCTGGACGACATGATTGTCACGCATCTTGGTGTGCTCGACATGGGCTCGGCAGGTCTCTCCGAAGCGCACAACATCGGCATCTTCAACTCGGACGGAAGCCTCGTGGTGTCAACACAGGTCGGAGATGGCCTCTCAGGCGATTCGATGTTCAACTCGATGATCTACAACGATGTCACGCTCACACCGCTGAAGAAGAACGAAACCTACTACATCCTGGCAGACAACTGGACCCAGGATGCATACACCTTCGGACAGAGCGTCCAGTACTCCTCGGACATCGAATGGTTGTCCTTCTCGGAATCAACAAGCAATTCGATCCTTGATCAAGTCCAGCACTACGCAGGTGACCCGGGGAACCTCGGGCCCGGCTTCATGTACAGGACACTTCCGGCGCCAGGTGCCCTGGCGCTTCTGGGCCTGGCCGGGGTCGCGGGCACTCGACGACGACGAATGTGACTCTTCTCTGACTTCTCCACACACCACGGGCCCGGCTTCATTGAAGCCGGGCTCGTGGTTGCGTGTACCCTGCACATGTCATGCACGTCACGATCGTCCAGTACGACATCACCTGGGAAGACAAGGTTGCCAGCCAGGTGACCATGGATGCCATGCTTGCAGAACATCCGCCCGCAAAGGGTGGCCTCGTCCTGCTTCCTGAACTGGGCGACGTGGGCTTCTCCTTCAACATCGATCGAATCAGTGATGATGCGTCCATCGAGTGGGCTGCACGTACTGCACGAACATACGAATGCTGGGTGCAGCATGGCCATGTTGAACGTGCGGACGACGGGCGTGGCTTGAACACGGCGAGCCTCGTTGCTCCGGATGGAACCATCGCCGGCTCCTACAGGAAGATTCATCCCTTCTCCTTCGGTGGAGAAGCTTCGCACTATGCAGCAGGCGATCGACTGCTGCTCAGGAATGTCGAGGGTGCGTGTCTCTGCCCCCTCATCTGCTATGACCTCAGGTTCCCGGAACTCTGGCGACTGGCCCGGCGAGCCGGAGCCGAGGTCTTCACCATCGGGGCCAGTTGGCCGGCGGAACGAACCGCCCATTGGAGAGCCCTGCTCATCGCCAGGGCCATTGAGAACCAGGCCTTCGTCGTGGCATGCAACAGGACCGGTTCGGACCCACACCTGACCTACGATGGAAACTCCATGATCATTTCGCCACGAGGAGAAGTCATCGCCGAGGCTGACGACTCCAGCATCGTCCTTCAGGCTGATATCAACCTCGATGAGGTCCATTCATGGCGTGAGACGATGCGATGCCAGGATGACGTGGTGGAGGGCTTCCTCGGCGGGATCGAGGTCGACACGGACGCTGCGCCTTGATCGAGTCACCCCGGGTGCGTATCTTCCACGTCCCACGGCGAGGTAGCTCAGTTGGTAGAGCACGGCATTGAAAATGCCGGTGTCCCCGGTTCAAGTCCGGGTCTCGCCATTGCAGGATGAACACGTGGCCCGATTCCCCCTGGGATCGGGCCACGATTCATTCATTTCGAACAAAGTTGATTGTCTCAGGCGACCTTTCGGCTTTGCCTGCGGCGTCCATACAAGGTGGCACCTGGGAGTGGATACGAAGCCTGCAGCGCAGTCTGCAGCGCCTCTGGTTCACTCATGACGAAATAGGTCGGCACGCCAAGCACATTCGCTGCAAAGCGAAGGGCTCGGGTCAATGCCTCTGGAGTCGTCGCCATCATCAGTTCCCGGCCATCCCAGGAAATGGGAAGCGCATTGAACTGCCATGCCTGTCGTCGTGTCACCATGTCCAGGGCGGATGGGTGTGGGGCCATCAACCTTGGGTCGATCGTGCGGGTTCTCATGGCATACTGGCTGGCCCAGGCGGATTCCACCTGCGCCGGATCGATACCGTATTTCTGTTCACAGATCAGGCCGAAGGGTTTCCCCGTGCGTTCCTGCACGTTGAGTACTGCCTTGACCTGGTCGGGTGTCAAGACACCCTTTTCAATGAGAATGGTTCCTATTCGGACTTCCATGTCGTTGCCTTTCTCCCACGGTGTGGTGCTCAAGTTCCTCGTGCTGAACTCTTCCTCGGTCCGTGGGGCATGGAACTGATACGCAAATACCCTCACACTGGTTCGTGAAGAGCTTCACTGTTCGGTCTGGGAGGGTTAGGGACCGGAGGTGGGTCCGAAAACGGTGGGATCCAGATAGGATTCCTGCGATGACACCCCGAGAACGACTCCTTGATGCCTGGGCCCGCTGGGTCACGAGGCACCCCGCCGCGACCCTCATCATGAGCCTCCTGGTCGCTGCAGTCTCGATCCTCCTTGCTGCAACCTCGCTGGAGTTGCACTCGGATCGCAGTGACCTGGTCTCCGGAGATCTGGATTGGAGCAGGCGATACGCGGAATACCGACACGACTTCAAGCGATGGGATGACCTGGTTCTGTGCTTCGAGGGCGACCCCGGTGACTCTCGCATTGACGAGCTTGCCCGGCAGGTCGCCGAGAGGCTCGACTCGGAAGAACGCATCGCCTCGGCCGATGCGGGATTCGCGATCACTGAGGCCGGCCCACGCATGTGGAAGGTGGCCGATGTCGAGGAGTTCAACCAGGCGCTGACCTGGTTCGGGCATGCGCAGAAAATCGCCGAGCAGCCCGGACCAGCTGAGGCCCTCGCTCACTTCAGCAGCACCCTCGCTGGATTCGAACACCAGTCGAGCATCCTCGATGGACTCGAGACCTTCATTCGACCAATGCTCGAGGGACTCGAGGGTCGACCGGCCAGTTTCAACCTGGTTGCACCTCTCGGGGAGACCTGGCAATCGCTTGCGACAAGTACCGGTTCCATTCGAACCGTGCTTGTGCACATGGATCGAACCGATGTCGGAGGCATCGAGGCTGTCGGTGAAGACCTATCCCTTGTACGGCGGCTCGCGGCAGACGTCGTCCAGGACACTGCCCCCGGCACGTCCTGGGGCGTGACTGGCCTTCCGGCGCTGGAAGGGGATGAAACGACGCAGGCCATCACCGATTCCACCCTGGCGTCGATCATCGCCTTCGTACTTGTGACATTCATGATGCTGCTGGTCTTCCGGAGGCTTACCCTCCCACTGCTTGCCGCCGTGTCACTCCTGGTGGGCATGGCCTGGAGTTTCGGGTGGGTCATCATCTCCGTTGGGCACTTGCAACTGCTGTCGGTGGTGTTCTCCGCCATCCTCATCGGGCTGGGCATCGACTACGCCCTGCACCTCCTGGCGCGACTCCGTGCCGTGCATGAGGAATATGAGACCCTCGAAGACGCGATGGCTCGCAGCTTTCGAGATGCTGGTCCAGGATTGATCACCGGCACCATTACCACCGCCGCTGCATTCGGCTGTACCGCCTTCACTGACTTCAGGGGCGTAGCGGAGATGGGAATCATCGCCGGTGGCGGCGTACTCCTCCTCCTGGTCGCGATGCTCTGCGTATTCCCCGCCTGCCTGGCTTTGACGACGCGTTGGCGGCAACACATCGAACGAATGCGCACCTGGGATGCGGAGCGACTGAAAAGGCGACTGGGATGGACCGATCGGCGTGCCGTGCCGGTCCTGCTCGGATCCGGCCTGCTCTTCGTTGCGCTGCTGCTGCCCATGAGCCGCGTGGGCTACGACACGAATATTCTCAACCTTCAACCCCCAGGGTTGGAATCCGTGCAGTGGCAACACCGCCTCGAACAGGATGCCGGCGCGAACATCTGGAGTGGCCTTGTGCTGACAACACCGGATGCAGCTGAAGCACTTGTACGCTCCCTGCGATCACTTCCAGATGTCGGCGCAGTCAGCGGCATGGGCATGCTCTTCCCCACTGATGCCGAGGAACGCGAAGCGCGGGTAGCGACTGCCCGGGCCACGGCCGACCAGTACCAGCCGACGGTCCTCCCCCGCCCCCAGGAATCATTGACCCAGACCCTCGGCCTGATCGCCGGCGGATTGCGAAGCCGGTCCGGGCAGGCCCCCAAGGCAATCGAATTGGGCAGGAACATTGAATCCGCCCTCGAGTCATGGCGTGGACTCGATGAGTCTCATCGCAATGAACGCATGGCCACCATGACCATGGAGTGGAGGAAAGGCGCCGAAGAGTTGCACACCGCCGTCACGGCCGCAATGGCCCCCGGCATGCCCGGAGCAGACGCGTTGCCCCACGTACTCCAGGATTCATGGGTCGGCTCTGATGGGCGGTGGCTGTTGCGTGTCGAGCCTGTTTCAACCGAGGAATCGATTCTGGAACCGCATCGCCTGTCTGGATTCGTAGAGTCGATTCGCACCGTCGCACCGGACGTGCTGGGGCCACCAGTACAGATATACGAATCGTCTCGATTGATTACGCACGCCTATCAACTCGCAGCCATCTTCGCCCTGATCGCGGTCATGATCATCCTGCTGCTCGACTTCAGGTCAATCCTTGATGCACTGCTTGCACTCCTCCCCGTGCTCATCGGATTCGTCGGTGTGTTCGGCATCATGGGCCTGCTCCAGATGAAAGTGAATTTCGCCAACCTGATGGTCCTGCCATTGATTTTCGGGATCGGCGTCGACGCAGGTGTGCATGCGGTACACCGATGGAAATCTCACCCCGAGGGTGTCCCTGCCGGGTTGATCGGTGGAACCGGCCAGGCGATCACCTTGACGATGTGTACCACGATGATCGGCTTCGGCTCACTGCTGATCGCCGAACATCAGGGCATCCAGTCGCTGAGCATCGTGATGGTGACGGGACTGGGTCTGACCTGGTTGGCATGCATGCTCGTGCTGCCCGCAGCATTACGAATACGCGAGCGTGTCAGTCCTTCAGCGCATCGGGATTGAGTCCCTGCAGGTCATCAACGGTAAAGATTCCATTCTCGCGGATCACCTCGTCATCGAAGGTGATCGTGCCGCCACCGTAGTCCTCACGCTGGATCAGCACCAGGTCCCAGTGGATGTCGGAGCGATTGGAGTTGTCCGCCTCCTCGTAGGCCTGCCCGGGGGTGAAGTGCAGTGAACCGGCGATCTTCTCATCAAAGAGAATGTCCATCATCGGCTCCAGCACGTACGGGTTGAACCCGATGGCAAACTCACCCACGTACCGTGCACCCTCGTCCGTATTGAAGACGTCCTGCAGGCGATCATTGTTCTGTTCGGAGACGGCATCGACGATGCGGCCCTCCTCGAAGGTCAGGCGGATGTTCTTGAAGGCCGTGCCCTGGTAGATCGTCGGCGTGTTGTAGTGGATCACGCCGTTGACCGAATCTCGCACCGGCGCCGTGTAGCACTCACCATCTGGAATGTTCTTCTCACCGCAGCATGGAATGGCCGGGATGTCCTTGATCGAGAAGGTCAGGTCGGTATCACCGGGTCCCTTGATGTGCACCCTGTCCGTCCGGTTCATTCTCGCTGCGAGCAGATCGCATGCCTCGGCCATGCGCCTGTAGTCAAGCGTGCACACGTCGAAGTAGAATTTCTCGAACTCCTCGGTGCTCGTCTGTGCAAGTTGCGCCATGCTCGGCGTCGGCCATCGAAGCACGCACCATCGTGTGTTCTTGACCCGCTGCTCCAGGTGCACCGGCTTTCCGTAGTGACGACCGTATGCCTGCATTCGATCCGGGGCGACGCCCGAGAGTTCGTTGATGTTGTGACCGCCTCGAACACCGATGTAGGCCTGCATGGATTTCATCCGGTGCAGGTCATGGTCCGCCCAGGTATCGATCTGGACGTCATCGGCTGCTTCGATGATGCTTCGCATGACCCTGTTGTTTCGAAGTGCAACATGTGGATGCCCGCCCGCATCACGACAGGCACGAACAATCGCGATGACCATCGCCTCGGGTATGTCGAAGGCCTCGATGAGCAGGTGATCGCCCGGGCCGACCGAGGTCGAGTAGCCCACGAGCAGTTCCGCGAGTCGTGTCATGCGTGGATCGAGCATTGGTGTCTCTCGTTCAGGCACCCGAACCAGCATCATCCCCCGGGTGCATGGGTGTCGAGGAACCAGTCGAATCACTTCGACCAAGCAGTTCCTCGAGCAGAGATTCTAACGAGGAAGTCAGGCTTCCCGGCTCCCTGAGAAAGAGTTGTCGTGGCATCTCTTCGGATTCAAGATCCACCTGGCACCAGCTGCAGGCCAGCGACTCTGGTCGGCCCTTGCCTGACCAGAACCCATCCCCGGCCCGGCCGTAGGCGATCCGGCGGCCCCGGGCAGGATGGACATCCCAGCGTTCCTCGTGCGAACCCAGCAGGGCCGTCTCGACATCGGTTGCATCATTGGTGCCTGCCGAGGCAATGACGATGATGTTCGTCGCCCGGGGCATGAACTGGCGATGTGCGCGCAGGAGCAGCCGCCTGATACGCGGCACCTCGTCTATGAAGCCGTCCGGAAGCCCGATTGCCAGGGATACGTGCGTTCCTTCCCAGGGCGCCACGATACGCACCCCACCGAGTTCCTCTCCGGACTCACCGCGTACGGTCAGTTCGTCCCCGACGTGCGCATGCTTGATGAACGATGCCGCACGCTCGACCAGTTCCTGCATGCGCTGCTCCGAGAGGCTCTCTTCCCACCGGATACGTACGATGAAAGGACGCTTGATCCGCTCCAGGAAGCGAAGCCTCGAGGAGATCCCGAGCCGTCGGGCACTGGTCTCCTCGTTGGCCAGTCGTTTCACGTGAACGTAGCAGTCGTGGCCACGCAGGTGCACGGCCAGGTCACAGCTCCTGCCACTGGGCGTGGGTACTTCCACGTCAATGACGCAGCCAGACTCGATGAGCTTCGCCGCCACCCGAACCTCCGCCCAGGTATCGAGGAATCCCCGGAGGCCATGCTGCGCGCGAAGTCGCTCCACCAGTGGAACCATCGCCGGATGGTCTTCGAGCAATTTCAACCGGTCCCGGAGGGAACGATTCACCTCCCGGCCGAATCTGCCCAGGAACCCGTGCGACCGGTCTTCCCAGGTCATGAACCACCTCCCGGTGCAAACGTCCGATGCGGTGGCATGGAACTGGCCGATCCCCCCCCACCCCAGCCGGCTCCAGGATCTTCACCTTCGTCGATCTCGAATCTGGCACCACGAGCACGCAACTGGTCCATCTGCCGTTCGCCGAGGGTGACCTCGTAGGTCACGATCCCGTCACCGTATTCCCGGGACTCGACGATGGTTCTCTTCTCTATGAAATTCACCGTTGCGCCGTCCGAGAGCTCGACGATGAGCCGCACGCTCTGCGGGGTTCCGATGTAGATCGAACGGATTGCGTTGACAAGTTCGTCAAGCCCCTCGCCGGTCACGGCACTGATGGGTATTGCATCCGGGTAATCCCTCAACCACGGAAGCAACTCCGCGTGATCCTTGAGCTGGTCGATCTTGTTGAGTACCACCAGGCGAGGCTGGCCCGTGGCTTCGATCTGGTCGAGCGTGTTCTTGACGGACGCCGCCTGCTGCCTCGCCTGCGGGTCATCGACATCGATCAGCAGGAGCAACAACTGGCAGTTCACCGTTTCCTCGAGGGTTGAACGGAATGAAGCCACGAGGTGGTGCGGCAGGTTCCGGATGAACCCGACCGTATCCGACAACATGACCGAATTGCCTCCGCCGAGGTTCCAGCGTTCGACGCGGGTCGAAAGCGTCGCAAAGAGCTGGTCGTTCGCGAATGCGCCACCATCGGTGACGGCGTTGAAGAGCGAGGACTTGCCGGCATTGGTATAGCCCACGAGCCCGACCGTGAAATGATCCTCGTTCCGGGATTTCACCTCCCGCACCTTCCGCTGCTGGATCTCCTCCAGCTCCCTCTGCAGTTGTCGCTTGCGACGATGAACGATCCGCCGGTCGATCTCCAACTGCTTCTCGCCCGGACCGCGGGTTCCGATGCCGATGGGCGCTCCGCCCGTGACCTGCCCGAGGTGCGTCCACATGGCACGAAGGCGCGGGTAGGTGTATTCCAACTGCGCAATCTCGACCTGGAGCTTCGCGGCGTGCGTGGTGGCACGCCTCGCGAAGATGTCGAGGATGAGTTCGCTGCGATCGACGATCTTGCAGGAGGTTTCCTGCTCGAGGTTCCGGATCTGCGACGGGGAGAGATCGTGGTCGAAGATCACGAGCGTAGCGTCGTTGAGCTTGATGAACTCGACCAGTTCCTTGACCTTCCCCGAACCGATGAACAACTTTCCGTATGGAAGTTTCCGGTTCTGGGTCACGATCCCACAGATTTCGGCACCAGCAGTCCCTGTCAGGGCCGCAAGCTCTTCAACCCTGGCATCGAGGTCCACCTCGTCATCCGGGAAGTGAACAGCGACAAGGACGGCTCGCTCCCTGGCCACCTTCAAATGTTCACGATGCTGTTGATTCATTGGCTGGTGTGCATTTCCAACAGTGGATGCCACGTGGAGGCTAGGATGTTCCATCGACACGGGCTGAATGCCCCCATCAATCCTAGGGGGTCCAATCGCCTGCGTCTGGAGGAGTTCCATGAAGATACGACAAATCATCCCGATCACCGTGCTCCTGGGCATCGTCATCCTGCTTTCCACCCTCGTCCCGAGAGCAACAGCAACCCGTTCGGACGGGTATCGCTGGTTTGATCCGATTGTCGACATCCGTGGACACATCATGGATGACTACGTGGAGACTCCGGATCACGAAGCGATGCAGGAAGCCGTCATCAAGGCGATGATCGAGTCGCTCGACGATCCATTCACGACCTACATCGCCCCCGAAGACCAGGCCGAGTTCAGCAAGGAACTCAGCGGCAACTACGTCGGCATCGGCGCACGAATCCACTCCAACAGGGAATGGCTGACGATCCTCACGCCCATGGAAGACTCCCCCGCCCTGAACGCCGGCATTCTTGCCGGTGACGTGATCCTCGACATCGAGGGGGTGTCAACACAGAACCGACCGGTCAATGACTGCATCGACGACCTGCTTGGCGAACCGGGTACCACCGTGAACGTCCGGGTCCGACATGCGGACGACACGGAGGAGGACATCACGATCACCCGGGCGCCGATCAGGACGAAATCCGTCTTCGGGGTCATTCGACGGAACCAGGAGTGGCAGCACCTGCTCGATGATGACCGAGGCATCGCCTACATCAGGATCGAGAGTTTCACTGAACGGACTTCGTCTGAACTGCAGGAGATTCTTGAAGGCCTCAAGTCCCGGGATCAACTCAAGGGGCTCGTCATCGATGTACGTGACAACAGGGGTGGCGCACTGACCGCAGCCCTGGAAACATCGGACATGTTCATCGACGATGGAACACTTCTTTCGATCCGTTCTGCGCGACCCGACCGCAAGGAACAGGGAAGGGTCTTCAAGGCGCATCGCTCCGGCACGCTGCAGGATATTCCCGTGATCGTCCTGATCAATGATGGCTCGGCTTCAGCCAGCGAGATCGTTGCCGGTTCACTCAAGGACAATGAACGGGCACTGGTGCTCGGTGAACGGAGTTTCGGCAAAGGTTCCGTACAGGAAGTCCGCGAATTGGACGACGATGGCGGACTCCTGAAATTCACGACCGCCTACTACTACCTGCCCAGTGGCCGCAGCCTTCACAAGACGCATGGTGAAGTCGACGAGGACTGGGGCGTCGATCCTTCCGACGGATGTCTCGTGGGCGAAACGCTTGAGCAGGGCATCAATCGCGTCGAATCACGTCAACCATGGACCGTCATCTCCCGCGAGGAACCACTTGATCCGGCTCTTGATGACCCTGCGTGGCTCAGGGAGGCGCTCAATGATGAAGCCCTTGCCCGGTCTGTTGAACTTCTCGGGCACCATGTCGACAACGGGACGTGGCCTGAACTTGAAGCACAGGAACCCCCCGGTGAGCTGGCACTTCGAAACGACCTTGAACGTGCGCTGACTGTCAGGGATCGGCTCGAGACCGAGCTTGTTGAACTCCAGAATCGCATTCACGAGCTTGAAGGCATTACTGAACTGGCAGACCATGGCATCTCGCTCCCGGAGGAAGGTGACATCGAGAACGCGGTCCTCGTCATTCGCAACAAGGAAGGCGAGGTCATCGGTGAGTGGGTCATCTCATCGGTCAATGACCTGCAACGATCATTGTCCTCCGTGGAATTGACCCCGATCGATCGCTGATCAGGTACGACGGGAACAAACGCATGGACCAGGTGATTCTCGGCATCGAGAGCAGTTGCGATGAAACGGCCGCAGCCGTCGTCATCGGGGGTCGTGATGTCCGTTCAAACATCATCGCCACGCAGCATGACCTGCACGAACGATTCGACGGTGTCGTGCCCGAACTTGCCAGCCGCGCCCACCTTGAACGGATCGGCCCCGTCATCGAGTCCGCCGTGCGTGAAGCGGGCATCGCCCTTGGTGACATCGATGCAATCGCCGTCAGTTACCAACCCGGGCTCATCGGCTCACTGTTGACAGGTGTTGCAGCCGCAAAGTCGCTGGCCTGGTCCCTGCAGAAGCCACTTGTCGGTGTCGACCACCTGCACGCCCATCTCTGGTCACCCTGCCTTGGTTCCCATGAACTTGAATGCCCGGCACTGGGCCTGGTCATCTCGGGTGGGCACACGACGCTCTCCCGCATGCAGGATCCACTTCATCTGGAACTCCTCGGCCACACCATTGACGATGCCATTGGTGAAGCCTTCGACAAGGCGGCCGTGCTGCTGGGGCTGGGCTGGCCCGGTGGAGCAGCCATCGATGCCCTGGCCGAACAGGGGGACGAGTCGGCAGTCGACTTCCCGATCGCACGGCTTGCCCCGGACAGCCTCGACTTCTCCTACAGCGGGCTGAAGACATCTCTCCTGCACGCGGTTCGAGGCCAACCCGTCGGCCGCGGCGCCGAGGCACGGTTCCAACGCGATGCCTCCGACCTGGATGCACAGCGTCGTCGGGACCTGGCCGCATCGTTCCAACGCGCTGCCGTCGAGGCGGTCAGACTGAAGGTCGAACGTGCCCTTGATCAACATGAAGCCTCCTCCCTTGTCGTGGGTGGTGGCGTGAGTGCCAACAGGAGGGTACGCCGCGTACTCGGGGAAACGTGCGAGGCACGGGGCGTAGTGCTTCGCCTTCCGGCCCTGGACTACTGCATGGACAATGCGGCGATGATCGCCGGACTCGCCCACCCGCTTCTGGAAGCCGGCCTCGTGTCCGATTCAACACTCAGTGCCCACGCACGCAGCAGGAATTGACGAGGAATCCGATGCCCCTCCACGTACATCCCGCAGCACTGGACAACGCACAACTGCTCAAGCAGTGCAGCATGACAGCTGGACAGGGCACCGGCCCCGGTGGCCAGCACCGGAACCGGCGCAGTACCTCCGTCACCTATACCCATGAACCAACCGGGATGCAGGCGACCGCCTCTGAACGACGTGAGCAGAAGGCAAATCGCTCGATGGCACTCCGCCGACTCAGGTTGAAACTCGCCATCGGTCATCGGTCGGAGCATCCACGTCGTGAACCGAGCGTTCTGTGGAACCGCAGGCGGAGTGGTACGAAACTGCCCGTCAACCCGAAGCACCCCGACTACCCGGCCCTGCTAGCAGAAGCGCTCGATGTCATCAGCGAGCAAGGTTTTGATGTCGGTGGCGCAGCAGGTCGACTTGGCATCACGATGTCGCAGTTGACACGACTGCTTCGACATGAACCAACTGCCATGGGGATGGTCAATGAAGGCCGCGCTGAACGTGGATTTCCCGTTCTCCGATCGTAATGCCGACCACAAGCAGGTACCCTGTCGGGCATGACGACCGAAACGACTGCATCACTCAGGAAACGAATCAGTTCCATCATGCCCCAACTCATCGAGTTCAGGCATGACCTCCACACCCACCCGGAACTGGGGTACGAGGAACATCGGACCTCTGGAGAGGTCTGCAAGGCCTTGACCGAAGCCGGGGTCGAGTTCGTTGATGGCCTCGCAGGCGGCACCGGTGTACTCGGACACCTTCCTGGTGAAACCGAGCAGGCCGTCGGCCTGCGTGCCGACATGGATGCCCTGCCGATTCTCGAGCAGACCGGACTCGACTACGCGTCGGTCAATGAGGGTGTCATGCACGCATGCGGGCACGATGGACATACCACGATCCTCGTTGGAACTGCGCGTGTTCTTGCACAGGTTGCTGGAGAAGGAACACTGCCCAATCCAGTGACATTCCTCTTCCAACCTGCCGAAGAAGGTGGCGGTGGTGGCAAACGCATGGTCGAGGATGGCTGCCTTGACGGGAAGGTCATCGGTCCTTCCGTTTCTCGCATGTACGGCCTGCACGGCTGGCCGATCCTTCCTTTGAACATGATCAGTACGCGGCCCGGGCCGATGCTTGCGGCAGCGGATCGCTTCGACATCACGGTGACTGGCGTCGGTGGACATGCAGCCATGCCGCATGCAACGCGGGATCCCATCGTTGCCTCGGCAGCAATCGTGCAGGCGATCCAGTCGATCGTCTCGAGAAACGTCGATCCAGTACAGGGTGCCGTCATCTCCGTAACCATGTTCAACGCCGGTTCGGCGTTCAACATCATTCCTGAAACCTGCACGATGGCAGGTACCGTGCGGGCACTCGATGATGACGCCATGTCGACCGTGCGAATGCGTCTCGACCAGGTCGTGGAGACTGTTGCTGCCGCCCACGGCTGCAAGGCGAACCTGGAGTACCACGTCGGGTATCCCGTCACCCGCAACGACCCAGGCGAAGTCGATACGGTCCTTGAAACCGCGGAATCACTCTTCGGCGAAGAACAGGTTCAACTGCTCGAAGCACCTGGCATGGGAGCCGAGGACTTCTCCTACTACTGTGAACATGTCCCCTCCTGCTTCTTCGTCCTCGGGCTCCTCCCCGCCGACCAGGACTCGATTCCGCTCCTGCACCATCCCTGCTTTGATTTCAATGACAACGTGATCGCAACCGGCATCGAGATGTTCTGCACACTCGCATTGAACGATCTGGCCAGAAAATGATAGGCTGTCTGGCCGTCAGGAAACTGAGAAGGAGAAATCGCATGCCATGCCTCGTCGTTGTTTCTGGACCCCATGAAGGCCACATGTACGCACTTGATGACATGGAGCATGTCATTGGTCGAGGCGATGACTGTGCCATCCAACTCGTTGACGAGAAAGCCTCGCGGAATCACTGCAAGATCTCCCGTCAATCCGGCGACACCCTTGATGGAAGCGGCATCAAGACCAACAAGTGGATGATCGAGGACCTGGGGTCAAGTAATGGGACAACCATCAACGGCCAGATCGTCAAGGATCCCATTCCACTTGAAGAGGGCTTGATGATCTGCATTGGAACTACGCACGCCCTATTCCTGCGGGATACATACGAAACTGCCGAGGAAGCTCGTGAATACGCTGACAACCTCGACAGCAGTCAAGTAGTTGAATCCGATGACAGCTGGCCCCTGGACCCACCCTGGAAATCACAGACTCTTTCCGAGGGCTGATTCAAGGCTGCCTGGCGGAGCTTCATCCCACGTTGCCCTTGCTGAACAGGACCGCCTGGGGTAAGGTGCCCGGCTCACAATTTGAAACCGTATGGACCACTTTCACTCCAGCGGGGCCTTGGCCGGACCCGCACTCATGGAATCCAGGAAGGTGGGAGGCAGGAGGACACATGGCCAAGCAGATCACAAAGCAATTCAAGATTACTGCGCCGGGAGGCCAGGCTACGCCTGCCCCCCCGATCGGACCGGCCCTTGGTGCCAATGGCATCAATCCCGGGCAGTTCATCCAGGCCTTCAATGACCGGACCAAGGACCTCAATGGCAAGGTCGTGGGCTGCCTCATCACGGTCTTCCATGACCGGTCATTCGACTTCGAAATCAAGTCTTCCCCCGCTGCCGTCCTGCTCAGGGATGCCGCAGGTGTTGAGAAGGGATCTGGGAATCCCCTCGAAATCGTGGGTTCGGTCACACGTGACCAGGTCCGTGCCATCGCGGAAGAGAAGATGAACGACTTGAACAGCGCAACGGTCGAATCCGCCATGCGTGTCATCGCTGGAACAGCCCGCTCGATGGGCATTGAAGTGGAGGGCTCGCTCAATGACTGACGAGAAGACTCCAAGAACAGAGGGAACCTTCCCTGCAAGACTCTACCGAAGGCGTCGGAATCACCGCAGCCGTCGGCAGCGAACCAACCTGGAACAGATCAGGGCCAACAGCAATGGCATGTCCCCCGCCGAAGCAGTAAGCCTTCTTAAGTCCTGTTCCCATGCCAAGTTCGACGAAACCGTCGAATGCTGCGTGCACCTTGGCATCGATCCCAGGCAAGCCGATCAGCAGTTGCGTGGCGCCCTCTCGATGCCCAAGGGTGTCGGGAAAGCTGCTCGCGTCATCTGCTTCTGCCAGAACGACAAGATCGACGATTTGAAGGCTGCCGGAGCTGTTGAAGCAGGCGGCGAAGAACTGGCAAAGAAGATCACTGATGGCTGGTTCGACTTTGATGTTGCCATTGCCTCTCCTGACATGATGAAGGTCGTAGGCGGCCTGGGGCGTGTTCTGGGGCCAAAGGGCCTGATGCCCTCACCCAAGGCAGGCACCGTTACACCCGATCCGGCGACTGCAGTCCAGGAATTCGCAGCCGGCAAGGCTGAATATCGCAATGACGATGGCGGGAACATCCATTGCGTCATCGGGAAGATGAGTTTCGCCGAAGAGGATCTGACGGCAAACCTGACCTTCTTCCTGGATACGATCGAGAAACTGCGTCCCGCGTCCGTCAAGGGAATCTACATGAAGAAATGCGTGATTTCCGGCACGATGACGCCCTCAGTGGAGGTGGCAGCATCATGAGCAAGCACATCAAGAAAATGATGGTCGACAGTTACAGGGACCGCTTCAATGACCTTTCCGAGGCCCTTTTGATTGATATCAGGGGCATCGAGGCCAATGAGAACAATGCCCTTCGACTGGACCTGCATTCAAAGAACATCCGCATCACGGTCTTGCGAAATACGCTTGCCCGTGATGCCTTCGGTGGCACGGCGCTGGAGAACATCCTGCCAGCCCTCGATGGCCCCACGGCACTCTGCTACGGCGGAGAATCGGTCGTCGATGTCGCTCGCGAACTCGTCGACTGGGCGAAGAAGGTTGAACACCTCGACCTGAAGGGCGCCCTTCTTGATGGGGAGTACTTCGACGGAGATTCCGGGGTCAAGGAACTCAGCAAGTACCCGACCCTCGACGAGTCGAAGGGGCTGGTCATCCAGCTTGTCCTGTCACCAGGCTCGAAACTCATGAGTATCGCAACGAGCCCCGGCTCGGGCATCATGGGAATCGTCAAGGAAGTAGAAGAACGGCTTGAAAAAGGTGAGGTCGTCGAGAAGGTGAAGAACTGAACAACACATCATCACCCAACTGGCCCCCCGGGGTTAAAAGTCGCACGGCGGCTCCTCTTGAGTGAAGATACAACGAAGGAAAGTGAGACCAGACATGTCTGAAGAAGCAGCAAACAACGCAGAAGAAACGAATGATGCAGCAGAAGCAACAGAAGCAGCCGCAACGACTGAAGCTCCTGCACCGGCAGAAGCCAAGTCGTTTGACAAGAAGATCAGCACCCTGGGTGATGACATTGCCCAGTTGACCCTCAAGGAAGCGGTCGACCTTGCTGACTACATGAAGGACACCTACAACATCGAACCCGCAGCTGGAGGCGGCGTCATGATGGCCGGACCGGCTGGTGGTGGCGATGATGGTGATGAAGAACAGACTGAGTTCGATGTCGTGCTCGAGTCTTCCGGCGACAAGAAGATCCAGGTCATCAAGGTCGTCCGCGAGGCGACAGGACTGGGTCTGAAGGAAGCCAAGGCCATCGTTGATGATGCCCCAACCGCCATCAAGGAAAAGGCCTCCAAGGAAGAAGCAGACGAACTGAAGGCCAAGATTGAAGAGGCCGGAGGCGTCGTCAACCTCAAGTAAGGCTGGTATTTACAGGCACTTGCAGCAGGCTCCGAGGCCCAGGTCTCGGAGCCTGTTCATTTTTGAGACGTGAGACAAGAATATTTGACCAAAATCATCGTTTCAGGCCAACCAGAGTCGAAATTCGGCAAATTGGGCGGGTACATCGGCCCCCTTGGAGCAAATTGGCCAGAAAAAAATGGAATAGGGTTTGCGTGGGTGTTGAGAAACCGCCCTGGCATCCGTAATATGCGGTGCTCGGCGTATGACAACAACTTTTTCTCAAGTTTGTTCCCTGCTTTTCGACAAGTTGGGTTAGGCGAAGACGATTTGCCCTTAATGAGGTGAGTGCATGGCGTCCCGGACTGTACGCGACTTCTCCAAGCGCGGTGATGCGATACCCGTACCTGAGTTGACTCAGGTGCAATTGGGCGCATACGAACGCTTTATCCAAGCTGGCAAGGCGTTCGATGAACGCGACAGGACAGTGGGTCTTGAAAGCCTCATGAATGAGGTCTTCCCCATTGAATCGTATGACGGCTCGATGAAGCTTGAGTACTTGTACTACAAGCTCGACAAGCCTCGATACACACCTGATGAATGCAAGGAACTGCGCCTGACCTACGGCATGCCGTTCCGCATCGGTGTGCGCCTCGTACGCGAAGGCATTTCCGAAATACCCGAGGAAGAAATCTACCTTGGCGAGATTCCGATCATGCGTGGCGGTGGCGAGTTCATCGTCAATGGTGCAGAACGAGTCATTGTCAGCCAGCTCCACCGCTCACCCGGCGTGGACTTCAACGAGGCCGACAATCTTGGCGACCGCCCCCTGCACGGCGCACGGATCATTCCCGAGCGAGGCTCCTGGATCGAACTTGAAGTAACGAAGAAGGACGTACTGGCGATGAAGATCGACCAGTCACCCAAGATCGCCGCGACGATCTTCCTTCGTGCACTCGAGGAGGAGTTCAGTTCCACGGAGAAGATCCTGGAGATGTTCTACGACGTCACGGAAGTGAATGTCGTAGACCTCCTTCCGGAGCATTACTCCGCGGAGTTGATTCTCAACGAGGAAGGCGAAGAGCTCTGCCGCGTCGGTGAACCCATCGGCGATGCAATCGACGCCATCCAGAGTTCCTCGATCAAGAAGATCCGCATCGTCCAGGACCCGAGTGATCCACTGATCCTCAACACCCTTGCAATGGAACGCCTTGACTTCATGGCAGAGGCCACGGAGCACGAGGCCGCCCTGCTGCGCATCTATGGACGGCTTCGTCCCGGCAATCCGCCCCAGGTCGAGAAGGCCCGCAGCCTCTTCAAGGAGAAGTTCTTCGACGAGAACAGGTATCGCCTTGGAAAGGTCGGCCGATTCCGTATCAACCGGAAGTTCGACATGGATGTCCCAGAGGATGTCATGTCGATCCGCGCAGAGGATTTCCTCTCCGTGATGCGATACATCCTCGACCTTCGTTCCAAGAAGAACAAGGCCCACATCGATGACATCGATCACCTGGGCAATCGCCGACTTCGAACGCTCGATGAACTTGCCGTCGAGGAGATGCGGAAGGGTTTCCTGAAACTCCGTCGCACCGTCCAGGAGCGGATGAGCGTGAAGGATGCCGACGAGCTGAGCAAGATTGCGGATCTGGTCAACTCCAAGTCCATCAGCAGCGCCATCGACTTCTTCTTCGGTCGAAGTGAACTGTCCCAGGTCGTCGACCAGACGAACCCCTTGTCCATGCTCGTACATGAGCGACGCCTCTCTGCACTGGGCCCCGGCGGCCTCAACAGGAAGCGTGCTTGTTTCGAGGTTCGCGATGTGCATATTT
>JABABM010000001.1:140849-175290 GCA_014238205.1 Phycisphaerales bacterium | reverse complement strand
CGCACTACGGGCGAATCTGCCCGATCGAAACGCCCGAGGGAACCAACATCGGCCTCATCGCTTCGCTTGGCATCTATGCAAGCATCGACGAGTACGGCTTCATCCTCACTCCCTACCAGGAAGTCCAGGGTGGCAGCACGACCGGCAAGGTCTCCTACCTGCGAGCTGATGAGGAAATGAAGTCCGTCCTGGCGACGACCGATGTCGTCGACAAGGATGGCCGTATCAACGACTCGCAGGTCCTCGCTCGCCTCAGTGGCGATCTCTCCATGGTCGAGAAGAACGAGGTCCAGTACATCGACATCTCGCCCAAGCAGATCGTCGGCGTTTCTGCAGCCATGATTCCCTTCCTTGAACATGATGATGCCAACCGGGCCCTGATGGGTTCGAACATGCAGCGGCAGGCAGTCCCGATGATCACGGCTGAATCTCCGCTGGTAAGCACCGGCATGGAACGAACAGCCGGCGAGTTCTCGGGCATGCTCGTGAAGGCACGTCGTGGGGGATCCATCACCTACGTCGACGCCAAGAAGATCATCATCGACAATGCAGACGAGTACGAGTTGGAGACCTTCAGGCAGCTCAACGAGCGGACCTGCCAGACCCATACTCCACTTGTCACACTCGGCCAGAAGGTCAAGACTGGACAGATCCTGGCTGATGGCGCCTCCACCCGCGAAGGTGAGTTGGCCATCGGCAAGAATGTCCTTGTCGCCTTCAACACCTTCGATGGCTACAACTTCGAAGATGCAATCGTCTGTTCTGAACGACTCGTCAAGGACGACATCTTCACGTCGATCCACATCGAATCATTCGATGTCGAGGTCCGGGACACGAAACTCGGTCGCGAGGAGTTCACTCCGGACATCCCGAACGTCTCCGAGAAGCAGTTGAAGAACCTCGACGATCGGGGCATCATCCGCCATGGCGCACGCGTCGGCCCCGGCGACATCCTCGTAGGCAAGGTCAGCCCCAAGAGCAAATCGGAGCTGACCCCCGAGGAAAAGCTGCTCCACGCGATCTTCGGTCGTGCTGGCGAGGACGTGAAGAACGACTCACTTGAAGTCCCTGCCGGAAGCAGTGGCATCGTCATCGGCACGCGTCACTTCTCTCGACGCATGCACCTCAATGACGAGCAGAAGGCGAATCTCAAGGACGACATCGCGATCTACGAGGAAGAGATGAACGGCCGCATGATCGCCCTCTTCCGCCAGATGATCGTTGCGATCAACAACCAGATCGGCACGGAAATGGTCGACCCCGCCACCCGCCAGAAGGTAGGTGTCTCGGACATCCCCGAGGTCATCCTCGAGCAGATCGAGAACTTCAACGAGAAGTGGATCAAGGGTTCCAAGGATGCGAAGGAAACCGCTACGACGACCTGGGGCCAGTTCTGGCCGCGGATCAATGCACTGGAAGAAGAGAAGCAGCGAAAACTCGCGCACATGAAGCGTGGTGACGAACTGCCCAGTGGCGTCCTGGAAATGACCAAGGTCTACCTGGCGAACAAGCGGCAGATCGCCGTCGGTGACAAGATGGCCGGCCGCCACGGCAACAAGGGTGTGGTCTCCCGAATCGTTCCCGAGGAGGACATGCCGCACCTTGAAGATGGAACACCCGTCGACATCCTGTTGAACCCTCTTGGCGTTCCCTCAAGGATGAATGTCGGCCAGTTGCTTGAACTGCACCTTGGCTGGGCCGCGCAGGTCCTTGGCTTCCAGGCAATCACCCCGGTATTCGACGGAGCGACCGAGGAAGAGGTCCTCGAAGCCATCCAGGAAGCCAACGAACACGTCAAGAATCGACTGGACGAGTTTGAACAGACTGGCCAGAACCCCGGCGAACCTCGTGAACTGCTTGCCCACATCCCATTCGGGGGCAAGGTACAGCTCTACGACGGTCGAACGGGCGAAGCCTTCCACCAGCCCACCTCGGTTGGCTACATGTACATGCTCAAGCTCCACCACCTCGTGGAAGACAAGATCCATGCCCGAGCAACGGGCCCCTACTCGCTCATCACGCAGCAGCCCCTGGGCGGCAAGGCCCGCACGGGTGGTCAGCGATTCGGCGAGATGGAGGTCTGGGCCCTGGAAGGCTACGGCGCAGCCTATGTCCTCCAGGAACTGTTGACGGTCAAGAGTGATGATGTCGAGGGTCGCACGAAGATCTACGACTCGATGGTGAAAGGCACCAATGCCCTTGAAGCCGGCATGCCCGTGGTGTTCGATGTCCTCTGCCACGAGATCCGTGGACTGGGCATGAACATTGAACTGGAGAAGGAACACGTTGAAGGAGGCAGCCTCCTCTGACGTTGAACTGCCGCATCCACGCGGCATCCTCGCACGAGAGAGACGGGATTCACCATGGTTGAAAACGTCTACGATCAGGTCAACGACTTCAGTTCTGTCCGCATCACCCTTGCCAGTCCCAACGACATCAGGAGTTGGAGTTTCGGCGAGGTCAAGAAGCCGGAAACGATCAACTACCGGACCTACCGTCCCGAGAAGGACGGCCTGTTCTGTGAACGGATCTTCGGTCCGGAGCGCGACTACGAATGCGCCTGCGGCAAGTACAAGGGCACCAAGTTCAAGGGCATCATCTGCGATCGCTGCGGCGTGAAGGTCACGCATTCCCGCGTGCGACGCAAGCGGATGGGGCACATCAACCTTGCGGCCCCGGTCGTACACATCTGGTTCTTCAAGGCGTTGCCAAGTCGCCTCGGCACCCTGCTGAAGATGAAGACCGCCGACATGGAAAAGGTCATCTACTTCCAGGATTACGTGGTGATCGATCCCGGGACCACCGACCTGGAATACAAGCAGGTCCTCGACGAGGATACCTACCGCGCCGCTGTCCAGCAGCATGGCTCGGCATCCTTCAAGGCCCTCATGGGTGCCGATGCCGTCATGGAACTGCTTGCCGAGCTTGATCTCCATGGTCTGGCCCTCGAGTTGCGGGAAGACCTGAACAACACGCGATCGAAGCAGAAGACCAAGGATCTTGCCAAGCGGCTGAAACTCGTCGAGCAGCTTCGCCACAGTGGCAATGATGTCTCCTGGATGGTGCTTGATGTCGTTCCGGTGATTCCACCTGATCTTCGCCCACTGGTCCTGCTGGAATCAGGCAACTTCGCCACCAGCGACCTCAATGACCTCTACCGGCGAATCATCAACCGGAACAACCGCCTCAAGAAGTTGATGGACCTCAATGCACCCGAGGTCATCATCCGGAACGAGAAGCGGATGCTGCAGCAGGCCGTCGACGCCCTGTTCGACAATGGCCGCTGCCGTCGCCCGGTGCTCGGCTCGTCCAACCGCCCGCTCAAGTCGCTGACCGACATGATCAAGGGCAAGCAGGGTCGTTTCCGCGAGAACCTGCTGGGCAAGCGAGTGGACTACTCGGCCCGTTCCGTCATCGTGGTCGGTCCGAACCTGAAACTTCACCAGTGCGGCCTTCCAAAGAAGATCGCCCTGGAACTCTTCCAGCCGTTCATCATCCGCAAGCTCAAGGAACACGGCCTGGCCGACACCATCAAGTCCGCCAAGCGCATGCTTGAGCGACGGGACCCGGAAGTGTGGGACATCCTGGAGCAGGTCATCGACCAGCATCCGGTACTCCTGAACCGCGCACCGACCCTGCACCGGATGGGCATCCAGGCCTTCGAGCCGGTCCTCGTCGAGGGCCATGCCATCACGCTGCATCCGCTGGTCTGCACCGGCTACAACGCCGACTTCGATGGCGACCAGATGGCAGTGCATCTGCCGCTGTCCATCGAGGCGCAGGTCGAGAGCCACGTACTGATGCTCTCGACGCACAACATCTTCTCGCCGGCCAACGGCAACCCGATCGTCTCTCCCAGTCAGGACATCCTGATGGGCGTGTACTTCCTGACCTTCATGGACCAGGATGATTCAAGGAAGCCGGAGGAACTCCGCTGCTTCAAGGATTCAACCGAGGCCCTGCTGGCCTACGACCATGGACAGATCGGTATCCACGAGCGAATTCATGTCCGCCTCCCACGGTTCAACACCATCGTCAACTCCGAGACTGGTGTCATCGAGAACCTGCAGTCGCAGCGACTGCTGACAACGGTCGGTCGCGTACAGTTCAGCGCCATCCTTGCCGATGGCATGCCCTATTACAACACGACCCTCGGCAAGAAGGGCTGCAGCCGCGTCATCGACGACACCTACGCGATTCTCGGTCGCCCCGAGACGCTGACGCTCCTTGATGACATGAAGGAAATCGGTTTCAAGACTGCTACGACTTCCGGCCTGTCCATCGCGATTACCGACCTGAGGATTCCCGCTGCCAAGCAGGAGCTCATCGACAAGTCGCAGAAGAAGGTCGACACCGTCGAGCGTGCCTACAACGCCGGTGCTATCACCGAGCGTGAACGGCACAACCAGTTGCTGGACATCTGGGCTCATTGCCGCGAGGAACTGACCAAGGCACTTGTCAGCACGCTCGAGAATGATCGCAGGGCACCAGACACCCTCAAGGAAGTTCCTTCCGATGGAAGCGAGGGCATCAGGTACCTCAACCCGGTCTACCTCATGTCCACTTCCGGCGCACGTGGCAACGTAAGCCAGATGCAGCAGCTTGCCGGCATGCGTGGCCTGATGGCCAAGCCCAACGGCGAGATCATCGAGACGCCCATCCGTGCCAACTTCCGCGAAGGCCTCAACGTCCTGGAGTACTTCTCCTCGACGCACGGTGCTCGAAAGGGACTGGCCGACACCGCGCTGAAGACGGCCGACTCGGGCTACCTCACGAGAAAGCTCTACGACGTCGCCCAGGCGGTTGTCATCACCGAGCCTGAATGTGGAACCAAGCGTGGACTTCCCAAGCGAGCCATCTACAAGGGTGAGGAAGTTGATGTCCCGCTGCGAGAGATCATCGAAGGCCGAACGAGCCGCCAGACGATCATCAACCCGATGACGGACGAGACCATCATCAAGGATGGCGAGATCATCACCGACGTGATTGCGGGCAAGCTCGAGCAGCTCAACATCGATTCTGTCCAGGTCCGCAGCCCGCTGACCTGCGACACGACCAACGGCATCTGCGCAACCTGCTACGGGCAGGACATGTCCACGGGCATGGAAGTCGAGCGAGGACTTGCCGTAGGCACGATTGCTGCCCAGTCCATCGGTGAACCTGGCACGCAGTTGACCATGCGTACCTTCCATACGGGCGGCATCGCCTCCCGTGGCCTGACGGAAACCAGTTACCGCGCCACCAATGGCGGCACGGTGGAACTGCGTGAATGCCGGCCCGTTCCCGTTCCCGATGCCGACGACGGCAGCCAGATCGCGTTGAAGCGAAATGGCGAAGTTGCCCTGCTGGACGGCAAGGGTCGTGAACTTGAGAAGTACAAGATTCCCTATGGCGGCGTCATCCGCGTCACTGCTGGCGACAAGGTCCGCAAGGGCCAGTTGCTCTGCGACTGGGACCCCCACCGCACACCCATCCTCGCTGAGGAGACGGGCGTGATCCGCTTCAAGGACATCGAGGTCGGCAAGACCATTCGAGAGGAAGAGGTCAAGGGCTCGGGCACGACCGAGTTGATCGTCATCGAGCACACGGGCGAGATGCATCCGCAGATCCTCGTGGAGGATTCCGACGGCAAGATTCTCGACTTCCACCACCTGCCGGCCAAGGCCCGCATCGAGGTGGCCGAGGGTCAGAAGATCGTCCAGGGCCAGATGCTTGCACGGCAGCCCAAGGATGTCGCCGGTTCGGCGGACATCACCGGCGGCCTGCCACGTGTCACCGAGATCTTCGAGGCACGGACCCCCAAGGACCCGGCTGTCATGTCGAAGGTCGGTGGTCGCGTCGAGCTGCATGATGACCTCCGCAAGGGCAAGATGACCATCCGCGTCGTCACCGACACGGGCGTCGAGATTGATCACCACGTACCACAGGGCAAGCACCTGCTGGTGCACCGTGATGATTTCGTCGAGGCTGGTGACTCGCTGACTGAAGGCCCGCTTGTTCCGCAGGAGATCCTCGAGATTCTCGGCGAAGAGGCCGTCTTCAACTACATGCTCGATGAGGTCCAGAATGTCTACCGGGCCCAGGGCGTACCCATCTCGGACAAGCACATCGAGGTCATCCTCGCGTGCATGCTCAGCAAGACGCTGGTGAAGAAGCCCGGTGATACGCCGCTGCTTCCCGAGGAGATCGTCGGTCGCCACACCTTCAAACGACACAATGCCGAGGCCCAGGTACGAGTCAGGATCGCCGATGCCGGCGACACGGGCCTGGTCGTCGGGGACATGGTCGAGAAGTCGGTCGTGAAGGAAGCCAATGCACTGGCCGAGGCCGAGGGCAAGGCGAAGGCCAAGACGAAGAAGTCGCAGCCTGCCACGGGCCAGACGTTGCTGCTTGGCATCACCAAGGCATCGCTGCAGTCCGAGTCCTTCCTTTCGGGCGCCTCCTTCCAGGAGACGACGAAGGTTCTCACGGAGGCATCCCTGAAGGGCGCCGTCGACGAGTTGAAGGGATTGAAGGAGAATGTCCTGCTGGGTCACCTGATTCCGGCCGGTACCGGCTTCGACGAGTACACCTCTATGCGTGTCAACCGCCTGGCCGATCCACCCTCATCCAACGAGGAAGACGAGGCCTACATGCTTGCCGAAGCGGCCGAGGCTGCCGAGGCAATCGGTGCTGAGCGTGCACCTGTGCTGGTTGAAGTACCCGTTGGCGGTGGCGAAGAGGAACTGGCCATGGGCGAGGAGTCGCCTGTTCTCGGCGAGGAATCACCTCTTCTCGGCGAGAAGCTGCCCGACTTCGGCGGCGAGGACATCGCCAAGGACTGATTCACCTCCCTCAACCAGGAAGAACCAACCCAGCCCCCCGGCATCGCCCGGGGGGTTGTTGTTTAAAGACAACACCCCCATGAAGACGGGGGTGCTGTGGGGTGGTGGGTTTTTGGGTGGGGGTGGGGGTGTACTAAGGGTGAATGGTTTCATTCATACTCATAGCAATCTTGCCCAGCCGGTAAGCATGAGCAAACAGGATTTCGGCATGAAAGGCATCTGCAAGACGAGAATCTGTTGCTGCACTGTCGCTCGTATTGAAGAGGACTGCAACGACACAGCCATCATGGAACTTGGTCAATTTTGATGACATTGCCCCCCCCATGAAGCCGCCATGCTCCGCATCAATACTGCCATCCTGTAACAATAATGCGGTCCATCCGAGGCCATAACCCTCGCCGAGGGGATAGATCTGACTGTGGTATTGAGCGGTAGCCGCCGAGGGGCTCCACATTTTGCGAATGGTTTGCTCCTGAAGCAGCTTTGATCGATCCATGCGATCAAGATCACTTGCAAATTTGACCAGTGAACTGGCTGAAGTTACTAGGCCACCTGAGCCGCCAAAAACGACAGGTGGAAACGAGTACGCAATTGGTACTTCCCTAGCCGATCCATCTAACGGCCGAATCGTCCTCGGTACTGGGTCTCTGCTGTAGTAAACAACTTCATCTGACAATCGGTCTTCAGGGAGTGCCCCACCCATACTGATATCTGGTATGCCAAGGGGTTCTGCAATCTGCGACTGAATGACTACTTCGTACGAGTGCTCGGTGATCTGCTCTAGGACTATTTCTAAGAGTGT
This sequence comes from Phycisphaerales bacterium, assembly GCA_014238205.1. Taxonomy (GTDB): domain Bacteria; phylum Planctomycetota; class Phycisphaerae; order Phycisphaerales; family SM1A02; genus SP202. The sequence continues at coordinate 167,664 of JABABM010000001.1, read as the reverse complement.
GTAGCCCGCATTTGAGTAGTCGAAGTAGGTGCCTGGCCTCTTTGCCAACGTTTGCGTTGTCAGGTATTGCGCGAGATCAGTGTTCTTCGGACGCGATTGCAAATCCAGAATCCTGATTAGATGATCTTCCTGAAACATTGGATCATCACCAAGCTCACGATGTCCAAATCCTGTGGTATGTGAGAGGCATTGCTCGATTGTGATGTTTCGGAGTTGTGGATCTGCTTCCGGGGCACGTATTCGATCACCCATTCCAATCACATCAAACGGGTTGTCATCCAGCGACAACTTGCCCTGTTCGATGAGTTGCAGGATCGCTACTGCTGTGAATGGCTTTGTGATACTGCCAATACGAAATCGAGATGTTGGGGTCACAGGAATTTTATTCTCGACATCTGACCAACCGAATCCGTTGTCATAGACGACTTCGCCATCAACAGCGACAGCAACTGCAGCCCCAGGCACTCCATGACGCCACATAAATTGCCGCATGGCGGAATCGATCGCCTTTGTGGCGTCCCCAATGTTGTCTGGGGTGTTGTCTGGGATCGTCTCAAGGTCGGCGGACAGGTGGCCAGTGAAGATGACCGTGATGAGTAAGGCGACGGACCTAAGCATGAGAGAGAATCTCCGGACTTGGCGGTATTGATAATGGTTTTTCAGTCAAATGTAACAACACCCCCCGCAGGTCGGATGTTCGAGTCGCCGCCAGGGCTATATCGCATCTGGATGCAATTGCCCGGGGGCACCAGCGTCACCTCGGTCATGAACGACCGGATCAGGGCAAGACCCCGACCCGAGGCGATCGAGAGATTCTCGTCGGCCGTGGGATCCGGCACATGAACCGGGTCGTATCCGGGTCCCTCATCCGTCACCGATGCGGTGAACTGGTCCGCGGTGATCTGCACCTGAACCGTGATCTGCTTCGAGGCATCACTGCCATTGCCATGGAAGATCGCGTTGGACAAGGCCTCCTCCAAGGCCAGGCGGATCGCGAAGATGGCTGCCTCGTCATGGCCATGGGCCTCGAGCTGCTCAAGGCAACAGGACATCACGCGCTCGACCTCTTCACGCGTGCTCTGGATGCTTTCCTGCAGGGAGTATGGAGGACGATCCGATTGCATCGAGCACCCACCCCTTCCCTGTCGAGACCCTGCCGGGCCCGGGGGATCAACCCATGTTCGAACGGGCCTCGGCCGACGTGGCCTCGATTGCAAAGACACGGTCGAGCTTCGTGATCTTGAAGACCTCGCGGATGGTGTCGGAGATATCCGTGAGCACCATGCAGCCGTCGCGTTCCTGGACGGTCGAGTTCAGATCGACAAGCATGCCAAGCCCCGCCGAGGAGAAGTGCCGGACGCCTGAGAAGTTGATGATGCACCGTGGGGTTTCACGCCCCTTGGCAAGTTCCTGGAGTTCCCCGGCGATGCCCTGGATGGACACCTCGTCGACGATCGTGTCCGTCGCGAAACGAACCTCGAGCAGATCTCCCTCGTCAACGATGCGCAGCAACGTTGAATCGGCTGTCATGGACGTGCTCCAGGAATCAATAACTGCCCTTGTGGGGTGTCAGCGGCGTCGACAGCGGCCTTGGGTTGTAGGTGGAACCTGAACCGACATCGTCACGCAGTCCCGGGAAGAGGAGGTCCTCGTTCTCGGACTGGATGATGATCTCCGGTCGAATCAGGATCAGGAGCGTTACTTCCTCGGTGCTCGTGACCCGGTTCGTGAAGAAACGATTGAGGTACGGAATCTTCGAGAGGATCGGAACGCCGACCTCGGTCTCAAACTCCTCCATGGTCCTCTGGCCACCGAGCAACGCCGTACCCTTGTCAGGTACCGAGGTCGTCACCCAGAGATCCTTCGTGAGGATCGAGGGCAGTTGGACCGTACCTTCGAATTGTCCGGCGCCACCACCGATACCTCCACCACCGGCTGCACCACCGAATGTCACGGTGGACTCCTGGCCGACCGGCTTGGTCAACTGGAAGTGGACATTCATGGTGACGTAACGTCGATCAGAGGAGACTGCACCCTTGATGTCGAGCACGAAACCCGTTTGCAGGATGCCAATCTGTGGCTGGAATGCCCCGGACGCCTCACCCGTGACAGGTGTCAACCCGGAAACATAGGACTCCTGGGTATTGACCGTGATCCATGCCTGCTGGCCGTTGTAGAAGGTCAGGCGAGGTGCCGTCAGGGTCACGGACCGCTTGTCGGCCTGCGTCGCCTTGATGAGCAGGTCGACCTGGATGTCATCCATGTACTGGATATTCACACCCATGGCCGGTGCCAGCGCCATGATTGACTGCCCGAAGGTCGTTGCACCTGCAATGGTGCTCACGACATCAAGCGAGTTCTGGGTCATGCCGATCGGGCTCCAGCCATTGGTCGATGCTCCAAGCCGTGTCGGCTGGAGCAAGCTGCCCGGAGTGATCGGGAAGGCGTTTGGCGGAGGAGGAGCACCGGGACCTGTAGGCCAGATAGGATTACCGGCAACGTAGGTGTAGGTCGTGGGGGGAGGACCTCCGGTCGGGAGGAACATTGATCGACCCGTGTTTGTCGTGTTGATGCCGGGAAAGCCAGTGGGAGCCAACGGCTGGTTGACTGAGCCCATGATCAGGGCATCCTTCAACTGGCCGGAGTTGACGCCGTCCTGGATGAAGAAATCACTCAGGCGGGTGTTTGGATCAATGAACTTCTGCTTTTCCCACAGGGCACGGTTCGTATTGAAGTACATGTCGAGATCGACACCAATCTCCTCGAACCAGTCCGTGTCAACCTCGAGGAATCTGGCCTCGACGTTGATCAGGATCGACCTGGCCTCCCGTAGCATGCGGAGAAGGGTTCCGATCTGCATGTGTGACTTGCGGGTTGCCCGGACAACCAGGTTCTTCTGGAACTCCTCGATCCTTGCTTCGCCACCGGTCAGGTTGAACCAGTTCTCGGAATCGACATTGTCACGGATGATTTGCTGCAGTTTCTCAAGGTTCTCATCCTCTTCCTCGCCATAGTCGGGACCATCGTCACCACCACCGCCGCCGCCACCACCGCCGCCGCCGCCGCCGCCGAAGCCGCCACCGCCGCCACCGCCACCGACACCACCACCGCCGCCGCCAGTGCCGCCGCCACCGAGACCACCACCGCCGCCACCGCCGCCGAGGTCAAGTACCGGAGCATTGTCGAAATCCGGGATGGGCATGATGATGTCACGTACGTCATAGACGATCGGGAACATCCGGTTGTTTCTGTTGAACTCCTCAACTGTCGAGATTATGAGCATCCCGTCCTGGACTCGCCATGCCGGGTTGTCGGGATAAGTGCCAATCTGCTCGAATGTGCGGGTCAAGGCAGTGTCCAAGGGAACCTGGCCCATGTCGATGGTAACCGTCGAATCCCGCTCAATACCGTAGTCCTCGAGAGACTTCCAATGGACATAGAACTTCAGGTCGGATTCATCCTCGAAGAACTGGATGACCTGCTCAAAGGTACGATCGTTGAACTCCACCGGGGCTGATGCAGTTTCAAGCCTGTCAAGGATACGCCTATCTGCAACGGGCGGTACATAGCCGCCCTCGATACCACGACGATGGGTGATCTGGGGCCAGTCTTCCGGGTAGGACATCTTGCCCGTGAGGGATTGGTCACCCTCTCCCCCGACGTTCCTGTGAGGTGGAATCACGCCTTGACGAACGCCGATCATCTCGTGGGCATAACTGATACCACGCTTCTTCTCCAGATCGGAGAACTGCCTGTAGAGCTCGGTGGTAGTGAATGCATCCCGCAGCATCAGAGCCGAGGGATTGTTGGGATCGACAAAGAGAATCTCGTCAATGACCTGAAGCGCCTCGGCATACTTCAGTTCCTGCTGAAGTTGGCGTACACGCCTCAGGTTTTCACGAACGATACGGTCACGCTCGGACTGGGCCCTGTGTTCTCCCTCGATCCGGCTTGATTCGGCTTCCTCCCGGGACGCCTGCTCCTTGAGAAGGCGGGCGCTGACTCGCATCGAACCAATCGTGGCGATGAGTTCCTCGGCCTTCGAGTTCATCTGGCTGTACTCAGCCTCGCTGAGATACTGACGACGCTGTCGTAGCTTGATCTGCGCAGTCAGGATGGCGCGATCGGCACCAACGAACTCTTCCTGGTCGACAAGGTCCTGGGCATGCTGGTAGGACTCGTTGAACTCGACAACTGCACGCTGCCGCTGTTCACGCAACTGCTGCTCGACCGAGGACATGCCAACACCATTCCCATTTGTGAGCATCGAACCCTCGTTGAGCATGTTCATGCAGACCTGGTAGCCCTTTTTCGCCGCATCATTTCCGGGCTGCATTTTCAGGGCCTCGGCGTACTTGTCGGCTGCCTGCCTCCAACGCCCCTCGCTTGCAAGCCGCTGCGCAGAGAGCAGCATGGCGTTGATCTTCGCTTCAAGTTCCTCGGTGGAAGACTCCGCCTTGTCAGGTACTGCTGAGTTGGTCGGACTGGATTCTTCAGCTGTTGGTTCGGAGGTCGCAGGTTCATCTGAAGTGGGCTCTTCAGACGTTTCATCTTCCGCTGGAGGTTCACTTGGGGGTGCTGGTGCTGGTTCTGGTGCTGGTGGAGGAGGTGGAGGTGGAGCAGCTTCTTCCGAAGGCTCTTCGCCAAGCACACTCATGCACAGGTCGTACCCCTTCTGTGCTTCCTCGTTTCCCGGTTGAAGTTTCAAGGCTTCAGAACACTTGTCCGCAGCTTCCTTCCAACGCCCCTCGTGCGCAAGGTTCTGCGCTTCGACGATCAGGGTGTTGACCTGTGCATCCACATCTTCCGATGATTCGCTCGGTGGTGGAGCAGGCTCTTCAGACTGTGCAATCGCTGGAAGGCACAGCCCGAAGGACAGGCCCAGGACTACGGGGCAGAGTAGGTGGGTATGCAACCGATCTGAAGACAACTTCATGCGCTTCTCCCATCGCGACAGTTCATCGCGATTCGTTCAGGGCTACCCTATAGGGGCCTACCCCAGCTCCTCGACCATGATCAGAACCCATATTCGGATGGGTTCCACCCGCAGTGATGACCACGGGAAGCCCGAAGTCTACCCCGGCAGCAGCCTGATCTGCAAGCACACAGCGGAACCGCTTTCCGTGTTTTTTCCACTGGAAAGCAGGATCTCAGGCACCCGCAGCAGAGGCCGGCCTTGAAGTGGTCTTTGCCGTCTGAGCATCCACCATCATGGCAGTGAAACGCTCAAACAGGTGGGCTGCATCATGTGGCCCTGGAGAGGCTTCAGGATGGTATTGGACGGCAAATATAGGCTTGGCCTTGTGCCTGAAGCCTGCCACGGTCCTGTCATTGAGATGAACGTGGGTCACCTGGCAATCCAAGGCCTCCAGCGAAGACCAATCGACACAGAACCCATGATTCTGGCTCGTAATCTCCACCCGCCCAGTCTCCATGTCGCGAACGGGCTGGTTGGCCCCACGATGGCCAAATGGGAGTTTCCAAGTCGTAGCACCCAAGGCCAGGGCAAGCAGCTGGTGACCGAGGCAGATCCCGAATGTCGGAACCTCCCCCGCAACGACTTTCAGTGTCTCGATCAAGGGCTCGACAGCAGCCGGATCCCCCGGGCCGTTGGAAACGAATATCCCATCTGGTTTTTCGGCCCTGATGGCCTCCGGTGTCGTATCCCATGGAAGCTGGATCACTTCGCATCCCTTGTCAACAAGATGTCGATAGATGTTCCGCTTCGCTCCACAGTCAATGGCTACGACACGGAACGTCGCTTCCCCGGGTACGGATCCATCCGGCTTGATCGTTGCAAAGGGACCAAGGCCCGTGTCCCACCCATCGCCACTGGATTGGCATGCCTCGGCTGCAAGGTTCCGACCGGACATCGATGGAGATTCCTTGACCGACTTGAGCAACTGTTCGACGGTCTGGTTCATGTCGGTTGTAATCACCCCTCGCATCACGCCTGCTGTACGCAACCTTCGAACCAATGCACGCGTGTCGATTCCGCTCAATGCCGGAATCCCGTGTGAACTGAGCCAGTCGCCAAGCATCGACTCCGATCGAAAGTTGGAATCCACTCTAGATTCCTCACGAATTACGAAGCCGGCAACCTGGGGGCGCGTCGACTCCACGTCTTCGGAGTTGACGCCGTAGTTGCCTACCTGCGGCGCAGTCATGACAAGGATCTGCCCGAGATAACTCGGGTCTGTCAGGGCTTCCTGGTACCCCGTCATGGCGGTATTGAAGACAACCTCGCCGAACCCGGTGATCGGCTCCTTGCTGCAGGCGAAGGCCTGACCTGAAAAAACGGCCCCGTCCTCAAGAACAAGGCGCGCGGTCGTCACTGTGGTGTCCGGCATGTGGGTATTGTAATCAAGTCACAGCAAGCAGGCGCCCCCATGAGCTCTCTCTTTCCACAGGAACCCAATGCCGGCTACGCCCAGATCGCCGTTGAGCGAGGAATTGATCGATATCCCGATGGGTTGACCTATGCAATTCCTCGAGAACTGGCCGATCTTGAAACAGGTGAGCGAGTCGTCGTGCCCCTGGGGCGTGGAAGCACGCCAGTTGCCGGCTACGTCGTCGATCGCGTGCTTGAGCCATCCATGGATCCAGAAAACGTGAAGTGGATCCTCCGGCGTGATGGATCGGCACGGGGCCTCCCCGCCGACCTCATGGGAGTCGCCAGATGGGTCGCGCAGTACTACCAGGCCCCACTGGGATTGACCGTCGCCGCCATGCTCCCCTCGGCAGTTCGACGTGGTGTCGGATCAGTGAAGAGGCGACTGCTGGATCTTGCCCCGGATCCACCAGTTGATGTGAAACCAACGACAAAGCAGCGGCAGGTGCTCGATGCACTCCAGTCGATGCCTGAAATGGAGCGGCCCGTCGAGTTGCTCCGTTTGAAGGAGATGGCCGGTATCAGGACCAGCGGGCCCGTCGATCGCCTGCTTCGTGATGGCTTTCTACTCGAAAGACGAAGAACCGAGATCGAAGCAAAATGGCGAACGCCCCCTCCAGGCGAAATCGTTCCAGATATTCCTACGCAGGCTCAACAGGCAGTCATTGATTCGATTGGCTCGCACCTGGGCGAAGGGTTCTCCACGCACCTGCTGCTGGGTGTCACCGGCTCAGGAAAGACCGAGGTCTACATCCGGCTCATCGAACAGGTGCTTCGACAAGGCCGGGTCGTCCTCCTGCTCGTACCCGAGATCGCCCTGACACCACAGACCGGCGGGCGACTCATCGGACGCTTCCCGGAACATCGTGTAGCAGTGCTTCATTCTGCCCTCACCGACGCGCAGCGACACCAGCAATGGTCCCTGGCCGCTGCTGGTGAAGCCGACATCGTCCTCGGTGCCCGGAGCGCCGTCTTTGCTCCCATTCCCACCGACCGACTTGGACTCATCATCGTCGACGAGGAACACGACAGTTCCTACAAGCAGGAAACCACCCCGAGGTACAACGGTCGCGACACGGCAATCCGTCGAGGCCAGTTGGCCGGGTGCCCAGTGCTCCTTGGATCCGCTACTCCGGCCCTTGAAAGCTGGTGGAATGCAACACGTCGAGGTGTTTCCAAACTGCATCGACTGCCGGAGCGTGCACCGGGCCTGGTCGTGCCGTCCGTGCGGATCGTCGACCTCGTGGAGGAACGCAGGAATGCACGGCGAAATCACCTGCTGATCGGACCCACCCTTGCCAGCGCAATCAACCAGACACTCGAAGATAATCACCAGGTCCTGCTTCTTTTAAACCGAAGGGGCTGGGCCAGTTACGTCTCCTGCAGCAGCAGGTCATGTGGCTGGATGATGAAGTGTGAACACTGTGATGTCTCCATGGTCTTCCACCGAGCCGGCGACCTGCCCTCGGGGGGCTACCTCCGGTGCCATCACTGCAACACGGAAGTACGCCTTCCAGCGACCTGCCCAGACTGCAGCAAGTCCGTCGTGAAACTTGGACTGGGAACACAACGAATCGAGGCCGAACTTGAAGATCGATGGCCCACGCTGGCAGAGGGAGGAGCCCTCAGGCGTGTCGATTCCGACAGCATGCGATCCATGCAGGACTTTCATGAAGCACTTGGCGATTTTGCTTCAGGGCGAATCCAGGTGCTCGTTGGAACACAGATGATCGCAAAGGGACTTGATGTTCCAGGTGTTCGGCTCGTAGGTGTCATCGATGCCGATACGGCAATGCACCTTCCTGATTTCAGGGCCGTGGAACGAACCTACCAACTTGTCAGCCAGGTCACCGGTCGGTGTGGTCGTGGCTCGGCAGGTGGACTGGCAATCATCCAGACCTTTGATCCCTCCTCCCCTGCCATCATGATGGCAGCAAGGAATGACTATGACACCTTTGCAGAAACCGAGTTGGCTGATCGACAGCAGATGGGGCTGCCACCAGCTACGCGGCTGGCGAGAATCATCATCCGTGATCGGAATCGAGATCGAGCCACGGAGGCTGCGATCAGGATCGCTCGCCAACTGCAGGAACTTGCGGAAACGGACGTCACGATCAGGGGGCCTTCGACCTGTCCAATCGCCCGTATTGCTGATACATGGCGAGAACAGGTCGAGGTCCTTGCACCCTCTGCATCAAGACTCCAGGCACTCCTCTCGCAGGCACGGGATCGACTGCTCCTCGAACCCTCTTCACGCTTCCAGGTCGATGTGGATCCTCGGAACCTGCTGTAGAACTCCACGCGAAGTCAGTAGAACGTTCCTGCAGGGCAGGTCCTGCCCATCGCAAGATGGTAGAATCCCCAGTCTTCCAAGGCTCCGTGCCCTGTCAAGGGCTTAAAAGAGCGATTCCAAGGTGCTCCAAGCACTTCGAGAACCCAGAGAAACCTGATGAGCGGCGAGATGAATCGGTCAGAAGCCGACCTGGCGAACACCAGGAACGGGCCACCACCATCAATCAATGGGTGGAATGGTCGCTACGTCGAAGAGCTCTACCAGCAATGGCTTGAAGACCCGGGATCGACCTCCGGGGAATGGACCCGGTTCTTCGAGGGCTTCGACCTTGGGATTCGCCAGGCCCCCGACCCGAATGATGAAGAGGCTGCCACCTCTCCTGGAACATCCCTGCCCGTCCATGATGCAGCAACCGATGGCGGTGTGCAGAACACCATTGACCGATGCATCGAACGGTATCGCGACCTTGGTCACCTTGGAGCCCACCTGGACCCGCTGTCCGATGCACCATCGCTGCCGGTCGAACTCGACCCGGTTGCACTCGGCCTGGAAGCGAAGAACCTCCAGGTCCAGGTTGATCCTCGTGCTGTCCCGGTCGAGAACACGTCGACGGCTTCGGACGTCCTTGATGCACTGCAACGAGCATGGTGCGGAACGCTCGGAGCAGAAGTGTCACACATCCGGAATCTCGAACAACGAAACTGGGTCATCGAGCGAGTCGAGCAGTTGCCACGGGCCGGTGACCTTGACCACTCGATCAGGAAACGGATTCTCAGGGAACTGGTCCAGGCGACCGGGCTCGAGCAATTCCTGATGCGACGGTACATCGGGAAGAAGTGGTTCAGTCTCGAGGGGAACGAGACATTGATACCCATGCTCAATGAACTGCTCGTCATTGCCTCTTCCGACGGCGTCGAGGAACTGGCATTCGGCATGGCGCATCGCGGTCGTATCAATGTGCTCGTGAACATCCTGGAGAAGAGCTATGAGCAGTTGTTCACCGAGTTCGAGGAAAGCTGGGCAGAGGACTTCCTGAATGCAGGTGGTGATGTCAAGTACCACCGTGGATTCAGCAGTGATGTCGTGACGGATGCGGGAGTACAACTCCACCTCTCCATGTCGTCCAACCCGTCCCACCTGGAATGGGGACATCCAGTCACCCTTGGAAGAGCCCGGGCGAAACAACGCCTGCGGAACGACGATGACCGGCAACGATGCATCCCGGTCCTCATCCACGGAGATGCCTCCTTCCCCGGACAGGGGATCGTCCAGGAGACGCTCAACCTCTCGGGTCTTGAAGGCTACGAGGTGGGTGGGACGATTCACCTGATCATCAACAACCAGATCGGGTTCACGACCGTTCCTGAAGATCTCTTCACCGGCCGATACTGCACGGACATCGCCCGTGGAATCGACGTACCCATCTTCCACGTCAATGGGCACGACCCGGAAACCTGCATCCAGGTGATGCACATGGCCTACGAGTACCGGCAGCGATTCCAGGAAGATGTCGTGATCGACCTCTACGGGTATCGAAAGTACGGACACAATGAAACCGATGAACCTGCATTCACCCAACCGGAGATGTATGCAGTCATCAAGGACCAGGTGCCGGTCGTCGAACAGTACGCAACCGCCCTGCTTGAGCGAGGAGTCATCACGAGCGAGGAATACGATGCGTCCCGTCAACGACTCCAGAACGTGCTCGATGCCTCCCAGGAGCGATCCCGGGAGCGACCCATCGAACCGGTCCCACCGGCCTTTGATGACAACAGCACCTGGGGAGGGCTTTCGCCGCATTACGACTGGACACCCGTGGACACGTCCGTGTCGATCGAGGTACTCAGGGATGTCGCTGAATCTCTCGGGTCTTCACCCGAGAACCACGAACCCCATCGAAAACTGGAACGGATCCTCGCCTACAGGGGCAACTGCATCGATGCCGACGAACCACTCGATTGGGGACTCGGAGAACTCCTTGCATATGGAACAATCCTCCAGGAAGGCGTCCACGTCAGGCTTACCGGAGAGGATGTTCAACGTGGCACCTTCTCACATCGTCACTCCGTACTCGTAGATGCAACAACCGGGGAAGAACACCTCCCCCTCAACCATGTCGCCGACTCCCAGGGACGCATCTGCATCTACAACAGTCCAGTCACCGAGGGTGGCTGCATCGGTTTCGAATACGGCTACTCGCTTGGCGACCCAAACATGCTCGTCGTCTGGGAAGCCCAGTTCGGCGACTTCGCCAATGCCGGGCAGGTCTTCTTCGACCAGTTCATCGCATCAGCCGAGAAGAAATGGGCTCGATGGAGCGGGCTGGTCCTGCTCCTCCCCCATGGATACGAGGGACAGGGACCGGAGCACTCCTCAGCCCGACTGGAACGGTTCCTCCAGCTCTGTGCCTCGGGGAACATGGAAGTGGTCAACCCGACGACGCCCGCGCAGTTCTTCCACATGCTGCGAAGACAGGTGAAACGCAACTTCCGAAAGCCCCTCATCGTCATGACGCCCAAGAGCCTGCTTCGACATCCCTCGGCGAGATCCGCCCCGGGAGAACTGGTCACGGGTCGCTTCCAGCACGTGATCGACGACCCCACCAGGCCGGACCCGGCGAAGATCGACCGAGTGCTCTTCTGCACCGGCAAGGTGTACTACGACCTGGTGGCGCACCGGGAGAAGGTCGGAGCGACGCACGCCGCCATCGTTCGCATCGAACAGCTCTATCCCTTCCCCATTGTCGAGGTGAACGCGATCCTTGAACGCTATGCAGGCATCCGCAAGATGTCGTGGGTCCAGGAAGAACCTCGCAACATGGGCGCATGGGTCTTCATCAATGAACAGTTCACATCCAGGCTCGGTTCCCGGCTCCGATACGTGGGTCGACCCGAGAATGATTCACCAGCAGTCGCATCAACCAAGATCCACGCAGCCGAGCAGCACCAACTGCTCGTGGAAGCGATTGGAATCGATCCATCCATGACAGCCACGCCACCCGCCTGAACGCCTACCCTGTCACTTCGACCAGGAGAAATACCCCACATGCCCATGGACATCATCATTCCGAGTCTCGGTGAATCAATCACCGAGGTCCGTCTTGGAGCCTGGCTCCAGGCAGATGGTGACTGGGTGGAGCGTGATGCACCCCTCGTGGAGATCGAGTCGGACAAGGTCACCCAGGAACTGCCGGCACCGGCTGCGGGCAGGCTTTCGATCAGCGAACAGGCAGGCACCGATCTTCCCATCGGTGCCACGATCGGTGCCATCGACACGGAAGCTGCCCGACCGGAGGTCCCCACGGAACCAGCCCCGGTCGATACGCAGGGCGACCTCCCCGAAGCATCGCCGGAAACTCCAGCAACACGGGTCGAGATTGCCACCGAGACGAACTCGGCTTCACCGGTTCCAAAGAAGGTCACTCCACTTGCCAGGAAGGTCGCTGCCGACCGTGGAGTCAAGCTCGACTCGGTCGAAGGCTCCGGACTCCATGGAAAGATCACGAAGGCGGATGTACTTGATTCACCGATTCAACCGCCCACACGGGAAACCGTGCAGGGGGATGCACTGGTCATCGGACGAGGCGAACGCAGGACACGGATGTCGAAACTTCGACAGCGGATTGCAGAACGTCTCGTTCTTGCCCAGCGGACTGCGGCCATGCTTACGACGTTCAACGAGGCCGACATGACGAATGTCATCCGCCTACGGAAGATCCACAAGGAGGAGTTCAACGATCGCTTCGGTGTGAAGCTGGGTTTCATGTCCTTCTTCGCGAAGGCCGTCGTGTCCGCACTTCGCGCCTACCCCATGCTCAATGCCTTCATAGACGAAGACGAGATCGTCGAACACGACTATGTCGACCTGTCCATTGCAGTAGGCACCGACAAGGGGCTTGTCGTACCGGTCATACGTAATACCGATCGAATGACCTTTGCAGAGATCGAGCGAAGCATCCAGGACATGGCCGGACGTGCCAGGGATGGAAGCCTTGGAATCGACGACATGACCGGCGGGACCTTCACGATCAGCAACGGCGGCGTCTATGGATCCATGATGTCCACGCCGATCCTCAATCCACCGCAGTCGGGCATCCTCGGACTGCACCGGATCCAGAACCGCGCCGTGGAACACCCTGATGAACCTGGAACCGTTGCATTGCGACCCATGATGTATCTGGCCACCAGCTACGACCATCGCATCGTCGATGGTGCAGAAGCAGTCGGATTCCTCGTGCACGTCAAGGAGTGCATCGAGAGCCCGGAGCGACTCCTGCTGGAATCATGACCTTGTTGCCTCTGCGATGATCGAGAGCAGGCCAAGGACAAGTACCACCAGGATGTAGAACGCCCACATCGCAGCCGTGAGCGCCGACAGGGCCGTCCCGATGATGCTGCAGATTCTTCCAGCTTCCAGCAGACCACGACCCTGCAACTGAGGGCTCGACTGCAACTGGGCGAAGCCTGCCCGGGCCCGTGCGATGCCGATGAACCCGAGAACAAGACCAACGGGGAAACACCCGATCGTGGCGATGCTCAGGATCCCAAGGACAAGCGTGGGGGTCGCGTGCTCTGAAGACTCTGCGGCAGCATGTGGAGGATCCATTCCTTCAGTGTATCCAGAAGAAGGTGGAACATCCGTGTAGTCTGTAGTGCATGAACGATCATGTTCCAGTACTTCCCGGGGAACTCCAGGAACTGCTCGCTCCTGCGGCTGGCGAGGTCGTGGTCGATGCGACAGCAGGACTGGGCGGCCACGCCTCGATGTTGGCCGAGGCAATTGGACCTGGAGGGACCCTGGTACTCATCGACCTTGACCCCGGGAACCTGGCAAGGGCAGCCAGTCGACTTGAGGGTTCCAACTGCACCGTCCACGCGGTCCATGGTTCCTTCGGCAGAGTCCATCACCACCTGGAGGACCTGGGACTCAGGGCAGATGTGCTCCTTGCCGACCTTGGCTTCGCCTCGAACCAGATGGATGACCCCGATCGAGGCATGGGTTTCAGGAAGGATGGGCCCCTGGACATGCGATTTGACCAGTCAAGGGGCCGTACAGCCTCGGAATTGCTTGCAACCTGCAGTGAGGAGGAGTTGGTCGAGATCATCTCAGGCCTCGGCGAGGAGCCCTTGGCAGCCAGGATCGCCCAAAAAGTTGTACGAGAGCGTGCCCAGAGGCCGATTGAGAAGACGGGACAGTTAGCACGACTTGTCCGAGATGCGTATGGTCGCCGGGCAGCGACCTCACGTCAGGATCCTGCAACCCGCACCTTCATGGGGCTTCGGATTGCGGTGAATGACGAACTGGCGGCACTGGATGCATTGCTGGCCGCCATCGCCCGAGGTGCGGAGGCCACGGCCTCCGGAGGATGGCTGAAACCTGGCGCCCGAGCCGGGATCATCAGTTTCCACAGCCTCGAGGACCGCCCGGTGAAGCATGCTTTCGCGGACATGTCGCGGCGGGCACTTGCGACGCTGGTCACACGACGACCGGTTACGGCCTCGGAGGCCGAGCAGCAGGAAAATCGACGGAGTCGATCCGCCAAGCTTCGAGTCATCACACTGTCCTGAAAAGCCCGGACTCCCTGGATGCAAGGATGCAGCAGGGTGAGCAGAAACAGGGACCGCATGTGCGGTCGGCAAGGATGCTGCAGGCCATGAGCCGAGAGAACAAATTGGCGTTGATCATCGGATTCGGACTCGTCCTCTTTGTCGGCGTTCTGGTGTCCGATCACCTGTCGGCGAATCAACGCGAACTCACCACCAACCTCCACACGAGCATCGATACGAGCCAACTGGATCATGATCCAGGCAGCGTGCTCGTCGAGTTCGGTTCCGAAATATTCGAACCGGTCGAGGACACGAACAGTCTCCCTGCGCACACGACTGCATCACCACCCTCCCCCACACTCTCGGCACCGAACCCGATGCATACGGTCGCTGATGGTGAAACACTCCGATCAATCTGCCGCGCCTGGTATGGAAATGGTGATCTTTCGAATGCACTTGCAACATACAACACGCTTCCTGATCCTGATCGACTTGCCCCCGGCCTTCGATTGATCATGCCCAATGCCGGCGAACTGTTTGCATCAGCCGAACCCGTGATCACCATGGGAGCCCCGATCGAATCGAATGCAGTCATGGCCATGGGGTCCTATACCGTTCAACCCGGCGACACGCTCTCCGAGATCGCTCAGAAACTCATGGGTACGGCTCGAGCCACGGCGTCCCTGTACGAGTTGAATCGCTCTGTCCTTCCTGACATCAATGCGCTGAAGGTCGGCATGGTCCTCAACTACCCCCTCCCTTCGAGCTGACCCGGCCCATGTTTGCAAAACTCATGGCCATCATCCTCGTCGCAGCAGCCACTTCGCTGGCCGTCCTTGCCAGCAGGCAATCTCGGATCGAAACCATCAACGCAATGACCGCTGCTCACCGCAACATGCTCTCGCAGCGGAGGGTCGTCTGGCAGATCCGATGCCAACTGGCTGAAAGCCTCGGGAGCGATCGGCTGCGAAGGCTCATCGCCGAGGACGAGGAAGACTGGGCCCGGATCACCAGGCCATGGATGATCGTGGACATTCCCCCTGAAGAGGAATCCGAGGGGGATGGACGTGGTTAAAGGATCGCATGCAGAACAGTGGCAATGTCGTCGACTCCAGAGCTGGGCAACCATCTGCCTTACGCTCATCTCGCTCCTGCTGGCAGGAACCGTTCTCCGTGTCGTTCAGTTGAAGCTCCACCCTGATGCACGGCTTGCCGATGCCGCAGGAACCACCGAATCAACACTCCGTGAACCGGGTCGACGAGGAGACCTGCTCGATCGAAGAGGGCGGATTCTTGCAACGACGACCCTCGGTCATCGCGCCTTTCTTGATCCAAGGGAGGTTGATGATCTATCAACCATTGCAATCGAGTTGAAATCGCTGATCGGTCTTGATGCGATCGAGATCGACCAGGCACTTGCTCGACGATTCAATACGCGATTCGTCCCGATCAGTGACATCCTTGAGGCCTGGCAGGTTGACCGCCTCAGGCGGGCAGGACTCTCTGGGGTCGGTCTTGAACCAAGACTTGTCCGTCACTATCCATATGGTGATGTTGCCGAGCAGCTTGTCGGCGCAGTCGGGTTCGAGCATACCGGCCTTGGTGGACTTGAACATGCGCTCGATACGACCCTCCAGGGCCAGGACGGCCATGTCATCGTGGTGCGGGATGTACGCAATCGAATCCTCTGGATCGAGGACGGTGACTTCATGCCTCATCGCGATGGCATCGATCGCACACTCACGATCGATGTCTTCATCCAGAAGATCGCCGAGGAACGCCTGGCCCGTGAAGTTCTTGAACGCAACGCCGCCGGTGGACGACTGATCATCGCCGACCCGTTGACGGGCGACATCCTCGCCCTGGCCGACGTGGTCAACCATGAACAGCGGAATCGGGATGAGGTTGAACCAGGTGAAGCCCCGGCAAACCCCCGTCTTGCCCGGCCTCGATGCGGCACGGATCCATACGAACCAGGATCAACCTTCAAACCCTTCGTCTGGGCTGTTGCAACAGAAGCGGGCGCAGCGGATCCGGAGGAAATACTTCAAACTCCTTCCTCGAAGCCACATCGAACACGTGGAAAGAGACGCATCCGTGATGTTCATTACTACGGACCCTCGTCATGGCAGAAGGTGCTCATCAAGTCCATGAACAGTGGCATGGCGATCGTTGCCGAGCGAATGGACCATCAACAGATGCAGCAGGTCATCGAACGATTCGGGTTTGGAACACGTACCCGGTGTGGCATTCCCGGCGAAACAGCAGGCATTGTGACATCACCGGAGCAATGGACAGACTACACCCAGGTATCCGTTGCGATGGGACATGAAATCGCCGTCACACCACTGCAGATGATCCGTGCCTACAGTGTCTTCTGCACGGATGGCCGCCTCCCTACCCTCAGGATCCTTTCACCGGGAATGGAACGCGTCTCAGTCGAACATCGCGTCATCGACCCCACGATTGCGAGGATGACACGAGACACCATGCGAAGCGTGATGACCGAAGGAACCGGCCGTGCCTCCCAATCCGACTACTACCAGCTCTTCGGCAAGTCTGGAACGGCCCAACTGCCTATCGCGGAAGGTGGCGGATACCACGAGGACAGGTATGTTTCGAGTTTCATCGCCGGAGCCCCACTGGAAACACCGCGGCTCGTAGCCTTGTGCGTCATCGAGGATCCTGACAAGCGAATAGGCCAGTACTACGGTGGACGGGTTGCCGGTCCGGTTGTCCGTGATGTTCTGGAACAGTCGCTGTCCTACATGGGTGTGTCACCCGATGTCGAAGGCGTCGAGACCATGCCCAGGTTGGCTGGATCCCTCCAACTCGATGAGAACAAACGATAGGAACGAGTCAAGCTGCCAGTTGCCGTGCAGGCACGCTCGCTTCGATCGTCGTACCTGTCCCGAAGGGAACGTTGCGTAACCGCAACTCACCTCCAAGAACCGATATTCGTCGACGCCATCGGCTCAACTCCTGGATTGGCATCATTTCAGGCTCATGCCGTGCTGAATCCTCGATCCCTATGAAGATGCGAGATCGACCATCAACTCGTGCCGACACCGTGATGCAACGATCATTCCCTGATCGTGGAACAGAAGCGATGGCCTGGCGAACCAGGCCAAGAAGCACGGCTCCACCGGGAGCGAACTCAACGTGTCGAAGTGAAGGAGAGAACTCGTGTTGCAATCGCACACCCTGTTCCATGGCTTCCTTGCCAAGTTGCCTGATCGTAGAGACGGCGACCTGGCTGAAACTTCCGGCATGGTCATCCATGCCAACCTCGGCAGGGACCTGTCGCTGCTCGTCGGACGATGCCAGAAGGAGGTGAAGGGAGCCACGAAGGGTGTTCAGATGGCACAGGGTGGAACCAGGCAGGCTCCCTCCATGCCGACGAATCGAGTCCTCAAGGGCCTCAAGGGACCGTATCGTTGCCTCTGCCAGCCATCCCTCCCTGGAAGGTAAGGGTGCCCGTTGCCCTGATGTCTGTTCCTGAGTCATGCTCCCCCTCCATCGTCGCCCTTGTGGGCCTCCTGAAGGACGATATGGATTTTCCACGAAAGCCTTCATCCTGTGCATGAATGGATGAAGGCCGGATGCGCAAAAGGTGTTGAAAACACGAAACTTGTGCTTGGAATCCACTCCCTCCAAGGGTAGTTTGAGTGGGATAACACCGCCGGAGAGGTTCTGGAGGAGAGACCTTTTCGGCGGTGTTTCAATTGACCCTCAACCATCCATCGTCGAGTGGCATTCACCGGTAGCCCAGGGGGCGACCGGAGAGGCCCTGCACTTCGCGAAGAATCGTCATGACGATGATCCCGGTGCATGCGAGCACGCCGAAACATGCAGCCTGCGTGTACAGGCCGATCGCAAGAAACCATGTCGCGGCATACAACGCCTGCCACATCGCCCCGTAGCGCTTCAGCTTCTCCGCACCGGAACGCAGGGACTCGGCGGTCATGATCTTCCACCTCGCGAATACAACGAAGAGCAGCATGGCCATCGCAGGCCAGATAGGCCCCCACCACGGAAGACTTTCCGGCCAGATATCCAACCCCCTGCCCGACACGAGAAGGAACAACATCACGCTCCAGAAGATCCAACCCATCGCGATACCCAGCCAGGCCTGCCTTGTCAGTACCGGCCGCTTCTCTTCAAGCACATGCACACTTGCAGCAACCATCATGGCGTGCGTCATGGACCACCAGACAGGCAGAAGGATCGGCAGCGTCCAACTGGGAATAAGCATGTGAACTGCATGAATGACCCCGATCGTGACGACACCCACGGCAGGAAGGAACTTGGCAGCCGAGTTGTAGAACAGCAGGAGTGAAGCTGTAAGCAATGTCAACCAGATCGACCATGGCCCCCCTCCGGATCCGCCTCCCAGGATGGAAGCGCCGATGACTGCACAGACCAGTGCCAGTACGGCGATCACCAGTGCCTGTGTCGGGCGGATGCGACCGGCAGGAATCGGGCGTCCCGGGCGGAAGGCTGCATCATGCCTGGCATCAAGAACATCGTTGAAAGCAGCGCCACATCCGAAAAGTCCCAGTGCCGTGACCAATGCCGCCCCGAGCGCCACTCCAAGGCTCCACAGTGATTCACCTGTCCACCAGGTTCTTGAATCAGGCACCCCGGGAATCGCATGGATGGTCCAGGCAAGGACGACTGCGAACCAGAGGTCACTCACGGCTCCGAATGCAATGCTGACCCGTGTCAGCTGCACCATCGTCAAGAGCCTGCCTAGCATGCTGTTCATGGTTTCTGCCTCTTTCAGGCCCTCAATTGCAGGACCCCTCATGCCCCTTGTACCATCCCCGGTCCGGACCTTCGACCATGCAACCACAACAGCCAGATGACATCCCCATTGACACGCGTGATCTGAAGATTGCCATTGTCACGAGCCGATATCACGGAGAAGTGACAGGGGCCCTCCGTGATGGAGCCGTCAAGGCCTTCACCGGTGCAGGAGGAGACCCAGGTTCCCTGCTCCATGTTGACGCACCCGGTGCATTCGAACTTCCAGTGCTGTGTCAGCACTGCTGCCTTGGAGAAGCATTTGATACACCTGATGGAGTCCTCGCAATCGGATGCGTCATTCGTGGCGAAACCACCCATGATCAGCACATCAACCATGCCGTCTCGAACCAGTTGGCCGCGTTGGCCGTACACACCGGAATACCAATCGGCCTTGGAGTCCTGACCTGCGAAAACATGGAACAGGCTCGTGCAAGGGCCGGCGGTGACAAGGGGAACAAGGGTGTCGAGGCGATGCATGCAGTCCTGCAGACCATCGCGTCAATTCAATCTCTCGGTGTACAGGCGGACAAACCGGCATGAACATGCAACGGGATACCAGGCGTGCTGCACTGCAGGCCCTCTACCAACTGGACAGCAACGGGGAAGATCATCTCGACATGATCCGGGAGTCACTCGTGGAAGGTCGGGAAGAGTCCTGCAGCATCGATGATGGCCTTGAACTGGCCCGGCAGGTCTGGCAGCGACGTGAAGAAGCTGATGCCGCAGTCGCCCTCCTCACTCCTGAATGGCCGACGCATCGCCAGCCCATGATCGACAGGAACGTCCTTCGGATTGGCTGGTATGAACTCCAGTGCGGGCAGACCCCCCCGAAGGTCGTCATTGATGAGGCAATTGAACTGGCCAGGGAATTCAGTACCCAGCAGTCTCCCTCCTTCATCAACGGTGTGCTCGACACCCTCTGGCAGCAGCAGAAGGATGCTGTTGAAACGGAAGGGACCGGTGCCTGACAATGGGACTCCTTCGCGGCACGTTGGGTATCTTCAAGCGGGGCCTTGGACAGACACGTCGCCTGCTCGGTGGCGAGTTGATCAACCGGCTTCGTGGAAGAGTGCTCGATGATGAACTCCTCGAGGAGATCCACGACCATCTCCTCAGGTCCGATGTAGGCGTCAAGACAGCTGGAGAAATCATCACCGAACTTGGGAAAGGCGTTGCAAGCGGATCCATGAGCAAGGGTGAAGACGCTGTCAACTTCCTGAAGGCCCAGATGACAAGACGACTTGAAGGAGTCGATACATCAGTGGCAATGGCTGCTGATGGACCGACCGTCATTCTTGTTGCCGGTGTCAACGGCGTCGGCAAGACAACGAGTATCGCGAAACTTGCGGCGGCCTTCGCCGGCGATGGAAAGAAGGTACTTCTGGCTGCCGGCGACACCTTCCGGGCGGGAGCGGCTGAACAACTTGAAACCTGGGGATCACGCCTGGGGATCGACGTCGTCCGAGGCAAGGCAGGTGCCGATCCAGCCTCGGTGGTCTACGACGCCGTGGATGCAGCCGATGCTCGCGACATCGATGTGCTCATAGTCGACACCGCTGGGCGAATGCACACCGAGAAGGGGCTCATGCGTCAACTGGGGAAGATCCACGGGGTCCTTGCCAAGAAGATCGAGGGGGCCCCCCACGAGGTGCTTCTGGTCCTTGATGCGACGCAGGGGCAGAACGCCCTGGTCCAGGCTCGCCATTTCCAGGAAGCGATCAATGCGACTGGAATCGTGCTCTCCAAGCTCGACGGAACAGCTCGAGGCGGGATTGTTCTTGCAATTCGGGATGAGCTGGGAATCCCGGTCAAATTCGTCGGACTCGGAGAACGACCGGAAGACCTTGCCGCCTTTGAACCCGACCTTTTCATAGATGCCATGTTCGCGACCGAGGACTGATCCCACTCGTCCGCGGCTAGCCCGTATCATCACCAGCCAGATGACTCTCCCCCACCGCGTCATCCTTCTCATCTGCCTTCTCTCTGCAGTCGTGTCACCTGCAGTTGCCATGGTCGATGTCTCGCATGATCCCGGGTTACCACTCGACGGCGACCGCCTCAGCGGGGTTGTACTGCCCGTTGAAGCCCGGAACGGAAACATCAATCTCAATGCGATGAAGGCCGACATCTGGACAGTCGAGGATACGAAGCGACTTGTTCTGACAGGCGATATCACGGTTCAGATTGCTGGATGGACCTTCGAGGGCGAAGACGCCGTCGTGTGGTTGAACCGTATCCAAAGCGCAGAGGGCCTCGTCAACCAGGTTGCCGTGTACTTCCCTGAAGCATGGAACCGGACGAGTGAAGCCGGCCGGGGTCCGCAGGGACGCAACCTGCTTGTCGTTGGCAGTGCCCGCGGTTCAGTCAAGCTCAACGTCGCCCTGCTCGACAAGGACTCCCGCGTCTCCAATGGACTCACCCGGAAAGCGGAACAACGACTTGCCCAGTACCTCCAGGATCTCCAGGTCGGTGCTCCCGCCCTGGCCGTATATCCACAGGTACTCGGGGCTGCCGATGAACCCGACTACATCCCGACTCCTGGTGGAACCCTTCCAGCGAACCGCATGCCCGAGGGCCAGTTGGCACGCGGTCAAAGGCCATGGTTGAACACTCCAGGCGGCGTGATTTCCTTCTCTGCACGAACGGTCAAGCTTGATCCAGGTGACGAGGAGAACGTCCTGGTCGCAGATGGAGCCGTGGTACTTGACTACAGGCCTTCTGGATCAGGCTCGGGGAACAACCTGCGACTCTCTGCAGAACGGGGCGTCATCTTCCTCGAACCCGGCTCCGTCAAGGAGCTTGCATCCCGGTCACTTGATTCCAAGGACGTTCGTGGGGTCTACCTCGAAGGAGCTGTCCTCGCAGAGTCCGACAAGGACAACTACGTCGTTCGTGCCCCCCGCATGTACTACGACTTCAAATCCGATCGAGCCATCATGCTCGATGCCGTGCTTCGAACCTATGACCGGCAGCGAAACCTCCCGGTCTATGCACGCGCAGAGGAAATGCGGCAACTGGCCAACGACCAGTGGACTGCAGAGCACGCCACGGTCTCCGCATCCTCCTTCCACACCCCGACCCTCGCCATCGGTGCCCGATCCGTCGTCGTAAGCAGGGTCCCCTCGGGACTTGGACAGATCCAGCAGGAGGAACGGGGGGAACTGATGATCGACAGCACGCACACGACCCTCCAGGCCGGTGGCACCCCCATCCTCTGGTGGCCTCGCTACGTCGGCCCTGCCCACAAGATTCCGCTCCGGGGAGTACGAAGTGGATGGGACGAATACGAAGGGGCCATCGTTGAAACCACTTGGGATCTGTACTCGCTGATCGGCCAGGAACCACCCCCCGGCTGGGACATGACCATCGATATCGATGGATACACCCAGCGAGGCATCGGGCTCGGCTACGACTTCACGATCGACCAGCCCGACAACCAGATGGCCCTCGACCTCTATGGACTCAAGGACAGTGGAGAGCAACGAGTCGATACCGGAATCACCATGGATGTGCCCAAGGAATACCGCTACGCGGCCCTCTGGGAACAGACGATCAAGCTCAGCTCGCAATGGACGATGCAGGGGCAACTTTCATACTTCTCCGATTCAACCTTCGTCAGCGCCTGGCGGGAAGATGACTACAGGGAACGACGGGAATACGAAACAAGTCTCTACCTCAAGAACGAGTATCGAAATACGGCCTTCACGGCCCTGGGAAAGTATGCGCTCAACGACTTCATCTCCAACAGCTGGCTGATGGGGTCCCAGGGATACCAGGTCAACAAGCTTCCTGAACTGACGTACCAGCGATTCGGCGATTCCCTGTTCGGAGACATGTTCACCTGGTCCTCCGACTACAGGGCCTCGCGAATGCAGATCGTCATCCCGGATGGAACACCCGAAAATGATGGACTCCGTGCACGGATGTTCAACAGCCCCGGTGTCCGGTTCAGGAACAACCAGCCCATCTCGGAAGCCGCCAGGTACGCGGGGCTTCGCCGGTCATGGGTCAACCGGATCTCGACACGGCAGGAACTCACGATGCCGCTTCAATGGGGCGCATTCAACATCACTCCATTTGCAATGGCACAGACCGTCGCCTATTTCGAAGATCCGACGACCCCCAATGCCGCCGGGGCCCGTGTGCTGGATGATGAGAAGCACCAGCTCTTTGGAAGCGGCGGAGTCCGGATCAACACGATGATCCAGCGGGTCTACGACGGGGTCGACAACGAACTTCTGGACATGCACCGCCTGCGCCATCTCATCGAACCCTATGTCACGCTCTGGTACGGAACTTCGAACTACGACGCGGATCGCAGCGCGCTCTACGATCCGGTCGTTGATGCATTGTCGACCGGTGGTCTTGTTCGACTCGGAGTCACCAATACGCTGCAGACCCACCGTGGTGGACCAGGCCGCTGGTACGAAGTCGACTGGCTGACCGTCGATGGGGCCATCGTGCTGAGTACGGACAGCGCGACCAAGCGATGGCCTACCCCGCAGTACTTCTCCTGGGAGCCTGGATACTCCCAGCTTGGGAATTTTGCCGAGGGCTCCTACACGTGGCAATTCAGTGACAGCCTTTCCTTCGTCGGCGAAGGCATCTATGACTTCGACGAGTCCCGGTTCGATCGAGCATCCACCGGGCTCCGGCTCGATCATTCGCCACGCTTCTCCACCTTCGCGGAATACAGGTTCATCCACATCACTGATTCAAAGTTGCTGTCCTTCGGCGGCGAATACGAGGTATCGGACAAGTACACGATCGGCTTCGTTCCCCAGTGGGATTTCGTTGAGGAAGATTTCCGTTCGATCAGAGCCAGTGTTGTTCGTTCGTTCCCTGACTTCGATTTCATGTTCTACATCGGGTATGACAAGGTTCGAGGTGAAACACGGGTTGGTGCACAACTGGGACAAGTGAACTACTGATGAAAGGGCAAGTACCGATCCAGGACACGCGACTTGCCATCCTGGGGGGAACTGGACTTGGCACACGGCTGAAGGAACGCCTTGACCCTCCAAGCGTGGAACAACATGATGTCGAAACTCCATTTGGAACCCCGAGCGACACCATCACGACGGGCCGTCTTGGTGAACTGGATGTCGCGCTCCTTGCACGACACGGCAATGCCCATCAATTCAATCCCACTCGCGTGCCCTACAGGGCCAACATCTTCGCCCTGAAGTCATTGGGCTGTACGCACCTGGTTGCATCGGGGGCAACCGGTTCCCTCAGGGAATCCATTGCGCCAGGGGACCTGGTTTCCTGCGACCAGTTGATCGATCGAACCATCCATCGTCCCAGAACGTTCTACGATCATGCGGCCGTTCATGTTGAACTCGCTGATCCATGCTGCCCCGTACTGCGGAACTGGCTCCATGATGCCGCTGCCTCATCGAAGACGACCTTCCACGACAGTGCGACCTACCTCTGCATGGAAGGCCCCGCCTTTTCAACCCGGGCTGAATCGAACATGCATCGGCTTGCCGGCGCAGACCTCATCGGCATGACTGCCATGCCGGAAGCCCGCCTTGCGCGGGAAGCCGAACTGGCCTATGCCCTGGTTGCACTGCCGACCGACTGGGACTGCTGGCGGGACACCAGTGAGGATTCGATCCTGGATAACGTGATCGCGAACCTGCAGAAGGCATCTGAAGCCGCACTTGATCTTCTGGAGCGGGCCTGCATGAATCCTCAACTACTTCGAATCGAACCCAGCCCGGCTCACCGTGCTCTGGACAAGGCGATCTTCAGTGATCCAGCGTGCATCGATGCGGATCAGCGTAAGCGACTGTCCGTACTCTGGGGACGTGTCCTCCAGTCCTGATACGCTGAACGAATGCAGTCACTGACTGACATCCGGAACCTCCTCGAAGCTCGCGGGCTGAAGCCGCTGAAGCAGTTCGGGCAGAACTTTCTCCACGACCAGAACCAGATTCATCGCCTCATCGAAGCCGCTGGTGTCGGACCTGGCGACCGGGTACTCGAAATCGGACCAGGGACCGGCGCCCTGACCGAGGCCCTGCTTGATGCAGGGGCGGAGGTCGTAGCCTGTGAAATCGACATGGGCCTGTCGGACCTCGTTGCCGAACGCTTCGAAGACCGAGTCCAGCTCGTACGCGGTGACTGTCTGGAAACCGGCCGCAGTCTCTCCCGGAACGTTGTAGAGGCGCTCGGAGACAAGCCATGGTCCCTCGTCGCGAACCTCCCCTACCAGGTTGCAAGCCCGGTCATGATCGACCTGTTGATGCACCATCCCCGTTGCCATGGGCAGTTCGTCACCATTCAGAAGGAAGTGGCGGATCGCCTGCTCTCCCCCCCGGGGAACAAGACCCGGGGACCGCTGGGCATCCTCGCATCCACATTCGGTTCGATTGAACGCATCGGCGTGATTCCACCCACCTGCTTCTGGCCCCAGCCCAAGGTCGTCAGTGCCATGGTCGCACTCAAGCCGTTGGAACTCGAGCAGGAGATCGACCGACAGGCATTTGCACGTTTCGTGACGATGCTCTTCTCGTCACGGCGAAAACAACTGGGCCGGATCCTTGGACGGGATCGAGAACTGCCTGTTGGCATTGATCCATCCTGGCGACCGGACGTTCTGACGAACGAGCAGTTGATGGCCTTGTTCAACCAGGAAGAAGGACCACGCCGTCTTTGATGAACTCAGGCCTTGCCCATGTACTCGCCGTTCTCCGGGTTGATCTTGATCGCCTGGCCGACCTCGATGAAGGGCGGGACGCGAACGCGAGCACCCGTCTCGACCGTCGCTTCCTTCAACTGATTCGTCGCCGTAGCTCCCTTGGGCTGGGCGATGGTGTCGGTAATCGTCAACTCGACCTGGGTCGGCATCTCGATCCCCAGCGTCTTCTGTTCGAACATGATGATGGTGATCTCGATGTTCTCCTTCATCCACTGGCTCTGTTCGATTGGAATGACCTCGCCGTCGATCTCGACCTGGTCGAAGGTCTCGCTGTCCATGAAGACGAAGGGGCCATGCCCCTGTCCGCTTGAATCATAGAGGTACTGCATGGGGCGTCGATCGATCGTGACGTCCTCAACCTTGTCGGAAGAGTTGAGGCGATTGACCTTGATCGTCCCGGTGTCGACATTCTTCATCTTCGCCTGGACATAGGCAGGACCCTTGCCCGGCTTGACGTGCTCCGTCCCGAGTACGACATGCAAGGTGCCCTCCCAGAGCAGTGCCTGTCCTCGCTTGATATCAGTTGCCTTGATTGGCATCGGCTGTTCTCCATGTCATTGCCAGTTGTTGGAGTGGAACTGGGCAGTGTATCGTGACTCAGCGTGCGGTGGCCTCGGCGCGGGTTTCTCGCAGCACGGTCACCTTGATCTCGCCTGGAAACGTCATTTCCTCCTCGACCCTGCGGGCGATCTTCTCGGCAATCGAGAACGCGGTGTCGTCATCGGCCCTGTCGGAATCCACGATCACCCGGACCTCGCGGCCTGCCTGGATTGCATAGGCTTCGGCAACTTCGTCGATGCCGGTGGCAATGGCCTCGAGATCTCGGAGCCGCTTCACATACATTTCCATCGACTCACGGCGAGCCCCCGGGCGGGAACTGGAAATTGCATCTGCCGCCATGACGATCGGGGTATACGGTGAACAGGACGGGATGTCTCCATGGTGCCCCCCGATGGCGTTGAGAACCTCTTCCGATTTCTCTCCATGCCGGCTGCTGAATTCCATTCCGATCGCCGGATGTCCACCCTCCACCTCGTGATCCATCGCCTTGCCTATGTCATGCAGGCAAC
>JABABM010000001.1:0-140839 GCA_014238205.1 Phycisphaerales bacterium | reverse complement strand
ATACCAAAGATAGGTCTGCCGGCTAACACTTCAGCCATGTATTTCGGATTGGGTTTGATTTCACTGCTACCTTTTTTAGTCTTCAGGAATTGATTTAACCAGTCCCAGCCATCAAGTTCCAACTGATCGGCGATGATCTGGCTCAGGAAGGCGACTTCGATGGAATGCCGCAGCACGTTCTGGCCGAAACTCGTCCGGAAATGCAGCTTCCCCATGGCCTCGATGATCTTTGGATGGAGGCCTCGCAGATTCACCTCGAGAATAGCCTCGTTCCCCTCCTTGCGAATGCGATCCTGCATGTCCTTTCGAACGCCGGCCACGATCTCCTCGATACGGGAAGGATGTACTCGACCGTCAGCCACGAGCTTCTGCAGGGCTTCACCCGCTATCGCTCGACGGATTGGATCGAAGCATGAAACCGAAATGACACCTGGGGTGTCGTCGACCAGGATATCGACGCCGGTCGCCCGCTCGAGCGCACGTATGTTTCGGCCTTCACGGCCGATGATCCTTCCCTTTACATCGTCTGATGGAATCTTGACGGAACGTACGGTGCCGTCGGCCACATGTTCCGCTGCAAATCGCTGGATGGCCATGAGCGTTATCTCGCGACTCTGGCCGCGAGCCTCTTCTTCCGCCCGTTCGAGAATCGTACGTCGAATCCCAGCTGCTTCATGCTCCGAGCGTTCCTCGACCTCGGACATCAACTGGGCCCGTGCTTCTTCGATCGTAAGAGAGGACACTTCGGCAAGCCGGGCCAGTACTTCCTCTGTCCGTTGTTCGAGTTCAGTTGCCTTCCCACCAAGTTCGTCCTCCTTTGCTCGAAGGATGCCATCCCGCCGGTCCAGGTTCGATTCCCGCTCGGCAACCCGTTCCTGCTTTGAATCAAGGTTGTCCTCCCGGTTCTTCAACCGGCCCTGGTCCTTCTTGAGTTCCGTTCGAATCGCATCAACTTCATTCTCCAGTTCACCGCGGCGAGCCTTCAGTGATCGCTCCGCCTCGAGTTCTGATTTCTGGAAGGCCGCTTCCGCGGCGGAGTCGGCGGCATCACGGATATTCAGGGCTTCACGTCGTGCAGCCCTGATCGTTCCGCCAACACTCATCCGAAGCAGGAGAATACCGATCCCGCCGCCCAGGAGCATGGCTCCGACGATGGCGAGAATGAAATACGTAAGATCGACCAGGGCAAGGCCGGGAATCAATGTGAACAGAGGCATCGGAAGAACTCCCGCATGCCGGCATCAGGCGCAACGCACCCTTCCCGCGATCAGCGCGGGGTCCCTCTACGACACGAAACTGTCCTGGAATCCGCTGGGCAAGAGCCCCTCGAATCAGCAAGCAGCCTGGTCCAGGCGGTCCGGATGAACCCCCGGGGACCCTCCTCTAAGAGGGGACGGCTACAACTCTGATCCGTGGGGATGAACTCATCAAAATGCTTGCGTGTATTCCATAACGTGCTTGTTCGACTTCAATCTATCACGCCCAGTGCACCCATCCGCATCAAGCGGGAGTACGGAAGCCAAGCCAAGTGGGCATGGCTCTCTGAACGTGCCGGCCTGGGCCGGTGCGAACGGCATTGTCCGTGTCGTAACGGGACGTGCCGATTGAAACCGGAGGGTGGGGCAAGAGACGTCTCAGGAACCCAGGAACCTCCGGGAAATGGTCCGGGTACCATTATTCAGAACCTACCTGAGCCCTGTCAAGGTCCTTTCTCCAGAATGACCCCTGAAGGCTAATACACCTTCTCATCGTCAGGAACACGATGCCTCTCATCTTGAACTGGCTGCTTCGACTGCTGCCGACCAATCCAATCTGCCTGCGAATCGTCAAGAATGGTTCACGACGATCCCGGCAGTTGATGATCAGGGGCGGGTTCCTCGGGGCGTTGATCCTGGCCTCCTTTCTCATCCTGATCTTCAAAGCCGCCCCGAGTGGCGATGCCCTGTCGCTTCGTGCACTTGCCTCGGTTGGCGCCACGATATTCACCTGGGTCAGCGTCCTGGAAATTCTCCTGGTCTGCCTGCTCACCCCGGTGTTCATGGCGGGCGCCATCTCACATGAGTCCAATCCACGAACCTGGGACATCCTTCTCACGACCCCGTTGAACTCCCTGCAGATCGTGCTCGGGAATCTCTTTGGAAGGTGGTTCTTCGTATTTGCGTTGCTGCTTTCGACACTGCCGCTGTTCATGATCCTGCGGTTCTTCGGTGGAGTGCCAAGTACATCGATCATCGGTGGATTCCTGATCGCGGCCATGACATCGCTCTTCGTAGCCTCGGTCGCAATAACTCTGAGTGTCACGAGGCTCGGAGGAAGAAAGGCCGTCTTTTCCTTCTACGTCGCCATCGTGGTGCTGATCTTCGCCACGTGGGCGTTTGACAACCAGATGAGAACCCCCGTGCCAGGAACATCAGGCGCAACCTGGACCACCGTGTTCACACCCTTGAATCCATTCCTCGCCCTTGAAGTGCTGCTCAGTTCAAGAACCTACATGCCACATGACGGTGTCGAGTCGGGCTGGTTGACAAGGCTGTGGCTCGGAAGCCCCGTAGCGACCTTCAACTGGCTGTGTGCACTCTCGAGTATCACGATGATCGCCTTCTCCACGATCTGCGTCCGCGTACTCGCTCGAAACGGTGGCACCGAAACCATGCTCCGCCGACTGGTCGGACTTCCACCCCCGGAAGCCGTTCAACGGGATCCGCAGCCGGTAGGTCGGAATGCGGTTGCATGGCGAGAGGCACGACGAGGGGCCGGCGGTCTCTCCGAGCGTCTCGCACGATGGAGTTTCGCAGGGTTCGCAATTGCTGCGACGGTCGTCCTGCTCGGCATGCACCAGAACGGCGCCATGTCTCTTGGTGGACTTCGCGACTCGCTTGGATTCCTGCTGCTGGGCGAAATCTCCCTCATCACGCTGGTTGCGGTGAATCTCAGTGCAACAGCCGTCAGTCGCGAGCGGGAAGATGGTTCCCTGGACATCATTCTCACGACACCGATTCAACCAGGGCCCTACCTCAGAGGCAAGCATCGCGGGCTGATCCGGTACCTGCTTCCGATGATCCTTGTCCCGATCGCGTCACTTCTTCTCGTGCTCCTCTACGAGGCATTCGGCGGCTTCGGTACCCAGACGACGAAGCCAGTGGCGATGGCCTCCGGAACAACTGTCGAGATTCCCCTCTTTCAATGGCAAAGTGCCGTTGCATTCACCTTGATGTTCATCCCGTTCATCGGCTGTTGTGTAATGATCGGCCTGCTCTGGTCGATCAGGAGCAGGGGCACGATCGGCTCGATCGTCGCCGCCGTGCTCATCATCGGGTCACTCATGGGCCTGCTGAGCATGTGCACTGGGCTGGTCATTGGTTCAATACCGATATTTGCCGCGGCCAGCCCCGTCAACCTCATCCTTGCTGGACTTGATCCAACAGGCTGGATGCCGGGTGCACTTGGAAGCGGAGGAACCCTGAGCTCGATAGGACTGTGGATTCTGGGAAGCGGTGTCCTGGCCTGCGGAGCCTATACATTCCTGGCAGTTGTTCTTCACCGGCACATGGCACGGACATTCATGATGACCGTCCGGCAACTGGCTGGAACAACGTGATCATGCCTGTGCCTGCTCAGAAACCACCCGATCGCATGACCTTCAGTGAATCACTGAACGGGTAGGAAGCCCAGACCGCGGTCGGAGCGAGTTCCCACATGCCCAGAGAGGGATAGACATCGCCGCGATAGCCTGCATCGAACATGGTTCGAAGCACGCTTTCAAATGTCGGCTCCTCTCCCTTGTCATCCTTGAGATGGTTGGAAGATGCACCGAGGAAACTCACGCTGGCACAAGGCAGGCGATCACTCCTGGTCTCGATCATGCTCCCGATCTTCTGGAATCCACGGTTGAGATCCTCCAGCGTGAAATGATCACGCCCCTTGGGACGAAGCAGCGCAAGCACTTCCACCGCATCCATGTCGAACTTCAGGACAAGGACATCATCAGGGCTGGTTGAATCCGCGAACATCTGTGCATGCGCCGTGATCGAGACGGAATTCCACTGGCTCGTCGGCAGCAGGTCGGCAAGCATCCCGATGATTCCGCTGCTGTTGTCGGTCGTATTCACGCCACAGACGAGCGTGCGGTATCGATGGGCGAGCATGTCGGCCAGGAGATGCTGCCCCCACTGGATGCGGATGCGATCCCGATCGGTACTCGCTTCCCGAGGGTTGCCGGAGGGCAGGAGGACGACACGCGGCGAGCGACTGTCGGCCTGGATCAGGTGGTCGCCATCATCGTCATAGAGGCGGGGAACCTTCGGGGTTGATGGTGTTGTCTTGGTCATGGTCTGCACCTCCTGGAATGAACGCTTGGTATTCGTCGAGACATGGGCTTCAGACAAGTGCCATGCCTGGATTCTCGATGAGTTCCTTCAGGCTCGAGAGGTAGCGGGCGGCAGTGGCCCCGTCCACGACTCGGTGATCGTTGCTCAATGTCGCCGTCATCTCGTGCCCGACAACCACTTCGCCGTTGCGGACCACGGGCTTCTGCTGCACGGCCCCGACTGCAAGGATTGCGCTGTTGGGAGGATTGATGATGGCGGTGAAATTGTCGATGCCGAACATGCCGAGATTCGAGACCGTGAAGGTCGAATCGGCCATCTCGTCGATGGTAAGTCCCTTCGTCCTGGCCTTCTTCGACAACTCCTTCGATTCCTGGTTGATGACCCGGAGACTCTTTCGGTCCGCATTCCGGATTGTGGCAACCACGAGTCCACCACCTCGTTCGGGAGGAAGCGATATGGCGACACCAACGTTCACGTCGCCGTGGTAGTTGATGCAGTCCCCTCCCCACGAAGCATTCATCAACGGGTTCGTGTACATCGCCAAGGCGCAACATCGAACAACAAGGTCGTTCATCGAGAGTTTGACTTCATGCTTGGCCAGTTGCTCGTTGAGTTGCGTCCGCATCTGGACCATGGGATCCATGTCGAAGACCATGCTGACCTGGTAGTGGGGAATGCTCGTCTTCGATTCGACCAGTCGACGTGCAATCGTCTGCCGCATGCCGCTGAGCGGCTCGGACCAGGGCTGGAGGCCGTAGCCGGAAGGCGTGGGAATGTCGGAGGCCTTGACCGGCATGGACGTCGAGGAGGAATCAACTGGGGTCGTGGGCAGGTTTGAAATCGAGGGTGACGCCGGCGAAGCAGGCGACAACCCGGCACCTGGGGGAACTGCAGCAGCCGTCTCCTTCGTGATGCCGACCGCGGCAAGGACATCACGCTTGACGATGCGGCCCATGGGTCCGGATCCTGCCAGTGACGCGAGGTCGACACCGTGCTCATCGGCGATTCGCCGGGCAACCGGGGAAATCCGGACATGCCCACGCATGGTCAGCGGTGGATCGGCCGGCACTGAATCGACCGGCTTCGACGCAACATCCTCACCTCCCGCTTCGATGACATCCGGCTCCACTGCAGGCGCAGCTGGATCGGGCTCTTGCGATGGTGCCGGGACTGTTGCGGGAGCAGCAGGCTTGGGAGTCGCATCGCCGATGTCTTCATCTTCCTCGGCCATGACTGCCACGACGGTTCCCACTTCGACCGGGCTTCCCTCGTTGACAACGATCGAAACCATCGTCCCATCGTCGTAGCACTGCATCTCCATCGTCGCCTTGTCCGTCTCGACATCGGCAATGACGTCACCTGCGGAAACGGCATCTCCAGCTGCCACATGCCACTTCACGATGGTTCCGGTTTCCATCGTGTCAGACAGTCTTGGCATGGTGATGTCGATTGGCATTGGCGACTCCGGGATTGCCTCAGGCGTTGTATGTGACAGAGCGTACCGCTTCACAGATCTTCCTGGCGTTTGGAAGCATTTCCTGTTCCAGGTCGTGTGAATACGGGGCCGGCACATCATCGTTGTGGACTCGATGGACGTGGTTGTCAAGATCATCGAAGCACGCTGCATGGACCTCGGCCGCAACCTCGGAACCAATGGATGCAAAGGACCAGGACTGGTCGACCACGACACAGTAATTCGTCTTCTTTACCGATCGAATGATGGCATCCAGGTCCAATGGTCTGATTGATCGCATGTCGAGTATTTCACAGGAGATGCCCTCGCGTGCAAGTTCATCCGCTGCCTGCTCGCAGAAGTAGACGGTTCGACCGAATCCCACGAGGGTGCAGTCGGTTCCCTCGCGGTGAATGACCGCCTCCCCGATGGGCACCACGTAGTCGCCTTCCGGCACGTCACCCTTGACCGAGAGCAGGCGTTCCGATTCGAGACAGAACACCGGGTTGTCATCACGAATCGCGCTCTTGAGCAGCCCCTTGGCATCGTGTGGATTCGAAGGAATGATCATCTTCAGCCCAGGCACGTTTGCGTAGAGCGATTCAACACACCAGGAATGCGTCGACCCAAGCTGACCCCCGGCCCCGTCATTCCCCCTGAACACGATCGGACACCCGAACTGTCCACCGGACATGTAGAGCATCTTGGGAGCGTTGTTCAGAATCTGGTCTGCTGCCACGAGGCTGAAGGACCAGCTCATGAATTCGACAATCGGGCGCAAGCCGAGCATGGTTGAACCGATACCCAGGCCGGCGAAGCCACTCTCGGAAATCGGGGTGTCGATGATGCGTCGCGGTCCGAACTCCTCAAGCATCCCTTTCGAGACCTTGTATGCACCGTTGTAGTCCGCAACCTCTTCGCCAATGAGATAGACGCGAGGATCAGCCCGCATTTCCTCGCTCATGGCCTCACGAAGGGCCTCGCGGAATTCAATCTCACGAGCCATTGGAAGCCTCCCCTGTTGCCGCATCTTCATCCGTAGCGGGATTCATGTACCCGGGCAGGGATGTTCCCGTGTAGTCCCCCCAGGTGTCGGCATAGACATCATGGTGAAGTTCTGAAATGTCAGGTACCGGGGACTGGCGTGCCCAGTTGACGGCCTCCCTGATTTCAAGTCGAACCTGCTTCGAAAGTGACTTGAGCTCCTCCTCGGTCATCGCCTTCTGTGCAAGCAGGTACCTGGTGAGTTTCTCGATGGGATCGTCCGCCTCGAACTCCTGCTCCTCCTCGTGGGTTCGATACTTCCGCGGATCGGACATCGAGTGTCCCTTGAACCGGTACGTGTCGATGTCGACGAAGTAGGGTTTCGAAGTGGCCCGCACCTGATCGACGATCTCCTTCATCTCGCGGTAGACCTCGATGACATCCATCCCGCCGATCGATCTCGCTTCCATTCCGAAGGCAACCGCCCTGTTCGTGATCTGGTTCCCGGAAGCCGTACATCGACCAACGGCCGTACCCATCGCGTAGCGATTGTTCTCAACGCAGAACACGATGGGAAGATTGAAGATGACGGCAAGATTCATTGCTTCGTGCACGGAGCCCTGGTTCAAGGCGCCATCCCCAAGGAAGCAAGCTGTCACGGATTCACTCGTACCACCCTTGATGACCTCTTCCGTGTACTTGGTTGCGAAAGCGAGTCCTGTTCCGAGTGGACACTGGGCACCGACGATGCCATGTCCACCGAACATGGAGTTGTTCCGGTCGAAGAAATGCATCGACCCGCCCTTCCCCTTTGCACATCCATCGATCCTGCCGAAAAGTTCCGCGAATCCAATCTTCGGATCCAGTCCCCTTGCAAGGGCATGACCATGGTCCCTGTAAGCCGTGATGACCGGATCCGTGTGCCGCATCGCTGCAATGCAGCCGACGGCAACTGCCTCCTGGCCGTTGTAGACATGCAGGAACCCACCGGCGAGTTTGTTCTGGTAGGCCTGCATCGAGCGGACCTCGAACTCGCGAATTTGGAGCATGTCCCTCAGCCACGACTTGAGGACCTCTGGGTCGGGGACTGGAACGGTGTTTTCAACCACGTGATTGGCTGTCTCGGTCGTCGACATGGTACGGGGAGGCTTGGCCTCCTCCTCCCTCGGCTACAAGTACGGAAGTATACCGGGAGGGGCTGTTTCGATGGCATTGCGCAGGTTCCCGGACCCCGGGGAGACGTGTAAACGACGATTCTGGAACATTGTCATGCTCCTTTTCTTCGCTGTTGAGTGCCCTCAGGGGCTGTGATACGATCCCCCCCCTTCCAGCGGATGTAGCTCAACTGGATAGAGCATCGGTCTACGAAACCGAAGGTTGCAGGTTCGAGCCCTGCCATCCGCGTTCACCAGGCCCCTCCAAGGCCCTCCGCATGTTGCAATCCACCCCCATTTGGGGATAATGGAGCGTTCACGTCCAAACGAGAGGTTTTCGAAGGTGCCAAACAAGCTTCATCGCATGAAACGCGTCCGACAGTCGATTGCTCGACGTGCCCGCAACCGCTGGCGCAAGCGATCGGTGAAAGACAAGACTGATGCATTTCTCAAGGCAATCCTGGCCGGTGATGCCACTGCAGCGGAAACCGCCTACAAGGACGTAGCTCGTACGCTCGACAAGGTTGCGAGTACTCCGGCGATGCACAAGAACACGGCAGCAAGGCAAAAAAGTCGCCTCAACCGGAAACTCCGAGCCCTCAAGCTGGGCAGTTGATCCAGGAACAACGACCTCCCTTCAAGTGCCCAGGCTCACGCTGGCGTATCCTCATGCGCACTTCAACGCATGACCCTCCCTTCACAACAACCATTTCATGATGTTCGTTCAGCAACAGCACCATGCCGGTATTCCGAGGCGACACGTCGGCCCTGGCCGATGCTGCTGGCGATTCTCCCGCTGATCATTCTCGATGGGATCGGGCTGGTCAGCCGCGGATCTGGTGGCGTTCCCTCCAATCTCGCCTATGACCAGTTGAATGCTGTCATGGGGTTCCTGGATATCCCACCCACGTTCATGGTCTTCGCTGGTGGAGCCATCATCCTCATCGTGTTGTTGACATGGCACCTGTTCAAGAATGAACCCTGGGGTGTCAGGCCTCTCGTGCTGGCTGGGATACCTTTTGAAGGAGCCCTGTGGGCCATTCCGCTCCTGTTGATCGCTCCACTGTTCACGATGTCCGTTCTGAGTACAACCGCGACGCTCGACGGCTTTGCCACGCTCCCGGTTGTGGACCGGATCCTTGTCAGCATCTCGGCCGGCCTCTACGAGGAACTTCTCTTCCGAATGGTCGGGATCGCCCTGCTGCATGCCCTGTTCGTCGACCTGTGCCGGATGAAGAACCTCCAGGGAACGCTCCTGGCGATCGTTGGAAGCGCCTGTGCGTTCGCCTGGTACCACGAACCGTCATTGAATGCACCAGCGGCTGCAGCCTTCTACCTGCTGGCAGGACTGGAACTTGGAGTTCTCTTCGTGGCCAGGGGATTCGCCATCGCCGTATGGACGCATGTGCTCTACAACACGGTGATCTTCACCACGATGTCGAATGGAACCTGACGTTCAGCCTGCGACTTCGACGGAGCCCCTTGCCTCGTTCGATCGATAGAGCGCATCAAGAACACATTGAACTTCACGGCCCTGCGCTGCTGTCGAAGTGGGAGCCGTTCGTGTTCCAACGTTGTGGCTGAACATCTCGTGCTGTCTCCTGAAGGCCGTGTTCCAGTTCTCGCCGTCCTTGATCGGACGCCGGATGTCGACACTGGCATCATCCAGTTCCGTTCCCACGATCACGGTATCTCCCCAGATGTCGAAGTGCATCGCCCCCTTCTCTCCGAACAGGGTGACTCCATCCGGCAGCACCTTCTCCGGAAGGTGCGAGGCCCAGCACATGTTCAAGGTCATGTCCAAGTCGCCTTCGCAACGCAACAATGCCGTCGCCCCGTCTTCGACGTCAAATGGACCGTCCATGACAGGCGGACCTGCCCACATGTCGGTGAAGCGATACCCGGAAGGTGGATGTCCAAAGTGGCTGGTTATGCTGCAGTCGGCCGACTCGACCTTGGGACGACCACACAGGTGCAGGAGAAGGTCGACGAGATGTGGTCCGAGATCGATAAGGACCCCACCGCCAGACATCGATCGGGTCGTAAACCAGCCCCCGAGTCCAGGTATGCCCCTCCGTCGATACATCGTGGCATCGGCACGGTAGATCCGGCCAAGCCGACCGGATTCGATGGCTTCCATGGCAGAGCGTGTTGTTGCCGCATGTCGACAGACAAAGCCCAGTTGGAGCAGCCCAGGTGCATCCTCCATCGCTGCCAGAACTGCGTCACATTCCTCGATGCTGGTCGCCATCGGCTTCTCAAGGAGGACATCCTTGCCCGCCTTCAACGCCTGGACGGCGATTGAGCTGTGAAGACAGTTGGGCAGGGCAACGACAACAGCAGGAATCGAGTCATCCGCGAGAAGGGCTTCAACATCGTCGAAAATGACGGCATTCGGATGCCCTGCTGCCAGGACTTCCGCCCGCTCTCGATGAACGTCACAGGTGCCCGCGACCACGTTTCCGGCCTCAGCGATGGCAGCAGCATGAACAGCCGCGATACCACCTGCTCCTATGACTCCTATGCGTACTTGGCCTTCGGACATGAGTAAGCCCCTCCTGGTTCGGCCCTTCACCTTAGCATCAGACCGTGGACTCCGTACAATTCAAACTCCCATGGATACCAGCACGAACCAGTCTGAACGAGTGATCATCATCGGTGGTGGGATCATCGGCATGCTCACGGCCCGGGAACTGCTGTCTCGAGGACTCCAGGCACTCGTACTTGATGCAGGAGATGGACGTGATACTGCATCAACGGGAAATGCAGGCATCATTGCCCCCGGGCATCCACCCATTGCACATCCGGGCCTGCCCGCAAGGGCTCTGCAACTCCTGCTCAATCATGACAGTCCGCTCTACATTCCACCTCGACCGGATCCGGCACTCCTGCGGTGGCTGCTGGGTTTCAGGCGCGCCTGCAGGACCGAACACTACCGGAACGCTGTTGAAGTTCTCAACGGCCTCAGTCACCTGAGCATGGAACTCTGGAAGGAACTGGCGAGTAACGACTCCGTCTCGCAGCACCTCAACTCCGTCGGCTGGGTCGAGGCCTGTTGTGAAGAAACAACGTGCGAAGAGGCCATGAAGGATCTTGCCCTGCTTCATCGTGACGGATTCGATGCGGAGTTCATCGATGGAGATGAGTTGCGGCGAAGAGATCCGGCGTTCTCACGTCAAGTCCTGGGCGCACTGGCCCACCCCTCCGACATGCTTACGGACCCGGCTGGACTCCTTTCCGCATTGCAAACTGAAGTGGAGAAACTCGGAGGAATCGTTCGCCATGGTTGCCGTGTCGATTCACTGCTGCATGACGGTCGATCAGGCCTCATGGGCGTCATGAGCTGCAATGGAGAGATCATCGAGGGGAACCAAGCAGTGCTCTCGGCAGGCATCTGGTCCGACCGCTTTGCCAGGTCGCACGGGTTGAGAATCCCCATGCAGGCAGCCAAGGGGTACCACGTCATGTTGGCCATGGATGCCCCCCCTCGCACTGCCTGTGTCTGCAGGGAAACGATGGTGGGCGTCAATCCATGTGCTGGGGGACTTCGCCTCGCTGGAACACTTGAACTTTCGGGAATCAACAGTCGCTTCATACGAAGGCGATTGAACATGCTGCGGATAGGAGCAAGCCGCTACATCAACGGCATCCGCGCCGCCCGGGCGACAAGCGAGTGGAATGGACTGAGACCATGCACGGCTGACGGTCTGCCGGTGATCGGGGCTGTTCCTGGTTTCAAGGGTGCGTACGTCGCCACGGGGCACGGGATGATGGGCGTGACACTCGGCCCGATCACCGCCAGGATCATCGGCTCCCTCCTTGAGAACCAGCCGCCACCTTTCGACATCACGCCACTTGACCCTGCTCGCTTCTGATCAATCAGAAGACTCGAGCGCCTCGATCCGCTCGGTGTACCTGACGCCCCGTTCCTCGAGACCTCGAAGCAGCGACTCAAGCACGCCCTCCTTGTCCGCGAAGTCCTCGGGAACATGGACACCCGGCTCATCAATCTCGCCTGATGCAATCATCCGAGCCATGATCGTGCAGGGAAAGGCTGTTGTCCGAGACATGCTGCTGCACCCGGAAACCGGATCAGCCTGGTCATGGAGATCCCATGTCAACCGGGTTGGCTTGCCCTCGAACATGCCTGCAGCAGTGACTCGCATCACGGTGAGGTCCGCTTCTCCTTCCTCGTAGGTCCAGTGAGGAAAGAGCAGGGAAGCTGCAACATCACGCGGGCAGACTTCCACGCCGTTGACCTGGATCGTCTCCAGGTCGAAGAAGCCCGCTTCACGCATCTGGAGCATCATGTCCCGGTGGCCGGGATATCGCATGGTCTTCTCTCGCATGAAGGGAACATCGAGACGATCCACAAGACTCCTGAGCCCATCCGTGTTGAATGCTTCCAGGGTACCCACGCCTGGAAATCCCATGAGCTCCGGTTCCGAGAGCGCCGGCTTGATCACAATCGCTCCATCTTCCACAAGTCGGGTCGGCCGCGTGTACTCCTCGATGACATCAGCCGGCGAAAAGGCGGCCTTGTACTTGAACGGCTCGAGGGGTTCCGCAGGGATTCCACCTACATAGATGTCGATTGCCCTGCATGGGTCGAGTCGTACGGCCGCCGTACCCGCAAGCAGGTTGCTCATGCCAGGAGCAACACCCATGTCAACGACACAGGTCACTCCCCGTTCCCTTGCCAGTCCATCAAGCTCCCAGGCATCTTCGGGCATGAAGGAGATGTCACAGAAGTTCCGCCCCGACTCGATCACCGCACGAAGCGTCTGAAATCCGAAGCGACCCGGCATCGCACCAACGACGAGGTCATGCTCCGAAGCAAGTTCCTGAATGCATTGAGATTTGGAGCAGTCTGCTTCGACCAGATCGATGCCTTCATGGCCCGATGCAAGTTGCCGAAGGGATTCCCCTGGATGCAAATCCGCCACGGTGACATTGAACTCGCCTGCCGTGGACAAGTCACGGGCAATCACCGAACCGACAAGTCCACCACCAAGTACCAGTACCTTCTTCATCCTTGTTCCCTTGATCTAGAGGAGTGGAACCAGTATCCGCACAAGGGCTTCCCCCTTCAAGCGTACATGACCCGGCCTGGGAACATGTTTGTTGGACCCTTCCACCGGCCTTGTGGATCTGCTGAGACAGGTTGAACGAGTCAGGTTGGCCAATCGCTGGTTCGAAACCGATGGACCGATTGATCCAAAAATCAACATCATGAGAAACTGCCCGAAAGGGAACCAGGAGCAGCCCGAGCAGCCTGGACCCACCCCCCTGACGCCCCAGCGTGTACTGGAAGCCGATCAAATACCCGGAACCGGGCACAATATGTGTAAAAAACAATGGCATTCGTCACACACCACCTGGTGAGCCACATAGGTGGGTATGGACAGGATCTCCTGACGATTCCAGTGCCCCCAGAGCTCTTTTTGGATTTTTGAGCAACCGCAAGGGGGTCTTGGATCGAATCATTGGGTACCTGTCCGGATGTATCCCGAAAGGAATCCCCTACCTGTGGATTCCCAATTCGGACTGGCGGCCACCGGAACGCCCCCAAGGGGCAGAAAGTGGCCACAACCTGAAACACGCCCACGGGCATGATGCTCCGTGGGCCAAGCCTGCCTCTGCAATGGTTGCAGAGGCATCCTCAGACGAACTGCTTGCATCCGACCACGAACGTCGGAACCCAAGCCAAGGAGGAACCTGGCCGTGCCGAAGTCTACCAATCGTGCTGACATTGTTCTTGATCTCTTCGAACAGTACTACCATCGTGTCTACTGCTTCTGCCGTCGGTCTCTTGGACCGGATGTAGCTGAAGATATTGCGCAAGATGTGTTCACTCGACTCCTCCACCTGGAGCGACTCGTCGAAATGACCATCTCCGTGAGCTACCTGATCAAGATTGCAGACAACCTGATCAAGCGTCGCTACAACCGCATGCAGCGGTTCCAGCGATTCCTCGAGGCCAATGATGGTCGCGACTACTCCACACCCCGTTCTGCAGATGCCGATCAACTCGAGCCTCTGGATCTGAGTAATGATCTGCTCCAGCGACTGGGATCACTCTCCCCAAGCGAGCGAGACGCGGTTGAACTGGTGGTGTGTCATGGACTCAGTTATCAGGAAGCGGCCCAGTGCATGGGTGTACCCGTCTCCACGGTGAACAACTGGAAGTATCGAGGCCTGAAGAAACTCCAGGACAATGAGCCACCGACCGAGCATGCAACCCGGTCGATCGCGAGCTGAAACAGGATTCGCAGCCGGCTTCCGTCCCCTATACTGGGGGGATGGAATGCAACCTCGACGCATCAGGCCGAAGCATGCGACTGTACTTTGGTGCGGCCACCTTCCTGCTGGGCCTGTTCCTTGTGATCATCACGTACCTGGGCCTCATCGAGAGCTGGGGCTGGATTGCAAGCACGCTCCTGCTCATTACCGGATTTGGAAGCCTGGTGGCAGCCTGCTACGGCGTCTGCATGCTTCGATCGGTCTTCGGTCGCTGAACACTCCGTCCAGCACCGATCAATTCAACCCTGCGTAAAAAAGCGGAAGGGCAACTCGGCAGAGTCGCCCTTCCTCTTCTCTTCTCACCATCCGGCAAAGCCGGATTTTTCCTTCTGAATGCATGCCGGGCACAGGAACTGCCTGAACAAGCACGTGTCTGGATATGGTGAGTTCCCTCTCTCTTCTTCCGTCTCTTCCAAGACGAGGGAGCAGCCTCTCCGCTGCTTCCGACATGAACGTACCCCCACAAGACGGTGCATGCAACCTGTTTCAGAAACACCTTTCCGGGAAGGACACGTTTCAATTGGACGTTGAATTACCTCCTCCAATGCCCCTGCCCAGCGTCGATTGGACTCGCCCCTCTCCTGGTCAACCAGAACGGATACGCCATGGTCTGCTGCATGCAGCTTCTGATATCCAGGAACGGCACTCGGTGCCCCGGATTGCCTGCCTGCCCCCTGCCGCATACCCTGCTCAATCAGGCCGCCGTAGCTCAGTTGGCAGAGCGCATGATTTGTAATCTTGAGGTCGGCGGTTCGAGTCCGCCCGGCGGCTTTCCTCCCTCTTGGGACCCCTTTCATTTCTTGCCCGGCCTGTCGGAGGCGGCTAGACTGCCCCCCTTGCGGGCGAGTACCCAAGTGGACAAAGGGGGCAGACTGTAAATCTGCTGGCGTACGCCTTCACAGGTTCGAATCCTGTCTCGCCCATTACCGATGGCCAGGCCATACGGGGTGTAGCGCAGCTTGGTAGCGCGCTTCGTTCGGGACGAAGAGGTCGCAGGTTCAAATCCTGTCACCCCGATTCAAAACAGGCCGCGGAAGCGGCCTGTTTCCCATGGATCCCAGTTGAGCAGGAAGCAGATGAACCAGCAGACGCCCAACATGACAAGGCCCCTGCGGGCCACCTGCGCCCCGGGACTCGGTCCATTCCTGGCCCGTGAGATCGAGGATCTCGATCTCACGGTCGAGTCAACCGATCACACCGGTGTCATGACCCATGGCACGCTTGAAGACGGCATGAAGATGCTGTTGCACCTTCGGACTGCATTCCATGTGCTCCAACGGTTCGCGGACATCCGGGCCGTGGATGCCGACATGCTGCATGCCGAAACGAAGCGACTCCCATGGGAACGGGTCATCCCTGCTGATGGATACCTGACGGTCGTCTCATCAGTGAACAACGAGACCATCACGAATTCGATGTTTGCCAATGTCAAGGTCAAGGATGCCATTGTTGACAGGATGCAGGAAGTTCATGGAAAACGCCCTGACTCCGGGCCCAGGGGAGACGGCACTGTCGTCCACCTGTTCTGGAAGAATGACCAGGTTCGACTCTCACTTGATCTGGCAGGCACCAAGCTCTCGGACCGTGGATACAGGCGCATACCCGGCAAGGCACCGATGCGTGAAACGATCGCGGCGGCACTCCTCATGGAAACGGGATACGACGGCACGACTCCATTGGTCGTACCCATGTGTGGAAGCGGAACAATCGCCATCGAAGCTGCATTGATGGCGACAAAACGACCACCGGGACTCCTGCGAAGCGGGTATGGCATCCAGCACCTCGCCACCTTCGATGAGGATGCTTGGCGGACGCAGCGAGTCGATGCCAAGAAGCAGTCGACGGGAAAGCCCGGTGCCCCGATCATCGCCTCCGACATCGACCCGGCGATGGTCGAAGCTGCGAAGAAGAATGCCGTCACAGCTGGTGTTGATCACCTCATTGCCTTCCACGAATGCGATTTCAGCCAGACGCCCCTTCCAGACAAGGCGGGCACCGTCATCCTGCACGGCGAATACGGTCGCAGGCTGGGGGACCTGGATGAACTCAAGACCATGTACAAGCGGATGGGCGACTTTCTGAAACAGCAGTGCTCCGGCTGGAACGGGTACGTATTCACGGCCAGGGAACTGGCTGGTGCCATCGGACTGAAAGCTGCACGACGCATTCCGTTCGAACATGGCGGCATTGACTGCCGACTGCTCAAGTACGACCTGTATTCAGGCACGAAACAACCAGGTTGACCACAGCATCAGGCGTGTTCGACACGACCACGCCTGATGGCCACCGACAGCAGCGAAAGATCCGCTGGACTGACACCGGCGAGCCGACCTGCCTGCCCAAGTGTCGCTGGCTGATGACGAGCCAGTGATTCGGCGGCCTCGGTTCGAAGCCCACGCACACCGGCAACATCAAGCCAGGATGGAATCCGCCGTGCATCTGCATCTCGTTGTCGTCGTATTGCTGCTTCCTGCCGCTTGATGTACCCCTCGTATCGCATCGACGTCATGACACGCTCAACGAGGTGTACCTCCGACATGCCAAGCACCCTCGATATATCTCCAGGAGTTGCATCGGGATCCATGATGCGCTTACGCAGCGAGCGGTTGCCTTCAATTCGAGTGGACTCGATTGTGTCCGTGATCGTGTCCATCCGTTCCTCACGGCTCTGCCAGACTTGCCAACGGTCATCGCAGACCAGCCCCAGGTCGCGGCCCAGGGGAGTCAGCCGTTCATCACTGTTGTCGGCTCGAAGGTGAAGTCGATGCTCGGCCCGACTGGTGAACATCCGGTAGGGCTCGCGAGGAATCTTCGTCACCAGGTCGTCGAGCATCACACCGATGTACGCCTGATCACGACCGAGCCGTACCAGGTCTTCTCCCAAGGCAAGTCGTGCCGCATTGAGCCCGGCAATGACGCCCTGCCCCGCTGCTTCCTCGTATCCACTCGTGCCGTTGATCTGCCCTGCCAGGAAGAAAC
This sequence comes from Phycisphaerales bacterium, assembly GCA_014238205.1. Taxonomy (GTDB): domain Bacteria; phylum Planctomycetota; class Phycisphaerae; order Phycisphaerales; family SM1A02; genus SP202. The sequence continues at coordinate 123,638 of JABABM010000001.1, read as the reverse complement.
CGGGAATCGACTTCGTCATGCAGGTTGCATCGATCTGGTGTGGCCGGACCATGTCGTACTCGACCGCATATCCCCAGCGTAGAACCTCGGCACGACTGCACCCTGGCATGGCTCGTACGATTTCAGCCTGGACATCCTCGGGGAGGGAAGTCGAGATGCCGTTGCAGTAGATCTCCTCCGAGTGGTGCGTTTCAGGTTCAAGGAATACGTGGTGCGAATCACGATCAGCGAAACGTACGACCTTGTCCTCGATCGACGGGCAGTACCGGGGGCCGCTTTCGGCATCGATCTGCCCGCTGAACATGGGAGCCCTGTCAAGGTTGGCCCTGATGAGGTCATGGATCGAGGCAGTCGTGCAGGTCATCCTGCACTCGACCTGTTCCAGCCTCGGAAATCGGCCACCGGGCAGGTATCCGGGTGACAGGTCACTGAATGCAACGGGCTCCACATCTCCTCGCTGACCCTCAAGGCCATCCCAGTCGATACTGCTTCTGCGGAGGCGAGGCGGGGTTCCTGTCTTCAGTCGGCCAAGTTCAAAGCCCAGATCCTTCAGGGTGCCGCTGATGCCGTCTGCGGAGCCCTCGTCAACCCGACCTCCTGGAGTCCGTGCTTCGCCTGTATGCATCAAGGCACGCATGAACGTCCCCGTCGTAAGCACGACGGACGATGCGTTCAGCCGCAGCGGCACCTCCTGCCGTTCACCCTCACGAGGAGTCGAGGCATAGACCGAACGTGGTCGTGCAGCAGGATCATCCTGGCAATGTCCTTCACGCGGTCTGACGACTCCACTCCCGGCGGGCAGTTGCACCCCTCGCACACGACCCTGTTGAACGAGGATCTCGTCGACCTTCCCGGCCAGAACATCGATCCTGTCCGAGGAAGCGATCAAACGCTGAATCTCGACTCGATAGGCTTCCTTGTCCGCCTGGGCCCTGGGTCCACGGACTGCAGGCCCTTTCGAAGTATTGAGCATCTTGAACATGATTCCGGTGGCGTCGATGGCCCTCCCCATGAGTCCACCAAGCGCATCGATCTCACGGGCAATCTGTCCCTTGGCCAACCCACCGATAGCTGGATTGCAACTCATCGTCCCGATCCTTGATGGATCCATGGTCACGAGTGCAACGCGACCACCTTCTCCTCGTCCATCGATGACCGAAGCGGCCGCCCATGCGGCCTCGGTGCCTGCATGACCACCGCCAATGATTATCACGTCGTAGTTGAACTCGATGCCCATGGAAGCATGCCTGGGAGCGTCAAGAGACTTCCCAGGTCTCCTTGCCTCGAACAAGTGCAGCCACGTCCTGGCCCTTGCGTTGTTCACGGACATGGGAGATCTGCTCGTGGAGGGCTGCGTCGTATGCAGGAACATCCGGGTTGCAGAAGAGCACACCAAGGGGCTCTGGGAACTCGGGGTGTCGCATGCGTGTCAGCATCCAGGCCTGCAGGCGATTCCCTTCATCATGCACCATGCAGTCGTCTTCCGTGTATGCATCCCCGAGTGGGATGATCTCGAGTTCTCCCTCATGGAAGCGGATACCCCTGTCTCGATCTGCACCGAAGACCAGCGGCTCTCCATGGACACACTCAACGGTATTGTCCGCCCTCGAATCCTTCTGGGACGCATAGAACCATGTCTGGTGATTGAAGATGTTGCAGTCCTGGTAGACCTCGATGAAGGACGTACCGCGGTGACCGGCAGCACGCTGCATCAGTACGGTCAAGTGCTTCGCATCGATGTCGATGCCGCGGGCAATGAAGGTCGATTCGGCTCCGAGCGCCATTGACAACGGGTTCAGGGGCGAATCGATCGAACCATCGGGAGTCGACTTGGTCACCTTCCCCCGCTCGCTGGTCGGGGAATACTGTCCCTTCGTGAGTCCGTAGATTCGGTTGTTGAGCAGGAGAATATTGACATCCACGTTTCGCCTCATGATGTGAAGCGTGTGATTTCCCCCGATGGAGAGCAGGTCACCGTCCCCGGAGACCAACCAGACATCCAACTGGGGATTGGCGATCTTGATTCCAGTCGCAAACGCAGGCGCCCGCCCGTGAATCGAATGCATCCCGTACGTCTCCATGTAGTACGGGAACCTCGCGGCACAGCCGATACCCGAGACGAAGACGAAATCCTCCTTGTTCCGACCCAGTCCCGGAAGCGTCTTCCTGACTGCAGCCAGGACGGCGTAGTCACCGCACCCAGGGCACCAGCGGACATCCTGGTCCGTCGTGAGGTCCTTTGCCGTCAAGGTCGGCAACTGGACATCGGAATCCTTGGCGGGAGTTCCATTTTCCTTGCTCATGCTGTTGCCCCATCGATGCACTCACGAATCCGGTCACGAAGTTCATTGACCTGGAACGAACGGCCCTTCATTTCATTGATGCCGATGACAGGCTTGAGGAAGTTGCCCTGGAGCAGGAACCTCAACTGCCCGGTGTTGTTTTCAGGAACGATGATCGTCGAGTAGCTCGCAAGGATCTCCTCGAGATTGGCTGGGAATGGATTCAGATGACGAACATGAGCCATCGCCACGGACCGGCCTTCCTCGCGAAGTCTGCTCACTGCACCGATGATCGAACCTCGCGTACTTCCCCACCCGAGCACAAGAACATCGGATCCACCAGGATCATCGACCTCAAGTGGCGCAATGACATCCTGGGCACGACGCACCTTCTCATCGCGGGTTTCCACCATGTGCTGGTGGTTGTCTCCGTCGTAGGACACGTTCCCGGTGACATCCTGCTTCTCAAGGCCCCCGACACGGTGTTCAAGTCCAGGTGTTCCCGGGATTGCCCATGGTCGAGAGAGTGATTCAGGATCCCGTCGGTACGGGTTGAACCGGTCATCCCCAGGCGCAGGCTCCGTTGGATGGATCACTGGAATGGGGTCTATGGACTCCAGATCGGGCAACCGCCAGGGCTCTGCGCCGTTTGCGATTGAACCATCGGACAGGAAAATGACCGGACACATGCATCGGAACGCGAGACGAACCGCCTCGATGATCATTTCAAAGCAGTCGGAAGGACTGCTGGGGGCCACGATGACACATGGAGTCTCTCCACTTCGACCGTACATGGCCTGGAGAAGATCAGCCTGCTCGGTCTTCGTCGGCATTCCAGTCGCCGGCCCGGCTCGCTGAACGTCGACTACGACGATCGGCAGTTCAAGCATGGTTGCAAGCCCGAGCGCCTCACCCTTCAGGGCAAGTCCCGGTCCGGATGTGCCGGTCACCCCGAGGTTCCCGGCGAAACTCGCGCCAATGGCGGCGCATGCCGCCGCTATTTCATCCTCGGCCTGGAACGTCCTGATGCCCAGGTGCTTCATGGTGCTCAGGCCGTGCAGCAGTTCCGAAGCAGGCGTGATCGGGTAGCCGGCGTAGAGGATGTCGATGCCCGATTTTTCGGCGGCGACTGCGAACCCGAGCGTGGTCGACTCGGTGCCGCTGATCTTCCTGTACGTACCCGTCTCGAGCGGTGCCGGATTGACCCGGTACTGGACGGGAAAGATTTCCGCTGTTTCGCCGAAGTAGTAGCCTGCCTTCAGCGCCGCGACATTGATGGCCGCGACTTCAGGCTTGTTCTTCCTGCTGCCGAAGTAGTTCTCGAGATAGTTGATCGTCGTATCAAGCGGGCGGTCGAACAGCCAGTACACGAGACCAAGTGCATACATGTTCCGGCATCGATCGACATCCTTTGCTCCCATTTCCGAATCTGCAAGAGATTCGCGAGTCAGGCGACTGATTGGAATAGGTCGGAACTGGAACCTGGTCGACAACGTTTCATCATCAAGCGGGTTTTCATCCGGAGCGTAGCCGGCCTTCTTGAGGTTGACCTTCGTGAACTCGTCCTCGTTGACGATGACGACGCCACCCGGCTCCACGTCCGAGATGTTCATCTTGAATGCAGCCGGATTCATGGCAACGAGTGCATTGACGGCATCACCTGGAGTATGAATGTGATGATCGGCGAACTGGACCTGGAAGCCGGAAACACCAAACGTCGTGCCCCTGGGCGCCCGGATTTCCGCCGGGAAGTCCGGGAAGGTGGCGAAATCGTTTCCGAACAACGCCGATGTTGTCGTGAACTGACCTCCGGTCAACTGCATCCCATCACCAGAATCACCGCAGAAACGGATGGCGACGGCATCCATCTCCATCGCCTCTGAGTTCGTTTCAGGTGTGGGGATCTTGGCGTTCACAGGTCACCTATCAACATCGCATGGGGGTGGTACACGGCCCACCCGGGAGAACATGGATATTGTAGGAATTCCAAGTAGCCCTTGCCGACTCGAAAGTGCACTCGCCTGAAGGGCTTACCTCGGCCTGAGCCTGCCATCGGGGCCACGACGGCCCCAGATTTTCATGAGAATGGCCATGTCATCAACATCGACGTCGCCATCCTTGTTCATGTCTCCGGCAAGTGGCTTGGGACAGAAGGCCTCAAGCACCTCCTCGCAGGTCGAGTTCGCCCCTGCCCAGACACCACCCGCTTCGATGCATGGCTCTTCCTCGACCTCGATGCAGGCGCCCCCGAGACAGCAGGCGCCGTGCGGATGTGCCACTCCGAGCAGGTAGCCACCGCCTGCAATGTCGTCATTGTCGGTCTGGAATCGACTCGTTCCATCCTCGACAAGCGTTCCGCTCCTGTACCCGTGGTAGATGGCACCGCCCTTGTATGTCGCGGCATTGTTGAAGAAGAGGCAGTTGGAGATGGTCGGCGTGCTGTCGTAGTTGTAGATCGCACCGCCATTGTAGGTTGCAAGGTTCAGTGTGAAGTTGCAATGACGAATCACCGCTGCGCTCCGGTTGGCGTTGTAGATCGCTCCACCCGCATATCGTGCTCCATTCGATTCGAAGTCGACGGAGTTGAACTCGGGCTTGCTTTCCAGGTTGAAGACAGCCCCGCCCTTCTGGGCGTTGTTGCTCTCGAAACGACATTTCTCCAGGAGCACATCCGCCCCGTTCCCGTTGTACATCCCACCCCCGTTGTACGAGGCCGTGTTGCCCCTGAAGGTGCAGTTGCGAAAATGAGGAGTACTTCCGATCACCAATGCTCCTCCACCAATCGTTGTCTCCGGACCGTAGTACGCCGGGTCCCCAGTGCCTCCGGTGATCGTGAATCCCTCGATGAGGGTGTCGCGGCCTTCGCCGTTGACGCAGTGGATGACACTGTTCTTCAATCGAGCACCGTCGAGAATCGTTGACACAGCATCCAAGCTCGACCGAAGCGTGATCGACTTGCCCTTCAGATCCAGCACCTCGTTGTAGCGACCCGGAGCAACGAGAACGACATCCCCCCCGGATGAGGCATCAATGGCATCCTGGATGGAATCGTGATCACCAGGCACATTGATCGTGGCAGCGAAGGTTCCTGGAGATACCAATGCAACAGAAACAACCGGGGCAACCCACCACGGTGCCCGAGTCGTTCCTGCTGCCTTCGTTGTTCCTGTCTTCCTCACGTTGGCCACTCCAATGCCTCGCCAACGTTCCAACTATCCGGAACGGTGGAATTTTGGCATACAAGTCCATTGTAGTCCAGCAGTTACATCAACTTGTCCTTGGTTCGCCCCCCGGCAAGGGCTCTCAATGGCACTGATGCCTCTTCTGGATACGTTCTATCGGGTTGATCGGTTCGATTTCATAGGCTGTTGACTCGCTATTTCATCCCAGATCGCCTTTTGGAGCCGGGAAGTCCATTCATGCTCCATTCAGGGGCATGTCCGAGAATCCAATCTCCCCCCATCCCTGCATGTCCAACGTGCCGTATCCCGCTGCAGGATTGCTAGAATCAGCATTCTTGATCTCTTGAACAACATTGTGGTCGTGAGGAGGACTGCTGGAATGCCAGCCATTGAAGTTCGTACCAGACAGGGTCGCAAACGCCTGAAACTGACAACCGAGTCGATCACGGTCGGCAGGTCAAATGACAACGTCCTTGTCATTGATGATGATCGAGCCAGTCGATTTCATTGTGTCATTGAACCCATGGAGGGAAATGACCATGGGTTCCAACTCCGTGATCTTGGTTCTCGAAATGGAACCAAGCTCAACAATGATGATGTGGACCTGGAGCCCCTGGACAATGGCGACGTAGTCCGTATCGGCAAGACCGAGATCAGGTACATCGATGCTGAGCAGACCACCACGCATAAGCGTTCCAATGTTCCCAACTTCCAGGAAGCAAGCGAAGAAGAAGAGGATCCCTTCGGCGCTGATATCGCGACTCTCGATCTGGACCTGCATGCGGAAGTGGCAAGCGGCGGCCAGGCCTCCTATGAAATGAAGTTGCGGGAGATGATCGACATTGGTACCGATCGGGGGTTCGATGAAACGAACATCAGCCTGGTCGATACCCGCGGCGTCACCCTTCACCAGGCTACCTCCTCCGGTCTTGAAACTGGAACCGAGGAAGATGCAGGGGAAAGTATTCGTGCCTTCCGACTGCTGTTGTTTGCAGCCTTCCGGGTTCGGGCAACCGACCTCCATGTCGAACCCAGGTTGCAGGGAGCAACGATCCGACTTCGTGTCGACGGCTACATGCTCACGGCCGTTGACCTTTCCGAAACACTCTTCAAGCGCATCCTCGGACTGGTGAAGATTCTCTGCCAGATCGAGACAAGTCAGAAGAACACGGTTCAGGACGGGCACTTCTCCGTCGCGATCAAGGGAAGTCGAGTGGACTACCGTGTCAGCCTGACTCCCTCGGTACATGGGCAGAAACTGGTCATCCGTGTCCTGGACTCCTCCAATGCCCCGAGCCGACTGCATGAACTGGGATGCCTTCCGTGGCAGTATGAAAAACTTCGAACCATTGCGACCAAGGACGCGGGTCTGCTGCTGGCCTGCGGGCCAACGGGTTCAGGAAAGACAACGACCCTGTATTCATGCCTCCGTGAAATCGATGTTGAACAGCGGAATGCGATTACGATCGAGGATCCGGTCGAGTATTACCTCGAGGGCTGTACCCAGATTCCCGTCGATTCGGGACAGGGCAACTCCTTCGGCAGCATTCTTCGATCGGTCCTGCGACAGGACCCCGACGTGATTTTCGTGGGTGAAATCCGGGACATCGAAACCGCGACGGTCGCCATGCAGGCCTCGATGACCGGTCACCTCGTGTACACGACCGTCCACGCCAAGGATTCCATCGGGTCCATCTTCCGACTGCTCGACCTGGGCATCGAATCCTTCCTGGTTGCCAACGCGTTGAACCTCGTCGTTGCCCAGCGACTGGTTCGCCTGCTCTGTCCGTCCTGCAAGAAGGGCGTTACACCGACTCCCACACAGAACATGAAGATGGGAGCCTCTCTTGGTGGCGTCCCGGAGATCTTCGTACCGACCGGTTGCAAGAAATGCCTTCGAACTGGATTCGTGGGACGCAGGGCACTCTTCGAGCTCCTCGAGGTCTCCGACACAATGCGTGACTTGATCATGAAGACACCGACGATCAAGGGCATTCGAGAGATTGCCAACCAGGGCCTCTTTACCTCCCTCGAAGGCTACGGGTTCCAGCTTGTAGCAGAGGGTAAAACCACCTTCGATGAAATCGATCGGGTTGCAGGCTCTGAATGATGCCCAGGGGGCATTGATCAAGGACACTCTTGGACACCGCCATCGCTCCTGATACACTGTGCGGCTCACCTGAGGCCCCGATAAAGGGGCATGGAGAACCACAATGGCCAGCTCGACTGCCGACAAGATCAGCCCGAACCAGGAGATGACCTTCACCGTGACCCGTGCGCCCCGCACGACCGCGGCCAGGAAGACCATTGAGCGGCTCATGGGCATGCAGGCCGAGATCCAGCGTGGTCGCAAGCAGTTGCACAACCAGCGTCGTATCCACGACAACGTCACCTACATCCGTGCCGGTCGAAAGTGGGTCAACCGTTGCAGGACGACGAAACTCGCCAGGGCCGAGCAGGGAGCGACGTTCACACTCCGCGTAACACCCCAGATCGTCGCCGATCTGAAGAGCGTGGCCAACTGCCTTTCAACAGGCTGAGCCGCCTACGAACTGCAGACACCCCAGGACGCGATGACCTCCAGCAGGTCGATGACGTCGACGGTTCCATTGAAGTCGATGTCGGCCGCACAGCCCGTGCAGTCCCCCCACTCCTGGATCACGACGAGCAGGTCGAGTACGTCGACGGTTGCATCGCCGTTGAGATCGGCATGGCAACGACTGTTGGTCGCCACTGCCACGATGCTGTCCGGTGCTTCCTCGCCTGCGCGGCGATGATCGGGAAGCTCACCGATGGTGACAAGATCTTCGAAGCCGTTCCCGTCGATGTCGCTTGCATCGATCAGGACCGGCACGACATCAAGGACCAGTGGTCCACCGTCGGAAAAGATCAGAGCATCACCTTCATAGAGGTTCATGTCATTTCGAAGCAGTTTCACGCTTGTACTTCCATCGACTGTCTGCACGACGGCGATGTCGATATCGCCGTCTCCCTCGAAATCGAGCATCGCAAGCGAGCCAACGATGCCTCCGACCGGCAGTGTCAATGGTGGATCGAACCCACGGGCATCCGACTGCTTGAGCACGGTGACCGTGCCATCACCAGTGTTGCTCACGACGTAGTCCTCCTTCCCATCACCATCGACATCGTCCGAGGTGATCGGGCCGGGGTCATCACCTGCCGGGTGCCCGACGGGATCGGACAGCGAACCATCCGTTCCAACATCCATGGTGACAATCTCATCGGGCTCCGTCGTCGTCGCTCCCACGTTGCCGAACTTGGGCTTGACGACATCCTCCGGATCGACGTCCTCGGGCTTCCCGGGCGTATCGACCTTCTGGGCGGCATCACGGGACCCGTTTCGAAGATTCAAGCCGGAGTAGACCTCGATGGCCCGGTCCTCCGAGCAGCAGACGATGAGGTCGTCAAAGTCATCCTGGTCAAGATCCTTGGCCGCCAATCCCTTCGGCCCCATACCGACGGCAAGGGGTGAAATGCTCGATTCGAGGAACATGCCGGAACCGGTGTTGGACAGGATCGTGATCGTGTCATCGTCGTAATTCGATGTTGCCAGGTCGATCGTCCCGTCACCGTCAAAGTCACCTGCCGCCACATCGATGGGATGATTGCCGATGGTATAGATGTCCTGGGTACCGAATCCGCCCGATCCATTGTTCATGAAGACGTGCAGTTGACCGGGGATTCCCTCGATGCAGACGGCAATGTCATCAAGGCCGTCTCCATCGAGATCTGCCAGGACCATTCCGTTGGGATAGCCCGTGACTCCATACTCGTCTGGCTGGTCGAAGCCTACCAGGCTGCTGAACGTCTCGACGACGACTCTCACGACCGGGAACATGCCTCCTCCTCGATTCTCCGGGGGACCATACTTCAAGCTGAAGACAAGTCCGTCAGGAAGTCCAGGCAGCGAGACCAGGTCGAAATAGGTTTGAAGGGGGCCGTCCGTGTAATGGGAACCCATCAGGTAGGCGACATCACCCTTGTTGAAATGGGCGCCTGGAGCGACTTCGACATTCAACGTCCCCCCCAATTGTGGAGTCTGACGTGAATAGACCGGCCACACGACATTGCCCGGATCGATCTCGATGTCGAGGATTCCCATGGCCTCCTGCAACCATCGACCATTCACCTCGAGCAACTGGGTCGAACCCGTCTCGATATCCAGGATTCCACTCCAGGAATGACTCCCGAGGATTAAACCCTCAACCAGAGACATGGGTGCTGATGAGGAGTCGATGGAAACTGTCGTTGAGCCGACTTCCGGATCTCCCAGAATGAACATGGTCGGATAGACCTCTGGTTGCCCGAACTCAGCGGGACCATTGGGAAGTAGAAAGTTCACCTTTCCCTGGAGGACGCCGATGGCCGGGATCGGGTAGTTCCCCGCATCGACCGTGACCGTGCATGGTCCGGTGGTGGGCCAGAGAGAGAAGACGGCCCCACGCTTTGAATCGGGCGGCACAGGAACCCAGTTCGAATCATCATTCCATGATCCTGTTCCCTCTGGATCCCCATTCCAGAATGCCCACAGCACTTCCCCGTAGAGCGCAACTCCCCCATTGCGGGTCGATTCCGATTGGCCCAGGGTCTGTGCCGGGTACCCCAGCATGACCGTGCCACCATCCATTGCGGCGGTGAATCCAAGAAGGCTCTCCGGTGGCAGTTCCGTATCGATGAGCTTGACGATCGGATCCCAGGTCATGGCACGTTCCAGGAGAGGATGATCCACGTGCTCGTAGATGAAGGCCGTTCCCGTCGAGGTGCCGAGGTCGTCATCCAGGGGGGCGCCGATGACCATCGCTCCATCCCTGTTGGAATCAAGACCGACTCCGAAGAAGTTGCTTGGGGAGGGATCAGGTGATGACAGGATCTGTTCAAGCTTCCATGTTGATCCCGACAACTCGAATACGTAGACGATTCCCTCGTACTGCCTGTTGTAGGAACACAATGGGGCGGCGATGGCCACCTGGATCGGCGACAGGAAGCAGATGCGAGCCCCGAAGTAGGTGCCGCCCTCTGCCGGGGCATTGGGTCGGGGATCATCGATGGTCTGCACGTGCTGCCATGACGTCCCATCATTCCGGTAGATGAATGCACGCGACATCGCGCCCGAGTTTTCCACGGAGGGGGCTCCAACCATCGCCCATCCACCAAATACTTCCACTCCGAATCCGAAGTTCTCGACGACCTGCCCTGGATCGGGCGGCTCCAGCCATTGTTCTTCCCAGGTACCCCCCGCTTCTTCAACGATGATCGCTTTCCCGGTACTCCCATGCCTTGGGGCCCCGGCGATGAACCTCCGGTTGACGCGATCAATGGCGACATCCGTGCCAAGTTCTGCATCAGCAACCGGCGACGGTACTACGTGCAGCGGATCCCATTGCTGCGACCCCCGCTCGAGCAGGTACACCGTCCCCCCACGTGGGTTGCCTGCTGACTCTCCACCCGAGACTCCGATGACTGTCCAGTCCCCTTCCATGGCAGCGGCCGAGCCGATCAGGTCACCACGCTCATCGGGCAGTTGCAGTTCCTGTGAGAGTTCCCAATCCGATCCAGATCCCTCGTAGAAAAAGACCCTGCCTCGTTCATCGAGCGGAGAACCCACCACGGCGTGTGAACCACTGAAATCAAGCGCGTTCCCGAATCCTGCGGCGAGCAACACAGGATCATTCTCAAGCTCGTCCCATTGCAGCATGATCGGCATGGTCTTCGGATTCAATGTTGGCACCCAGCCATCCGAACTCCACTCGTAGGCATAGACGGAACCACCCGTGTTGTTCTCCAGGCCTTCCGCAGAGTTGCCGACAACAAGTACGCCCTGCCTCTGGTCAAGGCATGCACCGAATTCCTCCTTGGCTTCTCCGGCGGCCGCCCGGAACTCCTCCTGCATGGCCCAGTAGCCGTTGTTGCGTTTCCATGACGTGACGGAACCCGATTCCCACCCCTGGTAATCATCCCTGGGTGACCCGATGACGAGCCGTTGTTGTCGAAGGGAGACTGCAGAACCGAATCGACGACCAGACAGGATTTCCGGTGGATCCAGTCGTTGTTCAAACTCCCCCCCAAACTTGAAGACGAAGACTGCACCCACCTCGGTGTCAAGCCCTACATGAGTCCCCGGAGCGCCGATGATCAGTCGGGACCCGGACCAGGAGATGCTCTCGCCGAACTCGAACGTGCCCGTTTCCGGGGGCGCGACGGTGTGAATCTGTTGATATCCGTTCCCTGGATTCCGGAAGGCATAGACGCGACCTTCATCTTCAATGCTTCCAAATGCTGGTGCACCGACGAACAGGTACGTGTCCTTGGCTGACATGCTTGCTCCAAACGTGCTGTCTGGTATGCCACCGGTTTGAACCAGTTCCTGGAGCAGTGAAACGCCTTTTGGGTTCGCGATGTCATAGACGAAGACACGGCCGCTGTCATCTACCTCTGCATTGCGTTCTGAAACGAACAGGGTCGTACCCTCGATCACTACTGTTTCACCAAACCCGCAGCACCCGTTCTCAGAGCCCACGGTGGATGTGAGAATGTCGCTCAACAACCACTGGGTTCCATCAAACCAGTAGAGGTACACCGCCCCGATCGTGTCGGGATCACCGGGATCGCCTCCAGAAAGCACTTCCAATGGCGCTCCGACGGCAATCCGATCCTCGCTCATCGCCACGGCACTGCCGAAAGACGGATCCGTCGAATCACTGAAGGATGCAACGAAGTCGTAGGCGAAGTCGATGGGGTCCTTGATGTGGAGGTGTGCCTGTCCCGGGTGGCCTGCGAAGTTCGATTCACCAATGAGGATCATCCCCGAGCGAGTCACCACGCTCTGGCCGAAGACATCACCGATCTGCAGATCCGGGGAGATGAATCGCCATGAACCATCCTCCTGGAGGCCGTCGGGATCACCTGCTTGAGCCTGGTGCAGCAGGGCCAATGGCGCAACGAGCAGGCTGATGAACAGCAGTGTTGATTTCACGCCTTCTCCCTTCAAGACTCACCTGGAATCGCAGTTCCCCCACGACTTGACGACGATAAGCAGGTCATCCAGGCCAACCATCCCATCGAGGTTCAAGTCGCTTGGGCAATCCGTCGACGGACAGTCACCCCAATCCAGGATGACCCTGAGCAGGTCGTTGACGTCAACCTTGTTGTCCCCGTTGACATCACCACTGCACCGCTGGTTTGGATGGGTCTCCATGGTGGAAGGTGCGCCTCCACGGGATCGTTGGTTTGATTCGCCGATGGTCACCAGGTCGGCGAAGCCATCCTGGTCGAGATCTCCGCTGTCGACGAGCACCGGGTCCACATCCGTCTGCAATGGTTCTGCATCCGCAAAGACCAGCAACTCACCGTTGTAGAGGTTCATGTCGTTTCGAAGCAGCTTGGCAACCGGCCCGTCCCCGTCATCGACGACGGCCACGATGTCCTGATCACCATCGCCCTCGATGTCGACGATCGTCAATGAGCCGGCGGTTGCTCCAAGCGGAAGCATGATGGGCGGGTCGTACCCCCGGCCGGCCGACTGCTTCAGGACCGTGACCGAACCATCATCCTGGTTGGTTGCAACAAAGTCGGAGTTTCCATCTCCATCGACATCCTCCGACGTGATGGGCCCCGGGTTGTCACCGGATGGATAGCCGACAGGATCGGCAAGTGAACCGTCCGTTCCCACGTTCATCGTGATGATCTCGTCGGGATCGTTCGTAGTCGCCCCGACGTTGCCGAACTTCGGCTTCACGACATCCTCTGGATCAACGTCCTGCGGCTTGCCGGGCGTGGTGACCTTCTGTGAAGGCGCCCTGGATCGGTTCCGGATGTTCAAGCCCTCGTAGATCTCGATTGCCCGATCCTCACTGCAGCAGACGATCAGGTCATCAGCTCCATCATGATTGAAGTCCTTGGCAGCGATGCCCAGTGGACCAACACCGACCGCAAGAGGGGTCGTGTCTTCCGTGAGCATGCCACTGCCATCAGCATCGTTCCGGAAGATGCGGACCTCGTCGTCCTGGTAGTTGGAAACGGCCAGGTCAATCCAGCCATCTCCCTCGAAGTCACCGGCCGCGATGCTGGCAGGCTCGCTTCCAAGGGGGTAGATGTCCTGCGAGGCGAAGCCGCCCATTCCATCATTGATGAAGACGTAGAGCTGGCCGGGCGAACCGCCTGGACCTGAAACGCAGACGGCGATCTCGTCGGCCCCATCACCTGTCAGGTCGATGGTCACAACGTCGGTGGCTGCCCCATCCTGGATGTCATAGCTGTCAGGCTCCTGGAAGCCCACGAGGCTGTTGAACTCTTCGACCTCGATGGACACGATGGTCTCGGTTCCGCGACCGGCATCAGCGCCGTAGTGAAGGCGGAAGACCAGGCCTGGCGCAAGCCCCGGCAGCGACACGATGTCGAATCGAGTCTCAAGCGGTCCATCGACCTCATTTGAAGAGAAGATGTTGTACGTGTCGCCAAGCTTGACCTCGACATCACCAGGGTTTCTGACAGCCAAGGTGCCTGCCAGGCGAGGTGCATTGTTTGAAGCGAATGCCGCGTAGCTCGGGATGTAGTCCTCGAGAATATATTCAACACGACCGAGGGATCCCTGTCGCCACGTGCTCATGGCTGCAATAGCTGACTCGGATGCGGCAACGAGACGACCAAGTTTCGTGTCGTCACCCACAAGGATGTCGCCACGGACCAGGAACGTCCCGAAACCATCGAAGGTCACGGACGTGTCACCCATGGAGGAGGCGCCCTTGACGACGAGGTGATCCGAGGAATCATTGCCCAGGTAATGGAGGCCTGAACTGATATCCAGTTCAAGTTGGGTCAGCTCGACGCGGAACTGCGGCACATGCAGTGTCAGTTCATCAAGTGTCACGGCCTGGAAGCCCCCCGGCCAACTCGAGAAGACGGAGGCACGTGCATTGTCAGGTGGAATCGGCGTCCAGTTCGCCTCGTCCGACCAGTTGCCCGATGGAGGCCCGGTCCAGTAACTGCGACGAATATCGTTGAAAACACTGATGTTGCCCGTATTCGGTGCAGCTCCCGTGCCGCCTATGTTCCCGACAAGCACTGAATCGCCGGACAACGCGGGGAAGGCGGAGAGACTGTCGGAGGTACCCAGTGGATCGATCAACTTCGCGCAACGCACCCAGCTTGAAGAACCATCTTCCTGCTCGACGAGTTCGAAGACCCAGTTCACTCCCGAGTTGTAGGCGAGGTCATCAGCCCCGATTTCGCCCACAACAAGGAGATCATCATCTGCTACGAGGTACGCACCAAAGTTGTTGCCTGGAGCCGGGGTCCCAGAGGCAAGAACCTGCTCAAGCTTGAATCCTGAGCCGTTGTCAATGAAGAAATACACCACCCCGACCTGGTCAATCTCGTCTTCGGCCGAGGGTGATCCAACGAGAAGGCCCCCTGGAATCATCTCCATTCGAAAACCAAACGGGGTGGTATTTAGTCCATTGCTTGGTCTGGGGTCCGGTATCGACTGAAGCAAGGTGACCTCGCCGGTTTCCTCGATCCTGAAGATATGGACTTCATTCGGTGAGCCATCCTCCCGCTCTTCTCCCTCACTGACTGCCAGCAGATCTCCATGGAGGGATACATCTCGCCCAAACTTGGTCCGAAGACCAGAAACAGGCGGGTCAAGAACGACGATGGCACCTGGACGAAGTACTAATACACCACCGTCAGAATCGTTGTAACCAACCCCACCGACCACGATTGTTTCGGTGTCAGATTGCAGAGCAAGGCTTGATCCGAAGCCAGCCCCCTCCCCCCCCATAAATTGCCCATTCAAGAGCCCCGCAAACTCCCACTGTTCTGATGACTCGTCTCGTTCATAGATATGAACAACACCGCTCTGTGCACCAGTGGTATCTACTCCATATGGATCACCTACAGCTGCAAGTCCGCCATCAATGGCGCTGGAAAATCCGAAGAATATGGGGGTTATTGCTTCGTGCGGCTCGAATGACTGGACAACCTCCCAGGAATCACTGCCCTGGAGAAGAAAGTGCGCAGCATCTTGATCACCTTGCAATCCAGACGTGGTCAGAGCATGACTGCCGCTTGCCACGAGATCGAAGCCGAAGTAACTCGGCGTCGTAATATCGGGTGCAAATGCATATGAATCCGGGGTCTGGATCTGGCTTGGCACCAGGGGCACATCATCCTGCCAGGAGCCGTCACTGCGGTCGTATGCCCAGGCTGAGCCAGGAATCCCCTCACCCAACCACGCCCACGTACCGACAATCAAGCGATCACCCTCGAATGCAAGACAGGCCCCGAACTGTTCACCGGGGATGCCAAAATGAGGAAGCAACTTGCGTTCGAGGATCCACTCACCTTCAGCATCGAGTTCATAGACGTATGCTGCACCGGCATCACCTCCCTGCTCATCATCACCGGGACACCCCGCGACAAGCGTCGTTCCCTCCAGTACAACTGCATCCCCAAAGAGGGATCCGTGCGTGCCTTCATGCTCGCTGAACTGGTGCTCGAAGGTGAATGCGCTTCCCTGCTCACGTGCCCAGAGCTCAACAGTGCCGTCAGCGTATCCTGAATCTTGAATCCCCCATCGATGTCCGATCGCAAGCCGGTCACCATCGATTGAGACAGAGCAGCCAAAGTTTGATGAGTCGAACCAACCACCGTTTGGAAAGATGACCTGGTCCTCGACCCAGCCGTCCTGGGCATCGAACTTGAAGATGTAGACCCGCCCCCCGTCTTCCAGGGGTTCGATATGTGTCGTGGGCGCACCTACTACGAGCGTTGAATCGTTCCCCTTCTCGTGGAAACCAATGGCTTCTCCGAAATTCGCATAGGCCTCCGGCACATCAGGCTCAACCTCCAGCCACAGGACAGCCTGGTCCGGGTACATCAGGTACATGTCGACCTTGCCCGAATTGGTCCCAACTCCGCCATGGAACGGGTTGCCCGCGAACAGAAGGGAATCGACGATCAGCAAAGTCTTGCCGAACCCGAAACCCCCTTCGATCGCGTAGGCCAGGTTCCATCCACCTCCTCCATCAGGCATGTAGATGTAGACGACCCCGGCAGTGAACCCGTCAACGGGTTCATATGGCGCAGAGATGGCCATCCATTCAGAGGTCATTGCCACGCATTCGCCAAAGGAGTAATGCGTGCCTTCCCCTGGTGACCAGACCAGATCATACGTGTCCTGGGCCTGGTTCCACTGGTAGAGATGCGCACTGCCCAGGTTGTCCTGGTGGTACTGGTTGCTTGGCTGACCAACGAGCACGTAGTCGCCATGCATGGCGACCGAGCCGCCGAACCAGTCACCTTCTGCGGTGCTGGGTGGCTGAAGTTGCCAGGAACCGTCGGGGTACTCCCCGGACGAACCTGCAGCCAAGGCCGTGGTGGACACCAGCAGCGACAGCGCTGCAACGATCGATATCGATCCTCTCATGCTTCTCTTCCCTCCAGTTGGACTCCAGTGTCCACCCTGAACATGCCCATGACAAGGAGAAAGTCGATTAACAGTGCTGCAGGAGGGATTGCATGCGTTCAGCGATGCTGGAAAGCGGTCCGGGAACCTCGTTTCGGGCGCACCACCGCAGGTCCGAGTATTCATCGGTCCCGGGACTGAGCTTCTCATCCTCGACCTGCAACCGGTAGACCAGTTCCCAGCACCGTGTGACCTCGTCCAGAAGCAGGGCGATTGCCACCGGCTGACCAGCACATGAACAGCCCGTCTCCTCGGCCAGTTCCGAGAGAAGCACGTCGACAGGATCACGACCCGGTTCCACGCCCCCGCCTGGAGCAAACTCCCAGAGCCCGGGGTACTGGTGCACCCACCCTGCCCGCTGGCCCATGAGCACCCGGTCACCATGCATCGTGATGCCCTTGACCCCAAGGGGCCGAACACCACAGTCCAAGTCCTCGCACTGCACGGCGTAGAACCGGTAGGCGCACTCGACGAGGTTGATGGTCGCCCCACCGCACCCGTTTCGATGCACACCCAGCACGTGCAAAGCACGCCCATCGAAGAAGGCGGGGTTCGACCGTTGCAGTGATTCCCACCGGGCCTCGACCTGGTCGATGTCGACACCATCGGGCACGAAAGGTTCATCAATGATGGACAGGACCGGTGGTCGTCGAAGCCTGATGCAGCGATCGGCGTCGGCAGTCACGGGATCAACCGAACTCGATGCCCTGGGCCAGCGGCAGGTCCTCGCCCCAGTTGATGGTGCACGTCTGCCGACGCATGTAGGCCTTCCAGGAATCGGAACCCGACTCACGCCCGCCGCCCGTGTCCTTCTCGCCACCGAAGGCCCCGCCGATCTCGGCACCACTGGTGCCGATGTTGACATTGGCGATGCCGCAGTCGGAACCGGCATGCGAGAGGAACCGCTCCGCGCTTCGCACCGAGTCGGTGAAGATGGCGCTGGAGAGTCCCTGGTCGACGCTGTTCTGCATCGCGATGGCCTCATCGATGTCCTCGTACTCGTAGATGTAGAGCAACGGAGCGAAAGTTTCATCCCTGGCGATCGCCGGGTCGCCACCTCGCGGCACACGGACGATCGTCGGCGTCACGTAATGACCAGGCGAGTCGGCGAAGGCATCAATGCCCTCGACTCCTCCTGCGATGACTGTGCAACCCTGCTCGACGGCGGCCTCGATGGCCGCCCGCATCGCATCGACCGCATGCTGCCCGATGAGCGGGCCAACAAGCGTCGAAGCATCCATCGGGTCGCCGATGGTGACCTGCCCATAGGACTTGGCCAGTCCGTCAGCCACCGCATCGACGACCGAGGTGTGACAGAAGAGACGACGCGTGCTCGTGCAACGCTGCCCGGCCGTGCCGACTGCTCCAAAGAGCGTGCCACGGATGACCAGGTCCAGGTCCGCCGTCTCGGTGATGATGATCGCGTTGTTGCCACCCAGTTCAAGCAGGCACCGGCCAAGACGCTTGGCCACCTGCGTGCCCACGTGCCTGCCCATCCGGCAGGAACCGGTCGCGCTGATCAACGGCAGGCGTCGGTCGGCGATCATCGTCTCGCCGACTTCCTCGTCGGAACCGATGACCAGGCCGAAGAGATCGCAGGGATCACAGCCCTCGGGCTGGAAGATGTCCTGATTTCGCATCACCTCGTGCGTGACATTCGTCATGGCGATGGCGCACAACGGGGTGACGAGGCTGGGCTTCCAGATCATGGCGTCACCGCAGACCGCTGCAAGCATGGCATTCCATGCCCAGACGGCCACGGGGAAGTTGAAGGCCGTGATGATCCCGATGGTGCCCAGCGGATGCCACTGCTCGTACATCCGGTGCAGTGGTCGCTCGGAATGGATGGTCAGCCCGTAGAGCTGTCGCGAGAGACCGACGGCGAAGTCGGCGATGTCGATGCACTCGATGACCTCGCCGACGCCCTCGGGATGGATCTTGCCCATCTCGAGTGTGACCAGGGCACCAAGTTCCTGCTCCTTCTCCCTGAAGGCATTGCCGATGCGACGGACGATCTCGCCACGCTTGGGCGCGGGGAGCATGCGCCAATGACGCTGCGCGGCCTGGGCCCTCGTGACGGCATCCTCGTAGTCGCTCCTGGACTGGAGGCGGACCGCGGCGATTGCCTCGCCGGTGGCCGGGCTGGTTGATACGACGCAGTCATCACCAGCGGTTCCCGGATCGGTCACCAGAGGATGCTGCCAGAGTGCGGAAAGAGATGCGGTTGTCGACATCCCGACAGTCTAGCAGGACGGTCCTGCAGGATTTCCTACACTGTGGGCATGCCCCTTGATCGAAATGGAATCGCCCGGCGAGCAGCCTGTGAACTGGAAGACGGGTTCAACGTGAACCTCGGCATCGGCATGCCGACCCTCGTGGCCAACTTCGTGCCTGGGGACATCCATGTGCAGCTGCAATCCGAGAACGGCCTCCTGGGCATGGGCCCCTTCCCGACCGAAGATGCCGTCGACGCCGACCTGATCAATGCGGGCAAGCAGACGGTGACAGCCGAGCCGGGGGCCAGTTTCTTCTCCTCGGCTGATTCCTTCGCCATGATCCGGGGAGGACACATCGACCTTGCGATCCTCGGGGCCATGGAGGTCTCGGAGGCAGGAGACATCGCCAACTGGATGATCCCCGGCAAGATGGTCAAGGGCATGGGCGGTGCAATGGACCTGGTCGCCGGCGTGAAGAAGGTCATCGTGATGATGGACCACGTCAGCAAGAAGGGGGCACCCAAGCTGATCCCGGAATGCACCCTCCCGTTGACCGGGCTTGCCTGCATCGACATGATCATCACCGACCTGTGCGTCCTGGTCATGGATCCAGGGCAACGACGGTTCGTCCTGACCGAGCTCGCCCCCGGCATGACCGTTGATGAAGTCCTCGAGAAGACCACGGCCCGGATCGAGGTCGCCGAGTCCGTCGAGACCATGCCGGCCTGAGTGTCCGGGATTGAATGACAGCAGGCGTGCGAAGAATCGCACGCCCGCCGGGTGTTCGAACAATGGTGTTCTCAGAACTCCTTCGTCCTGTGCTGCATCTGCGCCTTGAGCCTCGCGAGGATCGAAGAGTGCATCTGGCTGACACGCGATTCGGACAGGTCGAGCGTGACACCGATCTCCTTCATCGTCATCTCCTCGTAGTAGTAGAGGATGATGATGAGTCGCTCGGCACGGGAGAGTCCCTTGGTCAGGAGCAGCTTCAGATCGTCACGCTGCAGTTTCTGAACCGGGTTCTCCTGCCGCGTGTCCTTGACGACATCGATCTCGCGGACATCCTTGCTGGAATCCGTCTCGAACCACTTGCGGTTCAGTGAAACGGTTCCGACCGGTTTCGAGTCTCGAGACAGTTTTCCAAACTCGTTCTTGTCGACCTCGAGCTTGGAACAGATTTCATTCTCGGTCGCTCGGCGACCACTTGCCATTTCCAGCGACCGGCGGGCCCTTTCGACCTTCGCCGTACGGGAACGTACGAGGCGAGGCACCCAGTCCATGGCACGGAGTTCATCGAAGATGGCACCCCTGATCCGCTGCGTGCAGTAGGTCTCGAACTTGACACCCCGCTCAAGGTCGAATGCATCGATGGCATCCATGAGCCCGAAGAGGCCGGAAGACATCAGGTCCTCCACATCAACTTCCGAGGGCAGGCGGGTGTGCATCCGCTCAGCGGTGTATCGCACGAGGTGCAGGTAGTTCTCAATGAGATGATTCCGGATCATCTCGGAGGCCTGTACCTGGTACAGGACCCATACCTCGCCAATCTCCATCTCCGCGAGCAACTCGACGGTGACCGTGATTGATTTCTTTTTCCTGGGTGCACGCTTCGGGGCACGTTTTGACGTGCGTCCCGAACTTCCAGCCCTCGTCCGTGTGGGCTCTTTCTGCGTCTGCGTCTTCGGCATCGGTCTGCTCCTTGACCATCCAGCCGCGTGTATTGAACACATCATGCGTTCAATTGTGGTCGTCGCTCGAATCCGTTCGAGTGCGATTCAACCTCAAGAACTCTACCACACGAACCTGAATTCTGCTCGTTCGCGTGAATTCAAACTCAACCCACTGGAATCCAGGCGAGCCGACGCATCGCTCCCTGCGTCGGAAGTACCTGTCAATACTGAAGATGAAATTCCTTGGGTCACTTTCTCAACCTGTCGCTTGCTGTTCATTCTCCGCTCCTGTCGGATAATCCAGTCATCGTCCGGCTCGCTCAACTTCGTCAGAAAAGCCCAGCCAACGTGTAAAACGATCAAAAAAACCGCGTTCATGGCCCTGTTCCTCACGGCCGTGGGGTTCTCCGAGAAGTTGCACCGCCAATCTTCGCACTGCTCGTGAAGCAGGACAATTCGGGGTCCCGATGATGAATGGCAACTGGTTTCGAACCGCGGCAAGGACAAGTTGGTCACGCGGTATCACCCCAAGGAGTTCCACGTTCCTGTCGAGGAATGTTCTGCTTGCACGGTTGATCCTGTCGTGAACCTCGACCCCCTCGCGATCGTCCTCGGCCATGTTCACGACGAGATTCAACTGCACCCCGCGGTCAGCGGAAGAGAGTGACTTGATCATCCCGTATGCATCCGTGATGGCTGTCGGTTCCGGTGTACAGGACACCAGGACACGGTCGGAGGCCACTGCAAATCCGACAACACTGCTGCCGATGCCGGCACCTGTATCGATGAGAATCACGTCGGAGGTTTCCTCGAGTGCCACCAGTTCGCGAATCAGGTGCCTGCGACTCGGACGATCCATGTCGGCAATACCCGAGACACCCGATGCTCCCGGCACCAGCATGAACCCTCCCGGCCCGGGCACCATGATCTCCCTGAGCGATGACTGTCCCGACAGCACGTGTTCAATGGTCCGGTTCGGAGTGATCCGGCACAGTACATCCGCATTCGCCAGGCCAAGGTCCGCATCCAGCAGGACGACCCGCCGCCCGGACTGCGCCATGGCAATGGCAAGGTTCACCGCGAGATTGCTCTTGCCGACACCGCCCTTTCCAGACGTGATGGCAATCGCCTTGGCACTCCGTTGCACCACGGGCCCAGGTTCCGGTTCCTCGCCGAGCAGTTCCATGATCGGGGGGCGGAAAGCCCGACTGGGTCTGGATGATGATTCAACGAGATGGCGAAGCGATGTGGCCTGGTCCTTCATGACGGCATGCCCTCCCCGATGACCATCGCGGCAAGACGATCCGAGCGTGCCGTCTCGATGTGATCCGGTACTTCCTGCCCGGTTGTCAGGAAACTCAAGCGAGTACCGATCCGGTGCACGACTTCAACGAGCATTCCGAAGCTGACCGCCTCATCAAGTTTCGTCAGGACGACATGGTCGATCCCCACCCTGGAGAACTCGGCAGCTTCCTGGAGAAGTACCGACCGGGATGCCGTCCCCGCCAGGACAAGGTGCGTCTCATGTGGTCGTGCAACCTCGAGGAGAGCCTTCAACTCGGTGATCCTCGCCGAGTCCTTCTGGCTGCGACCGGCCGTGTCAATCAGGATGACATCAAGATCAGCCATGTCCTCAAGTGCCCTCGTCAATTCCGAAGCGCAACGTGCCACCGCCATCGGGACACCGATGATCTCCGCGTAGGTACGAAGCTGATCGATCGCCGCGATTCGATAGGTGTCGAGCGTTACGAGGCCGACTTTCCGGTTCTGGCGGATCCTGTAGGCGGCGGCGATCTTGGCGACGGTCGTCGTCTTCCCCACGCCCGTGGGCCCGACCAGCGCAAGTGTCAATGGCCGCCCGTCCGGTGAACTTGAGAGCAGTGATCCCGTCGAGACGGGAATGAACCCGGCAAGCTGTTCTACCAGCGTTCTTCGTACCGTCTCTGGATTCGTCAACTCCTCCGCTGACAGGGAAGAGGTCACGGCATCGACGACCTCGTGAGCCAGTTCCTCGGAGACTTCCTGGCTGATCAAGTCGGTGTACATGTCGACCAGTTCCGAGGGCACCTTCGGAGAAGTCGCCTCGACGTCCTGCCCGTCAAGCACACGTTCGACCATCGTGCGGATGACACCAAGTTCCCTGAAGACCTCCGATGCAGGCTCCGTGGAACCGGGCTCCTCCACGGCTGCTGCAACAGGCCCCGCGCCTGATCTCGCAACGCGGATCTCGTCGGCTGTTGCGACTCGCAACTCCACGACTCGGCGGGCCATGAAACCAAGAAGGCCTCTTCGCCGCACGATCCGGGAGGCGAGGATGACTGCATCTGAACCCAGATCACGACGAACGGCTGACACCGCCTGCTCCATCGAGTCTGCAAGATAGGTTCTGGGCTTCACGATTGATGCTCCTTGCATGATGTCATGCGGCTCCGGCACTCGAACCAGCGTGGTCCACGTGGAGCAGGCCGATCGACTCGATCTCTATTCCTCGATCAATCTCGTTGTATGCAAGCACTACGACCCCGGGCATGTGAGATTCAAGAACCTCCCATGCCTGTGGGCGAACGCCCGGGGATGCCAGGATGACGATTCGATGCCCGGCCCGGGTCAAGGGCTCCGCCATCCTTGAAGCACATCGTGCGAAGTGTGCCGCGAGGGAAGGTGGCATGGTGAGCCTCGTCGATGTCGGAGTGCGGTCGATGTACCCCTCGAGCAGGTCCTCGGAATCTGGATCCAGCGTAATGCACGCCAACCGCATCACTCCATGTGAATCCGTTTCCGCGTACTGCCTTGAAATCGTGCGTCGCAGGGCATGACGAACATGCTCGGCAAGGATCACCGGGTCAGCAGTACCGGCGGCCCCATCGGCAACCGTCTCCAGGACCGTTTCCAGATCACGGATGGGAACGCCTTCTCTCAGCAGGAGCTGCATCACCTTCTGAAGTTCGCCCGGCTTCACGACGGATGGCACTGTTTCATCAACGAGTTTCGGTGATGTCAGTCGAAGCTGTTCGAGCAGGCGACCCACATCCTCCCTGCTCAGAAGATCGGCTGCGTGATGACGGATGAGTTCGGACAGGTGCGTTGCCAGGACACTGGGAGCATCGATGACCGTGTAGCCGGCCTGTTCCGCCTGTCCAACCTGTTCCGGTTCGACCCAGGTGACCTCCAGGTCGAATGCAGGTTCCTTGCCGGCAACACCGTCGATCGGCTCGGCGATCCCGGTCGTATCCATCGCCATCAACAGGCCGGGATAGATCGTTCCCACTGCCATGGTTGCTCCACGGAGTTTCACGCTGTACGAATCCGAGTCCAACTCCATGTTGTCGCGGATTCTGACAGGTGGAACGATGATCCCCAGTTCAATCGCAAGCTGGCGACGCAACAGGTCGATGCGATCGAGAAGATCTCCCCCACGCTCAGCATCGACGATCTGCAGGAGGCCGAATCCAATCTCGATTTCCAATGCATCCATCGAAAGGAGTGATTCAACTGGTGCAGCGTGCTGCTGAGCTGCAATGGATTCCTCCCGTGCAACCGACTCCTGCACGGCTTCCTCATGCTGCCTGTAGGAATGCACGCCGAACCCGATGACTGCAAGACCGATGCCTGCCCCGAGAAGTGGCAGCGTTGGCAGTGGCGTGAACGCCAGGCCCACGAGGAAGACTGAAACCAGGAGCAGGGCGATGGGCTGGGAAACAAGCTGCCGTGGAATCTCGTCGCCGATGGTCTGCTTCTCGCCTGCGCGAGCAACGATGAGACCTGCTGCAATCGCGATGATGAACGCTGGAACCTGGGAGGCGAGTCCATCCCCGATGGTCAGCTTCGTGAAGACCGAGACCGTATCCCCAAAGGCCCATCCCTTGACGAACATCCCGATGGCGATCCCGCCGATGATGTTCACGCCGGTGATGATCAACGCCGCAATGGCATCACCACGTACGAACTTGCTCGCTCCATCCATCGCCCCGTAGAAATCCGCTTCGCGTGTGACATCCTGGCGTCGCTCTCTCGCAGTGTCTTCGTCGACAAGACCCGCGGAGAGATCCGCATCGATGGCCATCTGCTTCCCGGGCATGGCATCCAGCGTGAATCGTGCCGCAACCTCGCTCATGCGAGTCGCTCCCTTCGTGATCACCACGAACTGCACGATCACGAGAATCAGGAAGATGACCAGGCCGACGATCACGGAGGAACCTGCAACGAAGGTGCCGAACGCTTCGATCACGTTGCCGGCAACATCCATCGCCCCCTCCGGGCTTGGAGCATCGGCATCGAGAATCAATCGCGTCGAAGCAACGTTCAGGACCAGGCGGAACAGGGTGGCCCCCAGGAGCAACGCGGGGAAGACGCTGAACTCCAGTGGCCGCTCCATGTAGATGGTCGTCAACAGGATGACTGCTGCAAGCGAAATGTTGACGGCAATGAGCATGTCCAGCAGCACGGGTGGAAGTGGGACAACCAGCACTGCAAGGAGAAAGAGGATCGCCACCGGAACGAGTAGATGCTTCCACCGACTCAGGCGGACACCCAGATCGAGGATCGGATTGGAGACGGGAATACGCGTCATGGTGTCTCATTCCCGTTGTCGCGATACATGTCGGCGAGTGCCTCGGCGACGCCCCGGAACATGTGCTCGGGAACACGTTTCCCGCTGGCAACCTGTTCATGAAGTTCGCTGGCCAGCGAACCGGTTTCAATGATGGAGGTCGACGCGTCCGTCGCCTCCTGCTGCAACCGCCTGGCAGCATCTCCCCGGGCTCCGGCAAGCACCATCGGGCTGGAGGAACCGGCTCGATCATGCTCGATCAGTACCGCCACGGGTCCTGGCCCCACCAGGAGAATCCGGACTCGGGCACTGGCATCCACCTGTCCTTCGCCGGCATCCTGCAATACCTGCTGCCTGCGACGACGCCGGATTTCTGGATCGCCCTCGGCATCCCTCAGTTCGTCCCTGACCTGCTGCCTGGTCATCTTCAGGTCCTGCTTGTATTTCCAGCGTTGCCAGGCAAGGTCCACGAAACCAAGCAGGAGAAGAACGCCGCCGACGCGAAGGGCCAGGTCCAGCAGGCACATCCCGACCTGTTCCATCCCCGTCTGAAGGTCCAGGTATGGAAGGGTCAGCAGTCCAGAGGCGTACTGGAGCATGGTGAGTACCGCCACCAGCAGGACGGCACCGATCTTCAACAGGTCGAGCGTGACACGCACGGCACCACCACTTCCAAGAAGCCGCTTCGTGCCATCAACCGGATTGATGCGTGATGCTCTTGGCTTCAATGGTGACACTGTGAAAAGCCACCCCACCTGAACGAACTGCGAAAGAATGGACGCCAGTGCAAGGACAAGTATCAGGGGGATGAATACCCAGGCAGCTGCCATCAGAACATCATCGATGAAGACCCACATCGCCGCAGGAGCCAGTCCTTCCTCGAACAAGGAGAAGTTCAGAGCACGTTCAAGAAGTCCCTGTCCCTCGCTGAGCATGGTGCCCGCTGCGAACCAGGTTGCCAACGTCGCAAGCAAGAGTGCGATTGCGGCGCCCAGGTCATGGCTGCGCGCGACCTGCCCATCAGCCCTGGCCTGTCGAAGCCGCCGCGGGGTCGCCTGTTCGGTTCGATCACCGAGATCATCGGGCATGCGGAGCTCCAGTCATCGTGTTTCGACCCATGTGGTGATCCCATTCAACGTAGTGTCGATGGCTTCCATCACCACGTTCTCGATCACGACCAGCCCCGCAATCATGACCGTGAATCCCACGAGGATCCTCAGTGGAAAGCCAAGACTCAGGATGTTGAACTGCGGAACCGTCCTGGAAACGAATCCCATTGCGATGCTCATCAGGAAAATGATGGCGATCACCGGTACGGCGATCCGGAGGGACACCTCCATTGCCGAGAGCAGCATTCCAGAAAGCAGCGACAGAACACCTGAATCCACCGAGAAGGATCCGGCCGGAACATGATCGAAACTGTGAAGAACCGCAGTCACCACGGCTTCGTGGCCATTGACGAGGAGAAACGATGCCAACGCCAGGAAGAAGAACAATCGCCCGAGCACATCCCCCTGGTCGTCCATCGCAGGGTCGTAGAGCGTTGCAAAGCCAAGACCCATCTGCTGGCCCATCAGCAGGCCACCCATCTGCAGGGCGACCAGTGGCAGCGAAGCGACCAGGCCGATCACCATCCCGATGAAGACTTCCCGAACCGCCAATGGCAGGAATGTCCCAGGTTCGAGTGACAGGCCCTCGGTTGAAACTGCACCGATGCCCAGCAGGATCGGGTACATCGATACGCCCAGGACAAGCGTCAGCACGATGCGAAGTCGTACCGGGACGACCTTCGAGCTGAGGACTGGAGCAAAAACCATCAGTCCGCCAATCCGGAGGATGACGAGGAGAGCTGCGGGCAGGTGGACAAGGATTGTGTTCATGGGAAGTGCACATGGGTCAGAAGGCGGTGAACATCTCCACGGCGAAGTCAGCAAGCTTTGCCATCAACCAGGAAAGCAGCACGATGGAGACAAGCAGCATCGCGACGATCTTGGGAACGAAACTCAGCGTCTGCTCCTGGATCTGCGTAACGGCCTGGATGAGACTGACGAGCAGGCCCACGAGCAGGCCCGCACCCAGGATCGGTGCAGACAGCAGCAACGTGTACATCAGGGCAAGACGAATGGCATCGATGCCTTCGGCAGTCATGCACACCTCCACGCGGTTTCAGTTCGAGCATGGCGCACTACGGGCCTCCCCCTGCAACGATGCCCGCCGCCAGGGGCATCACCTCCGGCTGCATGACGGAGGAAACAAGTGAGCCTGTAACCAGCTGCCATCCATCGACGAGAACGAAGAGCAGGAGCTTGAATGGCAGTGAGATCAGGACGGGCGGGAGCATGAGCATGCCCATCGAAACAAGCATGCTTGCGATGATCAGATCGATGACCAGGAAGGGCAGGTAGATCCGGAACCCGATCAGGAAGGCGACCTTCAACTCGCTCAGAACGTAGGCGGGGATGAGCGTGAGAAGATCGACATCACTGCGAACCAGGGTCGATGGATCGGATGTATCGATTCCCCTGTAGTTCAACATCATGTAGACACCGGACCAGTTTCCGGTCGCCTCGATCTGGGCGAACATGAAATCCCGCAAGGGCTGCTTCGTCTCATCCCAGGCCACCTCGTAGCTTTCTTCCTCACCATCCAGGTAGGGACCGATCCCCCGTTCGTACATGGCCGAAAGCGTCGGGGCCATGACGGCGAGCGTGATGAAGAGGCTCAACCCGATGATGACCTGGCTCGGGGGCAGGTTCTGCGTACCCAGTGCCTGCTTGAGCAGTCCAAGGACGATCACGATCCGGGTGAAACACGTGCAGAGAATGAGAATCGACGGGGCAATGCTCAACACGGTCAGGAGCAGGATGATGTTCATGGTCGAACTCAGTCCACCATCCATTCCAGGGATCGATTCTGATACCTCTTCGAGAATCTCGATCGGATTCAGAACCTCGATGCCCGGCTCCACCGGGGCAGCCCCTGCCTGGCAGGCAATGCCCAGGGTTGTCATGCAGATGATGACCAGGCAGGTCGAGTTGCGTCGCAGGCAGCTCATGAAACCGGCCTCCAGCCGACAAGGCGTCGCCAACCTGGAACGCGGCGAGATGAAGTAAGGTCGACAACACCACCTTCGTGCTGCTGAGGCATGTTTCGCGTGGGCTTTCCGGTTGCAGTCAATCCTCGCCCTGCCTCTTCAAGGCAATCGTGCAGTTCCGAGAGTTCCTGGACATCGCTGAATTCCGTCAGTGTCTGCATCCGACCTGCAGACTGGTGCACAAGCAACATCCTGTTTCCAACCTGCAGCAGAACCAGGTGGTGTCCCCTGCCCATCGGGTACCTGGCATGCACCTTCAGCAGACCCTGTGGCCTGCTCGTTCCGGGAAGAAGACCACTCCCACGTCGAATGCACCATCGAACCAGGAGGAGCAGGCCGATGACGACTCCAAGTGCCAGGAGCACGCGAATGATTTCGCTGCCTCCTCCATTGAACATCGACATTGACGAGGCCCCGTCGACAACCGGTCGCCCGCTGAAGAGACCGTTGGAAACACCAAGCGGCATGCCTTCGTTCGAACCGGAAACAGTCCCGGCAGTCGAGTCCGCAACCGTAGCTGAACACAGCAGGAGCAGGGCAGGCAAGACCGCTGCCGTCACCCTCGATGGAGCTGTTCCCGTCAAACGCATGTCGCCTTCCTGGCGTATCCGATCCATCCTTGACCGGCGGGACATCCTGTCCCCTTGACTCTCAACTGCGGCCGGATACCAACCCGGGCCGACCTTTCATGCCTGGTCGATCAGGACATGCAGCCCTGCTGCATGTCCCGCGAGATCCGTATCCATGATGTTCAGTCTTCCGACTGTCACTGGCCATCCATGGCTCCGGGGCGCATGATGCGCAAACACTGCGCAGCCGGTTGGAGGGCCTCCATGCCCAACGCGGAATGCACCGGCGCGCAACCCCCACCTCCCATTGACGAGGCAGGGCACCGCTGTCATCGGTCGATGCCGGGAGATTCCTCGAATGTCGTTTTTTGCGCTTCGACCCCAGGATGCATGTCAGCCCCCTTGCAAGGTGGTCAACGGGCCGTGATTTCCTGCCTTCCCGTACCATGTAGCCATGATGCCCCGCCACTCGTCCCGCCGATGGAACTCCCCTTTCTCCGGGGCAGCCTGCCTCACGCTGCTCCTGTTCTGGGGCGTCGACTCGATCCAGGCGCAGGAATCCTATGAACTGGATTCACACGACGAATGGACGCTGGAGCACAGTCCGGAACCAGGTTCGCTTGCAGGGCAACTGGGGCAGATTCGAAAACTGCTTGCCGAGGGGCGGGCCGACCGGGCCTTGAACCTCTCCGAACGATGGATCGAGCGGAACCCGAATTCGGAGATGCTCGACGAAGCGATGATGATCAAGGCGGACTCCCTGGTGGCACTCAATGACGAGTACGAGGCGCTCTACGAGTACGAGTACATCGTACGGCGGTGGCCCTCAAGCCCGGTCTTCGCCCAGGCATGCGCACGCGAGTTCCAGATTGCCGTGGAATACGCCCATGGGAAGAGAAGAAAACTCTGGGGAATACGATTTGCCAACGCTGAAGATGAAGCCGAGGAACTGTTCATCCGGATCCAGGAACGAATGCCGGGAAGTCAACTCGCCGAGATGTCCGGGATGGAGCCGGGGGATCTCTATTTCCGCCAACGGCGGATGGCCCTCGCTGCCGACATGTATGCGATCTTCATCAAGAAGTATCCAAAATCTCCCTACCTCGACATGGCGAGGCGGCGGCTGATCTACACGAACCTGGCGACATTCAAGGGACCGGAGTTCGACGTGGTCGGTCTCATCGAAGCCAAGATCGAACTGCTCCAGTTGATTGCATCACAGCCTGCGGAAGCCGAACGGCTCGGGGCCAGCGCCCTGCTGACCAGGATCGAGGAATCGGAAGCTGAGAAACTTCTCTCGACGGCGAACTGGTACCTCGTCGTCGCCGATCCGATCGGAGCGGAACTGTGTATTCGACGACTGGTTGAACGATATCCGGAGACAGGATCATGTGTCCGAGCACTGGAGTTGATACCGTCGATTCTTCCCCGGCTTCCGGAACATGTACTTGAGAAGACACCGAACTACGCACTCCTTCGTCACGCGATCCTCGGCGTGCAGGATGGGTCGGCTGAAGACGAGCAGGAGGAGGAATCATGAACAGGATCGCGCTCATCCTGATGATTGCCTCGGCGATTCTTGTCAGTTGTTCGGATGATCCTCGACAAGGCTGGTCAACGAAGTCCGCGTACCCGACCCAGTACACGACCATTGCCGTGAATACATTCGAGAACGAAACCCATTACAGGCAGATCGGATTCCTGCTCACGAAGGCCCTTGTGGCGACCATCGAATCACGTACGCCCTATAAAGTCACGAATGAGATGAACGCGGAGACCCTTCTCACCGGCAGGATCGTGAATGTCGAGCTGACCAGCCTTTCCCAGAACCGTGGCAGCAGCAATCTCGATGAGGAAGTCGTGGTTGGTGTGACGATTGATTTCAACTGGACGAACCTCGAAACGGACCGAACCATCGTTGAAAGGCTGAAATTCGAGGGTGGTGGCCTATTCGTACCTACTACACCATCCAGCGAAGTCATCGAACTAGGTGAATTCGAGGTCGTACAGCAGTTGGCGACCGATGTGGTCGATGAGCTACAGTCGGCCTGGTAGACACCCGGCAGACCGAGGACATCGATTTCAGGCCACTGGTGGCCTAGAATGGTGAGGTTCCGGTGCTGGACCGATGAGCACCGGTTCCGAGGAACGTACGAAGAGAAGAGCCCGGGTACACCGGGTCAACCGGGGACATACGAACATGTCAAACGAGCAGCCACCCCCAGGCGGGGATCAACAGAACAAGCCGGGCCAGCAGGATCCGAACAAGGGAACTCCCCCGCAGGGCAAGCTTGGGCGTGGACTCATGAGCTGGGTCCTCATCCTCGGTGTACTGCTGATCTTCTTTGCACTCCTGAACAACTCCCCCTCCGGCAAGGAAGTCAAGGGTTGGCAGAACTTCAAGGTGCTCATCAACCCTGATGGCGGAAAGCTGGCGGAATCTTCTCCCGGCAACCCCATGCCCGTGGTCGTGCAGAATGACCGGATTGTCGCGATGATCCGTGCGCACGATCCGGCACTCAACAACACAAGCGAACCTGCGCCCGTCTACGTCAAGATCGACTCGGGCGAACGAGGCTACTACCTCGAACAACTCGATGCACTCGGGGTTGATCATGAAGCCAGTACCGGCCAGTCCATCTGGCTCCAACTGCTCGTCACAATCGGACCGTTTCTCCTGATCGTCCTCTTCATCTGGTTCCTGATCGCCCGGTCGATGCGGGGCGCCGGTGGCGGACCAGGCGGCATGCTCGGCAACTTCGGAAAGTCGAAGCATCGACTGTCAACGAAGGACGCCTCGACGGTCCGCTTCACCGATGTCGCCGGCATCGATGAAGCAAAGGATGAAGTTCTCGAGATCGTCGAGTTCCTCAAGAGCCCGAAGAAGTTTCAACGGCTTGGTGGTCGCATTCCACGGGGCGTTCTTCTCGTAGGACCTCCCGGATGTGGCAAGACACTGCTGGCAAAGGCCATTGCAGGTGAAGCGGATGCTCCCTTCTTCTCGATCTCAGGTTCAGACTTCGTAGAGATGTTCGTCGGTGTCGGCGCAAGCCGTGTGCGAGATCTCTTCAAACAGGCCAAGGAAAACTCCCCCTGCATCATCTTCCTCGACGAGATCGATGCCGTTGGTCGACGCAGGGGCGGTGGATTCAGCAGCGGCGGACATGATGAGCGGGAACAGACTCTGAATGCCATCCTCGTGGAGATGGATGGTTTCGAGCAGACAGACCAGGTCATCGTCATCGCGGCAACGAACCGCGCCGATGTGCTTGACCCTGCATTGACCAGACCCGGTCGATTCGATCGCCAGGTCCAGGTCACACTGCCTGATCTGGAAGGTCGAAAGATGATCCTCGAAGTTCATGGACGGAATGTCAAGATGGGCGAGGATGTCGACCTTGAGCGTTCAGCCCGGGGGACACCGATGTTCTCCGGCGCCGACCTGGCCGCCCTCATCAACGAGGCTGCGATTCTGGCGACCCTCGAAAACAAGGACTTCATCGAACAGCATGACCTCGAGGAAGCCCGGGACAAGATCCGATTCGGCCGCGCAAGGAAGAGTCGAAAAGTGGAGGAACAGGAGCGAGTTGCCACCGCCTACCACGAAGCAGGCCATGCCGCCGTCCAGGCACTCCTTGAGGATGCGGACCCGGTACACAAGGTGACGATCATCCCGCGTGGACAGGCGATGGGTGCTACCTTCAGCCTTCCGGAACGTGACAGGTATGGATACAGCATGCGCTACCTCTCAGCCACGATGCGGGTGCTCTGCGGAGGTCGCATCGCGGAGGAACGAAAGACCGAAGACATCTCATCCGGTGCTGCGATGGACATCCAGATGGTGACCAACTATGCACGGCACATGGTTCTTGAATGGGGCATGTCCGATCGACTTGGATTCGTCCGCTACTCCGGCGAAGACAGCCAGGAGATGTTCCTTTCTGAAAAGGACTATTCGCAGGACACGGCACGTATCATCGACGAAGAGATCAAGCGATTCATCGACGAGGCGTACTCGGAGACCCGCCAGATCCTCGAGGAACACTGGCCGAAGGTCAAAGCCATCGCCGAGGCGCTTCTCAAGTACGAAACGCTCCAGGGCGATGAAGTCACTCTGCTCATGGAGGGACGCACCCTGGATCGACCCACGGTCGCGGATCTTCTCGAGTCCGAGTCGACGAAACCTCCGGCAACTTCGACATCGACTGATGTCGAAGATCGAACAGACGAAGCTGGTGGAATGCTCCCGGCTCCCGCATAGTACTACTCGGCAACCAGGGCCTTTCGAACCGGATCGATTTCGGCACCCTTGATTCGTACCGTCTTCTTCGCAGATCCATGCCCGGACTCCACCTCGACCCGGCCATGTGCATCAAGCAGTTCCTCCAGCAGGCGCTCGACTCCACGGTTGGCCTTCCCTCCCTCGGGAGGTGCACTCACTCGAAGCTTCAATCTGCTGCCGAGCACTCCGGATATCGAATCTCCGGAAGCACCGGGAACCACCTTGATCGACAAGAGCACATCAGGACCGTCCTGGGTGATATGAAGACTCATGCCCCGGTTGTGCCTTCGCTGATCTTCTTCGAACGGAGCAGGTGGTGGTACTGCTGTGCGAACCGATGCGCCTCATCACGAATCGCCTGGCAGAGTCGAAGACCGGCATGATGACGACTGAGTTTCAGGGGTTCATCGATTCCATCGATGAACAGGACCTCCTCCTGCTTGGCAAGAGCGACAACCCTCGGAGGCTGTACTTCCAGTCCAGCAAAGATCTCAAGGGCCGCATTGAGTTGGCCACGGCCCCCATCGATGAGAATGACATCGGGGTACAGCTCATGGCCCTGCCCCGCTTCACGATATCTTCGGGATACGACCTCACGCATTGCCTGGTAGTCGTCATTCGCCGCCGTCCTGATCTTGTATCGGCGATAGCCATCCCGCCATGGTCGCCCGTCGATGAAACAGACCTTTGCGCCGACCGTCTCGCGGCCACCGAGGTGTGCAATGTCGATGGCTTCCATGCATCGCACTGGATCGTCGAGCTGAAGAACCTTCTGAAGTGATCGCAACGAAGATGCAGGATCAGTTGCAAAGACAGTCACCTCCGGCTGCCAGGCAGCGCCTTCCCCCCGCCTCCGCGTTTCCCGTTCAGAGAGTTTTTCGATGGCGGACAACTGGTCACGAAGCGATGCGGCCTTCTCGTACTCACGCTCTTGCGAAGCCGTGTTCATTTCCAGGCGAAGTTCATCCAGGACATTCGTCCGCTGCGTACCGATGAAGCGGATGAAACGCGTGATGTCTCGACCGTACTCTTCCGGAGTTATGCGATCTGCGCACGGGGCCGTACACATGTCAATGGCGTGGAGGAGGCATGGGCGAAAATGCCTGTTGACCGGATCCCCTTGTTTGATGTCCAGGTGGCAGGTTCTGAAACGGAAGATCTGCTGCAGGAGTTGCATGGCTTCACGAAGCGCTCCTGTTGAAGTAAAGGGTCCGAAAACCCGGGCCCCGGGATGGTCTGCGGGGACACGCGTCACGTACACCGCGGGGAACTCTTCTCGCGTCGTTACAACCAGGTAGGGGTAGGTCTTGTCGTCCTTCAGCAGCACGTTGAATCGAGGCCTCGTGTCCTTGATGAGTCGCGATTCGAGCAGCAGTGCATCCCACTCACCCTCGGTCTCGATGACCTCTATTTCGTCAACGAGTTCCAGCATCGGCTGCTTGCGAGGCCCCAGATCCGTGGAAGACGTAAAGTAGGAACAGACTCGAGATCGCAGGGAGTTGGCCTTCCCCACGTAGAGGACATGGCCTGCCACATCCTTGAACAGGTAGACCCCGGGACCCTCCGGGAGTGCCTTGGCACGGGCCTGGTTCTGCATTTGACTGCTTGAGAAATCGGATCCACCTTGCGGCATGGAGTCATCCTAGACCCTCTGTATGGCCTGCACCCCTTTCAACTGGCTTGAAAGGGCGTTTTTGTGCGAGCTATAGATGAAAGAATGAGGGCATTGGCACGTTCTAGTGGTATAGTCACGGAACCAGAAAACCCCAATTTGGTCAGATCCCCGCGTGTTGGGCACGACCACATTTCAGACAGGAGATCGGAATGAATTTCATGCTCAAGACCCTCGGGATCTGCATCGTTCTCGCAATCGCTGGTTGCACGAGTACCAGTTCAACGACATCACCAAGCCTCAGCGCTGCCGATGACGCACCCGCCTGCGCTTCCAGCTGCAGCACCGCCTGCAAAACTGCCTGCACCGCCAAGAGCAAGACCAAGTGCGGCTCAGACTGCACCAAGGCCTGCTGTGCCGACAAGAACAAGGCTTCAAGTCTCGGCGCATTCAATGATGATGCAGCCAAGTCTTCCTGCTGCCCCGGTGCAAAGGGCAACAAGACCGGCGGATGCCCCTTGTCAGGCAAGAACAAGCAGTAAACCGGAACGAATCACCAGATTCAACCAGGGAGGCCTCTCGCATTCGAGGGGCCTCCTTTCTCATGCGCCTGCTCTGGTAGAATGATGTGATGTCGATGCTGATTCGTGGAGGCAGGGTGATCGACCCGGCAAGCGGGCTCGATACGACCAGCGACGTTCTCATTGAGAATGACCGCATTACTGCAATCAAGTCATCGATTGACTCAAACCCCGGCGACATCAATGTCATCGAAGCAGGCGGCTGCATCGTCTGCCCCGGGCTTGTTGATATCCACGTTCACTTCAGGGATCCACACCGGGGCCAGGTGCATGACGAGACGATTGCCTCCGGTTCCGCTGCTGCTGTCGCTGGTGGATTCTCGACCGTCTGCTGCATGCCCAACACCAAGCCGGCACTCGATACGCCTGATCGCATCAAGTATGTGCTTGATCAGGGGTTGGATATCGGCCTCACACGCATCCATACGGTTGGATGTGGAACCATTGGGCGACGAGGCGAACAACTCGCTCCTATCGCAGAACTCGTCCAGGCCGGCGCCTCAGGCATCTCCGATGATGGAGATGGCGTCGCCGATGAAGCAATGATGAACTCTGTTCTCAAGGCAGTTGCCGATGCAGATACCTGCTTCATGCAACATTGCCAGGATCCCTCGACCACGCGTGGAGCCTCCATGAATGCCGGTGCGCTTGCGATGAAGATGGGACTCGTGGGTTGGCCCGCCAGCGCCGAGGAGTCGATGCTGGAACGGGATCTCACGTTGAACAAGGACATCGGGGCCAGGTACCACGCCCAGCATCTTTCCAGCGGAGGCAGCATCGACCTGATCCGAACTGCACGAGCCGA
Source organism: Phycisphaerales bacterium (assembly GCA_014238205.1). Lineage (GTDB taxonomy): Bacteria > Planctomycetota > Phycisphaerae > Phycisphaerales > SM1A02 > SP202. The sequence continues at coordinate 87,311 of JABABM010000001.1, read as the reverse complement.
TGGCCAGCCTGCAACCGGGGAAGCATCTCCTCACCATCTGCTCCTTACCGAGGAAGCATGCGCAGGATACGACACGGCGGCAAAGATGAATCCTCCGCTGCGGCGAAGGGAAGACATCGAGGCCATCAAGCTCGGCATCGCCGATGGAACCATCACGATTCTCGGAACGGACCATGCGCCTCACCCGCTGCATACGAAGGAGACCGATTTCGCTTCTGCATCATTCGGAATCGTCGGTCTTGAATGCGCCCTGCCCCTCTACCGGAAAGCCCTCATTGATGAAGGCGTTGTCGACTGGCCTGGAATGCTTGCAATGATGACCTGCAACCCAGCAGCACTCGTCGGTCTTGATACGCAGGGCATCGGCATGCTCCGTGAAGGAGGGCCTGCAGACCTGACCATCATCGATCCGGACGCCGAATGGATCATTGATCCAGGTTCATTCAGGAGTACGGGCAGGAATTGCCCGTTCAAGGGGTGGAACGTACGTGGCAGGGCCATGGCAACCATTGTTTCCGGCAAGGTCGTGTACCAGGACACCAGGATCGCTGTTGCCTGAAGACCCTGTAAATCCAACCTTGTAGACCTGGTGGGGTCCAACTACAATCTTCCTTTTCCCCGACACCCTTCGGTCGATCGGGGCGGTTCCTCCAGGTCGTGGCTGGATTGAACCGAATCAACCCTGATTGGTGCCCAGCACCACACCACAAGCGCCCTGGGCGAGATGAACCACGAACATCGAGCCGGTGTCGCTGTACGAGGAGGCCTTCATGGCCGATCAACTTGTCCAGGATCTCCTGGAAGCAGGCATTCACTTCGGACAGAAGAAGAGTGCATGGAATCCCCGGATGAAACCCTACATCTGGGGCACCCGGAACAGAATCCACATCATCGATATCCGCCAGACCATCCGTGGTCTGCTGCTCGCGAAGAAATACGTGACGAAGACCGTAGCTTCCGGCAAGAGCATTGTCTTTGTCGGAACGAAGCGCCAGGCCAAATCAAGCATCGAAACACACTGTGGCGAAACCGGCATGCCATGGGTGACCGAGCGATGGCTTGGAGGCACATTGACGAACTTCAGAACGATTCGAGAGCGACTGAAGCGCCTGGTCGAGCTTGAGGCACTTGTCGAGTCGGGTGAAATCGAAACCTATTCGAAGAAGATGACATCACAGTTGATGCGTGAGAAGCGGAAGATCACCCGGAACCTCCAGGGCATCCGGAACATGACCAGCCAGCCCGGCGCCGTCTTCGTGATAGATTCGACTCGAGAAATCAACGCCATCAAGGAAGCCAAGGTGCTCGGTATTCCGACAATCGCCCTGATCGATACCGATGGCAACCCAGAACTCGTCGATATTCCGATTCCCGGCAATGACGACTCGATGCGTTCCATCGATGTCGTCATGCAGATACTGTCTGATGCTGTCATGGAAGGCATGGCCATGCGTGGCTCCAATGTGGAGCAGGAGGAATCTTCGGAAGAGGACCAGGAGAAGAAGAAGAAGCCTCGTTCTTCGCGCTCCAAGTACAGCTCGAAGAAAGAAGCGGCTTCAAAATCTGCCGATCCAGCACCGGAAATGAAAAAAGCTGCGACTGAAACAGCAGCGGAAGCAACGACAGAACAGAAATGACAACCCGTTCATCCTGCGTGAAGAAAACTCCCGCTTGATGAAGCAGATTGAAAACGCACTACGCATTCAACGGAGACAGACACCATGACCACCACCATCGCCGCAAAGGATGTTGCTGCCCTCAGAGACAAGACCGGGCTGGGCATGATGGACTGCAAGAAGGCCCTCCAGGAGAACAGTGGCGACATCGAGGCCGCCGAGAACTGGCTCCGTGAAAAACGCAAGGGCAAGATGGATACACGGACGGAGCGTACAACCGGTGAAGGGCGAATCGGAATCGCCATCACGGGTGACAAGGCTTCGATCGTCGAAATCCAGACCGAGACCGACTTCACCGCCAAGACCGAGGACTTCCTCAAGGCAACCGATGACATTGCCAACCATGCCCTGGGCATGCCCGCTGGTGACGTCAATGCCGACGAGACCATGACCGGACTCGTGGACAACCTTCGCATCACGACTGGTGAGAACGTGAACTTCGCCCGTGGCATCCGGCTTGATGGAGGAGCCTACGGTTCCTACGTTCACCATGATGGCAAGCGTGCCTGCCTTCTGCAGGTCGACAACGAAGCGCCGGCTGATGCACTGAAGGGAATCTGTCAGCACATCGTCTTCCATGACCCGCTCGGCATCGATGCTGATGACGTCGACCCCGCCGCACTTGAAACGATTCGAAACAATGCACTGGCTGAGGCGAAGGACAGCGGCAAGAACGATGAGATCGCCGGAAAGATGGCCGAGGGCAAGGTGAGAAAGTACCTCGAGGAGAATACCCTCATGGCCCAGAAGTACGTCATCGATGAAAGCATGACCATCAGCGATGTTCTTCCAGACAACGTCAAGGTGACGAAGTTCATTCGATACACCCTCGGCAGCTGAACATTTCCAAATGACTGAAACGCAGGCCGGCCATCAATGGGCCGGCCTGTTCCTGCGCTCCTGGAAGATCTCCGTCTCAGTCAGCTGAGATGGCATCGGGACCCTGCCCCGCCTTCTTCTCATAGGTGCCGTCTCCTGCCCGCTCGTACTTGGTGAAACCAAGACGATCGAGATTCTTGTTGCTCAGCTTCTGTTTCGTAGCCGTGTCGGACCAGTTCCCCGCGATGTTGACTGGAGCAACTACACGCTTCACAGGCTTGCCGTTCTCAGGATGCTCCGTCAGTGGATCATCAGACATCTTCTGGAAGACTTCGATTCGTTCCCCGGGAGTTCCATCAGGTTCAATGATCTCGTAGATGTACATCGGCATGCACTCATTGTATGCACGCACCTAGAACCCGTCTGGAATACCGCCCTTGCGAGGGTCGGAAGCAGGAAGCTTGGCCCCTCCAGGAAGAACCTCGACAACCTGGACTACCCCTACGGAACCCCGACGACCGGTGACGTGTCCCCGTGCCTCCATTAACTCGATGACACCATCCTGCGTCCAGGCTTCCTCGAACTGGAGGGTGTCAGGGAGCCATTGATGGTGAAACCGTGCCTGCCTGACAGCCTCGATGGGTGTCATGTCGAAGAGCAGACAATTCAGAATGACCTGGAAGGTACCGGTGATGATTCGAGGCCCACCGGATGCGCCCGCGACAAGACGGACACGGCCATCCTCGAGAATGATCGTCGGCGACATCGAGCTCAAGGGCCGCTTCCCCGGAGCAGGAGCATTGCCAGCCGACTGTCGAAGGCCGAAGGCATTGGGCACACCTGGAGTAGTCGTAAAATCGTCGAGTTCATCATTCAGAACGATCCCGTACTCGGGGACTGCCAGCATGGATCCAAAACCGAGATTGATCGTCTCCGTGCAGGCGACCGCCATGCCTCGTGAATCAACAACACTCACATGGCTGGTTCCGCTGTCATCGGGAGGTGGGACGCTCGAGCCGTATTCGAAGGTGTCACCGGTCTGACTCATGTCGATCCCATGCGCACGATCGAGGAGATAGTCGCGATCGAGGAGTTGATCAACAGGGACAGCAACCTGCTCACCATCGGCCAGGTGCGTGGCCCTGTCGGCAAAGGCATGTTTCATTGCTTCGGTGACAAGATGGATGTAACCGGGGCTGCCCGGAGCCAGATCGGGGACATCATTGATGCGGGCATCAATGATCCGGAACATCTGCTGCATTGCGATGCCCCCACTGCTTGGTGGTGGCATTGAGAGCATGGTGTAGTTGCCAAGAACCTCGCGTGATGCAAGCGGGCGGTCAAGGCGAACCTTGTACCGGGCAATATCACCTGCAGTCATCCCCCCACCATGCTGCCGCACTGTTGATGCAATCGACTTGCCGATGGGTCCGCCATAGAAGGCATCGACTCCATCCCGTGCAATCAATCGCAGGGCCGATGCCTGCTCTGGTTGACGCAGGATGTCGCCGACTCGTATTCGACCTTCAAGACAGAGGTGCTCCCAGAGCCATTGCGACACCACCTTCAGTTCCGGATGTGATTCCCGATACCCGCCGACCTTCTCGACCGCTGCAACATAGGCAGCATTGACGGCAAATCCATTTTCGGCGTGCCGTATTGCCGGGCCGAGAACAGTCTTCCGATCAAGTGTTCCCCAACGGTCAAGCGCTTCCAGCAGGCCCGCGACATTTCCAGGGACACCGACGGACCATGCGCCGAAACGACTTGCAAGCGGATCCTTCATGTCGACGTAGGTCGTCTCATCGATGGCAGCCGGCGCAGTTTCCCGGTAGTTCAGAGCCCAGCCATTCCCGGTCTCCGGGTCCCAGACGAGCATGAACCCGCCACCGCCGATGCCGCAACTGAATGGATCAACGACCGAGAGACAGAAACTTGCTGCAACGGCTGCGTCAACTGCATTCCCCCCCTGCCGGAGCATCTCCACTCCGGCCTTGGAAGCGAGGGGATGGTCGGCGGCGACAGCGGCATTGTCATAGACAGGCTGGACCGGAAGACTCCTGCAGGCTGTTGAAGCCAGCAGCACGGTCATTGCAAGAATCCCGATCACCCTGCCAGTCATGCTGTCCTGCCTTCCAGGAACCTCAAGGCTCCCTGGATGTCCTCGACTCGATCATCTCCAGCTTCCCGCTCGATGATTGCATGCACGGTTCGGGGGAGCGCCTGGACAATCCCGAGAAATGCGGGCCAGTCCACATCACCGGAGCCTACTGGAACTTCCTGCCCCCAGGTCCCCGGCACATCCGTCGAGACCGCGTCCTTGATGTGAAGTTGCATGACATGCGGACCCAATAACTGCAATGCCTCGATGGGATCTCCCATTCCATACAGGATCATGTTCGCAGGATCAAAGTTCACTCCCAGGGTGTCACGTTCTACATCGGCAATCACATCAAGCAGGGTCGCTGCCGTTTCCTGCCCCGTCTCGAGCGCCACGGATACGCCGAACTCTGCATGGATGTCGACCAGACGACGCAACCGATCAATGACCACGGACCGTTCCGGATCACCAGGAGAGTCCGGCATGAAGCCGGCATGAAGTGACACAAGATCGATCCCATGTTCTCCCGCGAGTCGAGCGATCGACCCGGCCATTTCCTCGTTTTCAGGCCAGGTCTCATCGGGGCGGATACCTCCTGTCAGGGCAATGCTCTTGAGTGAGGAATAATCTTCTCCAAGAGGCGCCATCATTCCGCTGAGAATCCTGATCTCCTCAGCAGCCAGTCGTTCAATGCAATCCCCCCATGCCTCCGGATCGAGGACCATGGGAGTCATGGCCAATTGGACTGCCTCAAGGCCCGTCTCCTTGACCGCGTCGACAAGAGATTGAGGATTCCCCTGCTGAAGGCTCCAAGAACACAGTCCAATACGGTCGATAGGCATGAAATGTCCCTACTGGGAGGTGTGGCTCATTTTGGGTGGATTCAACACCCCGAGGGAACTAAGATACCGCCTTCCTGGAGGGGCTGGTTGGCCCTGCCCGTGAGTATTCCCCATGACGATGCAATTTGAATCCGACGCCACAGTGCAGACGGAACTGGCCCTTCAGCCTGAAGGTGGGTCCGTTCGGCTGACCCTGTTCCAGCGGATCGAAGCATTCATCAGTCGCCTGAGCACCAGGAACAACTTCTGGCATCGGGTGTGCTCCCTGATCTGGCTGCCCTTCGCATGGCGATCAGGAATCCACATGAAACAACTCGGGAATCCACGCTTTGCAGCGGTCCTCCCGTTCAAAAGGGTGAACCGGAATTGGTACAACGCCATGGCTGGCGCCGCCCTCCTGGGCAACTCCGAGGTTGCAGGAGGCATGTTCCTCTTCAGCGAATGCGGCAGTGACTACGCCGTCGTCTGCAAGGAAATGAAATACGAGTTCCTCCGACCATGTCTCGGCCCTGCTGTCTACACCATTCGTGAAGGTGAGAATGTCATCAGGAACATCAAGACTGAATGTGAACAAGGTGAAGAGTTCAACATAGACCTTGATCTCGAAGTCCACCAGGTTCTCAAGAAAAGAGGTCGTGACCTTCGCGTTGGACGCTGCCACATGATCTTTCACTGCACGCCCAAACGCATGATCGAAGACAAGAATCGACGTCGACGCTTGAACTCGGGCAGTCGAAACACCGAAGGATGAACTCCTTCTTCCGCACCATAGGGTGGGGATTGTTCTGTACATCAAGTTGGACGTGGTGCATCGGCATGTGGCTGCCGCTGCTTCTCCTCGATCGTTGGGGATGGCCGGGCTTCTGGGCCTTTGCGATTCCCAATGTTCTCGGTTGCGCCGCGATGGGCTACGTGGTGGGATCAAGAAAACGATCCGAACAGCTTGTCGAGCAGCATCGCGGGGCGATGCGTTGGTTCTCCGTCTTCACCATCGGTTTCCAGTTGTTCTGGATCACCGCGTTGTTCGCGGCACTGGACTGGCTCCAACTTGGAAGCAGTGAGACGTTCCTGATCCTGGCCGTCCCGGGCCTGGTCCTGGTCCTGGCCGGGTGCATTGCGCTGCTCCCTTCCACGGCCTGGCTCATTCTTGCAGGGCTGCTCATGCTCCAGGTGGCCGGTACATTCGATGCCGTAGGCACGCATTTCATGAACCAGATCGGAACCACGGGAAGCCGCTCGCAACCTGAACTCTGGGGACTGCTCCCATTGCTCTGCCTGGGGTTCCTGCTCTCGCCCTACCTCGACCTGACCTTCCACCGTGCTCGACAGGAAACACCAAGCACGCACGCCTTCGCCATCTTCGGCCTGGCCTTCCTGTCCGTACTGTGCTTCGTCACGTCCTACTACCACATCGATTCACCGGCTCCGTTCGGACTCGTTGTTCTGTTCTGGTTCTTCCAGGTCGTGTTCACGGTCGGCGCGCACCTGCGTGAACTGCTGGCCACGAACCAGGCTGCTCCCAACCGATGGGGATCGACCCCATGGCTGCTGGTAGCTGCACTGGTACCCATTCCCGTGGTCTGGGTCGCCCGGTGGCTGGGAGGTCACCATGCGGAGGATTGGCTCCTGGAGGACACCTATCTCCGCTTTCTTGCCTTCTACGGCCTGGCCGTTCCAGCCTGGATGCTTGCATTCATGGGACCGCTTCGTCCTGCGAAGCGCACCAGGAAGTCGATGATGATCCTGGCCGCAGCGATCATCGCAGCGTTGCCCCTGGCTGAGATCGGGATGATCCACTCGGCGACCTGGTGGCTTCTTGGATCGGTCCTGATCATCTGCACGACGGCAGTCCTCCTGCCACGACCTTCTACTTCGCCCCGCAGCACTTCTTGAACTTCTTGCCGCTTCCACAGGGACATGGTTCATTCCTGCCCACGCTGGCTGCTGCCGTTGCCGGCTGTCGCTTGCGTGCCTTGGGCTGCTGAACACCTGCCTGCTCAGCAGCTGCAATATCCTGGCGCTGCTGAGCTGTTCCGGAACTTGCTGCGACCTCGGCCTGCCTGGTTGCAACAGGTGCTTCTTCCGAACCTCCTCCTGGAGCAGGTTCCTGTGTCGCCTGGGCCTGCCCAGAAGGTGCTGCCTGGGGCTGTTGTGCCGCAGGTCTTGCCTGGACCTGGAGTTTCGCCTTGAAGATCAGGTCCGTGATCCGGTCACGGATCTCCATGTGCATTTCCTCGTAGAGGTTGGCACCCTCACGCTTGAACTCGATGCGTGGGTCGCGTTGACTGAATGACCGATACCCGATGGATTCCCTCAACTGGTCCATGGCATAGAGGTGATCCTTCCAGGCACCGTCGACGATCTGCAGAAGAATCCAACGCTCGAAGTGGAGCATCTCGCTCCTGAGAACCGCGTTGACATGCTCCACGGCGACTGGCTCGCGATCATCCTCTGCTCGATCACGCTCCTCCTTCGACAGTGGAATGCCCATGTGCTCCTGGAACCAGTCGGAGAGGCCCTGGGCACCCTCGCTTTCCTCCAGTGCCTTCTTCGCACGTTGCAATTTCCGGTCATCATCCCATCTGGCTGCTTCGGCAAGGAGAATATCCCTGAGCACGAGAGGGTTGGTTGATGGAAGTGCATCCGGTTTCCAATCAAGTTCATATCGCTGGTGGGCCCAACTGCAGAACCGGGCAAGTGCCGCCTGTGGATTCTGTTCCATCGCCATTGTCGCCATGTCCATCGTGAACTCCACCGGGTACCGGAGTTCCCGCTGGGCGTAGAGTGCTCTGGCTTCAGCGCGGATGCATTCAACTGCCTCTTCAGGATTCTCAAGGTCCTCGTATGTCTCCGGAGGAACTTCGGTGCCGAATTTCGAGGCAACCCAACTCGCCAACTCATGCTGTGCATGATGCTCCACGAGAAAGGGATCAAGCCCCGCCAGGTCAGCATTGTCGATCAACGTGTCAGCAGCCGATTGGAGTGCATCGATCACTCCACGCCTGTCCAACGCTCGAAGTTCAGAGGGATTCAAATCGGCCTGGAAGTGTCCACGTGCCCAGTCGGCCAGTCCCTGGTAGTCATCACCGTGGATATCCCGCTCGACGATCTTGCCCTTGCCGAGATTGATCTCCTCGGAGAGATATTCCCCGAGTGTCACCTCGATCGTACTTGCCGCCTCCTCCTTGCCTTCGCGTCGAACCAGGTCATGCAGATCCTCGCGATCCTTGCCTCCAAACCGCTCAGCCGGAATGCTGACTCCAAGGTGCTCCCGGACCCATTCCGACATGCAGGTGCCAAGGTACAGGTCATCAAGGAAACGCCAGCAGGCATCCTCGATTCCCACGTCGAGGTGTTCGAAGATCCTGTCCTTGATTCCTCGTCCCTCAAGAACACTCTGCCGCATCCCGTAGAAGTCATGACGCTGATGGTCCATGACCTCGTCGTACTCGAGGATGTTCTTTCGAATCAGGAAGTTTCGTTCCTCGACCTTCCGTTGCGCCTTGCCGACCGATCGACTGAGCATGGGGTGCTCGATGGCGTCCCCTTCCTTCATTCCCAGTCGACTGAGCACCTTGAGCGTCGTCGGCCCGGCAAACATCTTCATGAGGTCATCCTCGAGGCTCAGGAAGAAACGGGATGAACCATTGTCACCCTGCCGACCACTTCGTCCCCGCAACTGGTTGTCGATTCGACGTGACTCGTGCCGCTCGGTCCCTATGACGTGCAGTCCACCGAGATCCTCGATGTCCCTGTAGAGCCTCAGGTGGTGATACATGCAACTGTCAGAGTCATCGAGTGCCTTCACAAGCCCTGCATCGGACATCGAAGAGGCCTTTGATTCCTTGCCATAGCAGTGTGCGACGTACCAGGCTTCCAGCAGACGACGCCGGACCTCATCATCCGACAATGCGGCCACATCCTGCTTTGACATGCCCAGTTCTCGCGAGGCCACGTGGCGGCGGGCCAGCCTGATGATCTCGTCTTCTTCCATGGCTGCGTTGACGGAGGAAGAGCAGATATCACGCTGCTTCCAGTGATCGATGAGATCGGTCGACGAGAAGGAACCAAGCTTGATGTCGGTACCACGACCGGCCATGTTCGTAGCAACCATCACGGCACCCAGTTCACCGGCGCCCTTGATGATTTCCGACTCTCGATCATGCTGCTCGGCATTGAGCACTTCATGCTTGATGCCGTACCTCTGTGTCAGTTGATCCGACAACTCCTTCGATCGCTCGACGCTCGTTGTCCCAACCAGGATCGGGCGACCCACATCGTGAAATGCCCGGATCTCCTCGAGGATCGCGTCCGACTTGTCCTTGAAGTTCAGGTAGACCACATCCTCATGGTCATTTCGACAGATCGGAACGTTGGTGGGAATGACGACGACGTCCAGGTTGTAGATCTCGTAGAACTCCGTGGCCTCCGTGTCCGCCGTACCGGTCATGCCGGCCAGGTGGTCGTAGAGCTTGAAGAAGTTCTGGATCGTGATCGTCGCCATGGTCTGCGTTTCCTGCTTGATGGGAACGCGTTCCTTGGCCTCGACGGCCTGGTGGAGACCATCCGACCATTGTCGACCGATCATCTTTCGACCCGTGTTCTGGTCGATGATGATGACTCCCTGCTCGCCATTCTCATTGGGCGCGACGATGTAATCCCGGTCCCTCTGGTAGACGGTGTAGGCTCGAATCGACTGTTCCAGCAGGTGGGGAACATCGATATTGTCCCCCACGTAGAAGGAACCGATGCCGGCGGTTCGCTGCGCTTCGGCAATGCCCTCGTGGGTCAGTGTTGCCCGCTTCTTGTCCAGTTCAACCTCGTAGTAGCGTGGATGCTGATCCCGCTGATCCTCGAGACCTGGAAGTCGAGTTTTCGCCGCATCAAGCCGCTCTTTCAATGCCGGAATCTCGGACTTCTCGCGAGCATTGCGAATATCACCTTCCAGGCCGGAGATCTCGAGGATGCTGGACTGAACGCTGGCATCGACTGAATCCCATGGTTTCTGGGCCTCGATCAACTTCTTGGCAAGACCGTCAGCCAGGTCGTACCGGGGCGTCTGCTCGTGAGCCAACCCCGAAATGATCAATGGAGTCCGTGCCTCGTCGATCAGGGTCGAATCAACCTCGTCGACGATCGCCCGGTTCCTTCGATGCTGCACCTGCTCCTGCACGGACAACTTCATGTTGTCACGGAGGAAGTCGAAACCAAACTCGGAGGTTGTTCCATAGACGACGTCGCACATGTACATCGCCTGCTTGACCTGGGGAGGTTGCATGTGTGCCGGGTGGATGGCACCGACTCGCAATCCAAGAGCCCGGAAGAAGGGGAATGTCCAGTCCCTGTCACGCTGCACGAGGTAGTCATTGACCGTAACGACATGCACCTGCTCTCCAGAGAGTGCCGAGAGGTAGCAGGCAAGCGGAGCAACGATGGTCTTCCCCTCCCCCGTCTTCATTTCCGCAATGCGACCCTCGTACAGCACGATGGCACCGATGATCTGAACATCGAAGGGTCTTGCCCTGAACGGGGGCTTCGAAACAGGCTCGATGGCTCGAACCGCCTCGTAGAGAGCGGGAGGAATGTCCACGAACAACCACGCGGGAATGTCTTCGACTCCCCCGAGCAGGTCGTCGATCGGGGGACGCCCATCCGTTGCTTCTATCGTCGTCCTGACTTCTTCGTACAGGGCACGCGCCTCGTCAGGCAGCCGGCTGGGATCGAACTGCAAGGCAGGATTGAAGATGTTCCTGATGCCAACCGCACGATCCATCGCTTCCCGTGCAACCGCAAAGACCTCGGGAATCATGTCAACAGGACTTTCGCCTGCCTCCATTCGCTCGCGGTATACATCCGTGAGCGAACGAAGCTCCGGATCGGTCAAACAACGAATCTCATCGTCCCGGGCGGAGACTTCCTCGACGATGTGCAGGTACCGCTTGACCATCCGCTCGTTGCGGGTACCGAAGACCATCTTTCCGACTTTTGAAACAACTGGAATAGCCACGATGTGTTCTCCACCTTGCCTTGATGCAACCCTGATACGCCCCGCTTCACCAACATGGAGAAGCGGCAATCAACGCATCAGGCTGCTGGTGGTGGAAGAACGAGATGGTGGAGACTGATCCGACTCTGCTCCGCCCTGCCATCGATGACCAGGTCCCTGCCGATCACTGCATGGCAAGCTCCAGATTCAGCCGCTGGACCGTGGACAACCCCGGAAACGTCATCACTGAATACCGCCAGGGATGCCGCTGCGACAGCGACGGCAGCCAGTCCTGGAGCGGCGACTCCACGGGGAACTCCCGATGATCCCGCCAGAATGGCCACGACAGCCAGCAGGGTCGGCCCTGCAAGGTTCCGGATGGGTCGAGATGTCCATGTCCTGGATGCCATGAATCACACAGTGTATCGGTCCGGGAAGGCTGTTGTACATCCAGATCAACTTCAAGTTCAGTGAAGAGCCTATTATCAACCCTTGTATGGCCGATTTACATGATGACTGCACGATCGATCTGAAACTCAGTGGCCTGAACTGTGCCGCCTGTGTCGCCAAGGTTGAATCCTCTCTTGCCGCGAGCCCCGGGGTTGAAGAGGCCACGGTCAGCCTGACCCAGGCCAGGGCAACTGTCCGTGGGCAGAACCTGGATGCTGATGAACTTGCTGAAGCCGTGATAGCTGCCGGCTACGGTGCCACCGTCCTCGTACATCGCCAGACTCCAGCTGAACTTGGAAGCGAGCTCGAGGAGCGACAGCAGCAGCACGAGCGGGAGTGGAGACGCCGAGCTGTCCTCGGCCTCGGTGTGGCCGTCCCCATGTTCCTGCTCCATTGGACCGTGCACGCTCCCTGGACACCGTGGGTTCTGCTCGTCCTGGCGACCTTCGTCGTCATCACCGTCGGCACCGGGTTCTATGTCTCCGCGTGGAAGGCTGCTCTGAATCGAACGACGAACATGGACACCCTCATCTCGATCGGTGCATCAACGGCCTATGTCTTCTCGCTCGTCCTGTTCATTCTCGAACTGATCGGAATCGAAACCGGCCAACCGATGTACTTCACCGAAGCCGCTGCTCTCTTCGGGATCATCAGCCTCGGGCACTGGTTCGAAGCACGTTCCTCTGCGAAGGCCGGGTCCGCAGTAAGGGAACTGCTCGAATTGCAGCCGGAAACCGCCGAGCGACTCGAGGAGGATGGCAGTACGCGGGAGGTTCCAAGCGTCGACGTGCAACCGGGCGACCGACTCCTCATCCGCCCTGGAGCACGTGTGCCCATCGACGGGATCGTGCTTGAAGGCCAATCGGATCTTGATGAATCGGTTGTCACGGGTGAACCCATACCTGTTCAACGAAGTGTCAACGACCCGGTCGTGTCTGGAAGCATGAATACGACAGGGCGACTTGTCATCGAGGCGCGTGTCGACGGACGGAACACGACCATTGCCCGCATAGCTGAACTGGTAACGGGCGCAATGGCATCCAAGACGGAGATCCAGCGACTCGCAGACAAGGTCAGTTCCATCTTCGTTCCAACGATCCTCCTGATAGCGATTGTGACCCTCGTTGGCTGGAGTATTCTTGCTATTACAAGGGGCGATGCACTGACATTCCAGGCAGGCGTCATAGCAGTCGTCACCGTACTGATCATCTCCTGCCCCTGCGCACTGGGGCTGGCAACTCCCATGGCCATCATGGTCGGTGCCAGTGAAAGCAGCCGCATGGGAATCCTCATCAAGTCGGCGCCCGCGCTTGAAATCACGGGCAGCGCCCGGCACGTGATATTCGACAAGACGGGGACACTCACGGTGGGTCGACCCCGTGTCACGAAGATCGAACTGATCGGATCCAGCCATGACGAGTCGATGATTCTCAGGCTTGCCGCTGCCGTAGAGGCTTCAAGTGAACACCCACTGGCAAGGGCCCTGGTCGAAGCCGCTGTTGATCGGGGTCTGGACATCCCGGGTGCCGAGGAATTCAAGGCGACTGCCGGACATGGTGTTGTCGGTCGTGTCGATGGACAGCTTGTCGAAGTCGGCCGAGACGACGTGGCAACCTGTCGAGTCCTGATCGATGAAACTCCCGTAGCACGCGTGACGATGTCGGATGAACCCAGGGCTGATGCCTCCGGAGCAGTTGCTGCGATTGGAACACTCGGCCTGCAGGTCCACATGCTTTCCGGTGACCGTCACAACGCTGCAATGGACATCGCCTCACGAGTCGGGATCGAGGCGGGCGCTGTTCATGCCGAGCAGACCCCCGAGGAAAAGACGGAGTTCATCCACTCCCTTGAAGGTGGAACGATCATGGTCGGCGACGGCATCAATGATGCCGGCGCACTGGCCATGGCGGATGTCGGCGTGTCACTTGGAACCGGGACGAACATCGCTGTTGAAACGGCCTCGATCGTCGTGCCCGGTGAACAGGTTCAGGCGATTCCCACCACGATCGCAACGGCACGAGAGACATTGCGTGTCATCAAGCAGAACCTCTTCTTCGCATTCGTCTACAACTCCGCCATGGTGCCTCTGGCCGCCCTTGGGCTGCTGGGCACATGGGGCCCCCTTCTTGCCGCGGGTGCCATGGGAATCAGTGACATCACCGTCATAGGCAACGCCATTCGTCTCAGGGGCCTGATACGGCGGCGGGCAGCCCAATCAACTGAGAATTCCTGATTGACCGGCCCCTGGGAGTTCATTTCGACTCATTTTGGGGATACGACACCCGCTCTGGATCGTAGAATCACGCTGAACAGGGAGTTCTCAGCATGGGCACCACCTCCATGAAGAAAGTCAAAGATCGCGACTTCAACTATTGGAAGGCGCAGCACCTGTTGAATCGAGCAGGTTTTGGTGGGACTCCGGGCAACATCCTTGCACTTCGAAACATGGGCCCAGAGGACGCCGTCGATTACCTCATCGACTACCGGGACGTCGAGACGGAGGCCGTGCTTCCGGACAACTTCGATTCGAACATCATGAAACCCCGCTCAGGAAATGAACGGCAGCGATTCAATCAAGCGAGGCAGCAGGGAAACGAGACGGCACTCGAGGAGTTCCGGAAACAACGCCAGGAGCGACAACGAATCGACCGCAGGCAGATGGCGAACATCCAGACCTGGTGGCTGGAGAGGATGATCGAGACCCCCCGCCCGTTCCAGGAGAAGATGACGCTCTTCTGGCACGGCCACTTCGCCGCTGCCTATCGCCCGATCGAGGACAGTTACCACTTGTTCCTCCAGAACCAGTTGTTCCGGAGCAATGCCGTCGGGAACTTCAAGGATGACCTGGTACACGGGATCATCCGTGATCCAGCGATGATCAAGTACCTGAACAACAACCAGAACAACAAGAACAGTCCCAACGAGAACCTGGCAAGAGAACTCATGGAACTCTTCACCCTCGGCGAGGGTCGCGGGTACGGCGAACAGGACATCAAGCAGGGTGCACGTACCCTGACTGGCTACACCTACCGCGATGATGAATTCCAGTATCTCTCAAACAACCACGATGATGGACTGAAGTCCATCTTCGGCAAGAGTGGCCGCTGGGATGGACATGACTTCGTGGAAATGATCTTCACGCGACCAAGTGCATCACAGTTCATCTGTGAAAAGTTGTACAGGTACTTCGTCAATGATTCCCCGAACGGCTTCACCAGGGAGCAGCAGTCGGTCATCCGGAAGATGGCTGCCAAATTGAAGAGTTCCAAGTGGGAACTGAAGCCCGTCCTGAGGCAGTTGTTCCTCTCGGAGCACTTCTACGACGAGGACAACGTCGGCGCCGTCATCAAGAGTCCTGTCCAGCTGGTGATCCAGGCCATCCGTTCCCTGCGAACGCCGACCCGGAATCTTCCGAAGCTCAACGAAGCATGTGCCCTGATGGGACAGAGCATCTTCCACCCCCCCTCCGTGAAGGGATGGGAAGGTGGCCGGAAGTGGATCAACACCTCAACCCTGTTCATCCGGCAGAACATCCTGCTCTATCTCCTCACAGGTCGTGACGAAGGAAGTCGTGCGTGGGACAGAGGGGGTAGTACCGAGTATGACGCGACCCATCTTGTACAACACCTTGAAGACATCGAGGGATCGAGCACCGTGCAGGATGGAATCGTGTACCTGCTTCGCTTCGCCCATCCAGTCGCAGCACCCGATGGAAAACGCATCGACGAATGGGTCGAGTACGTCAACAACCGCGGGGGTCGTTTCGACAATACGACGCTCATCAACATCCTGGCGCTGATCACCGCGGCGCCAGAGTATCAGCTCAGTTGAGGAATCACGTTCGCCCTGGAGGCATGCACCATGGATGACCACAACACAACACCCTGGAGTCGACGACTGTTCCTGCAACAGGGCGCCACACTCGCATCGCTGGTAGCCACCACGCCACTGTTCATCGAGCAGACGGCGCGTGGAATGATGCTGCCCCTGGGTTCACTTGTCACATCACAGGCCGGGGTTCCGGAAGACCGTGTCTTCGTGGTTGTTCAACTCGGCGGGGGAAATGATGGGCTCAACTCGGTCGTCCCCTATGGCAGCAGCGAGTACTACAACCTGCGACCCGGACTCGCCCTTCAGGCTCCCGGCCGAGGAGAAGACGCCGCGCTTGAACTTGATGGAGTACAGGGCATCGGGCTCCACCCGAGTCTCCGCGGGTTGAAGGAACTCATGGACGAAGGCAGCGCCGGCATCGTCCAGGGAGTCGGGTATCCAAATCCCAACCGGTCTCATTTCTCGTCGATGGACATCTGGCACTCGGCCGACACGAATGGCAAGAGCGACGGCTGGCTTGGCCGCTACTTCGACAATACCTGCGATGGTACGCCGAATCCCGAGGCTGGGATCGCCATTGGGCGACAGGCGCCTCTGGCAATGCAGGGACGCACCCAGATGCCCGTGAGTTTCGAACGCTCGGAACTGTTCCGATGGATGGGCACCGATCTTGATCAGAATCTTGAATCACCCTACGAGACGATCGCAAAGACTCCCCACGCGGGGATGGTGGCGGAAGAAGAGTCCCAGGCCGCCTTTCTCAAGCGAACGACGCTCGACGCACGCATCTCCTCCGACCGCGTACGAAAGGCAGTCGGGGTCTCGCCGCTGGTGACGTATCCAAACTCGAATCTCGCCAACCAGTTGCGAATGGTCGCGGCCATGATTCGTGCGGAACTTCAAACTCGCGTCTACTACGTCACGCTCTCGGGCTTTGACACGCATGCCAACCAGGCCACACAACATGCCCGGCTGCTCGAGCAGGTGGGTGATTCACTCCTCGCCTTCCAACGCGACATCCAGGCCCAGGGAAACCAGGGGCGAGTCCTGACGATGGTCTTTTCCGAATTCGGCCGTCGAGTCGCCCAGAACGGATCCAGTGGCACGGATCACGGAACGGCCGCACCGACCTACTTCATCGGTGACATGGTGCATCCAGGCGTCCATGGAACCCATCCGTCCATGTCGAAACTCGACCAGGGCGATCTCGTCCATACGATCGACTTCCGCACACTCTACGCCTCGGTCCTTGAAGACTGGATGGGTGCAGACTCAAGCGGAATCCTCAAGGGCAACTGGAAAACGGTCCCGTTGATCAAGACCTGAGTCCATCGCCTACCATTGGCCATACTTCCAGTGACTCCATGGTTCGACGTTCCAGCGCCATCCTGCCCCTTGTGATCACCCTGCTCAGCAGTCCCCTGCCAGCAGCGCCGATCGATACTCCAGGAACAACCCACGAAGAACTCGATGGTCCCGTCGGCGTGGCGTGGACCTCGGACAGGAACCTCGTGACCGCCGCCTCCGATACGGGCGACCTGATGATCAAGGATGGAGCGCAGTGGCGCCTCATTGCCAGTGGCCTGGTACGGCCTCTTGGAATCGACGTGGATCAAACTGGTTCCGTCCTTGTTGCGGAATCCGGTCGACATCGAATCCTGCGGATCAACCAGGAAGGAACACAAACGGAGGTGTTCGACACGAAGGACACCCCCATGGGGCCGATGCGGATGCCGATGGATGTCCATGCACATGAAGATCTCATCGTGGTCGCCGATACCGGGAACGACCGGATCCTCGTGCTTGACCAGCAGGGAGCCCCTCTCCGGGTCATCGGTGAACGTGGGACAGGACCAGGGCAGTTTCGTCGTCCTTCGGGTGTCGCCGTCCTTGCCGATGGTCGAATCGCCGTGGCTGACACCGACAACCACAGGGTGCAGGTCTTCCGGGGCGACGGACAACTTCTTGCACAGATCGGCAGCCGCGGCAGTCACCCGGGGCTGATGGCTCAACCATCCGGGATCGATGCCACGGGTGGTGTCATCCGCGTCGCCGATCAACTGAATCACCGGATCCAGGCATTCTCTCCCGATGGAAAGTTCCTCCATGCCTGGGGAATGCATGCGCTGAAACCAAGGGAGGGTGATGGCCGGATCCACTATCCGGCAGCGATCGCCGTCTCCGAGGATGAAACACGACTTGCTGTTGCGGAGCCCTTTGAAGAACGCATCCAGGTCTTCCATCAACATGATCCCGGGTACGAGGATGCACGACCTTCAGGTGAACCCCGAAGCGGTGTTCAATCGCATTTCGGACCAGTCGTGAGCCTGGAGGACAGGATCCTCGTCGTATGGGAACCGGAATCACAGGTGGCCCTTGTCTTTGATCACCAGCGCAGATCACCTATCAGGCTTACCTCGCTCTGGTCCAACGGGGATGGTCCCCAGTCATTCGGGAACCTGGTCGCCCTTGACTGGGATGCAGTAAATGGCCAACTCCACATGCTTGACGCCGCACAGGGTCAATACCACGCCTGGACGATCTCGCTGCCACCACCCGACGAGCCGCGATTCGATCCCGACATGGGACGCCTCACGAGCACGCGGCCCCTCCCCGCTTCAACAGCTCCATCGAGGATTCTCGATGCGGCTCGTACACCGGATGGCATCTGGTACCTGCTCGATGGTGGAGATGGCCGAGTCCATGTGCTTGGACCATCCATGGAACTTCTCGACATCTGGGAATCCCTGGACGAGTTCGTAGACGATCCGCTTCTCCCGGAAGCCATCGTTCACGATCCGGCAAGCGACACGCTGCTGATTCTTTCTCGAAGTCGAGTCTTCCGGTTCGACAGGAGTGGCTCACTTACACGTCTCTTCGAGCTCAACGACATGGAACGACCTGATTCGATCGCGGTCGGGGTGGATGGATCGATCTATGTCACGGATACCGGGAAGCACTCCGTGACCCGGTTTGACGGGAATGGGAGTCGGATTGGAAGCTGGGGAATCCGGGGCACCGACCATGCACAGTTCTGGCGCCCAGCCGGTATCGTGGTCGATGCCGATGACCGGGTTTTCGTACTGGATCACGGCAACCACCGCTGCCAGGTCTTCGAACCCGACGGCACCTGGTTGATGACCTTTGGCGCAGGACGGTCCTACTCACCGAACAACCTGCCCCAGGGACATCCTCTTCGGGCTGGATCAACTCCTTGAACAGGCTTCTTCTTCAACACGGTGGCACCATGCAGACTCGCTTGATCGTCCTGTTGTCAGTAATTCTTCTTACACACGGGTGCAGTACACCTGGCCCCGGCAGCACCGAACGGGCCAGGCTCCATTCCGGTCTCCTGAGCAATGACGGGACCTTCATCGTGGAATGGGAAACGAACCCGGACCCGATCCCAGTCAACGAGTTCTTTGTCATCGACGCCAGAGTCCTTGATGCCGGAACCGGATCACCTGCGGCGGACGTCATGCTCAGTGTCGATGCAGCCATGCCGCAGCATCGACATGGCATGAACCACACGCCCGCGATTGAGCGTGTCGGCCCGGGGCACTGGCGCGTCCAGGACATGCTCTTCCACATGCCCGGCGACTGGGTGATCTACTTCGACATCAGTCGCGATGAGGTGATTCGAAGAGCCCAGGTCTCCATCGAGGTGGATTGATGCTCGTTGCCGCATGCATCATCGCCCTGCTGCACGGCGTTGCCGAAGAGGCGGGCATCGACTTCACCCCGCAGGAAAAACGTCGAATCCTCCAGCACAGTCCGATTCCGCCTGTCCCGGATGATCCGACGAATGACTGGGACAAGAATCCCGGCGCTGCACTGCTCGGGCAGGCCCTGTTCTTCGATACGGGCTTCTCACGCAATGGCGCCGTATCCTGCTCCACGTGTCATCAACCACCTCGAGCATTCACCGATGGGCGATCGATCGCCAAGGGGCTGGCACCTGGCACACGACATACGCCCGGCTTGTTGAACGTGGCACACCAACGCTGGTTCTTCTGGGATGGACGAGCAGACACCCTCTGGTCGCAGGCACTGCATCCCATAGAGCATCCATCCGAGTTCGGAAGCAGCAGGGTGGATTTCGTTCGACGCATCCATTCAGATGACGGCTACCGGGCTGCGTACACGGACCTGTTCGGAGTGTTGCCCCCGATGGAGGACGTGGAACGATTCCCACCAGGATCCCATGGAACATCCGACGCGTGGAAGGCGATGGACCAGGCGGACCGCGAGGCGGTCAACAGGGCCATGACGAACCTCGCCAAGGCAGTGGCCGCATACGAATCCCGGCTTCGGGGAGGAAACGCTCCCTTCGATCTGTTCGTTGAGGGACTCAGGAACTCCGACCCCGCCGGGATGGCTGCGCTGTCACCCTCTGCACAACGAGGGCTGAAACTCTTCGTTGGCAAGGCCGGATGCAGGCAGTGCCACTCGGGTCCACTGTTCACCGACTTCGAGTTCCACAACATCGGTCTTCCTGCACACCACATGGTCGATGGACAGCCTCTGAGAGATCCCGGCCGCTTCGATGGAATCCCGCTTGTCCAGAAAAGTGCACTCTCCGCGCACGGTTCCTTCAGTGATGATCCAGTGGGCGACAAGGCACGACGGACCAGGTCGACCAAGCGAGGGCAGGAGCATTGGGGTGCCTTCAAGACCCCCACCCTGCGGAACATCACCAGTACCGCCCCCTACATGCACCAGGGTCATTTCAATACGCTCATGGACGTACTGCTCTACTACAACACCCTGGAGGACATGGAACTCCAGGACCATCACCAGGAAGCTGTTCTGAAACCGTTGAATCTTGACGAAGCGGAACTGGCAGATCTCCTGGCATTTCTCCACTCGCTTGAAAGCCCACTACCCGAGGAATCCCTGCTCCAGGCACCCTCACGCCCCCACCAGGTCCAGGAGCACCCACACCCAGACTCAAATGAGGGTGTAGAGCAATAAAAACACCTCTGGATGCTCCAATAACCGCTGGCTCCCCCCAGAACGCCGTTGTACATTTGACTCGGGTTCTACTCCTGCCCACAGGCAGGACCATTGGTTGAGACCTTTGAGAGGAAGAACAACTCGTGAAAACATCAACTCTCGCTGTTGCTGCCATTGCCGGAGCATGCCTGACCGTTGCCTTGGCCCACATTGATGATCCAAAGGCTCAGGATCGTGTTCCCGCATGGGAAGGACCCGCCTACAGGGCAGACCTGGCCACGAACAGCCGGGAAGCGCTTTCGGCAGTTGGTGACTTCGAGTTCCAGGACATGACGCTGATGAGTTGGCTTCCCCTGTCGTCGATCGGTGGAGGCTCTACCGGCAATGACTGCTGGGGGTACGTTTCCTCCTCAGGTCGTGAATACGCCATCATCGGAACCAGCAGTCACACCGTCTACGTCGAAGTGACCAATCCAGGGAACGCACAGGTCGTCGACCTCATCTCGGGCCCCAACAGCCTCTGGCGTGACATCAAGACTTACGGAAACTATGCCTACGCGGTGAGTGAAGGCGGCTCGGGCATTCAGGTCATGAGCCTGGCCAACATCGATCTTGGATTCGTGCAACTGGTCAACACGGTTGACGACACGGGAACATCCGCGACGCACAATGTGGTAATCGATACCGACAGCGGCTTCCTCTACAGGACCGGTGGCGGCGACAACGGACTTCGGATCTACTCGCTTGCAGATCCAACCACACCGACCTACGTGGGATCCTGGCCTGCACGCTACGTACACGACGCCCAGGTCGTGACCTATGACAGTGGACCGTGGGCGGGAAAGCAGATCGCCTTCTGCTGCGGTGGGTTCAACGGTGGATGGGATGAATCAGGGCTGTGCATCCTCGACGTCACGAACAAGAGCAACATCATCCAGTTGGCATGTGTGCAGCACACAAACCCGAATTATTCCCACCAGGGCTGGCTCTCTGAAGACCGCCAGTACTTCTACCTCAATGATGAACTCGATGAGCAGAACACGGGCAGCCTGACAACCACCCGTATCCTCGACGTGTCCGATCTCGAGAATCCATTCCAGGCCGGCACGTTCACATCCGGCTCGACATCGATCGATCACAACCTCTATGTCAAGGGAGACATGATCTTCGAGGCGAACTACACGAGTGGGATCAGGGTGTTTGATGCGTCGAACCCCGTCGCACCCGTTCAGGTCGCCTACTTCGACACGTGGCCTGGCAGTGATGGCGTGAGTTTCAACGGGCTCTGGAGCACGTACCCGTACTACCCCAGTGGAACGATCATCGGTTCGGATCTCGAGCGGGGACTCTTCGTCTGGAGCATGGAGCAGGCCGAGTTCGAGATTGAACTTCTTGCCGGGGAGTTCGACTTCCTGGATCCGAATGGCGGAGATGAGGTGCTCGTACGCATCGAAGCCATCAATGGTGGTGAACTGGATACCGGTTCACTGAAGCTCATGTATGACTCCCCATCGAACAGTGGAAGTGTCGATCTGGCTGCTGCAGGTGGAACCAACGAATATGCCGCAGCATTCCCAGCACTTGCCTGTAGTGAAACCGTCTCCTGGTATCTCACCGCATCGTCGGTTGGTGGACAGACCCGGACGATCCCGAGCAATGCTCCCAGCGCGACCTTCGAAGATCTCGTCGCCTCCGGCATCGATATCTCGTTCAACGACAACTGCGAAACCGATACGGGCTGGTCTGTAACCGGCACTGCCGTGGATGGCCAGTGGAATCGTGGCGTACCTGCCGGCGGAGGTGTCCGAGGTGATCCACCCAATGACGCTGATGGGAGTGGCCAGTGCTGGCTGACGGACAATGTCGAGGGTAACAGCGATGTCGATGACGGCACGACTATCCTCACTTCGTCTGTACTTGATGCCTCTGACGAGAATGCCGTTCTTGGATATACACGCTGGTACTCGAACAACTTCGGGGCCGATCCCGGCAACGATGTGTTCCTGGTCGAGATCTCCGATGATGGTGGCGAGAGTTGGACGAACCTTGAAACAGTCGGCCCGACCGGAGAAGGAACAACGGGTGGCTGGCATGACGTTTCATTCGTCGTAGCGGACATACCCGGTGTCACTCCGAGCAACCAGTTCCGCCTCCGCTTCACTGCCGAGGATGCCAACGCCGGATCCGTGATCGAAGCCGGTGTGGATGCCATCATCATTTCGGCCATCTCATGCGACGTCGAGCCTGCCTGTCCAGAGGACGTGGCGGGCAGTGATGGCGTGGTCAACGTCAACGACCTCCTCGCCATCATCGCCAACTGGAGCCAGAGCGATCCAGACTACGACATCGATGGCAGCGGCACTGTTGACGTTGGTGACCTGCTTGCAATCATCGCCGCCTGGGGTGATTGCTGAGCATTCGAAGTTGCAATCCATGACCTTGCCCCACGGGCCCGCTTCCAGGAGCGGGCCCGTGGTCATGATGCCTCCAGGGCTCGATCACATACCATGCCCCCTTCATGGGTTGCAATGCATGCCAGGATTGTGGAAGCAGGTGCGAAGAGCAGTGTGATGCGCACGTTCCCGAAACTCCCCTGCCTTCTCCCCACCCGGTGGTCATATTCGATGGAGACTGCCGCTTCTGCCGTCGATGGATTCGCCGGTACTGGAATTTGAAGAACGAGGGCATTGCATGGTCCTCCCTGCAGAACGCCCGGGACCAGTACCCGAATATCTCCGAAGATTCCTTCAAGCAGGCCTTGCACGTCATCGAGCCCGACGGCAGCATCCGAACGGGTGCAGCAGCCTGCTACCGCGTGCTTCAACTCGTTGGAGTCCGGGCATGGCCACTCTGGCTTCATGAGCATGCATCGCTGGCACGCAGGGTTGGAACTGCGATCTACTCGTGGGTATCGAAGCACCGGGCTGCAGCGGATCGAACCAGCACCCTGCTTCATGGAAACGTGGCAGCTCCTTCGACGACCCTGCTTGCACGCAGGGTGTTTCTCCGCCTGCTTGGGCTGGTGTACCTGGCGGCGTTCCTGTCGGCCGGGTGGCAACTGAAGGGACTTGTCGGTTCCAACGGCATCCGCCCTGTTTCCGAACGATTCTCCTTCATCGAAACCGTATTCGGAGTGGCACCGTTCAACCAGTTGCCCACGCTCCTCTGGCTTGACGCAGGCGATCCGATGCTCCAGGCCCTGTGGATCACCGGAGCCATCGCAGCCTCGCTGCTCGTGATCGGGCTGGCACCGATGGCCATGCTTCTGGTCTGCTGGATTTCCTACCTCTCGATCGTCAACGGTGGCGATGTCTTCTACAACTACCAGTGGGACGCACTGCTCCTTGAAACGGGGTTCCTTGCGATCTTCCTCGCCCCATTTCACTGGAGGCTCAATGCACCGGGGGCCAGGCGACCATCAAATGCGATCCGGCTGATGCTGCTGTGGCTCCTGGCGAGATTCATGTTCACCTCCGGCTTCGTGAAGCTCCAGTCCGGCGACCCGACCTGGTGGGACTGCACCGCCCTCTCCTACCACTACTGGACCCAACCTCTCCCGACCTGGATCGCCTGGTACATGGCTGGTGCCGCCGACTGGTTCCAGAAGGCCTCGTGCTTCCTCATGTTCGTCGTCGAACTGGGACTGCCATTGCTCATCTTCGGACCGAGAGTCGTACGATTCATCGCCTTTGTGGGGATTGTGGGTTTCCAGTTGATCATCATGGCAACGGGCAATTACGGATTCTTCAACCTGCTGACCATCGTGCTCTGTTTCCTGCTGCTGGATGATGCCCAACTGCTCCTGCTCTGGCCACGAAGTGTTCGTTGGAAGATACGCGCGGGACTGGTCAGGCTTGAATCCCAGCCACGTCGATTGCTCAACGCCGGCGTGCTGATCTTCATACTCTCACTGGGCATTCCAACATGCTGGGCCCAACTCAGCGGTCGGCCCGCAATGGAAGACTGGCGGAAGTTCTTCGCCGGCTACCGGCTTGTCAACGGCTATGGCCTGTTCCGCACCATGACAACGACCCGACCCGAGTTGCGAATCGAAGCATCGAATGACGGAGTGGATTGGGAACCATACGTCTTCACCTACAAGCCAGGCCCACTGGATCGGCGACCCTCATTCTGCATCCCGGACATGCCGCGGCTGGACTGGCAACTCTGGTTCGATGGACTCTACGCCGAGGCCCTCCCGAACCAACCGAACATCGAGGGGCTCATGATCATGCCGGACCTCCTCGTGGCCCTTGCCCAAAACAGGAAACCGGTCCTGGACCTGCTGGAGTACGCCCCCTTCCAGGACACTGGTGGCCCCAGATACCTTCGCTGGCACCTCGACCAATACCAGTTCACCAGCAGGGTGGAACGATCCGAAAATGGTGACTGGTGGACCAGCACACCGGATTTCAGCTCGGGAGTGATTCCCACCGAGGAACTGCTGAAGACAGGCCTCCGATAGAATACAACCTCCCCCTGCTACGTTGGATACGGATAAAAACACCATCCATATCCCATCCGGTGATTTCATGAAAAGAGAACCACCCTTTGTCGATTTTTCAGTCAGAGGCCCTTTGAAACCGACCCAGTATCTGGGAGGAGAGGGTACGAGCCCTTCCGGCACACCAAGAGCAAGTCAATACAAGAGTACTTTGATGACCACCACGGACTTTCCACTCTGGCTTGAACGCGTCACGAACTTCCTTTCGGAAGTTGAGTCGCGATATGACCTCAATCAGGGCGAGATGCTCAATACCACGAATACCTCGACCAGGGATCTGGTCGAACTTCATGGCTACGGCTGGTCGGCTCAGGAGACGTCTGCCTGCATTCTCGAGCAGGCTGGACTTCGATAGAACAACCGGGAATCGCTACATGTGACCCACTTCGCTGGTCGTTTTTGTTGCCATCTGCGCCGACTGGTTGAACACTGATTTGAAGGCGTCTTCCCGGATAGTGCAGCCAAGCTGGGTCGCGATCGAATTCATGTCCTCTCTCGCGTTGTCCAGGGCACTGGTGGCTCCCGGTGATGGAGTCATGTTGAAGATGATGCCGTCACCCTCATCGATCTTCGCCGCCCCCATCATGAGTCGACGTTCCTTCTTCTCGATCAACTGTGGGCGGATGCCCGTGTACCCCTTCGCGAATTCCAGGTCTTCAACCTGCATGGAGGGCACGATCTTGCGAGCCGCCTTCAGAAAGCTCCTCTTCCCGAAATATGGCATCTCGTATCCAAGATTCCTGTAGACGAAGTCGTGTATGTCCTTGTCCTTCATCAGCTCGTAGAGGACAGACGCGACATCATTGTCGAAATTGAATGATTCGATGAAACCCCATGCTGTCTTTGCATTATGTCGCTCAAGCACTGGAAGCACGAGGGCTGTTGGTCCGAAGCGGGTCTTGTCAGGGGCGGTCAAGTCGGGGTCGCCGTGTATGGCCGCAAACGGCAACTTGTCGTTCTGGACCGTGTAGACCTTCCGATCGAGAACCTTCGGAGCAAAGTAGAAACTGCCTGTCACCGGCATGACAGACAGGTTGCTGCCGTAGTCCATCTTCTGAGCCAACAACAGCGAGTGGGCTCCTGCGGAAACGACGACGAACCTGGCGTGCATGAGGCGATCGCCGCATTTCACTTCGAATCCATCATCTACACGCTTCAAGTGCTTGGCCGTCGTCGACAGGAGAACTTCAACCGTCTTGCCTTCCGCCTCCTGGGCCGTCTTGACGAAGTGGTCCGTCAGCTTGCCGTAATCGACGGCATAGCCCTCAGGGTTGTGGAGTGCGGCAATGGGTTCTTCACGCAACGATCCATCCACCAGGGCCACGTTCGGCTCCAGTTGGGCTATTCCATCGGCATCGAGCAGTTCAAGTGTCGGGAAGAGGTCCTTGAACTGGGTGTATCGCTCCTGCACCTTCGACACTTCGTCATCACCGACACCCAGCAGCATCTTCCCGTAGCAGTGGATCATCGAGTCATCGGCAGCGACTTCCAATGCATAGGTCTTCGTCAAGCCCGCCGCGGCCTTGACGTGCTTTGCCTTCTCCAGGGAGTAGTTCGTCTCGATGTCACCCTCGTGGAGGGTCTGGCTGTTGTTGTGAGCATTCGAGTTGATCGCATCAAGCGAATCGCATTTCTCGACAAGGCACAGGTGCTCTATGTCCGTGTAGCAGGCAAGCAGGTACAGAAGCGATCCACCACTGATCCCTCCGCCAATGACAAGGACATCACAACTTGAACGTTCCATTCGACCATCTCCTATCGAGAGCAATGAGGCACATGATACCACCGCCATGGTGAACTATTGCTAGACTCGAGCCTCCACGAGCAGGAGACTCTTCTCATGTCCATGTCAATCATTCGACTCTTCACAGGCGATGACGGAGAATCCCACTTTGAAGAGATGGACATCGACATGATCGCCCACGGTGATGTGGTCACGATGTCGAAATTGATGGACTGCCATGAAGTTCAATTCGCCGAGACTTCTTCCGGGGGCGGATACGACTGGCACAATGCGCCAAGAAGACAGTTCGTGATCACGCTGTCGGGAACGCTCATCTTCGAGAACCGGACGGGCGATACACAGGAGATCCGTCCAGGCGACATCCTTCTTGCGGAGGACTGCACCGGCGGAGGGCACAAGTGGAAACTGGTCGATGAACAACCCTGGCGACGATGCTACGTGCACCTGGAGCCTGAGGCCTGAGGCCTGAATACGGAAATGATCGCCCATGCAAGAAACAGAGGCCCTGCTATGCAGGGCCTCGGGGACGTGGGCGATACAGGACTCGAACCTGTGACCTCACGGGTGTGATCCGTGCGCTCTAGCCAACTGAGCTAATCGCCCTGGTTTGGTGGATCGGGAAGTATACCCCACGGCCTTGCGACCGAGAACGGGCTGTTGCTTCAGCCGTTGCCGCCGTTGTCTGCATCTGGCATGACCTTGCCCATGGCCTCTTCAACACTTGCCGAATCACCTCGTGAGAGAGTTTCATCCTGCAACTGCGACTTGGCCTGGTTGGCGGAGGCATGATCGACATCGTCTTCGATGCCTTTCACGCCCTTCTTGAACTCGACGATCGACTTGCCGATGTTCCGTCCGACTTCCGGAAGGCGTCGGCCGAAGATCAGGAGACCGATCAGGAGAATGACCAGCAACTCCCACATGCTCGGCATGCCGAAGGCCAGCGTATTGATCAAGGTGTCAGGCATGTACTGCATGGTGTCATCGACCCCCGGAATAACGAACCCGTGAATGCCACATTCTATCGTGTCGGCACTGCGGGGGGTACTCAATGAAGGAAACAGGCAAGAGGGCCGGGAAGTCGTGTTTCAGCAGCAGGAAGGCCGATAGAACAGGCAGGAGCCGCTTTCAGCCATCGATTGCTCCTCTTCCGGAGTCGCAACATGCAACGATTGACCTTCCTGCTGGTTCCACTGCTCATCATCCTCGGCGGTTGCAGCCAGCAGAAGACCACGACAGACCAGGCCGCCTCAACCAACTACAACAGGCCCCTCCCTCGAGGGACCCAGTCACTGAGGAAGATCACGGACCCGGCGTCCATGCCCGACATGGACACTGCCTGGGCAGCCCGGGACATCTTCCTGCGTGATGCCCTGGACCGGAGCATCGAGTGGTATTCGGCCCCCTCCAGCAAGCAGTGGTTTCCCGTCTGCAACATCACCCATGAACAGGCCATGGCATCCGTCATCTCCATGCGTGAACTGATGCGAACGGCTCCCGACAGCGACTCCTTCAACGAGGCCATCCGTACGAAGTTCGATGTCTACGAATCAGTGGGCTGTGATGACCGGGGCACCGTGCTGTTCACCGGCTACTACGCCCCCGACTTCCATGCGTCTCGAACGAAATCGAGCAGGTTCACGGCCCCCCTGTACACACGGCCCGGCGACCTGGTCACCGATCCGGTGGATGGAACTCCGCTTGGGAAAAAACTCGCGGATGGCTCCATCGTCACCTACCCATCGAGGCGCACCATCGAGCAACACCAACTGCTCAAGGGCTCGGAACTCGTCTGGGTCGAGGATCCCCTGTCGGCCTACATCATCCATGTCAATGGATCAGCCAAGCTGCGAATGGATGATGGAACGACGATGTACATCGGCTACGCCGGAAAGACGGATCGACCCTACACGGGACTTGGACGGCAGATGGTCTCCGAAGGAATTCTCAGGGAGGACCAGTTGAGTCTTCCTGCAATCAGGCGTTCGTGGAAGCGGAATCCAGGCACGGTCGAAACACTGATTCACCGGAACGAGAACTACGTGTTCTTCCAGGAATACCCCGGCGACAGCTGGCCAGCAGGATCACTTGGCGTACCGGTCACCATGGAGCGAACCCTTGCAACGGACAAGTCGATCTTCCCAAGAGGGGCCGTTGTCCTTGTTGAAACCGATGCAGTGACCCTGTCCAGGCGTTCACGGCCCTTCGTCCAATTCATGCTCGACCAGGACACGGGGGGCGCGATCAATGCACCGGGCCGTGCCGACATCTTCATGGGGATCGGAGCGACAGCGGAGATTCTCGCTGGCGGACAATATGCCGAAGGCAGGCTCTGCTACTTCTTCCTCAAGCCGGGTGAAGTACGAGCCATGCGAGCCGGCGGATCTTCCGTTGCAGGTGTCCGCTGATACAGGCTGTTTCGTTCAATCCAGACCGTATGTACTGCTGCGGGATCGAACCTGCTCCCTGATCTCCTCCGACATCTCGATTCGCGGTGGCCAGGGGCGACATGGCTCCCCATTTCGCTCGTGTCCGATTTGTTTCGATGTTCCATCAAGACCGATGCGGTGGTCACGCAAATGCAGATCCCGGGCCACGTCCATGCTCGAACAGAGCATGAAGAACACCCGTTCGTAGGACTCCAGTTCGATGTCCGCATCGACCGCGATGACCAGGTCGGCGCCCGCACCGGCCACGTCGAAGATCGACTCGATGGCCCGCCCGCCTGCGCCCGCACTGGCACTGTCGACGGCAACGAGGACGATTCGGCCCAGTCCCCAGGAAGGCACCTCGATCGCAATGATCGAGTTGCTGCCAAGTGCGGACTCGAGCGAAGTTCGTACTTCGGCCACGTCAGCTGACGGCGGTGATCCAATCGGAATTCCTCCGACCTCTTCACCTGGAATCGCGCAAGTGGCATCAATGCCGATCTTCCCACCCGCCCCGAGCCTTGGAGCAGAGTGATCAAGAATGTCCAGGGGGCCATTGGCCAGTTCAAGGTCTCGCGGAAACTCGACGTTCCTCGCAATCGACTCGAGTACTGCCTGCTCGTCATGCAGATCCGTATCCTCGTCGACGACAACGATCATCTTCGTCCATGCCATCTGCCCGGCACCCCAGATCGAATGCATCACCCTGCGTGCCTGCAACGGGTAGACCTTCCTGATCTGGATGAAGGCACACTGGTGGAAGGAACCGAACATCGGAAGGTGGTAATCAATGATGTCCGGAACAATCGTCTGCAACAGGGGCAGGAAGATCCGTTCCGTGGCCTTGCCGATGTAGTAGTCCTCCTGGGGAGGCACGCCCACGACCGTCGCCGGCATGACTGCCTCCGCCCGATGCGTGATGGCAGTCACATCCATGAGTGGGTACCTGTCGGGCATGGAGTAGAACCCCGTGTGGTCTCCGAATGGTCCCTCGAATGCGGCACCTTCGCCAAGTGGCTCATCTCCGGTTGGATCCCACCCGATTTCACCCGAATCCGTTCGGACGTACCCCTCGATGATGATCTCGCTGTTGGCAGGGACTCGCAGGGGAACAGTACGAGCCTGTGCCATCGGGATTCCGCCACCATTGAGAAATCCAGCAAGGAGCAGTTCGCTCATGCCCGGTGGCATCGGGGCCGATGCGGCATACGGCAGAACCGATTCGCCGCCGAAGCAGATCGCTACCGGCATCGGTTCACCAAGTGATTTCCAGGACCTCCAGTGTGCTGCACCATCATGATGGACATGCCAGTGCATGACCAGATGTGTGTCATCAACGAGTTGAACCCGGTAGACGCCGATGTTGTGACTTGCAGGCCTGGGATCGTCACGGTCATCTGCATGAATCGTATGGATCCCCGCAAGGGTGATGTATCTCCCCTCGCCCCGGGCCGTTCCCGAGTCCTCGGGCGTCATGTCGATGCCCACCGCCTGCGGATTTCCGTCATGCGGCCAGCACTTCAGGAGTGGAAGACGCGAGCATTGGACTTCTCCCTTCTCAGCGAGGCGTACAACCTCCTGGCAGGGAGCGTTTCTCGCCTTCCTCGGAGTTGCGCGAAGCAGCGGCAACATCTCCCTTCCCAGGGCAAGCGTCTCTCTCAGGCCGCGGGGTGGCTTCGGCTGGGCCAGAGATCCGAGCGTCGCCCCAATCGCTTCGAACCCACCATCACCGTGGCAGCCAAGGGCCATTTCCATGCGGGCAAAGGAACCGAAGAGATTGATCGCAACCGGAAAATCACATCCTTCGACCTGCTCGAAGAGGAGTGCCTTCCCTCCAAGTTCGCAGTGACCAGGATCGAACACGGCTGCGTCTTCGCTCTGCAGCGAGCATCGTGACTTGCTGTGACGGTCAGCAACCTCGGTTATTTCTAGAATTGGAGACACCGGGCCAGGGACCCGCAGGAGTTCGCCGGCGCCCTCGAGGTGGCGCATGAACGAGGCAAGATCACGAAAGACTGGCCTTGACACGTCAGGAAGCATACCACGCTGGCAGCGTGACCCGGGAGGAGTCGATGCAACCCTGCGTAGCATTCGGTAGCCTGTGCAATTCAATGAGCAGCAACGGATACGTCATCGACGTCCATGACGTCCACAAGACCTACAAGAAGCGGATCAAGGCCCTCCAGGGAGTCGACCTGCAGGTAGGTTCGGGTGAGATCTTCGGTCTCCTTGGCCCCAATGGCGCGGGCAAATCCACCCTTGTCAAGATCCTCATGACGGTAGTCCGCCCTGACAAGATCGGCGGCACCTTTCTTGGCGCATCGGTTGGGCAGAAGGAACCGCTCTCGAAGGTCGGCTACCTCCCTGAACACCACCATTTTCCGGGGTACCTCACCGGACTCCAGGTCATCGAGTTCAGTGGCGCCATGTGTGGGATGCCGAAGCGGGAACGCCGCGCCAATGCCGGGAAACTCCTCGACCGGGTCGGCATGACCAGGTGGGGATCCAGTCGGCTCAACAGTTACTCCAAGGGAATGCTGCAACGCGTGGGCCTTGCCCAGGCACTCGTGAATGATCCGAAAGTGGTACTCCTCGACGAACCCACGGACGGCGTCGATCCCGTTGGAAGACGGGAGATCAGGGATCTCCTGCTTGAGCTGCGAGATGAAGGTCACTCGATATTTTTAAACAGTCACCTGCTCAGCGAGCTGGAAATGGTCTGTGATCGGGTTGCCATCATGGTCCAGGGGCGGGTGTCCATGCAGGGCACCATCGATGAACTCACGAAGGACAGCAAGCGATACGAAATCCAGGTTCTCGGCCCGTGTCCAGCATGGATCGAGTCGCATCCAGATGCCTCGGTCGAAACGGTTGAAGCAGAAGCTCGCATCTCGATCGCGACGGATGACCCCGAGGCCATCCAGCCCATCATCGATCGACTGCGGAACGAGGGCCGGTCCATCACTCGCGTACATGCAGTCCGTGACTCGCTCGAGGAGCTCTTCATGCGGGCGGTCGTCGATGAATCAGGGAATGTCGCCGCTCCCGGCGCCCAGATCGAATCCCGACGAGGTTCGGGGGGCGATGCACCATGACCCAGACACTCGCACTGTTCATGGATGCATATCGGCTGCTCAATGCCAGGAAGATCTTCTGGATCACGCTCGTCCTCTCGCTGCTCGTCGTCTCGAGTTTTGCGCTCGTCGGCATTGATGATGAAGGCATCTCCATCGCATGGTGGGACCTCGGCATTCCGGAAATCAACACGGGCGCGGGTGGGTACACCAAGGCCTGGTTCTACAAGACAATGTTCACGTCACTGGGCATCAATATCTGGCTGACCTGGGTGGCGACCATTCTGGGACTCGTCACCACGGCAAGCATTTTCCCGGAGTTCGTAACGGCAGGCTCGATCGACATCATCCTCAGCAAGCCGATCGGTCGTTTCAGGCTCTTCCTCACGAAATACACCACTGGACTGTTGTTCGTCATTCTGCAGGTCAGCGTATTCACGGGCGCCAGTTTCCTCGTCATCGGACTACGGGGAGGTGTCTGGGAACCCGGGCTCTTCATTGCCATTCCCCTGGTCGTACTCTTCTTCAGCTACCTCTTCTCGGTCTGTGCCGTCCTGGGCATCATCACGAGATCAACGATTGCTTCCCTGCTGCTGACGATTCTCTTCTGGTTCATGCTCTTCATCGTGCAATCTGCCGAACAGTCGTTGATGGTCTTCGACATGCTCGTCCAGCAGCGTGTCACGGCCTACGAGGATGCAGTCGAACGGACCCGGCAACGCCTCGAAACAGTTGAAGATCCCGATGACATGGAACGCTGGGGCTTCCTCCATGAAACACTTGAGAAACGGGAGGTCTCTCTGGCCGCTGCCCAAGGGTCCTCCGACAACCTCGAAACCTGGCACAATGGCCTACTCGGCGTCATGACCGTGCTCCCCAAGACCGGGGAAACCATTCAACTTATCGAGCGCTGGACGATCGATCTCGCTGAACTGCCTGAAATGTCCGGAGAAACGTCAAGGCCGATGATCAGTGAGGATGATCAATTCACACCGGATGAGGAGAAACTTGGCAAGGACATCCAGGATGCCATTCGCAATCGATCACCGTGGTGGATCCTGGGAACTTCTCTTCTTTTCGAGATCTTCATCCTCTGCATTGGGGCCTGGAGGTTCCAACGCAGGGACTTCTGAGCCTCAATTCGAGAGTTCATCTCCACGATCCCGGGCCGCGGTGATCCCTGCACGGACCGCTTCCTCGAATCCCTTCGACCGCATCACCGCCAATCCGGCTTCCGTCGTTCCCCCGGCAGAAGCAACCGCATCGAGCAACGTGTCGATATCGGAACTCGTGTTGTCCAAGACAAGGGATGCCCCACGCAGAACCTGTTGAACCATGGCCTGTGATCGCTCTTCATCGAAACCGACATCACGTGCACCTGCAACCATCGCTGATGCAAGCAGGTAGATCCATCCCGGGCCGGAACCGCAGACTGCAGTCGCCGCGGACATCAGTGATTCGTCGATCGGCGTAGTCGTACCGATCGAGTTGAACAGATCTGTCGTCCACTGGAGATCCTGTTCAGTTCCGCCTGCCCCGGTTGCAAGGCAAGTCATCGATGCACCGTACGCAGCACCCGTATTGGGCATCGCGCGAACCACCCTGCATGCACCACCAAGCGCCTGTTGAATCGTGCTCGAATCCAGGCCGGCCATGACCGAAATCACGAGTTGCTCACTCGAAAGATCGCCAAGGCTGGCTGCAGCCTCCTTGAAGGACTGGGGCCGAACAGCAAGCAGGATCCTCGGAGCCGTCTTCAAGTGGGCATTCGAGGAAGCAATGGTGCAGCCCATGGCCGCATATCGATCAAGTTGTGCTGGAGCCTGGTCGGCAAGCAGGACCTGTTCCGGCGAAAGTACCCCTCGCTTGAATACCCCATCAAGCAAGGCCGATGCCAGATGCCCGACGCCCAGCACACCCAATTCACATCCCATGAGAGCCTCCTGTCCTCGAACTTCACGGCGAGGGGTGGTTCCGCGAGTAGAATAGCGGTTCAGAAGCGAAGCCCACACCCGGGCTGGGGCAGGAGTTCCATGAGTTCCACGTACACCATGCCATTTGAAGAACCTGTCGTCGAACTTGATCGCCAGATCGATGCCTTGGCCGCGCGGGACGATTCCGACAACATGGCGGAGGAATTGACCACGCTTCGATCCAGTCGGAACAGCCTTCTTGAGAAGATCTACCAGCAACTGACACCCTGGGACACGGTCCGGGTCGCGCGGCATCCTCTGCGGCCACAGACGGCTGATTACATCAACCTGATCTGCCGGGATTTTCGAGAACTTCACGGCGATCGACACTTCGGGGATGACAGGAGCATCATCACCGGCCTTGGTCGAATTGGTTCCATCAAGGTGCTTGTCGTTGGACACCAGAAGGGCCGTACCACGCAGGAACGAATTGCCTGTCATTTCGGATGCGCACACCCGGAGGGGTACAGGAAGGCCTTGAAGAAGATGCGGCTTGCCGAGAAATTCGGACTGCCCATCGTCACATTCATTGATACACCCGGTGCCTATCCCGGGCTGAAAGCGGAAGAACGCGGCCAGGCAGAAGCCATTGCAGTCAACCTGAGGGACATGAGCCGCCTGAAGACTCCGATTGTCAGTGTCGTCATCGGCGAAGGTGGATCAGGCGGTGCCCTTGGAATCGGTGTAGCCGATCGGGTCGCGATGCTTCAACATGCCTGGTACTCGGTCATCAGCCCCGAGGGTTGCGCCGCCATCCTGTGGAAGGTTGCCAACGAGGAAACAAATACGACTGCAGCTACTGCCCTCGCACTCACTTCGAAACAGAACCTGCAGAACGGACTGATCGATGACATCATCGACGAACCGCTGGGCGGTGCGCACCGTGATCCCCAACTGGCATCTGAACAACTTCAGCGATACCTGGTTGACACCCTTCGCGAACTGGGAAGGTTCAATCCCAGGTCACTTGTTGAACGGCGATATGAGAAATTCCGGAAAATCGGCGTTTACTCCGAGTCGCCCACGCCAGAGTGACGCCGTTGACCAGTGCGTTGACGAGGACCCCCATGAACCCTACAATCCCCCGACTTAACCAGCCAAAGCGACTGGTTTCGCTAAGTTGATCTTTAACAACAACTTGTGAATATTCTGGGCACTACCTGATGGCTGCTAAGAAAGTCACCCGTACAAAGAAATCCGGGAAGAAGGCCGCTTCGAAGAAGAAGGCTGCCCCGAAGAAGAAGGCCCCTTCAAAGAAGAAGGCCCCTTCAAAGAAGAAGGCTGCCCCAAAGAAGAAGGCCGCTTCGAAGAAGAAGGCTGCCCCGAAGAAGAAGGCTGCCCCGAAGAAGAAGGCTGCCCCGAAGAAGAAGGCTGCTTCGAAGAAGAAGGCTGCTTCGAAGAAGAAGGCTGCCCCGAAGAAGAAGGCCCCTTCAAAGAAGAAGGCTGGATCAAAGAAAGAGACGCCTGCCAAGAAGGTGAAGAAGGGCAAAAAGTCTTCAACGGATTCCAAGAAGGGACCCTCAACGGGAGGCAAGCGACGTCGTTTGACCGTCCAGGAAGCGGTCATCAACTCTGAAGCAGACGACAAGGGATACGTCTTCATCAACGGGCGCAGGATTCGGAAGATCGTGACCGATCCCGAAAAGATGCCCAAGAAGAAACGAAGCAGTTCCGACGCCGTTTCCAAATCCACTTCCAAGATCGATGTCTCGAAGTTGAAGACACCGTTGTCCAAATCAGAACTCAAGGAGTTCGAATCGCTCCTGCTAAACAAGCGCAGGGAACTGTTTCATGCCGTCGACTCGATGGAAAACGAAGCGCTTCGCAGTGATGATGGAGACACTTCGAACATGCCGATCCACATGGCTGATGTCGGATCGGATGCATATGAGCAAGACCTCATGCTCGGGATGGCTGAGAGTGAGCGGACACGCATCAAGGAAATTGATGAAGCCCTGATCCGAATCCGTGACAAGACGTATGGAGTCTGCGAACTGACTGGTGAGCCGATCCGACAGAAACGACTCCTTGCCAAACCGTGGGCGAAGTACAGCATTGACGCCAAGCGACAGATCGAACGCGGCGTCAGGGCCTGATGAATTCGAACGACCTGCCTGCGGCTCCACTGCATGGTTCTGAAACAACCTCCCTTCAAGCGTCGAGGGATCGTCCCGCGTGGCGATCAGGACGAGCCTGGCTCATCCTGCTGCTCGTGATGGTGTTCGGGCTGGCTCTTGATCTCGGGACCAAGTCCTGGAGCTTTCATTCCGTTGCCGATCACCCTGTCGTAATTGATCGGACTGCCTTGATCAACAATGCGAACTACCACCCGATACCGCCACACGAAAGCGTCGTGCTCGTGCCCGGGCGAATACTCAACCTGCATCTTGTGCTGAACTCCGGCGCGGTCTTTGGAATCGGAGCAGATAAAAGAGGGTTCTTCATCGGCTTTACCCTGGTTGCACTTGGAGTCTGTCTCTGGATCTTCACACGCTGGATGTCGGAACGAAGCACGATGGCTCACATCGGGCTCGGTCTCGTTCTTGCTGGAGCACTTGGCAACCTCTGGGACCGACTCATCTTCGGCAGGGTGCGTGATTTCCTCCACCTCTTCCCGGATCGCCACCTCCCCTTCAACTGGAGTTGGCCCGGGGGAAACCCGGAACTGTTTCCGTGGGTATTCAATATTGCCGACGTAATGCTGCTTACGGGAATGGGGCTGCTGTTGATCCACCTGCACATGTGTGACCGGCGAAAGGAGAGGCAGCCTGCTGACGACAAGCCTGCCCCTGCCGCATCGTGAACCGGAACAAGGAGGAACAACGACTCCGTATCAACGGCCTGCTCATCGTGAACAAGCCGCCGATCCTCTCCTCCATGGGCATCGTCTCCCGGGTCCGTGGGCGAGCGAGAGGTGCAAGAACAGGTCACGCCGGCACTCTTGACCCGCTGGCAACAGGCGTACTGGTCATGGGCCTCGGTCGGGCGACAAAACGCCTTGACTCCCTGATGGCCCTGGAAAAACAGTACAGGACCACCATCGATCTCTCGATCACGAACGCATCGTTCGATCTTGAACTGGATGTGGATCCTGTCGAGATCTCCTCGCCTCCGGACCGCATGACTGTTGAAGCTGCACTCGAGAACTTCATCGGCACATGCATGCAGGCTCCACCGATCTACAGCGCCATCAAGCGGAATGGAAAGCGGTCCTACGAACGTGCAAGGAAGGACCCGACGGATCACTTTGAACTGGAGCCAAGACCCGTCAAACTCCACGAAATTGTCCTCCTGGACTACACATGGCCTCTTGTCGATCTCTCGATCCGTTGTGGCAAGGGCTTCTATGTGCGGAGCCTGGCCCGTGATCTTGGACTGGCTCTTGGCACGGGAGGCGTCTGCACCTCGATCCACCGGAATGCCATCGGGCCATTCACAGACGAGATGGCCGTTGGTTTCGACGACATACCGGACCCACTTGAGCAGGAACACCTGCTTGAGTGGCCTGGAACCTGATTTCTACACCTTTGTTCCTTGTTTGAGCCGGGGTCCCATGTTCCAATACTGGAACCTCGAATGAGTGGAAGGTTCCGACACATGCATCCAATGAAACTCTCACCGGTACTCCTGCTTGGCCTGTTGCTGGCCGTCCAAACAGTATCGGCCGCTGACAAGCCCCTGGCACGAGCCGAGAGTACCCCCCCTTCCGTCTCGGAATTTGGTGGACAGGCACTCATGGTCAATCGACATGAATTGGCTGGGAAGCAGGCAGTCCTGCTCAGGGGTGTTCCCATTGACGCGGATTCGAGTGTTGATCTCGATCTGGTTCGCCTCGAGGTACTTGAACCGGATGCGATCATGGAAGCAGCCTCGGTACTCCCCGGGGGCAGCCTTGCGCGGCAGTTCCTCGACCGGCCTTCCCTCGACATGTTCCACGGCACCATCGTCGGCGAACCCGACTCCCATGTCTTCCTTGCCCTTGGAGAGCGGATGGCCAATGGATGGATCGAGCGTGATGATCAACTGCACGTGATCACGACCCACCCCGAGGAGGGCTGGACCGCGATCTATGACATGGCCTCCATCGATCCGGCCGACATGAACTGGGCCAACGTCCGGTGCGCAGCGGATGAACTGATGCAGGATGAGTTGGAAATTCCAGACAACACGGTTGCAAGGGGCGACCTCTCCTGCCTGGCACTCCGTATTGCCGTGGACACCGACTGGGAATTCACCGGGCTGTTCGGTGGAAACACCGAGGCCGCCGCGGAATACGTCCTGACACTCTTCGGCGCAGTCTCCTCGGTCTATGACCGCGACATCGGCATCGCCCTGATGGTGACCTATGTACGCATCTGGTTCGACTCGAATGATCCATGGAATGCCGGTGATTCAACGAACCAGCTCTACCAGTTCCAGGGACACTGGAACTCGCAGATGGATCATGTAGATCGTCATCTCGCCCACATGCTCAGTGGTCGGAACCTCGGTGGAGGCGTTGCCTACCTCAACGGTGTCTGCAGCAGCCAGGGCTATGCCGTCTCTGGAAACATGAACGGTTCATTCCCCATCCCGCTCGAAGACAACAATGGCGGAAACTGGGATCCCATGGTTGTTGCACATGAAACTGGACACAACTGTGGAACGGGTCATACCCATGATTCCTACAGCCCACCGATCGATGGATGTGGCAATGGAGACTGCACCGACGCGAACCTGGGCACGATCATGAGTTACTGCCATACCTGCAGTGGCGGCATGTCCAACATCGTTCTCGCCTTCCATCCACAGGTGCAGGACGTGATCACGAACTACCTCGATACCGGTATTGGCTGCGAGCTGGCAGGTGATGGTTCACCACCTGTCGCGGGGGTCGACATCGTCCAGTCACTGCTCGGCCAGACCGTCGATGTTCCCGTGCTCATGAACGACTATACGAATGACTGCAGCAGCGTCACTCTCTTCGACTGGGATACCAGCTCGGTCGATGGAGGGCTGGTCGAACTGGTGGACGGAGACATCGAGCAGGCGATTCTCAGGTACACCTCCCCGGAGAGTTCCACGGATGATGGCGACGCCTTCCATTACGAGATCATCGATGGCAGTGGACAGCACGCAGATGGCGCCGTGCTCGTAGTCCTCGTCAGTGGACGTGAACCTGATACCCCGGCAGCAACCGAGCCCGGATCCATGGTCGCCTACTACGACCTGGACAACCCGCAGGTTCTCCCGGACTTCGACACGCTCGAACCCTACCTCGAGGAGGTGGTTGCGAATGTCGATTACCCCAGTACCGGGGGCGAGTTTGCCGGGTCTGGACTTTCCGACGACTTCGGTGCCGTCTTCACGGGATTCATCGATGTTCCGGAAACACAGTCCTACACGCTGTACACCGACTCCGACGATGGATCGAAGTTGTACATCGGCGATGAACTGATCGTCGACAACGATGGACTCCACGGCATGGTCGAGAAGAGTGGATCAATACTCCTTGGAGCAGGTCTTCATGCCATACGCGTCGAGTTCTTTGAACGTGGTGGCGGTGCCGGCTGCATCGTTCGAATCGAGGGTGGCGGACTGGAGAAGCAGGTCGTGCCCGATTCGATGTGGTCCCACGAGGTCGAAGTCGTCGGGGATGCCACCGGGGACGGGATCGTCGATGTGCTGGACCTGCTCGAGGTCATCATCCAGTGGGGTCCCTGCCCACCCGGTGAACCCTGCCATGCGGATCTGAACATGGATGGCACGGTCGATGTTGAGGATCTCCTCATCGTCATCGGCGCATGGGACTGATCCTGGACCAGCGTGGAACCTAGAATTACAACAACGCCGTGGCATGCCACGGCGTTGTTTCATCCTCTTCAATCGGGCTGGACGGATTCGAACCGTCGACCTCTTGACCCCCAGTCAAGCGCGCTAACCAAGCTGCGCTACAGCCCGTACTCGAAGCGGACAGGGTGGGATTCGAACCCACGGTACGCCGAAACGCACACACGCTTTCCAAGCGTGCTCCTTAAGCCACTCGGACACCTGTCCGGTAACGGGGCATTCTACGTGCCCATGGTGAAGACGAAAAGGACCCCGGGGCCTCGAAGGATGCAGATGCGGAACCCATGTATCCGCTCCAAATAACGGAACAATGCCCAATCAACGCCAGTTCTCAGAGTTCTTCTTGCGATCATTCACAGGAGGACACACAATGAAATTCTGGAAGTTCAGGCGAAACCCGTGAGTTCATTCCATGGGTTCAATCCCAGGGGGGGAAGACTTTCATGCATGCGATGTCTTGGCACAGACGAGCCTGGCTTACGAGCATCTGCTCAGCGGCCGTAGCCATTGGATTCGGTTACCCGGTATCCGCCGGAAACCAGGCATCGGTCGGTCTCGAGGACATGGCCACACTCCTCAGGGGAGACGTCCGGATCGTCTGGATGGGTGACTCCTTCTGCACCAGCTATTCTTCACGGGTACCGGGAGCCTCGCTCAACACATGGCCGATCGATCGGATCAGCTCCATCGAGGGTGGCGCCGCGAGGAATCACGGGATCATCTACGCAGCAAAGCGATGTGATCCACTTCACCTCGTGCAGTCCATCGACCCCGACGGCTACACCGTCGAGCGCAATGCATCCAAGCCGTTGTTCTTCGGGCTGCCCGTCCGCGGAATCCAGGAGGTCTGCACCACCAAGGATCTTGTCCTCGGCACGAACGACCAAGTACTCGAGTTCCGGCTGCTCAATGAACGACTGGAACCGGGCCTACACGGCGTGTTCAGCGAAACAGAGGATCTCGTCCGGATGCGCTTTCTTTTTCGATCCGCTTCGAACCACGCTGAACAACTGCCTTCGGCCATCCTCCGGGACCATGACGGTCCCTCCACCAGCCTCGACCTTGCAGGACACAGCAGGGGCTTCCTGCATCTGGGCGACCTGCCCACCGAGGGACGACCTCCCGCACCAGGCCAGATCAATGCCGCACTCCCGGACATCGACGTGCTCAACGACCTCGACCTGACGATCCGGGTTCCACTCTCGATCGACCCGTCCCTGGTCGGAACGAACCAGTACCTGGATGCCGCCGGGGCAATCTACTACCAGGTGAATGAACAGGGCAGCAGACTCCCGGGCATGTACTACTCCTACATCGCCGATGACAGCTGGTCCTATAGGGGATTCGGAGATGACCTTGCATGCAACGCTACGCATGACAAGGTGTTCACCGGGGAACAACTCACGCACTGGCTCGATGTCACGACCCTCGATCCAGGACAGCCGGTCCTCTTCGCCTGGTACCTCGCCCCTGAATCCATCGGGTACACGACCGCCCGTCAGAGCATGGAACGGATGATCGACCTCACTGATGCAGCCGCCTCGGACATCGGCCTCCCGGACGTCCATCACCTGCTCATCATCTCGCACATGATCGCCTACTCGGGTGACAACGGGCATGCCCTGATTGCAGCGCAGAAGCAGGCCGCCTTCGACATCGCGACGGACCGGACGAACGTGGCTGCTGCCTCGATCTACACGGCCACCGACGGGATCCTCTTCGATGGAAACCCCGTGGCGCTGCAATGGCTCCTTGAACACGGATTCGATGACTTCGAGTTCGGTGCACTGCAGGCGGATCTCACCGCCGAACCCATTGCCGGGCGGTTGCTCGATGGTGCCCTCTTGCACCCGGCAGGTTCTGAAGGCGGCGCCTTCTTCGCAACGATCCTCGGCGACCTGATCCGGGAGGCCGGCTGCCCGGCTGATTTCTCTCCAGACGGGTTGATCAACATTCAGGATCTGCTGCTGGTTCTCAGTCACTGG
The DNA here is from genome assembly GCA_014238205.1 of Phycisphaerales bacterium. Lineage (GTDB taxonomy): Bacteria > Planctomycetota > Phycisphaerae > Phycisphaerales > SM1A02 > SP202. The sequence continues at coordinate 45,112 of JABABM010000001.1, read as the reverse complement.
AACGAGAGCGGCGAGATGGATCTCGATGGAGATGGCCTGATCAATATCGGCGAGCTGCTCGCCGTGCTTGACGCATGGGGTGAATGCTGGCCGGTCCAGGCTCCTTTCGCCGCCACGCACTGATTCCCCGAACTGGATGTGATGCAAGGTGCACGCTAGTCTGGTTCCCTGCTTCATACAGGGGAACATGGACCATGGAACTCAACAGCACCAGTTACAACGATGGCGAACCCATTCCAGCAACGAACTGCTTCTGCAGGATCGACCTGGAAACGCACGTGGGGATGTCGGACAACATCAGTCCACACCTGGCCTGGAGCGGAGCCCCCGAAGGTACCCGGTCCTTCGCACTGCTGTGCATGGATCCCGACGTTCCTACGGTCGGTGATGATGTGAACCAGGAAGGCCGCGTCGTCCCCCACGACCTGCCCCGCTGCGAGTTCTGTCACTGGGTGATGATCGACATTCCGACTGACTGCACCGAACTGGCCGAGGGATGCTGCTCTTCCGGCATCACGGCTGGCGGCAAGCAGGATCCTCCGGGGCCGACCGGGGCCCGCCAGGGAGTGAACAACTTCACCGACTGGTTCGATGGTGATCCGGACATGGGAGGCGTGTACCACGGTTACGACGGCCCCGCGCCACCCTGGAACGACGAGCGACTGCACCACTACCACTTCACGATCTACGCGCTTGATGTAGAGAAGTGCCCCATCGAGGGGACCGACTTCCGAGCCCCGAATGTCCTGCAATCGATCGAGGGCCACGTCCTCGCCCAGGCAAGCCTCACCGGCACATGCTCCCTGAACCCGGAAGTAGCAACACAACGCTGATTCAAATACCTACGCGAACTGACTCAGTCATGCAGTTCAACGGTCCAGTAGGCCTCGTTGAGGAAGACCTTCCAGGCCTCGTACTGGCGTCGGCGGAGCCTGAGCAGGCGATCAGGACTTTTTCGTGGTTGCCGTGGTTCCCGTACCAGGCTCATGCCTGCCTGGAGCGGCGTCCTGCTGCCCTTCCGGGAGTTGCATGCAACACATGAACAGACCAGATTCTGCCACGTATGCTCACCACCACGTGACTGGGGAAGTACGTGGTCGATCGACAACTCGGAGATCGGGAACCGTTTGCCGCAGTACTGGCAGCGATTGCCATCCCGGGCGAACAGGTTTCGGCGATTGAGCTTGACGTGGTAATCGGGCTGTCGATTGTTGCTGTGAATGCGAATGATCCGGGGCGCTGCAACATGCTGACGAGCACAACGAATCCAGTCATGATCTCCTCGCTCATACATGCGCTGGAGATCAGAAATCTCGAGCCAGGAGTTGATGTCGAAGATCTCGTACCGGCCACGATTGACCGAAATGACCTCGGCCACCTCGCGGAAGAGCAACAGGAATGCTTCCCTGACGGACACCACACGAATGGCGGCGTACCCGCGATTCAGTACGAGAACCCGTTCATTCAATGTAGCTGGCATTGCCGTCATGCAGCTCTCCTCTTCCCTTCACATCGCGGAGCAGTGCTGTCCCTTGTAACGGACGCGCACTGTTCAGGCAAGAAGAAAGAGGCATCATGGCTCTTGATTGCACGTCGGATGCTGGAACATCCGGGTGCACGTCAATCCTGGACCGAAATCAACTCGACATCGAATACGAGCGTCGCCCTTGGCGGAATGACCGGCGGTCGTCCCCGTTCTCCGTAGGCCAGTTCATAGGGAATGACGAGCTTGCGCGTGCCGCCGACCTTCATCGAGCCGACACCCTCGGTCCACCCCGGGATGACACCGTTGAGCGGGAAGGCGATGGGCTCACCTCGGTCGACGGAACTGTCGAACTTGGTTCCATCAAGAAGCCATCCGGTGTAGTGCACGGTCACGGTGCTGGCGGATGACGCCGGCGTAGCCCCATCACCTTCGACCAGGTCGTAGTAGATCAGCCCACTGGGCGCCTCGACCCGCGTTGCTTCGTTGGCCTTCACGAAATCCTCGTGGGACGTGCTTGCCGACTCCTTCGTGTCCTGCGTTGCCTTTGTCGAGTCTTCCATTGCTGTTCGAGCCTCCTCGGGGGTCAGGACCGTCATGCGGTCGATCTTCACGATTTCCAGCGGCACATTCTGCCGACCTGCCTTGGTGCCACACTCTTCAAATCGAATGCGGTCCACCGTATTCATCCCATCAACAACGCGGCCAAAGACAGCGTAGCCTGGAGTGCCTGAAACACTGGTTCCATCATCCCGATGGCCCTGGTTGAGAAACGGGTTGTCCTTGACATTGATGAAGAACTGGTTGGTCGCCGAATCCGGATCATTCGTCCTGGCCATGGCGAGGGTGCCCTTCGTATTCAAGAGCCCGTTCGCCCCTTCATTCTTGATCGGAGCACGGGTCTCACGCTTGGTCATGTCCGGGTTGAGACCTCCACCCTGGATCATGAAGTTCGGTATCACCCGGTGAAAGATGGTTCCATCGTACGATCCGTCCCTGCAGTACTGCACGAAATTCTCGGTACTGATCGGTGCCTTGGCATTGTTCAACTCCAGGAGCACCGGGCCCTTGGATGTCTCCATCCGGACAAAGATGAACTCCGGTTCGTCCGCCTGTTCATCCGCCGTGTTCTCACCTTCGCCCACGGGTGCTTCAGGAGCTGCCGGGTCTTCCTGTGCATGCACGCCGCCGGCCAGCAAGCCAAGCAGCGCGGCTGCGATGAGCAACCAGTTTCGATAGTTGGTACATGAGTTGAACATGTTCTCTTTCCTTCCTTCTGATCCTGGTGAATGTGCAGGCGAAGGCCCGCACGATGTACAGCCTAGTCCGACGATGGGCTTCAGGGCAAGGCATCGCGCTGAATGCGAATGCTTTCAATCGATACGAGGCTGCCCTTGCCCATGCCCGGGCACGGGGTTGCCTTCTTGACCGACTCCCATGCCTGTGGAGTCTCCAGGTTCTCCTTCCAGAACGGCCACGTCCTGCACTGCTGCGGGCGGGCATCGTAGAGGGAGCAGATCGCCTTCCCCGGCATGGTTTCACGATCAAGGAAGACACAGTCGAAACCATGCTCCGTCTTGTGCTCCTTCAGGGACCAGCCTCTCTTCAACTTCCTGGCATATCTCCGTAGAAACGTCTCGTGCTCGAGGCCGACGGACTTCGCCATGGCCTGTCCTTCCTCCTCCGAGAACCACACGGCACCTTCCGGGCCGGTGCAGCAGTTGCCACACTGGGTGCATGCGAAGCGTAGGCCCTGTGCGTACCACTCCTGCTCAGTCATCGGCGTTCATCCAGGTGGATGGCTTGAGGGGGTCGATGCGAAGCATGTGAACGGCACTGGAACCAGGCTTGGGGGACAACCAGTTGATTTCCTCCGGCCGGTCATCGAAGGCCGCTCTGTCAAGGGTGTAGAACTCCCTGACACTCCAGGGGTGCTCCCGCCGGAGACGTTCTCGAAACAGCAGTTCCATCTCGTCCCGTGACGCCGCCGTTCCCCAGACGGTTGCATATGCCTCCCTTGCCTGCCCCGTTCCATCGACCGGGTCGGCCTCGAGAATGACAACCGCATGCCAGAGGGTCCGACCGATGCGTCGCCCTCGTCCATCGAGATTCGTTGTCGGATCCTCGTCGAGTTCCAGGTTCCAATCATGTTTGAGTTCCATGAGGAGCTGGTCCATGTCGCAGATCAACTCGGGATGTTCCTCGAGGATCGGACGAACACCGATCTGCTCAAGCACGTCCGTGTCTACGTCGTACCCCGGGTCTGCCACCTGCTTGATTCCATGCCGAGCCAGCATCGATTCAACCCGCTCCTGCTCACTGGGATTCACGTGGATCAACAAGCCCTTGTCCGGATCGAGAAACACCTCGACGAAGGGGTCATCGCCATTGGCCCCGATCGCAAGAGACGCTTCCTCAATGAGCAGGGGTTCATACAGGGCCCATGTTTCCAGGAACTTCGATCGTTCCATGCCACGTGAACCCAGATAGACATCCACCGTCCTGTATGCATCCCTGGAACCTAGTTCCAGTATTCCGAAGACTTCCGATTCCGGAAGCAACTCCAGTGCATCGTGCAGGAGCGGCGTGAGCCTGTCGAGTGAAGAAACAACGTGAAAAGTACAACAGGCTTCTCCCTCGGTCTCATTCCAATCAACACACCAACCTTCGCGTGGCACCAGTCCAGGGACAGGAATGACCCCCAGGGGGAAGACATACCCGTCAAGGACTGTGCGAGGCAGATCGGATCGAATACGAAAGGGGTGATTCATGAACCACACATGGTATCGAGGACGGGAGTACCACGGCCAACTGCATTCCCCCACTCCAAGCGGGTGCTTGTATGATCTGCAGACCGCATCGAGGAGCCGTGCATGGCGCAGCAACGAGGTCATTGGGGCAGCAAGGCCGGATTCATCCTGGCTGCCGCCGGGTCGGCCATCGGCCTGGGGAACATCTGGAAGTTCCCATACATCACCGGTGAAAACGGTGGCGGCGCCTTCGTCATCGTCTACCTCGGATGCATCGCTCTGATCGCGCTGCCGATCCTCATCGGTGAAATCATCATGGGCAAGACCACGCAACAGTCGGCCGTACCGGCGTTCCGTGAACTGTCCAGGCCCGCATCTCCCTGGATGGGAATCGGCTGGATGGGTGTGCTCGCCGCCTTCCTCCTGTTGTCCTACTACGCCGTCATCGCAGGCTGGACGATGCACTACGTCTGGCTCGCGCTGCAGGGAACCTTCACCGGGTTGGATGCCGAGGGTGTCAACAACGTGTTCAACGAATCTGCGGCCAGTCCGGGTCTCAACCTCAGCTGGCTGGTCGTCTTCATGGCACTGACCACGTTCATCGTCGCAGGCGGCATCAAGAGGGGCATTGAACTGGCATCACGCATCATGCTGCCACTCCTGGGATTGATCCTGCTTGCATTGATGATCGTCGCCGCCACAAGTGCCAAGGGTGGATTCAGCCAGGCCGTCGACTTCGTATTCAGTTTCCGAGCCGATCAACTGACAGCCGATGGTGTCCTTGAAGCGGTCGGCCACGCCTTCTTCTCCGTCGGCGTGGGCATGGGCACGATGATCGCCTACGGGTCCTATCTCAAGCGGAAATCGGATGCCGTGGGAACGAGCGTCCTCATCGTCGGCCTCGACACCGTCATCGCACTGATGGCCTGCATGGTGCTCTTTCCCATCACCTTTGCCTATGGGCTTGAACCCGATGCAGGACCCGGTCTGGTCTTCAAGAACATGCCGATCGCCCTGCTCGCCTTGCCCGGTGGATCGTTCTGGGCGGTCATCTTCTTCGTCCTGCTCTTCGTCGCCGCATTGACCAGCGCCATCTCACTGCTGGAAGTCGCCACGAGCTACGTCGTCGACGAGTTGAAGTGGAGCCGGCTCAAGGCCGCGTTCATCGGTGGCATCCTGATCACGCTCGTGGGCGTTCCCTCGGCGCTGAGCAATGGCAGCCACTGGTTCAACGAGGGCTTTGCCGACATCACCGGCAAGAACTGGCTCGACAGCGTCGACTACCTCGTGTCCAACATCATGCTGCCGCTGGGCGGGCTTGGCATCGCGCTCTTCGTCGGATGGCGCATGTCGAAGTCGATACGGCAATCCGCATTTTCGGAAGGCTCAGGACTGGCCGCGACCTATGGCGCATGGTGCTTCCTGATCCAATGGCTTGCTCCTGCTGCGGTTCTGATCGTGTTCCTGAATGCCGTCGGCATTCTGGACCTTGGCATCTTCGCCGAGCCTGGTGATACGCAAGCAGAGATCGAAGCTGCACCGGAACTGGTCGATCCCGACGACCTGGAATAACAAGGCACTCATTCTTCCTCTCACCACGAGAAGGGCCCCTCTAGACCATGGACGCATTCAACAACTTCATCGAGCAGATCACCGCATTCGTCTGGGCCGACTGGGTCCTCTACGTCGTCCTTGGCGTTGGCGTCCTCTTTACGATCTGGAGTGGCTTCGGCCAGTACCGGGCGCTGACACATGGTGTCTCCGTCACGAAGGGCAACTACGACGATCCGGATGATCCTGGCGCGATCAGTCATTTCCAGGCGTTGTCGGCGGCACTGTCGGCAACGGTCGGACTGGGCAACATCGCCGGCGTGGCGATCGCCATCGCCATTGGTGGGCCAGGGGCGCTTTTCTGGATGTGGGTTGTCGGACTTGTCGGCATGGCCATCAAGACCACCGAGGTCTGCCAGTCGATGCTCTTCCGAGACACCTCCGACCCGGAAAATCCTCACGGTGGACCGATGTTCGTCGTATCCCGCGGCATGCGTGAATGGGGTCTGGGCTGGCTGGGCAGCATCATCGGTGGCATCTTCTGTGTCACCCTCCTGATCTCCGCTGTTACTGGCGGCAACATGTTCCAGTCCTGGAGCGTCGGTGGCATCACTCGTGAAGCATTGTCGATTCCCGAGTGGGGCACAGGCCTGGTCCTTGCAGTCATCGTGGCCATGGTCATTCTCGGCGGCATCAAGCGCATCGGCTCGGTCGCAGGTGTGCTCGTTCCATTCATGTGCATTCTCTACGTCCTTACGGCCCTGGTCGTCCTCTCGATGCACCTCGGTGAAATCCCGGGCGTCTTCGCCTCGATCTTCACCTCCGCATTCGCGCCTTCCGAGGCTGGTGGCGCCTTCATCGGTGGAGCAGCAGGCACGGCCTTCCTCTGGGGCATGAAACGTGCACTCTTCTCGAGTGAATCAGGACAGGGTTCCTCCCCCATCGCCCACTCCGCGGCCCAGACGAAGGAACCGGTCAGCGAGGGTGTCGTCGCCGGTCTTGAACCTTTCATCGATACGCTGGTTGTCTGCACACTGACGGCCTTGATGATTCTCTCGACGGGCGCCCTGACACGTGAACATGATGGAGTCGCTGGGCATGATGCACACTTTGCAAGCCTGCCCACCGTGCAGTACGTCTCGGATGCCAACCAGGTCGAGATCCCCTCGTGGATCATCGGCGATGTCACCGAGTACCGTGACGGTGATTCATCCTCGACGGCGGGTCGAACCTCGCTGCCACCTCGGACTGAAGAGGCACAAAGGATCGCAGGCAGCGACTGGAGGGACGGCGACCTGGTCTTCGTCATTCTCGAGGGCGATGACACGACCAACATCGACACGGAATCGAACCGGGCCATGGCCTATGGAACCATCCACATCCCCGAGGATCCCGGCGCCTCGCCGTATATCCGTTGGGATGCGATCCCGTCCAGCGATGGTGATGTGAAGCACTTCAAGCACATGACCGACGCGGGAACAGGTCCCGCCCTGCAGACGGGTAACATCTACAAGGACTACACCGGGGCGACCCTGACGGCCTACGCCATCAATCGGGACCTGCCCGGGTTCGGCACGTGGCTGATCCTGGTTGCGGCGTGGCTCTTTGCCATCAGCACGATGATTTCCTGGTCCTACTACGGGGAGCAGGGCGTGGTCTACCTGTTCGGCAACTGGGCCGTGACGTTCTACAAGATCCTCTACTGCCTGCTGATCGTCGTCGCGACCCTGCCGATCGTCAAGACCGCCAAGGAAATCGGGAACCTCTCGGACCTGGGAACCGGCATCATGCTCTGGGCGAACATCCCGATCATGCTGCTCTTCGGGTTCGTCGCCATGAAGGCATACCACTCCTACTTCAGGCGTTTGAAGGATGGGGAGATCAAGCGGACGAAGTAACCAGCGTCGCTGGTCAACCCTTCTTTGACTTCTTCTGCTTCTTCGAGGCACGGATGGCTTCGTCACGTTTCGCACGTGCCTGCATCTCCGATGCGGTCTCGACGGCGTCTCCCTTGATCGTCTTGAGGATCAGGACGGCGCCTTCATCCGAGAAGTGCTTGTTCGAGAACCTGCTCAGCACCTTCGCCAGTTCGGTCGTCTGGTATGCCGAATTCTGCGAATCATTGAACACCCTCGCAATGACCCTCACGATCGGGCGTGGGCCACCGATGTATGGAACGTATTCCGGCACGATTTCCTGCTCGGCAATGATGTTGGGAAGCAGTCTGAATGGTGTGCGAAGCAGGATCTTCGAACCAAGCCACGAGAGGATGTCCGTCTTGTAGATGCCGACCATCGGCTTGGCTTGCCGTGCAAGGTGCAAGGTGATCGTCCCGGAGACGGCGATGGCGATATCACACCAGGCGATCGCAATGTCTCGCTGGTCGGTCACCATGTGCAGGCCACCCGGGAAGTTCTTCAACTTCTTGCGAACGATATTCGCGATCGATGCATCCGAGGCGACGATCAGGCCGGCCATTCCACTGTGTCTTGATTTCAACTCCTCGAAGCACTTCACGAGTACTCCCAGGTTCCGTCGAACCTCCTGGGGTCGTGAACCGGGGAACAGGCAGAGCCGGGGAGCACCGTGTGGCATGCCATGAAGCATTTTCTTCAGGGCCTTCAGGTCGAGTTCACGGTTGATGGCCGGGTGCCCGATGAACCGACTCGGGATGTTCCGCTCCTGGAACCACGGCACCTCATGTGGGAGGAGACAGAGAACCAGGTCGGTCAGTTTCCTGAGTTTCCATGCACGCCATGCACCCCACGCCCAGAGTTGGGGGGCGCCAAGGTGGATGATCTTCACGCCAAGTTTTCGGGTGATCCGGCAGATGGGAAAATTCGCCGCCGGGGAATCCACGGGAACATGGGCCAGGACCCGGTACTGCTTCAGCCACCGCTTGATGGCTCTCCTCGACTTGCTCACTGCCCGAGCCCTTTTCAAGGCACCCAGACCCATTGCAGCTCCCGAAACACTTTGTTCGACGATGGTAGCCCCCGCCTTTTCCATCAGGGGACCACCCCATGCATAGATCTCGACACCGGGGGCACGAGCCTTGAGTCGCTCGATGATCGGCGCAGCCAACGCGTCTCCGCTGGGCTCGAATGCGGTAAAGAGAATTGCCGGCTTGGTGCTGTCGGGTGCGTTCATGGTGTCGCCCATACGATAAGTGATGAACACGATCATGGGGAGAAGAGCCCAGGACTGTCTGGATGTCCCTTGTTGCCCGCTGAATTGCTAGGATGCCCCCCTTCCACGAGGCAGGTACCACCATGCTCAAGCGAACCCACATGTGCGGAGATCTCCGCGAGACCGATGCCGGCAGTGATGTCGTCCTCTGTGGCTGGGTCAACTCCTACCGTGAGCAGGGCAAGGGGCTCTTCTTCATCGACCTTCGGGACCGAACGGGCATGACCCAGGTCGTCTTCGACCAGGAGGACGTCCCCGGTGATGTCATGGATGCCTCCAGGAGCCTGCGTCGAGAAAGCGTCATTGCAGTCGGTGGCCAGGTTCGGGCACGGGATGGTGGCGCCAATCCCAAGTTGCCCACAGGGGCCATAGAGATCCTCGGCAGCTCACTTGAAGTTCTGAACACGACGGACAACCCACCCATTCTTCCCGACGAGCATGAGGCCGGCAAGATCGACGAGGAGATCCGGCTTCGACATCGGTACATCGATCTTCGTCGCCCACGCATGCAGTCAATCCTCGGACTCCGCAGTAAAGTCGCGCAGCACACCCGGAACTTCTTCGCCGAGCATGGATTTCTCGAAGTCGAAACCCCGTTGCTCATCAGGAGCACACCGGAAGGCGCCCGTGACTTCATAGTCCCTTCACGGATGTACCCGGGCCAGTGGTACGCCCTTCCCCAGAGCCCCCAGCTGTTCAAGCAGATCCTCATGGTCTCCGGCTGCGACCGGTACATGCAGATCTGCAAGTGCCTCCGTGATGAGGATCCACGCGCTGACCGACAGGCCGAGTTCACCCAGATCGATCTCGAGATGAGTTTCGTCGACCAGGACGATGTCATGGACATCATGAGCCAGTTCGCGACGGGACTCTTCAAGACATTCAAGGATGTCGATCTCGGAGAGATTCCCCGCCTGTCCTATGCAGAAGCAATGGATCGATATGGATCCGATCGCCCCGACCTGCGATTCGACCTTGAGATGACGGATGTCTCGGAAATCGCTGCAAAGACCGACTTCAAGGTCTTCACCAGCGTCATGGAGGGTGAGCATGGAGCCGTCAAGGCGATGCGCATCCCCGGTGGCGCCGAGCAGTTGACTCGCAAGATGCTCGATGGGTACGGCGACTATGCCAAGACATGGCGCACCGGAGGACTTCCGTACGTGAAGTACACCGGGGAAGGCGACAACGGTGGATTTGAAACCGGTGTGGCGAAATTCCTTGCTCCGGTGTCTGATCAACTGGTGGCCGCGCTTCACCTGGAGGCGGGTGATGTCGTGCTCTTCACTGCAGATGAACGAATCACGGCTGAAACGGCCATGGGACATGTTCGATTGAAGGTCGCGGAAGATCTGGACCTCATCGATCCTGAAGCCTGGGCCCCGCTCTGGGTCGTGGACTTTCCGATGTTCGCCTGGGACGTGGATTCCAAGCGGTACGTCAGCCTGCACCACCCCTTCTCCGCACCACGAGAAGACCAGCTGCCACTGCTGGAAACCGATCCTGCCAACTGCATTTCAGCCTGCTACGACCTGGTGATCAATGGATCCGAGGTCGGTGGCGGTTCGATCCGTATTCACGATCCGTCCGTGCAGGCGAAGGTCTTCGAACTGATCGGCCTCAGTGATGAAGAAGCCAGCGAGAAATTCGGCTTCCTTCTCGAAGCCCTCAAGTACGGAGCCCCTCCCCATGGCGGCATCGCCTTCGGCCTCGACCGGCTCGTGATGCTCCTGTTCGGGACCGACAACATCCGTGACGTGATCGCATTCCCCAAGACACAGAACGGTGCCGACCTGATGTGCGAAGCCCCGGGTCCCATCGACGAATCCCAGTTGAACGATCTGGGACTCCAAATCGAAGTCGAAGCTCCCTCTGGCTGACGTTCGAGCTTCTGCCTCTCCTTCCAATCCTGCTACCCTGCGTCCATGTCCAAAGCCACCAATTGGCTCACTGCCCTGATCGTCCTCAGCATGGTTCTCGGCATGCTGTTCGGGCAGTTCGTGCTTCATGACACGGCAGATCCAATCAATGCCAGCCACTGGACAAAGTCCGTCGGCGACTTGGTACTCATCAGGCCCCTGAAGTTGCTGGTCATCCCCCTGATCTTCTTCAGCGTGGTAGCGGGCATCACGAGGATCGGCGACCCGAGCAAACTCGGCAAGCTCGGCCTGTCGACGCTCGCCTACTACTTCGGAACCATGCTCATCGCGGTGGTCATCGGCACGACCCTCGTGACGATGTTCCAGCCCGGGCATCTGGATGCTGATTCCGCCCAGGTCCTGCAGCAGGAGGGATTGGAACTCTTCAACGCCAGTGACTCCAAGAAGATCCAGATCGAGGGAATGCAAGCCGAGACCCTGGGCAGCACCTGGCTGAACATACTTCGACAATGCATTCCTACGAACATCATTGCCGAAATGGCCAATGGGAGGCCGCTTGGACTGATCGTCTTCGCGATCGGGTTCGGACTGGCTCTTGCTGCAGGAGGACAGCGTACCGAGGCGGCGAGGCGATTCTTCAATGCCGCCTTCGAAGGCATGATGATTCTCGTGCAGTGGGTGATCTGGCTCACGCCCATCGGAGTGTTCTTCCTGATGGCCTGGACGGTCGGCACGATCGGTCTTGAAACCATCCTCGGCCCGCTGGGAAGTTACATGGGTGTCGTCCTGCTTGGACTTGCCATCCATGGTTTGATCATCCTGCCATTGATTCTCTGGCTGTTGACCCGCTGCCGACCCTACCAGTTCATGTGGCAGATGAGGAGAGCACTGCTGACCGCCTTCGGCACGGACTCTTCATCCGCAACACTCCCCGTCACGATGGATTCGGCTGAAAACGAGGGTGGCTGTTCCAAGCGTTCGAGCAACTTCGTGCTGCCACTTGGAGCGACGATCAACATGGACGGCACCGCGCTCTACGAAGCCGTTGCCGTGGTCTTTCTCTTCCAACTGTTTGGAATCGAACTTGCCTTCAGCGAACTTGTCGTCGTCGTGATCACGGCGACTCTGGCCGCGGTCGGTGCAGCGGGCATTCCCTCGGCGGGACTCGTCACGATGGTGATCGTCATCGCCGCAGTGAACTCGAGCCTCGCCGGCACCGGTCAGCAACTCCCCCTGGCAGCCATCGGTGTCATTCTCGGGGTCGACCGCATCATCGACATGTGCCGCACGACCGTGAATGTCTGGGGCGATGCCACGGCTGCGAAGGTCATGACGCTCGTCGCTCCAGACGAAGTCGTCGCAGCACTCGACGAATGACCACGTGTTGAAGGATTGCCGGATCTTCAGGATTCGTTGAGGTATCGCTCGGCATCAAGCGCCGCCTGGCACCCCATGCCCGCTGCCGTGATGGCCTGGCGGTAGATCTGGTCTGCCACGTCCCCGGCGGCAAAGACGCCCTCGATGTTCGTGTGGCTGTCACGGCCCTTGAGCACGATGTAGCCTTTCTCGTCCATCTCGATGCCAGAATCGGCAAGGAATGCCGAAGCAGGCGTATGTCCGATCGCGATGAAGAGGCCCGAAAGCTCCAACTGGGATGGGTCGCCTGTCACTGTGTCCTCAAGTTGCACTGCCTCGATCATCGAGTCACCCAGCACATCGGTGACTGACTTGTTCCAGTGCACCTCGACATTGCTTCCTCCCAGGATGCGATCCTGCATGGCCTTGGAGGCCCTGAACTCGCCACGCCTGTGTATGACATGCACCGTTGAGGCGAACTTCGCCAGGTAGGAGGCTTCCTCCATCGCGCTGTCCCCGCCACCAACGACGCCCAGAGGCTTGTCGCGGAACATCGGAAGGGCACCGTCGCAGACTGCACAGGCACTGACACCCCCGCCACTGGTCGCCAGACGCAACTCGTTCTCAAGACCGAGCCAGTTTGCAGTAGCCCCGGTGGCGATGATGACCGACCTGGCCTGTATTTCAGTTCCGGAGGAGGTCGTAAGGAGATGGTGCGAACCGGAGAAATCACAGTTCGTGACATCTTCCCCAACGACACGTGTGCCGAATCGCTCCGCCTGCTTCTGGAACATGGACATCATCTCTGGACCGGTGATGCCATCCGGGAAACCCGGATAGTTTTCCACCTCGGTCGTGAGCATCAACTGTCCGCCAGGCAGTACCGGCGCAGGATCACTTCGTGGAACCCCGATGATGCAGAGCGGTTCGAGATTGGCACGGGCAGCGTAGATCGCCGCCGTCCAGCCTGCAGGACCGCTTCCTATGATCACGCACTGTTCCAGGTCGGCCATGGTTGTCTCGGGTGTCAGGGGCTGGGCTTCACATCGCGAAGAAGCGATTTCGTCGGAGGCCAGAGAAGCAGATCCTTGTCTTCTCCGTGGACCGGGTGCATCTTCTTGTCGAGAATCTCCATGTCATCGTCGCCATTCAATCCGTAACTGTAGAGGAAGCACTGCCCGGATTCGATCCAGCGTCGGTCGGCGCCGATGTCGATGGCAGTCTTCGAGTTGACGAGACGGTACTTGAACGGTTCGAGATTCTCGTTGTAGTCATCCACGACATGCTCATCGGAAAGTGGATCCGGGTAGAGCGCTGAAAGTGCCTGTGGATAGGTCCCCCTGTCATTCCTGTAGCTGCAGAGGGCGGCAGCGATGATGGTCCCACGAGCCTCGGTTGTAAGAAGGGTTCGAAGCACGAATACCTGCTTGATGTCTTCCACGGCAAAGAGAACGGCGGCATATCGAGTCGAATTCGTGTCGTCATACTGGGTTTCCATCCCAAGCATGGAGCCATACTTTGGGATTCGCCAACGTCGCCACCAGTCATCGAAGATCCAGGTCAACCGCTCCCGGGATGCCTCGAGGCTGCCGTGCGTTCCAATCTGGCCGATTTCATACCAGCGACGACCGGCACCGAATCGCCCAAGGGGTTCACGATCCGCCTGGATCTCCGTGAAGACTTCCCGGAACTTCCCTGGACGGGGGTTCCCCGTTGATGCATTGAAGACTTTCTCGAAGATCGCTTCGGCGACGAACCTGTCCGCCTCGGGAATGAAGAACCACCCATTCCTGATACGAAGGTAGGGAATCTTGGTTCTCGCAACCTCGCGAAGGTTATCGTCCGAAAACTTCGAGCCATACATGTAGAACATGTCCCGCATGTTTCGAAGCGTGTCAATCAACAGTTGCATAGACGTGATCTTCTCCTTGAGAAAATCACGATCAGCAAACTGGCGGAGGAGGTACATCTGTGCCACGGACAGGTCGATCGCCCGTTCATGCTCCCCGGCTTCGTAGAGCCTGTAGGTCTCTGCCGTGGAGAAGGCAAGGATCTCCTCAAGTGCCTCGAGGTAGGCGAAGTTGTTGTTCCGGACATTTCCCTCAGCCCAGATCTCGACCATGACACCCTTGGACTGGTACGTCGCCGGGACGTTGTCCATTCCGTAGGGAAGGCCGATGATCCTTCGCTCGGACGCAAGGATGATGGCTTCTGCCATGTCGGAGTTCGACCGTGCCCACGATGACACTTCCGACCATCTCTCCATTCCAGGCCAGATCGTGTTGAGATTGAACGAACTACCCACCTCCATGGGTGGGCTGCCCATCTTCAGGTAGGCATCAAACAGCGTCCTCCACCCCTTGCTCGACTCCGTCCCCTTGACGGAATGGTGGGCATTGAGTTTCTCGATGAGAGAGTCGACATCACCCTGGGCTGCAGGGGTGAGGCCCGGGAACACCATCAACGCCAAGACCAGTGGAATGATGAACTTTGACCGCATGAAATCCGTCCTTCACCTGGGGGTTCAAGCTTCGTTGGGCTGGCCGATGACCGTTCCAGCGAGGCGTTGGATTGTAGCAGAGGCCCCCCGGAACGACCCGGCCTGCCCAGTCTGATGTCCCTGCCCCGTTATACTCCCGTTCGTGGATGAGCAGACCCAAGAGGCATGCCAACCATGTCGATGTAGATGCATTCTCAGGGCCACCGGGGGCTTCCAGAGTCGTGAAAGCATCCACCAGCAGGAGCAGGGACGTGCCAACTGAAACAGAACGCCAAGTGGAACTGCTCACTGGACGGCTCGATGGTTCGATCCAGGCCATCGAGTCGGTGCGATCAATGCTCCCGGATGTCGTCCGAATTGGGCATGCAATACTTGAACGATTCGAAGAAGGTGGGAGGCTCCATACGATCGGCAATGGCGGTTCTGCAGCACAGGCAATGCACCTTGCAGAGGAACTGATCGGTCGATACAGGAGTTCAAGGGAACCACTGCCGGCCATTTGCCTGAATGCCGATGCGACTGGATTGACGTGCATCGCCAATGATTTCGGCTATGACAGCATTTTTGCTCGCCAGTGCAAGGCCCTGCTTGGCCGCAGTGACATCCTGCTCGTACTCTCCACGAGCGGCCGCAGTGAAAACCTGATCGAGGCACTCCAGGTTGCACGTGAAACGGGGTCAATGACCATCGGGCTTCTTGGAAATGACGGTGGCCCCTGCCTGGATCTGTGCGATCACCCACTTGTTGTTCCCGGAGACGACTCCGCCTTCATCCAGGATGCGCACCAGGTCCTGATACACATGCTCTGCGAACTGGCGGAGCATCGACTCCAGGGTTGAGTTCAACTGCCCCGGCAGCCTCTTGGCAACACACCCAAATCAACTTCATTTCATGTTTCGTTTGAATGGTGTTTTTGACCCCTTCTGACGCTGTACATGAAGTGGGTGGGTCGTGGAAAACCTGTGGAGCAGCAGATGGACGGAACCATACGGAAACAGCGTCCGAACGATTAATACAGAACTGTTGAAGCCCACAGGCCGTACAGACCGAACACCAGTAATTGCTGAAGATCGTATTTCTCCAGCGTACATCTGGATTGGGGGTCACCCTTGGTCCTGAAGGGACCTGAAAGGGATATCTCATGCATCTGTTCAAGAATGCACTCATTGCGGCATTGCTCACGACAGCTCTTGGTGTATCAAGTGCGACTGGATCACTCATCCTCATCGGGGACGACCTGGTTCTTGAATCACACTCGATCAATGGATCCTTTGGTTCTGGACCAAGCAACTTCACCGACAGCAGCCTGTCCCTCGTACATGCGAGCCTCGCCGCCTCGGGAATTGAAACAAACTCGCTGATCACGGTTGTGCCCGTCGATACCGACCACGGACTCTCCCTGATGTTCCTTGTTGATTCACCTGGAGGAGCCGGAACAGGGAACGCATCACTTGGTTTCGTGTCGACTGCACCGGACTCGATCTCGATGTATGTCAATGACAATGCAAGTGACATTACTGGACACATCATGGGCAACTCTGGCATCCAGACCGCCTTCGGTTCGTTCAACTGGAACTCCTCCGGAGGGGCCGATGGATTTGCATGGGCGAACCTTGAACCTGGCCATGAAATGGCCGTGCTCTTCACGGTGATCGAGGGTTCAAACCCCACCTTCCCTGGACTGAGCACGAACAACACCTTCCAGTTCGTGACATGGGGAAATGGCGACTGGGTCGTCGCCGAAGAAGTGAACTTCAACCCCGGCGGAGTCTATGCCTTCACAGGCATGGTCCTTCCCGCTCCCGGGGCACTGGCACTTCTCTCGCTTGCCATGCTGAGTGGCCGCAGGCGACATCGCCGGGACTGACACCTCACCGGAACAATCAGCTGCATGAAACCTGCCACTTCGTTCGTTGAACGAGTGCCTTCCATGACATTGGACAGGTTCACCCGGTAGGATCAGTGGAATCATGATGTCCGACCAAGGTTCAAATCCAGGCTCAGTTGCACCGTCCGGGCCCAGGCCCGTTGATCAATGGTCGGCGTCCGGGACCATCGGCCTGCTCATTGTCCGGGTCGTGGTCCCCCTCTGGATCCTGTCGGGAGCACTGTTCAAGATCACGGAGCAATCGCCGAAACTGCTCCCGAAGAACTTCATCCAGCAGGTCGAGTCGATGGGTCTTGATCTCTACTGGGTCCTTGCAGTGTTGATCGCCGTCGAGTTCGCCGCCGTTTCGGTCATGCTGCTGGTCCCGAAACTGGCCAGGGCCGCTGCCGTCTTCATGCTTGGAGCATTCTGCCTCGTTCTCCTGAATGAAATGCGTGCAGGGAACATGGAGAGTTGCGGCTGCCTCGGGTCGGCATCTCCTCCCCCGTGGATGATGCTCATCGGCGACTTCATCCTGCTGATGGGAGTCGTCATCTTCAAACCCCACCCCCTGCAACTGACCTCGCAGCGAGTTGGTTGGGCACTCGCATCTGGCGGCATATTGATAGGAAGCGGCCTTGCGTTCGGACTGGTGCTCTCGGAGGCCGGCTCGGGCGCCATCGTCCAGATGACGTCGAACAACGTCGAGGGGGAAGTACCCGGAAGAACAACCCCGGCCCTTGAAGAACGACAACTCCCTTCCTACTACGTACTGGATACGGACGATTGGGTGGGCAGGAACATCAGTGACATCGACCTGTTCCAGTACATCCCCGGTCTTCCCGAGACGATCGATGAAGGCAGGCAGTACCTGGTCTTCTTCAGCAGGACCTGCGATCACTGCCAGATGCTTCTTGAGTTCCACTTTGCATTCGGTGAAGTGGCTCCCACGACGCTGGTCGCTATTCCCGAGTCGAAATCGGGATTCGAGACCGAGGGACTGCTCGACCAGCCCTGCCTGGACTGCACTGAACTGGAACTGCCCGTTGGAACGGATTGGTTGATGACGCCACCAGTCCTGGTTGCCATCGAAGATGGAATTGTCCAATGCGCCAAGGAAGCCGATGACAGCGAGGCACCTGAGTGCCTGCTCTGGCACTGATCGCAGGAATAGCTAGTCTGTCACGATGCCATACGACATCGATACCGTTTTCAAGCACGTCGACGACACCCTTGACGATTCACTGGAACGACTCAAGACCCTGCTTCGCATACCGAGCGTAAGCACGGATCCGGCCTTCGACGCCGATGTCCTGAGATGTGCCGAATGTGCAGGTGACATGCTCAGGGAACTGGACATGGATGTCGTGGTCCATGAAACCATAGGCCACCCGATCGTCATCGCCCGGGACGAAGGCCCCGGCACCGAAGATGCCCCGACCTTCCTCTTCTACGGTCATTACGACGTCCAACCCCCGGATCCGATCGAGCTCTGGGATTCGGATCCGTTCGATCCACAGGTCGTGGAGGGAGAACATGGCATGCGCATCGTGGCCAGGGGCGCCGACGATGACAAGGGACAGTTCATGACATTCGTCGAAGCCTTTCGCGCATGGAAGGCCGTCATCGGCCCCCTGCCGGTAAAGGTGATCGTCCTCCTGGAAGGCGAGGAAGAATCGGGCAGTCGCAGCCTTGATCCATTCCTCACGGAACATCGCCAGGACCTGCAGGCGGATGCCTGCATCATCTGCGATACCGGCATGTGGGACAGGAACACACCTGCAATCACGACCATGCTCCGTGGAATCGTCGGACTTGAAGCCGTGCTCCACGGCCCGGAACATGATCTTCACTCGGGAATGTATGGAGGCGCTGTCCTCAACCCTATCAATGCATTGACGAGGATCGTCGGAGAACTCCACGATGCCGATGGGCATGTCCAGGTCGATGGCTTCTATGACAACGTGCTCGAACCAGCGGAGATCGATCAATGGAACAGCCTCGGATTCGATGAAGCCGCCTTTCTCGCCAGTGGAGGATGTGCAGTCAGCGTGGGTGAATCCGGACGATCAATCCTGGAACGAACCTGGAGCCGCCCGACCTGCGACGCCAATGGAATCTACGGTGGCTACCAGGGAGCCGGCGGAAAGACCGTCATTGCTTCCAAGGCGGGCGTCAAACTCACCTGCAGGCTCGTGCCTGATCAGGATGCAGCCACGATCCGCGCCAACCTCGAACAGTTCTTCATTGATCGCACTCCACCAGGAGGACGGTGGGAGTTCATGGGCGAAGGCGCCTTCCCGGCGATTCGCGTCGCGACTGACTCTCCCTGGCTGGCCGCGGCACGAAAGGGCCTGGAACGGGCATGGGGCAACCCTGCCGTTCTCACCGGCTGTGGTGGATCCATCCCTGTCGTAGGTTCTTTCAAGACGATTCTCGGCATCGACTCGCTGCTGGTTGGGTTCGGACTTGATGATGACCGGGTGCATTCTCCGAACGAGAAATACGATCTCCGCTCCTTCCATACGGGCATCAAGTCCCACATTGCCATCCTCGAGGAATTGGCCATGGCTGCCGCGGGCTGATTCGGCTGTGAGTGCATAGAATCGAGCCGTGATTCGACGTGCATGCCAACTCATCATGGTATTCCTGCTGACCAGTTCACCGGCATCGGTACTGGCACAGGATCAACAACCCGTCTCGGTCAGGCAATTCGGTGTCGGCAATACCTGGCGAAGTGGGGAGATGGCCGGGCTGCTCATCGAACTGGCTGGACGCGAAGGTATCGAGGAGCAGGTCCTTGTCGAGTGGAATCTTCCGACACCCGATGGTGATACGGCCCGGTATTCCCGGGTGATTGCCATGTCTCCTGGACAACCCAGGGAACTCTGGCTGTACGGGATCGTCCCCCATGCAACCAAGCCCGACACCCCGATGCAGGTTCGCGTAAGCACGGTGGAAGATGGTCAACCAGGGAATGTGATCGCGTCACATCGGTTCATGGCTCGTGCTGCCGGCGGGCTCCATCTCCTCCCCTCCACGTCGTTGATCGGGGTCGTTGGATCACACCGAGCAGGACTTGACCAGTACTCCAACCCCTCCGGAAATTTCAACCAACGGCCGTTCTCGGCGAACGAGGCAACCGCCATCGCATCAATCGCCGATGCAACGCTTCTTCCCGACAAATGGGAGGGCCTGCTCCCCTACGAAGCACTCGTCTGGACAAACGCTGCGCCTGATCTTCGCCCAAGCCAGGAAACCGCCTTGCGGGAATGGATACGTCGCGGAGGGCATCTGGTGATCGTTCTGCCGGCATCAGGAAATCCCTGGAACATCGGCTCAACAGAACACGCTCCACTTGGCGATCTCATGCCGGAGCCACCGAGGAGGGATGACCAGGTTTCACTCGCTGACATACTGCCCGCTCTCATGAAGGCGCCGGGAGGTGCCGGTTCCGCAAGGACGATGCCAGTTCGTGTCTTCCGGGACATGACGACTGATTTCAACTCCCTGCCTGCCAATGGCACCTGGGAGAGTGTTCACGCCTTGAAGGATGGCAGGATCTGGGGCATACAGCGACCGATCGAACATGGTCGCCTGACGCTGCTTGGACTTGATCTCACGGCTGAACCCCTTCGAATGGCCGCACTTGAGCAGGCCTCGGGGAACGGGATCCGCCCGAAACTTCCCGAGGCGGACGTGGTCTGGAACAGGATTCTTGGACGCCGTTCCGATACGCCCGGTGTCGATGTACTTGGCGTGATGGAGGAAGAGGAAGTCCTGAACATGAAAGCACCGACGGACATGCGACACGTCGCAGACACGCTCGCCAGCGAGCCACTGGCCATGAGTGAAGAAGCTGGAAGCGGCCTGCTGCTCATCTTCGGTTTCTTCACCATCTACTGGATGGTGGCAATCCCGGGAACGTGGATGTTTCTTGCCCGTCGGAACAGGCAGGACTGGAACTGGGGCATGTTCAGTCTCGCTGCCTGTGTCTTTGCAATCCTTGGGTGGCTGATCGTCGAGGGCATGCTTGATCGGTCACTGCGAGTGCGCCACCTGACCGTCCTGGATCACGTGTTCAATGCGGAAGGACAACACGCCAGGAGCTGGTTGTCGATCTACCTGCCTGGATACGGAGAGCGGACCATCGAACTGGAACAGGAAAGCAACGCGAGGAACCTGCTGCATCCCTGGTCATCTGAATCCGGCGACCAGTCCCCCTACCCGGACTCGACGGCCATTCTCGTTGACCTTGATCGTCGACCCGATCGTACGGTCGTCCCGGGACGAGGAACCTCCACGACACTGCATGCCGACTGGTATGGCCTCGTCGATGATTCCGCCTGGGGAGGGCTGCTCCGGATCGACCCAGACGACCCGGTTGAACTGCAGCGTGATGGACTGGGCCATGACATTGGATTGAAGGGAACGATCGTCAACCAATTGCCGGGCGACCTGGACCATGTCACGATCACCTGGATAACCGGTGAGCGGATGCCTCCGAGAAAACTCGCCGTCAAGGATCGCAAGAAACTGCCCTGGGTGGATGCCTTCCATGCAGGCAAGCCGTTGAACAAGGGATACATGTGGACAAAGGCCTTCGTTGCTCCCGGGGGCCACATCAACCTGTCGGATCTCCCCATCAATCCCACGTATGCGCTGCATGATTCGATCAAGAAGGAATACGCACCCCTCGAGTCACAGAGCATGAGACGAAAGATCTCGTACAACGAACAGGAACGGATGCAGGCCCTTGAACTTCTTGGGTTCTACCACCAGCTTCCTCCACCTGCCTATCATCGAGCAGGAGAAGACGTCACGAGGACCGGGATGACCAGCCGCAACTTCGGACGAACCCTTGACCTGTCACCATGGCTCTCCAGGCCATGCCTGATCATCACCGGCTTCCTCTCCGATTCCAGGTTGCCGGTCCCGCTGGTCATCGACGGTGACACCGATGCCTTTGAAAGCAGCGGTCTGACGATGGTTCGATGGATTCTCCCGCTTCCCCAGCACGATGCCGCCGCCTTTGACCTGTAGGATGTGCCTTCCACTTCAAGATGCCCATCATTGAAACAATCAACCTGACGAAGAAGTACGGCGAACTGACCGCGCTGGACAACCTGAACCTCAGTGTCGAGGCCGGGGACTGCTTCGGATTCATTGGTCCCAATGGTGCGGGCAAGACCACGACCATCAAGATCCTCGCCACACTCCTCAAGCCCACCTGGGGTGAAGCACGGATCGATGGGCATGTCGTCGGATACCAGAATCCGCTCATCCGCCCCTTGATCGGGTACGTCCCTGATTTCATGGGTGCCTACGATGACATGGTCGTCCTGGAATACCTCGAGTTCTTCGCAAGCTGCTACGACCTGCATGGCGCGCAGCGTCGCAAGGTGGTCGGAGACGTGCTGGACCTCACGGAACTCCACCACAAGTCCAGGACCGAGGTCAACAGCCTTTCACGAGGCATGAGCCAGCGTCTCTCGATTGCTCGCGTGCTGCTGCATGACCCCAAGGTGCTTCTGCTTGATGAACCCGCTTCGGGCCTTGATCCGAGGGCACGCATCGACATCCGTGAACTTCTGAAGGAGTTGCGCCGGATGGGAAAGACGATCATCATCAGTTCCCACATCCTTCATGAACTGGCAGAACTGTGCAATACGGTGGGCATCATCGAACAGGGGCAACTCCTGTTCTCCGGCACCACCAGTGAGATCATGAAACGATCGCAGGTAGGCAGGGTCATTCACATCGAGGTCGAAGATCGCGTGAAGGAGGCCGTGAGCCTGTTGATGCAGGTTGATGGAATCGTGACCGTTGATGTCGTCAAGGAAGAAGGCGCTGTTCGGATCGACTGCACCGTCGATCCCGACTCGGGACTGGCCCTCAGCGAGATACCAAGCCGCCTCGTCACCGGCGGTTTTCGGATCAAATCCTTCCAGCCTGAGCAACTCAACCTGGAAACAGCATTCATGCGACTCACACGCGGACTTGTCTCCTAGAATCCAACCATGCCAGATGCACCAACCATCCTGCTGATTGCCGACCACGGCCGAGACGACGTGACCGCCGTGCTGGGCGAACTTGAGCCGGTCTTCAAAGAACACGCTGGAGAGGTGATCCCTTGCGACATCACCCAGGAGCCTCTTGATACCGCTTCGAAGGCCGACCTGGCCGTCGTCGTCGGTGGAGATGGAACGATGATCCAGCAGGCTCGTCGGCTCCTTGGCACTGGACTCCCGATCGTTCCGGTCAACTGCGGACGCCTCGGGTTCCTCGCTTCCTTCGATGTTGCATCCCTGTCCAGGGAAGCTGCCGATGTCTTCGGGTCAAGTCCTCTCCGCCGGAAACACATGGTCCTGAACGTGGATCTCCACCGTGCCAGTGGCGAAGATGTACTGGGCCTGCCGGCGATGAACGACTGCGTGATCACCGCCGGCCCCCCCTTCAGGATGATCAGGCTGTCCCTGGACATCGAGCGACAGGGAGGGCCAACGATGTCGGGTGATGGCATCATCGTGTCGACTCCGACCGGCTCCACTGCATACAACGTCTCCGCCGGGGGACCGATCGTCGCCCCGGGAGTCGACGCCCTCATCGTGACACCATTGGCGGCGCATTCCCTTGGATTCAGGTCATTCGTGGTCCCGGGTGATGGAGAACTGGTGGTTCACGTCGAGCAGGCAAACCCCGGCACAACGATCGTGCTTGATGGACAGGAACAACTCGACGTGGAACCCGGTGACCGGGTACGACTGACACGCCATGAAAAGAGCGTGGACATGATCACCTGCAGTACCGAGCCGTACTGGCGTATTCTGATCGACAAGATGCGATGGGCCGTACCCCCCACCTACCGGGACGGCGCACTTTGACACCCGGCGGTACCATGCCACTTCAATGATCGACCTCAAGGCTCTTCGTGAACATCCCGAACGGTTCATCGACGGCTCCCTTGCCAAGGGGATCGACGTCGATATCAATCGTCTCGTCGAACTCGATGAGCAGCGACGGACACTGAAGGGGCGGCAGGAGACGCTGCGAGCGGAGCAGAAGAAGATCGGAAAGGAACTCGGCCCGGAACTTGGCAAGCTCAAGGGGAAGCTGAAGTCCGCCGAAGGGACTGAACAGGCTGAACTCCAGGCCCAGGTTGCGGAACTGGAGTCACGACCAAGCGAGCTGAAGAAGCAGATCCAGGAACTTGACGAAACCCTCGAGGGCATCGAGCCGGAGTGGATGGAACTCCTGCTCCAGGTCCCCCAGCCCCCGGACGAGGAGGTTCCAAGAGGAACCAGTGCCGACGACAACGTCGAACTTCGCCGCTGGGCACCGGAAGGATGGGATTGGGAACAATCCTTCGAAGGCAATCGTGGGTTCCAGCCCAGGACGCACCTGGAACTGGTTGGCGATCATGGGCTGGTCGACTTTGAACGAGGCGTGAAGGTGGCCGGATCACGAAGCTACGTCCTGACCGGCAATGGCATGCTCCTCCATCAGGCCGTGCTGGCCCTTGCAATGAACCACATCACCTCGAAGCACGGGTTCCAGCCCAACTCGGTTCCCGTACTGGTACGCGAGCAAGCCATGGTCGGTACCGGCTTCTTCCCTGGCGGCATTGAACAGACCTACCACATCGATGCCGACAGCACCCCGGGGCCAGGGCAGGATCTCTACCTCACGGGAACCGGTGAAGTCGGCTTGATGAGTCTTCACTCCGAGGAAATACTCGATGCGGAACAACTGCCGCTGAAATACGCAACCGTCTCGACCTGCTTCCGACGTGAAGCTGGCGCAGCAGGCAAGGATACAGCCGGCCTCTTCCGCATCCACCAGTTCGACAAGGTCGAACAGGTCATCATCTGCAAGTCCGACGAGGAGCAGAGCAGGAGCCATCACCAGGAGATGATCCAGATCGTCGAAGAACTGCTGCAACTGCTCGGTCTGCCCTACAGGCTCCTCCAATGCTGCACGGGTGACCTGGGTTCCAAGAACGCGGACATGATCGACATCGAGTGCTGGATGCCCGGCCGGGGCGAGGATGGGCCCGATGGGCGACCCGCAGGTGCATTTGGTGAAACACACTCAGCCTCGAGGCTCTACGACTTCCAGTGTCGTCGCCTGAACCTCCGGTACCGTGGTGAGGACGGCAAGACCGTCTTCTGTCATTCCCTGAACAACACGGTGATTGCAAGCCCGAGAATCCTCATCCCGATCATCGAGATGTACCAGCAGGAAGACGGCTCCATCCAGGTGCCCGAAGCGCTGCAACCCTTCATGGGTGGGCTGTCCAGCATCGTCAGCTGATCATTCGTATCGCGACGCAGCATCCTTCAATCGCTGCGTCGTGTCCTCGTCGTACAGGTTGCTCTTGCCGAAGCCCGGCATCGCACCTGCCGCCTGGGCCTCCGACTGGGCCTCCTCGAAGTTCGATACCAGCAGCATCGGCGGCGGCGAGTCCAACTGGGCAAGATGGCGAACCAAGTCGATGCCACCGGTTCCGGCATGGAATGCGCCGTCAAGTTCACGGTTGACCAGCAGGACGACTTCACCAGCCAGCGCGGCATCGAGCGCCGCCTGGTCGTTGACCAGTTCAACGCTCGCCTCGGGCAATGCCCGCTGCACCACCGTCTTCAACATGATCGCATCCGGACCGCAGTGCCCCACCAACATGACATCAGTCATCATTCGTCCCCGTTGTGATCCAGACCCTGTTGGCATCGATTGCGATCGCCGTACTGGTATTGAACTCGAAACTCCGGGCATGTTCACTGCGATCGGCGATCGCCTCTGATGCCTCCACAAGCCGTGTCGTATCGATCTCGTCCGCGCCCAGGCCCGAAGCCATCAATGCCTGTCGCAGGCCCGTGCTGCGAATCGCCGTATTGACGGCTCGCAATGCCTGTCTTGGCCAAGTCGTCTCCGAACCGAACACCTCCGCAGCCTCGCGAAGCAGGGCCTCTGCCGCCTCCCGAACCAGGGGTGCATTCACCGCACTTCGCTGGGCGGCCCCAGGCCAGAGTTCCTCGAGTACCGGGAGCACATCCCGGCGAAGCCGACCCCGGAGCGTGGTCGGTTCATGGTTCGTTGGATCTTCCCGCCAGGTGACCTCCGCCGCCTGGCAAAGTGACTCAAGGTCCGACTTGGTCACATCCAGCAGTGGTCGCACCAGTGCAACTCCATCACCAAGTGGCCGGCGTTGCGCCATGCCCGAGAGACCCGTGGGTCCCGCCCCGCGGCCAAGGGCCGCAATGATGGTTTCAAGTTGATCCTCGGCATGGTGCGCAGCCAGGATCCAAGATGCTTCACCCGTGGCGGCCACGGACATCAGTGCCTCGTAGCGATGTACACGGGCCTCTTCCCCCCCGCCCTTGGGCCAGGCGTCGACTACCTGGCATGCCAGGCCCAGATCCTTGCAGCACTCCGAGGCCTGCATCGCATCGAGGTCGGAATCCTCACGAAGATTGTGGTTCACGTGGACCGGGATCAGCTGGATCTGCCATTCGGGCCGTTCTACGAGCACGCTTGTTGCAAGCAACATGGCCGTTGAATCGACTCCCCCACTGATGCCAAGGACCACCGGTCCAAGGTCCCTGGTTCCACAGGCTGTTTCCAATCCCCTGGCCAGGGCGGTCACCACGTGGTGACGGCGTGCTGCAATGGGAAGGGCTGCCAAGCTCATCCGTCGGGATCCCCGGGCGGAGGTCCGGAGGTGATGGTGAACTGGACTGAACCATTCCCGGACCAGAGTGTGCTCTTGTTGTAACCGGCACCGATGACCAGGTGGCGATTGCCCTCATCGTCGACCACCTCCGCCGTGACGATCCCTGGCTGGTCAGTGACCTGGACGGAACCATTGTCACAGACCAGGTCGATCTCACCTGTGAAGGCTGGTCCGACCTGGCACTCGATGGAGCCGTTGGTGGCGAAGACCTGGAGCGAAGGGGACATGTCAGCCTGGACGTCCACGGTGATGGAACCATTTGCAGTCCGCGCCCTGATGTCACTGACTGCATGTTCAATGGTGATCGTTCCATTCTCGGTATGCAGTTCCAGGGCATCAGTGGCATCGGCAACCGTAATGGAACCGTTCTGGAGTCGTGCCGTGACGGTTCCTTCCTGGCCGAGGACCTTGACGGATCCATTGGCAATCACGACATCCGTCTCACCGGTAGCGCCCGAGACCTCGACGGAACCATTCTCCACCTCGATGAAGACACCCTGGATATCGGGCAGGATGATCTCGAGGTGAACGGAAACACCTTCCTGGAGCAGTGGCTCGAGATACAGTCGGCCATCTCTCATGTCCGGCGTGAGCGTTGAGGCTCTCAGGAGGTCCGATGCTTCGGCGATGGAATCATGTTCCATCCAGTACTCAGCCTCGATCGACCCGGCTGGGACAGCACGATCAACACGAAGATTGACCGAGGCATTGCTGGACTTGATTCGAATGGACGAGGGCGGCTCGTCAATGGAGATATTCTGCAGGTTGGAAACGAGCTGCTTGGCATCCCAGGCACCGCTGTCACAACCCTGGAGCAGGAAGAGGAGCAGTCCTGGAAGAAGGAACAGGCATGCAATGGATGTTCGCATCTGGAAAAACTCCCGAATCATCCCGGCACCACGTCGGAGTTCGACTTGACCGCGCCTGCGTGTTCACGCTCGGGGGTGCATCCCACGGTATCCCCGGGAGTGACCTGGAGTGCTTTCATCGCCTCCCCCGGCAGTGTCAGGAGGTCATCCTCGATGGTGAAGGGGCATCGGACGCATCGGAAGGAGCCCTCGACTCGAACACTGGCGAATCCTTCCGGCCCATCGGGAGTACCCGCCGGGCCCAGTTTCAGGATCTTCGTTGCAGCGACCATGGGAATGGAATCACGCTGCACGCTCAGGTACGGACCCCCATCGAATGGATCGACCTCATCCACTTCCTTGAACCCAAGCGCACTGAGCATGTGTAGTGCGGGCGTGGCATCGGGACTGACCGCCCCGATCAACTTCCTCGCCTCTGGGGGCATCAGGGAGATGTAGATCTCATCCTTGGGAAACAGTGATGTAATGAACTCCTTGGAGGTTCGGCTGAAGACATCGGCTTCCTGGTAGGAGAGATTGATGAAGCGGCGACCGAGATGTTCCCAGAGTTTCGTCTGGCAATCGTCGGTGAGCACTCCCATCACCTCGGCCACGACGCGATCCATGAACCAGTCCGGGTGCAGGCCCATGAAACTGAAACGAACCCTGCTGAGCATGGAACCCAGTCGTTTCCCGCAGCCCCTGTAGCTGGAGGGCAGCACGAGGCCGCCGACCTCGGTGACTCCATCGACATCCTCCATGAGCTGGACGGTTGCCTGGACCTGCCCATCCTGGAGATCCTCGGAATAGTGCTCGTAGCGGCGTACCTTCAGGTACAGCCGCGGCCGGGCAGACGTGCCGCGACGAGCCATGATCGCGGAGGTGCCGGCCACACTGCCGGTTTCATCGTCGACGAGGACGAAGGTGAAGGTACGTTCGTCCAGCGAAGCTTCGCCGTTGAAACTCTTCATCGACTGCTCGACGATTGCTCCCAGCGCATCGGCGTCCGGTGGCAGGTTGTTCGAGTGCACCGTCCTGGCCATGTCCAGCAGCTGGGGTACATCTTCATGGATGGCATTGCGGATAAGAAACATGTCAGGCCCCGGGGTCCAATGCATCCTCGACGATCGCAAGGACGGACGCGATGTCATCCTCTTCCAGCACGCCCACAGGCGGGAGGAATCGAAGGTGCGTAGGTCCATGGCCGCAGGAGAAGGCGACGACGCCACGATCGTAGAGCCGCTGAATGAACGGCTTCATTTCGGAAAGTTTCCCCCCGTAGGGTGTCAGGCGCATCATGCCGCCGGTTCCACCGACAAGCGGGAAGGGACATTGCGGGGTTCGGCAGGTGGTTTCGACCTCGGGGAAGTACTGGGGGTGTCGCTGGATGAGTTCTTCGCATCCCGTCCTGAAGGCGTTGAAGAGCCGGGCGTGGCGACCATCTTCACCATAGGAATCACTCTCGAGCAGTCGCTGGATGATGCGCCGCCCCACCGACAGGCCGACCGTGCTCCCCAGGAACGTCGCGCTGAGGAGGCCGGGGTTCGGATTCAGTTCCGCCGTGTAGAGCGTAGCGCAGACCTGAGTCATCTTGCCGACCGTAAGCATGTCGATGCAGTCCTCGATACCCAGCGCCTGGTATCGGAACATCTGTTCCGTACGACCAAAGGACTGGACTTCGTCGAACCAGACGGGGATACCCGCGGCCCGACATCGTTCCGCGATGGGACGGACGTAGTCGGCAGTGGCAACATTGAACCCACCCTCGCCCTGCACGAGTTCCATCACGATGCACGCGTGCTGATCGGGATAGCGCCACAGGAAGAGTTCAAGCGCGTCCATGGTTCGCTGCAGGGACCCCTCTGGATCCTGCTGGTCGAGAAATGGAAGGTAATCAACCAGCGTATTCGAGGCGAGCCCGACACGGCCGCTGGGAATCTCACTGATCTGCGACATGCTGACCGTGCGACCCATGAAGTTGTGGTCGAAGGCCAGAACGCGGGGCGCACCATTGCGATGTTGCATGCAGATCTTCAGGGCATTCTCATTGGCCAGCGTTCCGGATGTACAGGTGAAACAGTGCGACAGGCTGGTTCCCGGCTTGGCAGCCGCAAGCAGTTCCTCGGCAAAGAGCACCGCCTGTTCATTGCACTGGAGGTTGCCCTGCATGACCGTGTCACCCAGGGCTGCTCCCAGAGCGGTCTCGACGAGATCGGGATCTCCGTGACCGAAGCCATGGACCCCGATGCCGGTGATCATGTCCCACTTGACGGATCCATCTGCCAGCTGCACGAATGGTCCACGACCGAATCCAGAGCCCATGTATGGGTAGAACGCCGGGCGACCCCGCATGGCTTCAAGGCGTTCCATGGCCTCATCACGTACGGGTACTCGTCCAGGATCCGCGGGTCGGACCCCGGTGATCGTCGCCTGGTGGCGTTTCAAGGCCCCTACCAAGGTTTCGATGGCCTGCTCGACATCCGGGCAGTCCACGAGGGGGTTGAGGTGCTGAGCTGTCTTGGGAAGTTCAGATGGCATGAGGCCCCCCATTCTACCGATTCAAGAAGCTGGCTGAGGATGTTTATCTGGCGTGCGGGAGGCATGGAGGAGGGCTAGGATTCGACTGATGTATGAACTTCCACGTATAGACATCCAGGGCACCCCGGCTGACATGGGCCGACAGTACGGCGAGGCCGTTGCCGATCACGTGCATTCGATGCTCGAGAATCGCCTCCGGGAGGCCAAGGGGTATTTCAGCGAGCGTGGTGTTTCAAATGGTGTCGACCAGTTGCAGGCCACCGGCAGTGCCATGCTCGAGGCGCTTGCCGCATGGGACAAGGATGGGTGCGATGAACTGGTTGCAACCGCGGAGGGCGCCGGCGTGGAGCCATCGCTGCTGATCGCGGTAGTGAACGTGACGGACACGCGTGACCTGGTGCACTTTGGTAGCACCGGTGCGGATGAAGGGTGCACGTCGCTGATGATCCCCCCCGCCTTCAGCGCAGGTGGCCAAGTGCTAGCGGCCCAGACATGGGATCTCAACTGCACCGACCTTCCCAACGTGGTCTGCGTGCATCGTCGACCCGAGTCGGGGCCTGCGACGGTGGGCATCACGATTGCCGGCGGGCCGACGATCCTGGGGATGAATGAACATGGGCTGTGGGTTGGGACCACGAACCTCAAGACGCGTGATGTGCGCATGGGCATCGCGTACACGAACCTGCTGCACCGGGCGATTCGCGAGCGGACGCAAGCCGATGCAGCGGGCGTGATTGCGGGAGCCGACCGCATGGCGGCGCACACCTTCTGGCTGGCCGATGAGCATGGCGGAACGCAGCTTGAGACGACCTCGACGACGTGCATCACGCGGGTGATGGACGATCAACCCATCGTGCAGACGAATCACTGTCTTGCGCAGGGTCATGTCGACGCGGAGCCACCGAGCGAGAGCAGCCAGCATCGGTGTCGTCGCGCCGAGGACCTGCTTGCAGGCGGGCAGCATGATGTTGAGTCGATTCGCCGGTTGCTGGCCGACCGGAGTGACGGGCTGTTGTCGATCAGCCGCCATCCGGATGATGACGATCCTTCGGCCACGATTGCCTGCGCTATCGGCGTGCCGAGTGAGCGACGCTTCCACGCCTGCCGCGGCCCCTCGGACCAGGGCACCTGGGTAGACCTGTCACCCTGAGACTGAAACCCATCGCTCAACATACTCAGCCGGGCCGGTGTTCCAGGCGGCCGTGTCATCCAGTTCGACAATCAACGCTCCACCTGGCATGTGGACCGTGCATGCTCCTTCGAGCAGTCCCGCCGCGCTTGCCGCGTAGACCGCCGCCGTAGCGCCCGTTGCGCAGGCCTGCGTCACACCAACGCCTCGCTCCCAGGATGACAACACCATCCCGGCAGTTTCGATGCCCGCACAATGCACATTGATGCCCGCCGGGAAGGCCGCGTGCTGCTGAAGCGCCGGGCCAAGCTCGGCAAGCATCGCCGCATGCTCCTGGGCTTCAATGAAAAGGACCGCGTGCGGGTTGCCCGTGGCAACAAGATGCAGCTGCAGCTCGCTCCCCTCCCACTGCAACAGCGCCGCATCCCCTTGGGTCTCAAGTTCGCCCTCCTTCATGCCCACCGCCGCAGGACCTGGGCAGGGCATTGGCATCGAGATCGAGATGCCGCCATCGGCCGTACTGCAAATCGAATGCACACCCGCATCCGTCTGCAACTGGCCGCTTCCCGGATCAAGCCAGCCTTCCTCAATGCCAAGGCGCGCAAGGCATCGCAATCCATTGCCGCACAACTCGGCCGCTGATCCATCACGGTTCCAGGTCTCGACCCTGCCGCCTGGCCCATGGGCAAGCAGGCCATCGGCTGGCTTCTCACTGAAGAGGCGCTGAAGGAACTGCTCCTGGTTCGAGGCAGGCATGTCCCCTGACTTGATGATGTGCAGCACATTGCCAAGGCCCTGCATCGTCGTCACGTGGCAGGAAGTCGTCATGACAGGAACCCCGCCTGGATCACGACCGCGACAAGCAGCACGACCACGGAGCCTCGGAGGATCCTGCGGATGGTTCGGTCAATGACAAGACCCTCACACGGCCGGCCCACGAGCGTCCGGAGGTAGTTGCAACGCCAGGCAATGGCGCCATGACGCCAACTGCGACGACGAGGCTGGATGCCATGCAGCGAGGCGATCAACTCCAGCGATCCGGCCATGGCATCGACCGCCTCGGGGCTGATCCGGTTCCCGTGAGTGGTCTCTTCAGTGGTCTGATCAGGATGCATGCTCGGGTCCTGCACTGCAAAGGTATCGGCCTGTCGCTCGATGCGTCTGGAAACCCAGCCGAAGCAGGGAAGCACGATCAACAGTCCAAGGGCCAGGTGCAGCAGATCGTCTTCGGCCGTACCCCCTGCCAGGAACCAGGGCCAGAGCCCCTTGGCTCCCGAGATCGCCAGTTCCGCCATGGCCACGATTGCAAAGAGCGAAAGGAACAGCGTGAGCATGTGGCGACGACGCACGTGCCCCACCTCGTGCCCCATGACGGCCAGTACATGCCTGCGAGGAAGCTGCTCCAGCAAGGCATCCGTCAGGAGAAGGTACCGAATACGAGGGATGAACCCCATGACGGCGGCATTGACCACCATGCCACCTGTGCGCCAGAGCATGATCTGACGTACCCGGACACCATGGCGTGTGCAGATGCGCTCCATGTCGTCTCGCACTTCGCCAGGTGGCATGGGACGAAGCCCCAGGAGCGACCTGGCCAGCAGTGGCGTGAGCACGAGAATGCCCATGGCGACCACGAACGCCAGGATTCCAAAGAGCAGGCCATCCCAGGTCGAAGCCCCGCCCTCTCCCGGGGCCTCCATGCCCATCTCGATCCAGTCCACGGCCCCGATGATCAGGAGCATCGGAACCAGGAGCAGCAGGATGTTGATACGCAACTGGGCAAGTACATATGCACAACGACCCGGGGCCGCATGCCCCGGCAGCCCCTCCTCGACCTGACGCAACATCCGCGCGTCTCGAAGTCGACGCTCGATGGGATACCA
Organism: Phycisphaerales bacterium; assembly: GCA_014238205.1. Taxonomy (GTDB): domain Bacteria; phylum Planctomycetota; class Phycisphaerae; order Phycisphaerales; family SM1A02; genus SP202. The sequence goes on along the minus strand of JABABM010000001.1, from coordinate 12,408 downwards.
CGACCACCAGAGGGCAAGCAGCCCCAGGACGGCAGGCCCCATGGCAACCAGCGCCTCGAGAATGAGCCAGGACTCGCTGATGAGCCTTGAAACATCCAGCCACCCGAGCAGCAGCATGGCAGCGAGGTAGTTGAAGAGGATGAGCCACGTCGCACCGGTTCGAACACGGTGCGCACCCTCAAGCGACCGGCAACGTCCCTGGGCAATACTCCGATCAACCCTCGAAAGCCACGTGCCGGCAACAAGAACCACCAGGATGGTCGGGAGCAATGTCAACAGCACGACCAGCCCTGTCCCGGGTTCCGGCCCGGGCAGCTCCAGGACCATGCCCGCATCGGCAGCCAGGACGGCCATCACAAGCAGGATCGGAATCAGTGGGAGCACCGTTGCGTGTGTCCGTGGCGGGAGGCGAGTCAGCTCCGTGGCCGGGTAACCGTGCCCAGGTCGACGATGACACCATCATGTCGATAGAAGTCCAGGTTCATGCGATTCACATCGACGAAGGTCAACACCAGGCAGTTGGCACGCGTGCTGTCGGCGTAGTTCATGTCACCCAGGCCCGGCCCGGCGTGGTCGGAGTTCTTGTGACTCTCCGCGTGGAAATGGAAATGGAAGAGTCCCGTATAGCCCGCATCGAACATCTCCTGGGAAGCCAGGAACTTTCGGTCATGGTGCCTGACGTTCGGGAGAAACTCGAGGATTTCGAAGCGGCCCTGCTCATCCAGCGCAAGGATGCCTCCGTACTCGGTGGTTTCATCAAGTCGGTCGCGATCGGCATAGTCGAAGACGTGTGATCGAACCTCCGGATAGTGGAAAGCCTCGATGGCAAGCTGCATCGCCGCCAGGTCTCCCCACGTGTACTTGTCCCGGTGCGTGAACAGGCGTTCCAGTCGCTCGTTTGCTCCGACGATCCCCGGGTTGGATTCCGTGTAGTGATTCTGTGAACTGAGGTAGTTCTCGAGTTCCCTGTACAACATGGAGGTCTGCGCCTCCATGAGATCATTTCGATGCCTGTTGACCGCGACAACGGTCGCCAGGTCCCGCATCTGCAGTTCCTCGCGGCGTTGTTCTGAAAGATTCTTGATGGCTCCAGCGGCCTCGTCCCAGAACTGGGCACGCTCCGGCTGCCTGATCTTGTGCAGCCAGAGAATCTCTTCCCTGTTGTAGGGCACCATGCCGAAGGTCGAGGCGGCTGCCGACAGGTCGGCAAGCATCACGTCATCGCCTCCAGGCTCCACCTCGGTCGCCAGTGCGATGAGCCGTTCACGCTCACCGAGGCGATGCAGAAGATCCCAGCAGCGCTGTCGAAGGCTTCTCTGCGAAGGCTTGTTGGATTCGATGAACAGGTTGAACACCAGTTCGGGCACCTTGTCCTTCCCATGCATCTTGACAAGCGCCAGGTACTCGGGGCGTTTCGTTTCGTCCGGCGTCATGGGCCTGGGACGACCCCAGCTGGAAATCAATGCCGGGTCCAGTTCGACGATATCCCGTTCAGCGATCCAGTCACAGAGTTCGACAAGCCACGGCCAGTTGGTCATGCGAGGCAGTTGACGACGCAACAGGATTTCTGCACGCCCAGGATCTCGTTCCCAGAGGAGGTTGATGGCCTCGCGGCGAGCCGGCAATCCGTAGTCGGGCCGCCAGACTACGCCCTCGATGAGGGTGTAGTCGGCCGCATCGAGCGTGGGATCACGCGAAAGTTCCTGGAGGCTCACCACGTGGGCACTGTCGTGCCTGCCCCGGTCGGCAAGGGCGGCCCGCGGGTCCTTCACCGTCGTGGAACAACCACCTGAGGCGAGGCAGGATGCTCCAAGGACTAGCAATGCAAGGATGGTGTCTCGAATCACAACCACGTCTTTCCAAACCCGTGTTCCTGCAGATCGACTTGGGCAGTGTACCTTTCCGGGGGTTGGGGAACGAGGGAAAGGGCTTTGCCGTATCATGCCCCTCCATGACGAATGCAGACATGGACATGCCAGGAAACGATGCCGATCTTCACAGCCAGGTCACGAAGGTGATCGAACTGATGAGACCATCCATCCAATCAGATGGCGGTGATATCGAGCTTGTCAGCGTCAGCGAGGACGGCCATGTACAGATCAGGTTCCATGGTGCCTGCGTGGGCTGTCCTTCCAGCAGTATGACCCTCCAAATGGGCATTGAGCAGAACCTGAAGACCTATGTGCCGGGCTTTCAATCCGTTGAAACGGTTGATGACCAGGGCAGAAGCACTGACAACTGAACATAAACTCCTGATGCCATTGCACTAACAGGATTCCGTGCCCTGCTGGGATCAGGCTTGTATTGAATGTCTGACTTGGCATCAGCCATGTTTACGGTAGAATCTGGAATGGTGGTTCGGGGCTGTGGCGCCCCGCGGAAGATGGCATGACCACATCGGCAGGAGGTCCGAGGCATGCTCGTCATAACGAGAAGAGAAGGCGAAGAGGTCGTCATTGGCGATCCAGCCAACCCAATCGGAATTGTCAGGGTTGCCTCGGTCAAGGGTGACCGTGTGCGATTGGCGATGGATTTCCCTCGCGAGGTGGAAGTGCACCGTCGTGAGGTTGCCGAGCAGATCCTGGCTGAAAAGCCGAGCATCGTTGGCAAGATTCGACCTGCAAACCAGAAGAGCTGAGCTGCGAACCCAAAAAAAGTCCGTGGCGTGCAGTGGGAGCACGCCACGAACCGGGAAGGGGTATTCGACGCGGACGCTCGCGGGTGGACGAACCGTCATCGCCGATGGTTGGCAGCAGGTCTGGATCACCCATCCAGCCCTGGTCTGCCTCAGCAGTCGAGCCCGTCCTTGGGCTTCGACTGGGAACCGGACATGACAGGCGCTGTGGCGATCCTTGCCGGGCGACCCTGCCCCTGAGGAGTCTTCCTTGACCCCATGAATACTCTGTATCGAACATTCGGCGACATGTTGAGTGCTGGCGGTTCCATCGCAGCAGCCAACCTGGTTTCGAAGTGACGCACGCACGCCATCCGTGGCGTGCGACGTGCGTCGGTATCGAAAGTAGCACGCATCCATGCATGCCGAAATGATGTGAACCCCTTGCCGGAGTTCACATCGATGTAACTGCAGTTCTCATCTGTGATGAGTCCGTGGTTTCCATAGAAGCGATTCGTTGAAGGCACGAAGCAACCTATTCTTCTCGTTGTTTCTGTATGGCTCGCCTTGCACGCAGCATGATCTCGGCCTGCTGCGTGAACTTCTTCTCCCGGAGTTGTTCCCAACGTTGAGGATCGCGAACCTCGAGATGATCCTTGACTCCAAGTACGACCACGGACGAACCCAGGTCGGCCATCTTGAGCATGCGTTCTGGAATCCGGATCCTGCCCGACTTGTCCATATCCACCCGGGTCGCCTGCGAATAGAGCAGCTGCTCGTATTCCAGGAGTTCCTCGTCCGGAATCAGGGACTGTTCCCCAGCCATGGCCATGGCCTCGAAGGTCAGTTCCGGCCAAAGCCACAGGGAACCCTCCTGCCCAGGAGCAATGTAAAAGGCCAGTCCGTGGACCTTCGGGTCGAGTCGCCCACGAAGGTCTGACGGAATGGCAAGACGCTGCTTTGCGTCGATCGTGTATTCGTATTCGCCTGTAAAAAGCACGCATCTGTTCCTGACGGCTCCTGATGGGTTAATGGGAGGCTACCCCACTTTCACCCACAGATCAACACCTTTAATCAAGAAATGGACTGCAGGTCCAAAAAGACCCCAAGCAGAGCGTCCGGAAACATCCCTATCTCACGTACCTGGAGAGGTTTACGTATACTCGGCAAGTTGATGATTCCCAGAATTGCTCCTTTCTGCCCCCTTTCGGGCAAACGCGGAGTGCATCCTGGGCACATTGGCGCAGAATAAATCGCCCTCTCGTTGAAGATGGGTGGGCAACGGGGGAGTAAATCAATGTCGATGGTGATGCACTGGAGCCACTGAATGGTTGCGCGAGACGTGGTTCAAGAAGTCATTCAAAGCGTGCCGCACGGCCTCTTTCTCATGACCGCTGCGCATGATGAAGCTCGCTCGGGGATCCTTACGACCCGGGTGCAGGTGTGCTCCGCAACACCGTTCCTCGTCGTCGTCTCCATCCCACGAGGAACTTCGATCGAACCCCTGATTCGCGACAGTCGCTCCTTTGGACTCAGCCGAATCGAGAAAGAGGATCGACTCATGATGAGGCGGTTCGATCCAACACCGCGCAGGGGCGATGACCCCTTCGTGGCAATTCCAACTTCCACGGCCATCACGGGATCTCCTCTCGTGCACCGCGGCCTCTTCTACATGGATTGCGAACTCGTCGGGCACATAGCCCCCGAAGCTGATTGTCGACTCTACCTGGGTCAGGTACGCGCTACCGGCTTGCTTGAAAATGAACCGAATGTCCTGCCGGTCCACGAGATCGAAGTGACCGCAGGAGATGAACTCGGGCTGATCAGCAAGGCCTGAGCATCCTCTATTTCGATACCCTGTAGCGATGCACCCCGCCAACAGACTTGGACTGGACTATGTCGATGCCGCCAGGCAACTTGGCAGCCCACCCATTGCCGTGGTGGATGTTCATGCACATATCAACGGCACCCAGGCCGCCGCACTCTTCAAACAGGCTGCCGAACTCTACGGAATTGAGCATGTCTTCTCGATGACTCCGCTGAACGCCCTCGAAGCCATGAACGAGGTGCTCGGGGACATGGTGCACTTCATTGCGATTCCCGATTTCGCTGAAGCGGACAAGATGCATGCACATGGGAAGGGGTTCCTTGATCAGATCAAGGCCTTTCACGAGGCAGGCTCCCGCATCGTGAAGTTCTGGGCGGCCCCACGATCCGTCGAGTACGGGATCGAGGCAGGCGATCCGAGCCTCCTCTCAATCGATGGACCGCACCGGAGAGCCGCGATGGATCTCGCCGCCTCACTGGGCATGTGCTTCATGGCGCACATCGCGGACCCGGATACCTGGTTTGCCTGCAAGTACACCGATTCCAGCCTCTATGGAACGAAGGCCGACCAGTACGAGGCCTTCGAGCGAATGCTCGATGCCTACCAGGTGCCCTGGATCGCAGCGCATATGGGCGGCTATCCAGAAGACCTGCCCTTCCTTGATGGACTCCTGGAACGACATGCAAACCTCTACCTGGACACCTCGGCGACCAAGTGGATGGTGCGGGAACTCAGCAGGCATGAGCCGGGGAAACTGCAGGCCTTCCTGGAGCGATGGCCGGGACGGATCCTGTTCGGCAGTGACATCGTCACCTCGGACGACCACCTCTCTCCCGCCTCGTCGGACATGGGCATGGCGACAAAGGCCTCCACGCCGGCAGAAGCCTTCGATCTCTATGCAAGTCGATACTGGGCGCTGCGTCATCTCTTCGAAACAGCGTACGAAGGTCCTTCCCCCATCGCGGACCCGGACCTGGCCATGATGAATCCCCAACTGCATGACGAACTGGATGCGCCGACACTGCGTGGGCAGTCTCTTCCAACACCTGTCCTGGAAAATCTCTACAGGGGAGCTGCCGTCGAGTTCGCCGGCTCACCGGACGCCATCCGCTCGTACTGATCTTTCACCACGGTCCACGATGCAGGATCGCATTCCTGTGGAGATTCGCCGTCCGTCGGAGCTGATGCTTCCCTGAGCCGCACCGGGAGTTCGTCCAGGAACGCATCCAGTTTGAACCAGACTCCGCCCCTGTCATTCAACTCCATCGCTGCTGGATGCCCTTCTCCGAGCAGGACGGGCACATGATTGTCCAATGCCCACTGGAGATGACAGGAGCCAGCCACGCGAGTCCGATGGGATGCATGGCCATCAAGAAGAACCGCATCAATCGCACCCTTCAACTGCCATGGGCGTGAAACAGCAGGCTCGATTCGAATCACGTCCTGCAAACCGACAAGTTCCATCCATCGAAGGGCTTCTTCGAATCGATCGAAAGACGGATCAGCCAGGAGGCGTACATCGTGGCCGAGAAGACCGAATCTCCCGGCTACGTTCGCCAGTTCCTTCAGGTTGGTCCACGATGCAGGTTCCCCCATGGCTGCAAAGACAATCGTGTCATCCCCCGCATCCCAACGTGCACGCAACTGCCTGGCATCCTGAGCCTGGACCTTGGGCAGTCGTGGAACAAGTTCCGAGCATGAGGATTCGGGAAGCCCCGATTCCATCGCCCTGTTCAACGCCCCCCGGCTGGTGTACGTCATGTGCATGGCCGGTTCCGCCCTGAGAAGGTCAATGAATGACGAGGAGCAGTCGAATGCATCCAGGGTTCCAAGGCAGGGATACCCGCCTGCCCATCGTGCAGCCAACTCGATTGATGCGGACCCCCACGCATGCACCAGGCATGGACTGCCCCAACGCTTCTCCCAGGTATCAAGAACTCCCGATACGGAGTGCCTGCCTCGGGAGAGATACGCTTCGTTTCCGGGAATACGGCCCCGAGAAGACGGAAGATCTCCCTGCATCCTCGGGCCTGCGCCGACTTCCATCACGACATGCTCATGCCCGGGAAGAACCTGGAGGCACTCACCCACAAGATGATGCAGGCAAGGGCCGCTGGTAAGAGGATCAATATCGACCAGGTGCAGAATTCCCACGAGCATTACCCCGGACCGTTCAGTCGATCACCCAGTTCCGATTCCGTGTAATTGTAGAAGAGTTTCGCGAGACGCTCCCCGGTCAACAGGGCCAGTTCATCATTCATCTCGTTTCGAATCTTCGCAGTATGGAAACCATGGGGTGATGGTGAAGGAATCTCGACATTCAGTGTGAAATAGTCGGTCGGGCTGTCACCACCGGGATCTGGGAAGACCCGCTTCCCACTGACAAGATCGAGCACCTTGACCTTGCTGATCGATCGTGGTGCAGGTGTTACGCCGTCGTAGGTCAGAGCGAACTGCTCCACGTCGATGTAGATGAGTTGCTGGGCTCCCACGAGCTCTCCCACCTTCTGAAGTGAAATGATCGTGCCCGAACGATCCTGCTTGCGTGCCATGACCATGGCATCACGGGGGGAGATCATGAACTGTTCAGAAATGAGGCGCTTTTCCATGAGCAATGTCGTTGCCTCATCTGCAATCACACGCCGAAGACGGGTTGGATTGATCCTGTTCCGGCGATCGTCGATGAAGATCACGGTTGGAACATTGCTCAGGGTGAACTCCGCCGACACCTGTGGTTCCGGATGGAGCACATATGCGATGGGGGTGGCGATGTTGCAGCCTCCCACGGACTGAAGCATGATCAGTGAGGCCAGGAGCAGTCCTGCAGAAAGGAGGCGGTAGAGGTTCACGTGGCATCAAGCTCCGGCTTGTACTTGTCTGGATACTTCGGCTCCAGGTGCGGATAGAAGATCCAGGCCGTGTGCTTGATGAAATCGGACAACAGCCCGGTCTGGATGATCTCGGCCGAAGCCGAATCCCTGTCAAGCTCCTTGAGCTTGGGATAATTCGCATCGACATGGTACGCGTCCGTGAACTGGTCCGGGTTGAGACCATCACGCTCGACGATCCCGACAGTTGCCGTGCAGTTTCCTTCCCAGATCCAGCGGTTTCCAGGCGGATGAAGCCGGAAGGTGTGAATGTCGATGAAGATGATCCGATCGACGTTCAGTGCCTTGACCATGTCGTCATACGGCATCGCGTTCCAGCGGGGCGTCGTGAACTGCCACTCGCGGACATACCTCGGATCGAGCACCTTGACTCCTGAAACTTCCCTGGCGATCAGGCCACCGACACCGGATGCAACCGAGCTGCAGAGCACCGGGTGCTGATGCAGTATGCCCAGGTCCGCATCGACGACTACTGCCACCGTACGGTGCTCCAGACCCTCGTACTCCGCCAGGACCTCGATCCGCTTCTGGCTCTCGAAACTCTGCGCCATCCCGGCACCAAGCAGTAATGCCTGGCAACCCCCGGCAGCAGCAAGGCCTGTCAGCAGGAGGATGGAGATGGTGAACACACGACGCATCAGATGAACTCCTTGAAACGGAGCATCTTATACGCCCAAGCAACAAGGAGCAGTCCAAGAACGATCCAAGTCCATCGAACAGACCAATACCGGGTCACAAGGCCCTCCACGGGGGCTCCAGTCAACAGGATGACCAGCCCACCAAGGCATGCCAAGGCCGTTGAGATCGCAAGCAGAGCTCCCATGGGCTGGGTATCAAATGCCGCAAGAAAGTCACCATCTGCAGCATGTGCAAAGGCTGTCGTGAACCCGCACGTCGGGCATGGCAGGCCCATGTGAGTGATCCATCCACAGGCTGGAAGCCCCATCTGCTCATGGGTCCCGGCTCCCGAGCCATCAGGCGACAGGAGGAAAGCCACGACAAGGACTGCTCCACAGCCCAGGGCAACGGCGGCGGCCAGCAGGCGGCGAGTCAACTCCGACGTGCCAGCCCGTTGGAGCTGTTGAGTTGCAGTGAGATGCCCAGACATTCGATAAGCCTACCACGCCCATGCCCTCGGCATGTCGAGGCTGCTCTTCAGCCTCCAGGGCTGCTGAAATGCTCGTCCTGGAGTTTCTGCAGATACGTACATGAATCTCCCGACTCGTCACCGGCAAGGCCCGATTCGCACAGCTCCAGACCCTCCGAGCAGAGTTGCTCCGCCTCAGCGGGTCGCCCCATGTTCAAGAGGAGCGCAGATCGGGCGGCGATGTTCTCAATCAGGAGTTTGAACGAGGCCGACCCAGATGGATCGTAGGTGGCACGGGGCGCAAGGAGTCGCTCATGGAAGCGTTCGTAGAACTCCAGCTGCTCGGACTCGGAACCACCGTACTCGGGAATCAACGCGATGTTTCCATGCCCGAGTCGAAGATCACTGCCCGCCGCACGCATGTCCAGTGGATTCAACCATGCCAGTTGCTCGATGAGACCAAGATGCTCGCGAATGTGCAGCAGGGCATCATCGGCATCCCCATCCTTGTACAGTCGCTTGGCAAGAAAGTAGTGACCCCAGGCCACGTCCCTCATCTGCCTGTTCTGCTCTGGGAATCGCGAGACCAGTTCCTTCAGAACCTGCAGATACGTATCGAGGGACTCGCGTTCTGAAGTCGCGTCTCCCACTTTCCCGGAGGAAGTGCCACAGCGGAGATGCGCAACCGCGAGGTTGCGCAGGTAGAGCGGGTTCGAGGATTCGAGTGCAACAAGGCGATCGAAAGCAGCCCGGTATTCCCTGTACTGTTCCAGTGCCGCTTCATGGTTGCCACGCTTGGCTTCGACCGAGCCGAGATTGGCGAAAGTCACACCTTCGTGCATCAGGAACGCCTTGTTGTCACTCTCAAATCCAATGGCTTCCTGGATACCCTTGAGCGAGTCCCGGTAGGACGCCTCGGAGCGGTCAAGATCCTTCAACTCGTGTCGAGCATGATCACCACGGTGCGTATTGATGGAGGCCTGCAGGTAGAGCACCTGTGGCCGGGAACCTCCACCTGCATTGAACATGGAAAGCACCTCCTCCGACTGCTTGAGCGCTGCTTCGGATGCAGGCCAGTCTCGATACGTCGGATTCCTGGCAGTCCATTCGATGCGGGCCAGTTCAAGGAAGGCTTCCGCAAGTTGCAGGAGGACCTCGAGATCATCCTCGGAAGTCGAGGACCGGACACGCTGGAGATGTTCGACTTGAAACCGTGCCAGGTCCGCCGTCTCTTCCAGTGAATCGACACGTTGGATCAGGACATCAACCAGCTCCGACAACCCGGCAGCATGTTGTATCTCGACATCGAGGAGTGCCGACTTGGCATCACGCTCGGTGACCGCGATACGACGCTGCCTGGCCTCACTGAGAGCAAACATCGTCGAGACGATGACACCGGCAATGAGAACAATGAGAATCAACGAGGCTGCAACCAGTGCGCCACGATGACGGCGAGCGAACTTGCTTGCCCGGTAGGCAATGCTGGGTGGGCCTGCATCGACCGGCTCGTCATCGAGGTAATGCTGCAGGTCCGCAAGGAGTGCACCAGCCGTGTCATACCGGCGGGTTCGTTCCTTCTCGAGGCACTTCATGACGATCCAGTCGAGATCGCCCCTGAGAAGCCTGGTCAATGAACGCTGGTCCGTCATTCGATCTTCGGCGGCTGACTTGGACCTGTCAGCAGCCTCCTCGATCTTCGTTTCAAACTTCGTCGATGGTCGAGGCGGATCCTCTTCGCGGATGATCCTGGCTATTTCGGCAAAGCCGGCTGAACGAAGCGTCTCGGCCTCGAACGGAAGACTGCCCGTGAGGACCTGGTAGAGAATGACCCCGATTGAATAGATGTCGCTTCGCGTATCGATGTCCTGGGTCGTCATCTCAGCCTGCTCCGGACTCATGTACTCCGGAGTTCCGATCATCTGGCCTTCTCGGGTGAAGATTGTTTTTTCAGTAAGCGGCTGGTTGAGCGACTTTGCAATGCCGAAGTCGATGACCTTGACCATGGTCCGGTTGTCGTTGTACTCGACAAGAATATTGTTGGGTTTCAGGTCTCGGTGAATGATCCCCTTCTGGTGGGCGTGCAGCACCGCATCGCATACCTGCATGATGAGACCGACACGGTCACGAATATTGAGTTTGTGTCGGTCGCAATGCAGGGTGATCGGAACACCCTTGATGTATTCCATGACGAAATACGGCAGACCCTTGTCAGTCGTACCCGCATTGAACACCTTGGCCACACCGGGGTGGTCCATGATCGCCAGCGCCTGCCGCTCGGACTCGAACCTGGCAATGACCGAGGCCGTGTCCATGCCCGGCTTGATGATCTTCAAGGCTACCTTGCGGCGGACGGGCTCCGTCTGCTGGGCAAGGTAGACGATGCCGAAACCGCCTTCGCCCAGCACCTGGAGGATCTTGTAGGGGCCGATCTGCTTTGGCGCATCGGCCTTGGCGAACATCCGCACCGTGCCCTCAGTACCGGAACCGGCCCCGGTTCCAGCTTCGGAACGGATCGTTGGATCATCCTGCCCTGGAGAGATTTCGTCCCCCTGCATCCCGGAGTTCACCGTGGGATCATCCTCCGGACCGGGTGTATCAGGTTGGTTGGGTTCCCCGCTCATGAACAGCTGCTCCACCGGCAACCATAGACGAAAAACAGGTCTTGGCCTGCGTCGAGGCTGGAAATTCAGCCAGGCTCATCAGGAAAGACGCGTAGAGAACCATGTCCGGCTTTCTCCAGCCTCGACCTCGACAAGGAGGCGCAACTGGAGCGTTGTTCCATGGAGATCGCTGACCTCCATCGGATCCGATGTGAATCCGTGCAGGGCCGGTGGCGACACGGTGACAACATGATCCGGGCAGGCTGCCTCGAGCAGGGTTCCCTGCGACATGACCCACCCTTCAGCAACGAGCAGGGAGCGAAGTTCTTCGATGGGACCGAGGCAGTGCACTCGCCCTGCTTCATCGACCGCCAGTTCAATCTGATCACATGCAGGACACCTGATCGGCAGCAGCGTAAGACCCTCGACATGGGAGGCAAACGAACCCCGATCACAGGATGCCTCCGCCGAGGAAGGCACTTGCGTGGACTGCTTCGGCATCGAGGGTGAGGGCATCAACTTCGCTGGGGTGAACTCGACTGGCCCAGGCTCGGCCTGGGGAGGTGTCCAGGACATTCCAGGTGGTCGAGGAAGCGTCTTGGCAACCGGTCCACCCTCGTTCCTGGTTGGTTTCACTGAGGCCAAGGCTGACCTGACATCCGAAACGAAGGTGCAGATTCCCCCTTCGGAAAGAGGCAACTTCATTCCTGTTGAACAATCCTCCTCAAGTTCGATCCGTTGTATCGATCCTCGATAGGCAACAGTGCAACCCAACTGATCAAGTGCAGTATCTGCAAGGCGGCTTGCCGTCTCGGCCGCCATCCCCTCGGGAGAGCCCGCAATGAACAGGCCAAGGTCGAGCTTGGCCGGGTCGGTCATGGCACCTGCAACGATTGACTTGATCATCTGGTAGGCGGCAACCAGTGCAGCCTGGTCCGCACCGGTCAGGATGGTGATGCGATCGGCATCAAGACTGCAGGCAGCGGATGGTTCGAAGTGCGAACCGGGCAGTATCAACCATTGCCCGCAGGCCCTTGCCAGTTCCGGAAGTGATTGAAAGGCTTCGAGTTCTTCCCGTTCCAGTCCAAACGAGTTCAACTGGACCAGGTCGTCGTCGATTCGAGCCAGGACACCGGGAAGACCCGGGCCGACAAGGCTCCTTGCGCATGGAAGGAACCATGCATGTGCTCGAACTGGAAGATGTCCTGGAATGAGACACTCGATCCGCGGTGAAGGCACAACGACAATCTCGGGTTCCAGATTCGACTCGATTGCCAATGTCGGGGCCGACGCACTGTCGGTTGTAAACAGTGCCGTCAATGCGGCATACTGATCCGGGTGCGTCGTCATGGTGACGGGTTGGATTCAATCTCGAAGCAACTCGTCCGGGC